>NZ_CP031842.1:1500000-2237500 GCF_003441615.1 Dechloromonas sp. HYN0024 | reverse complement strand
GCCCAAGAGTTCATATCGACGGCGGTGTTTGGCACCTCGATGTCGGCTCATCTCATCCTGGGGCTGTAGCCGGTCCCAAGGGTATGGCTGTTCGCCATTTAAAGAGGTACGTGAGCTGGGTTTAAAACGTCGTGAGACAGTTTGGTCCCTATCTGCCGTGGGCGCTGGAAATTTGAAGGGGGCTGCTCCTAGTACGAGAGGACCGGAGTGGACGAACCTCTGGTGTACCGGTTATGACGCCAGTCGTATCGCCGGGTAGCTATGTTCGGAAGAGATAAACGCTGAAAGCATCTAAGCGTGAAACTCGCCTTAAGATAAGATTTCCCGGAGTCTTGAACTCCCTAAAGGGTCGTCGAAGACCACGACGTTGATAGGTCAGGTGTGGAAGCGCAGTAATGCGTTAAGCTAACTGATACTAATTGCCCGTGTGGCTTGATCCTATAACCTTGTAATACACTGCATGTAACTCATATCCGCAGTCACAACAAAACAACCTTCCCCATTTTGCGCATGACGACATCAAAACCGGCATGCATACAAGTTACGTCTGGCGTCAATAGCCTTCTGGTACCACCCCTTCCCTTCCCGAACAGGACCGTGAAACAGAAACGCGCCAATGATAGTGAGCTTCCGCTCGCGAAAGTAGGTCAACGCCAGACTCCCCATAAAAACCCCTGATAGAAAAATCTATCAGGGGTTTTTGCTTTGCGGTCAGGCAATCTGGACGGTGACCAACTTGGCACTTGAAATAAGCGGTGACGCCCCCATCTCCTGAAACACATTTCGTTTCATTGGGAGTTTCAAGCATGTCTGAGTCCGCTACTGCGAACGCTACGCAAAACCGCGAGACCCTGGGTTTCCAGACCGAAGTAAAGCAATTGCTGCAACTGATGATCCATTCCTTGTACAGCAATAAGGAGATTTTTCTGCGTGAGCTCGTTTCGAATGCTTCCGACGCGTGCGACAAGCTGCGTTTCGAGGCGCTGAACAACAGCGCGCTTTACGGCGACGATGCCGACCTGAAAATTCGCATTGCCTTCAACAAGGAAGCGCGGACCATCACCATTTCCGATAACGGCATTGGTTTGAGCCGTGACGAAGCCGTCGAGCATCTGGGTACCATTGCCAAGTCTGGCACCAAGGAGTTTTTCTCGGCGCTGACCGGCGACCAGGCCAAGGATGCCCACCTGATCGGCCAGTTCGGCGTCGGGTTTTACTCCTCCTTCATTATCGCCGACAAGGTCACAGTCGTTTCCCGCCGTGCCGGCCTTGAGTCCAACCAGGCCGTCTGCTGGGAATCCGGCGGCGAGGGCGATTACACCGTCGAGATGGTCGAAAAGGCCAGCCGTGGCACCGATGTCACGCTGCATTTGCGTGATGGTGAGGATGAGTTCCTCGGTGGCTGGAAACTCAAGTCGATCATCCGCAAGTACTCCGATCACATCACCCTGCCCATCGTGATGAAGAAGGAAGACTGGAAGGACGGTGAGCAGGTCGCGACCGAGGAAGACGAGACGGTCAACCAGGCCAATGCACTGTGGGTCCGTTCCAAGTCGGACATTAGCGATGACCAGTACAAGGAGTTCTACAAGCACGTTGCCCACGACTTCGAAGATCCGCTGGCGTGGACCCATGCCCGTGTCGAAGGCAAGCAGGAATACACGCAGCTGCTCTACATCCCGGCCCGTGCTCCTTTCGACTTGTGGGACCGCAATGCCCGCCACGGTATCAAGCTCTACGTCCGTCGTGTCTTCATCATGGACGATGCCGAGCAGCTGATGCCACTCTACATGCGCTTCGTGCGCGGGGTAGTTGATTCCTCCGACCTGCCGCTCAACGTCTCGCGTGAAATCCTCCAGCAGAGCAAGGATATCGACGGCATCCGCAGCGGCTGCACGCGCAAAGTGCTCGGCATGCTGGAAGACCTGGCCGAGAACGACAAGGAAAAATACGCCCAGTTCTGGACGGCTTTCGGTACTGTTCTCAAGGAAGGCGTCGGCGAAGATCATGCCAACAAGGAAAAGATCGCTGGCCTGATTCGTTTTGCCTCGACGCACAACGACACCCCGGAGCAGAATGTATCGCTGGCTGACTATATCGGCCGCATGAAGGAAGGTCAGGAGAAGATTTATTTCGTCACCGCCGACACCTTCAACGCCGCGAAGAACAGCCCGCACCTTGAAATCTTCCGCAAGAAAGGCCTTGAAGTCTTGTTGCTGTCTGACCGGGTAGATGAGTGGGTGGTCGGTCACCTTACCGAATTCGATGGCAAGCACCTGCAATCTGTCGCCAAGGGCGGTCTAGATCTCGGCAAGCTCGAAGATGAGGCCGAAAAGCAGGAAGCCGAAAAGGCGGCCGATGAGTACAAGGACCTGCTCGAGAAGGTGAAGGCTTCGCTCGGCGACAAGGTGAAGGATGTTCGCGTCACCTATCGCCTGACCGATTCCCCATCCTGTCTGGTCTCCGACGAGCACGATCCGTCCGGCAACCTGGCCCGTCTGATGAAGGCTGCCGGCCAACCGATGCCGAACTCGAAGCCGATTCTTGAAATCAACCCGCAGCACCCGGCGGTGATGCGCCTCAAATACGAGGAAAATCGTTTCGATGATTGGGCGGCTTTGCTCTTCGAGCAGGCGACCCTGGCCGAAGGCGGCCAGCTCGACGATCCGGCCGGTTTCGTCAAGCGTATCAACGACCTGATGATGGCGCTGTCCGGCAAGTAACTGCTTAGCGTTTTCACGACCATAAAAATGGTCGCCCTTGGGCGGCCATTTTTTTCGAGTGGAAATTCTGATGAATTTCCCGTTGACCAAGGCATCCCGGGTCAGGTTTGGCGCCGCCCGACCGGGCAAACCGGGTACACTAGCGCCCTTGCGAGAAACCGATTCCCGGCTGCCTGCTTATCCGGCCTTAGCCCCGCTGACTCCCCGCCGTTTCTCATTCCACTGCTCTTCAAAGGTATTGCGATGCACCCAGTTCACGACGTTGACTCCCTCCTCATCCTCGCCATTGCGCTTTCTTCCAAGCGGCGGCCGGCCGAGTTGGTCGACATCGTCTCGGCGGCTGATCTGTTACAGAACAATATTCCCAACGAGGCCAAGCTGGTCGAGGCCTTTGATCGTCTGGCCAAGCATGGCCTGATCAAGGCCGAGGGCGAAGGCTTCGTGCTGACGCCTGCCGCACAGGAAATCGTTACCGGCCTGCCGCGTAAAGCGGAGACCCCGGAGCGTCTGTTCGCCATCAAGGACCGCCTCTCGGTCTACAACGTCAAGGGCGAGCATGCGGCCATCACCCTGGTGGCGGCCGATGTGACCAAGGCTATTCAGGCCCATCGCGCCTCTGAGAAGACGACAGCGAAGAACCTGCTGGTGCCCAAGCCGAAGCCGGAAGCGGAAGTCCATAAGCCGGGCCAGCGTCAGCGCAAGCCAATGCCGGCCCGCAAGCGCAAGGTTTGAGCGGCGCATGAGCGAGGTGACTGCGGCCAGTCTGGCCTTCGATACACTGCCCTTGTCGGCTGCCATGCTGGCCAATCTGGCCCAGCTTGAATACCTGAACATGACGCCGATTCAGGCGGCCAGCCTGCCGCTGGCCCTGGCTGGCGACGATCTGATTGCCCAGGCCAAGACGGGTAGCGGCAAGACCGCCGCCTTCGGCATGGCACTGCTCAATCGCCTGAATACCAGTCATTTTGCGGTGCAGGCCATGGTACTTTGCCCGACGCGCGAACTGGCCGATCAGGTGACGCAGGAAATCCGCCGCCTCGCCCGCTTTGAAGAGAACATCAAGGTCCTATCGCTGGTCGGTGGCTCGACCCTGCGCAATCAGGCCAACAGCCTCGAAAACGGCGTACACATTGTCGTCGGCACGCCCGGTCGCATCATGGATCACATGGAGCGCGGCTACCTCAAGCTCGACGAACTGACCACCTTGGTCCTCGATGAAGCTGACCGCATGCTCGACATGGGCTTCCACGACGATATCGCCTACGTCGCCAAACGCTGCCCGGCGAAACGCCAGACCCTGTTGTTCTCGGCTACCTATCCGGATGGTATTGCCCAGCTGGCCAGACAGTTCCTGCGCCAGCCCAAGGAGGTCAAACTGCTTGAGCAGCATGAAGAAACGAAGATTCGTCAGCGTTTCTACGAGGTCAAAAACGAAGAGCGTCTCGATGCCGTCGTGCGCCTGCTCAAGCATTATCGACCGGTCAGCACGCTCGCCTTCTGCAATACCAAGCAGCAGTGCCGCGACCTCGTGAATGTTCTTCGCCATGCGGGCATTCATGCCCTGACGCTGAATGGTGATCTGGAACAGCGCGAACGCGATCAGGTACTGATCCAGTTCGCCAACCGCAGTTGCTCCGTCCTCGTCGCGACCGATGTGGCGGCGCGCGGACTCGATATCGACCAGCTTGAAGCGGTGATTAATGTCGACGTGACACCCGACCCGGAAATCCATATCCATCGCATCGGTCGTACTGGTCGTGGTGACGAGGAGGGCTGGGCGCTCAGCCTGTGCAGTTCGGGCGACCGCCGCCGGGTGGCGACTATCGCCGAGATGATGAATTGCAAGCTCGACATTCTCGACTTGAATTCCGTCCAAGTCACCGATGAATCACCGCTGGTCCCACCGATGTCCACCTTGTTGATGCTGGGCGGGCGCAAGGACAAGATCCGCCCCGGCGACGTCATGGGCGCGCTGGCCGGCGAGGCCGGACTGACCCGCGAGCAGGTCGGCAAGATCACGGTGACCGATCAGAGTACCTACGTTGCCGTGGTGCGGGGCGTCGCCAAGGAGACGGTGCGTAAACTGTCGGCCGGCAAGGTCAAGGGCAAGACCGTCAAGGTTCGGATACTGACCAACTAAGCGGCAGGCAGACCCATCTGGTCAGCCTGCCACAAGGGCGGGCCACCGGCGGCGAGATGGCAGAGATAGGCACGCAGGTCGAATTCAAGCTGGAAGTAATTTGTCTCCATGTGCTGGCACAACTGATAGAAGGCCTTGTCGTGCTCGGGCTCTTTCAGGTGGGCAAGTTCATGGACGACGATCATGCGCAGGAACTCGGCTGGCATGTCGCGAAAAACGCTGGCGACATGAATTTCGCGTTTGGTCCTGAGCTTGCCTCCCTGAACGCGGGCGATCCGGCTGTGAATTCCGAGCGCTTTCTGCAAGGTCTGCAACTTGCCGTCAAAAGCCACCTTGTTCGGTTGCGGCGCATTGCGCAGATAGTCGGCCTTAATCGCCTGGACGTAATCGTAGAGGGCCTTGTCGGTGCGTACCTGATGGGCCTCCGGATATTTCTGGCGCAGCACCTTGCCGAGCTGACCCTGTTCGATCAGTCGCCATACCGAGTCTGTCAGATGCGCCGGATAACCGGCCAGATAGTTGGGTGAGACGGGTTTGGACATGTGTCGGCAGAGAGCCTGAGGAGCGACGATTTTAACGGAAGGCCCGGCGTTTCGTCGGGGTGCGGCGGCAGACCAGAGGCGGCCTGACCGCTTTCTCGTGCACATTTTAAAATTGACGATAAGCTGGCGGCTATTCCGCCTTTTTTGAACATCTGATGCACAACCCCGTCCTCGTCATCGTCATCGCCCAGCTTTTCGGCACCTCGCTGTGGTTCTCCGCCAACAGTGCTGCCGACGACCTGATTCGCGCCTGGGGCATCGGGCCGGCCGACATCGGCACACTGACCAATGCCGTCCAGCTCGGCTTCATACTCGGTACGATGACTTTTGCCGTCTCTGGCCTGGCTGACCGCTTCGCGGCGAGCCGGATCTTTGCCGTTTGCGCCATCCTTGGTGCCCTCTGTAATGCGGCCTTCGCATTGCTGGCCGATGGCATGGGGTCAGCCATTCCGCTGCGTTTTGCCGTCGGCTTTTGTCTGGCAGGGGTCTACCCGCTGGGCATGAAGCTGGTCGTCAGCTGGGTACCCGAGCGGGCCGGTGCTGCGCTGGCCCAACTGGTTGGCATGTTGACCCTGGGTACGGCCTTGCCGCATGGCATTCGTCTGGCTGGGGCGGGCTGGTCATGGCCGGCCACCATGCTGGTGTCGTCCGGTCTTGCCTTACTGGCCGCCGGGCTCATCTTCCGCCTGGGTGACGGGCCGCATTTGAAACGTCGGCACGATGCGCCGCCGTTGCGTTTGGGGCGGGTTTTCTACGCTTTCTCCGTCCGCGAGTTTCGTGCTTCCGCCTTCGGTTATTTCGGCCATCAATGGGAGCTTTACGCCTTCTGGACGCTGACGCCGGCGCTGATCATTCTGAGCGGCCTGGCCGAGGCGGGGAGCCGACAACTGTCTGGCCTCGCCTTCGCGGTCATCGGCATCGGTGCCCTTGGCTGCCTGTGTGGGGGTTGGTGGAGTCAGCGCATCGGTAGTTCGCGCGTGGCAGCGACAGCCTTGGCCGGTTCGGCCCTCTGTTGCGCGCTGTTTCCCTTGAGTGGCGAGTGGCCGGCCGTGGCAAAAATTACCTTGCTGCTGCTCTGGGGGGCTACTGTCGTCGCTGATTCGCCGCACTTTTCCGCACTGTCAGCGCGTGCCTGCGCCCCCGAAATTGTCGGTAGCGCACTGGCATTTCAAAATTCGGTCGGTTTTGCCATCACCATGTTCTCCATCCAGCTTGGCACGGCGTGGATCGGCGACTGGGGCATGAACATCGCCTGGCTGCTCTTGCCCGGCCCCTTGCTTGGTTTATTAGGGCTGTTCCCACTCTGGCGTGCCGGGCGCTGATCGCGAGTTGCGCGACCACGCCGGTATGCCCCGCCATTTATTCCTCGACCAGCCATGATCCTTGCCCTGAGTATTCTTGTCCCCTTGCTCATCGGCGCTGCCCTGGGCTTTGCCGGCGGGGTTTTCGGCATTGGCGGCGGCATCATCGCCATTCCGGTAATGACCGGCCTGTTCGGCATGGATCAAAAGCTGGCCCAGGGAACGGCGCTGGTCATGATGGTGCCGAACCTGAGCATTGCGCTGTGGCGCTACTGCCAGCGCCAGCCTTTGCCGAAACTGCGTACCGCCTTGCTGGTGCTGTGCGCTGTGACGGCAACGTCGCTCACGGCCATCTATGCCAGCGGCCTGGCTTCAAGTGATTTGCGCCGCTATTTCGGTGCGTTTCTGCTCTGGCTCGCGATCCAAAGCCTGTGGTCCTTGCGGGCAGGCCGTTCGCGCTGGTCGTTCACCCTGCCGGAGCGGCTGATTCCGCTGGTCGGCCTGATTGGCGGTGCCTGTCAGGGCCTCATCAGTATCGGCGGCGGCATCATTACGCCGCCCATCCTGGTCAGCGTTTTCCGGCAGACCCAGGTGATGGCCCAGGGGTTTGCCATCGCCCTGGTCATGCCCAGTTCCATCGTCGCCTTGATGACCTTTGCCAATGCCGGACTGGTGGACTGGAAAATGGGCGTGCTTTTCGCACTGGGCGGAGCCTTGACCATTTCGCACGGGGTACGTCTGGCGCATCGCCTGCCCGAGCGCCATCTGCGTGTCGCGTTCGCCTTCATGCTGCTGGCAACCGCCTTGTGGATGATCGGCCACGGCTGAGTTTCGGCCCACTTAACGATTCGCTTTGACACTGCCTTCGATGAATCCTGAAGATCTTCTCTTGCTCGTCACACGCAGCATGCCTTTTGGCAAGCACAAGGGGACGCTGATCGCCGATCTGCCCGGCAATTACCTCAACTGGTTTGCCCGTGAAGGCTTCCCGCCGGGAGAGATCGGTCGCTTGCTGGCGCTGATGCAGGAAATCGATCACAACGGGCTGTCGGACCTGCTCAAACCCTTGCGCCGCCGATAGTGCCTCTGACCGCAGATTTGATCCAGAACAAAGAGAGAGCAATTAACCACAATTTACGCATGGATATAAGGCTAGAATGAACTAGACGGGTCGGCACAATTTCAGGTCAAAAAAATTGGCCGGTCAGTTTTTATCAATGGGGGCGACCAATGTTTTCCGCATCTGCCAATGATCGGCCAGATCGCAACAACCATTTTTTAGGAATTACCCCTGGCGAGGGGCTGGTCGTTGTGGTGCTTCTATTTGGCACTCACCTGGCCAGTTATTACAACTACCTGTTGTTTCACGCCGCAGCCGAATTGTTCAGCGTTTTAATCGCTGGAACCATTGCCATCATTGCCATCAATTGCTGGGGAACGGTTCGCAACCAGTACGTTCTGTTTATCGGCATCAGCTATCTGTTTGTCGGCTTTATCGACATTCTGCATACCCTGGCCTACAAAGGCATGCCGGTATTCAAGGATTACGACTATTACGCCCCGCAGTTGTGGATTGCCGCGCGGTACCTTGAATCGATCAGCATGCTCATCGGCTTGAGCCTGCTGGGGTCCAACCGGCGTGTCAATTTGCATTGGTCAATGGCGGGATATTCCCTGGTGACCGCCTGGCTGGTGGCCTCGATTTTCTATTACAAGAACTTCCCGGTCTGCTTTGTGGCCGGGCAGGGACTGACCGATTTCAAGGTATTCAGCGAGTACATCATCTGCAGCATCATGCTCGGCAATATCGCCTTGCTCTATTGGCGCCGGCAGTATTTCACGTCGAACGTCTATCGACTGCTCTCGGGTTCGGCCATCTTGATGATCGGCATGGAACTCTGCTTTACCCTGTATTTCTCCGATTCGATGAGCGACGCCTTTAATCAGATTGGACACCTGCTCAAGATCGGTACCTTCTACCTGATGTACAAGGCCGTCATCGTCACCGCCTTCCGCGATCCGATGGATCTTCTGTTCCGCGAGATCAGCCAGAAAGAGGCAGAACTGGAGGCGCGGGTCATCGAGAGAACCGCGCAACTGAGCGAGGCTGAGTTCCGCTTGAAATTTGCCCTGGAAGGATCAGGTAGCGCCGTCTGGGACTGGAATCTGACCGACAACACGGTATTTTTCTCACATCAATGGAAGGCAATGCTCGGTTTTGCCGATGATGAAATCGGTAATGGCCTCGATGAATGGGAGATGCGCGTTCATCCTGAAGACAAGGCTGAGACTATTGCCTTGGTCGAAGCCTACCTGGCCGACAAAACGACAGGCTACCGCAGCGAACATCGTGTGCAGTGCAAGGATGGCAGCTACAAGTGGATACTCGACCGGGGCATCGTGGTTAGCCGGAGTGACGATGGAAAGCCGCTACGCATGATCGGCACTCATACCGACATTAGCAAGCGCAAGGAAACCGAACTTCAATTGAGTCAGAACGAAAAGCTGTTTCATGCCATTTGCGATACATCCCCGTTAGCCATCTACATGTCCGCCGGTCTTGAGCAGGAAGCCGCCTACATCAATCCGGCCTTTACCAGATTGTTCGGCTACACGATATCGGACATTCCTTCGATTGCCGCATGGTGGCCGAAGGCCTACCCCGACCCCGCTTACCGTCAGGAGGTGAGGGATGAGTGGCAGCGCCGGGTGGCTGAGGCGATCGAGAGCAAGAGCGAGATCGAACCGATGGAAGTGGTGGTCACTGCCCGAAGTGGCGAAAAGAAGAACATCATCTGGCGCTTCGTCAGCATCGGCGAGCAGAACTGGGCCTTTGGCCTCGACCTGACAGCCAGAAAGCAAGCCGAAGATGAGGTGAGACAGCACCGCGATCATCTTGAAGCCATGGTCAGCGAACGGACGATGGCCCTGTTGCTGGCGAAGGAGGCTGCAGAAGCCGCCAACCGGGCGAAATCGACATTTTTGGCGACCATGAGTCACGAACTGCGTACGCCGCTCAATGGCATCCTGGGTATGACCGAACTGGCCCAGCGCCAGGCTACCGACGCCAAGCAGATCGACTACTTGAACAAGGCCAGAAAGGCGGCCAACAATCTGCTGGCCATCATCAAGGATGTTCTCGATCTTTCGCGTATCGAAGCCGAACGGCTCAAGCTCGAAATGAACGAATTCGCGCTGGCGGATGTAATCGGCAATGTCAGTGACCTGATGCACGGCCTGGCACTTGGCAAGCATCTCGAATTGCACATCGATATTTCGCCAGAGGTGGCCCATCAGTCGCTGCAGGGCGACCCGCAACGCCTCGGGCAGATACTCACCAACCTGATCGGAAATGCCATTAAATTTACCGATAAAGGCAGGGTGTCCCTCCGTGTCCAACGCATCGACGAGACCCCAAGCGGCATTCAATTGCGTTTCGAGGTGGCGGATACCGGGATCGGTATAGCGGCAGAAAATCAGGCCCGGCTGTTCAATGCCTTCGAACAGCTTGATGGTTCGCTTGCCCGAAAATTTGGTGGCAGCGGACTGGGGCTGGCCATCAGCAAGCGCCTAGTTCATATGATGCGTGGCGAGATTGGCGTGGTGAGCGAGATCGGGGTGGGTAGCACCTTCTGGTTCACGATTCGCCTGCCGCGCAGCGATGTTGTCGCAACGCCAACCATCTCGGCACCACCGACGACGCGGGCCCAGTTGAAAGCTGGTCACGCCGGTGCCTGCGTACTGGTCGTCGAAGACGAACCTGATAATCAGGACATCACTCGCGGCCTGCTTGAAGAGGCCGGACTGGTCGTCGATGTTGCCAACGATGGTGCCAAGGCCGTCGACATGGCCGGGCAGAAACGCTATGACCTGATCCTGATGGATGTGCAGATGGCCGGGATGGATGGTTTGGAGGCGACGCGGCTGATACGGCAGGCATCGGCTAATCCCTCGGTGCCGATTGTGGCGCTGACGGCCAATGTTTCTCTCGACATTGAAATGCTCTGCCGGGCGGCTGGCATGGATGACTTCATTGGCCGACCGGTCGAGTCGGAAACGCTGCTGTCGAGCGTCATGAAGTGGCTGGAGGTTCCCGCCTTGGCGGAATAATTGGGTGCTTTGCGGGGTGGCGACCGGCTTGTGGGCGGGCTAACCCAAACGGGAAAGGCACCGGATTGGTGCCTTTCCCGTTCTGGAAACCGGCTGATGAATGCCGGTCTTACCGTATCCGCACACCTTATTTGTTCTTGAACTGCTCACGCAGGCAGGTTTTGTGGTCGGGGCCAAGCTTGTCCTTGCAGGCCTCGCGGGCTTGCTGATGGCGCTCGCAACGGGCCTGGTTCGGTGCCTTGGTGCAATCGACGGGCGGCATTTTCTGGTGCACACACTGGCGGAAAGCTGGGCCGGTCTGGCCCTGACATTCCTTGTAGGCAGTCTTGCGGGACTCGCATTGCTGCGGGTTGCCGGACTTGGCACAATCAAAATTCTGCATCTGATCCTGCATGCATTGCTTGCGTAGCGGGCCGACGCTATCTTTGCAGGCTTCATGCGCCTTATCGCGAGCGGCCCGGTGGGCATTACAGGCGGCGGGGTCGGGCGCCTTGCTGCAATCGCGCGGCGGGCGAGCACCGGGGCCGCCACCCTGGGCCATACCGGGACCCATGCCAGGCCCCATACCGGAATCCATGCCACCCATGCCCGGGCCGGGCTGAGCACTGGCCGGAAGACAAATCAGGGAAGCCATCAAGGCACTGGCAATCATCATCAGGCGGGTTTTCATTTTTAGCTCCTTGTCAGTTGTGTCAGCTTCATTTTAGGCAGCATCACGGCGAGCGGAGCGGCAAGTTGTAAAGGAGTGCAACCGGATGCCTTGTCAGTTACAAATGCTTACCGGCTGCATGCTATATTGCCGCGCATGAGTGACAAGAATATCGGCGAACATCGCCTGGCACTGAGTGAAGTGCTCGACTGGATGGTGGCGGACGGACTGGTCGGCCAGGAGGCGGCTGACCTGCTCAAGACCGAGCGGCGCCTGCATGGGGGCAAGATTCATCCCCTGATCGTCATCGCCGATCAAAAATGGCGTCATCCCCAGCCGCCCACCCGCCTGTTGACGCTGGAGGTGCTGACCGAATGGCTGGCCAACCGGACCGGCCTCGACTACCAGCACATCGATCCGCTCAAGATCGATTTCACCGGTGTCGCCGAGGTCATGTCGAGCGCCTATGCAGCCCGCTTCGGCATCCTGCCGGTGCAGGTGACGACCCGTGAGATCGTCATCGCTACGGCCGAGCCTTTCGTCCGCGAATGGGTCGAGGAGTTGCAGAACATCCTGCGCAAGCAGATTCGCCGGGTGATGGCCAATCCGGAGGACATCAGCCGCTATCTGGTCGAGTTTTTCAATCTTGCCAAGTCGGTCAAGAAGGCCGCTGCCAAGGGCGAGGTCAATGCCGGTCTGTCGAGCTTCGAGCAACTGGTCGAACTGGGCAAGGTCAATAAGCAGTTCGACGCCAATGACCAGCATATTGTTCATATTGTGGACTGGCTGTGGCAATACGCCTTCGATCAGCGTGCTTCCGACATCCACATCGAGCCACGGCGCGATCTCGGCATTGTCCGCTTCCGGATCGATGGTGTACTGCATCAGGTTTACCAGATTCCAATGGCGGTCATGAACGCCATGACCAGCCGCATCAAGTTGCTCGGACGCATGGATGTGATCGAAAAGCGCCGCCCGCAGGATGGCCGGATCAAGACGCGAACACCAGCCGGGCAGGAGGTTGAGCTGCGCCTGTCGACCTTGCCGACGGCTTTCGGTGAAAAGCTGGTGATGCGGATTTTCGACCCGGAAGTGTTGGTCCGCGATTTTCGTTCGCTCGGCTTCTCTGATGATGATCAGAATCGCTGGAAGCAGATGACGGCTTTGCCCAACGGTATCATCCTGGTCACCGGTCCGACCGGTTCGGGCAAGACGACGACGCTCTACACGACGCTCAAGCAACTGGCGACGCCAGAAGTGAATGTCTGCACCATCGAAGACCCGATCGAAATGGTCGAGGCGGCATTCAACCAGATGCAGGTCCAGTCAGGTATCGAACTCGGCTTCTCGGAGGGCGTGCGCGCCCTCATGCGGCAGGACCCGGATATCGTCATGATTGGCGAAATCCGTGATCTGGAAACGGCCGAAATGGCCATTCAGGCAGCGCTCACTGGCCACCTCGTGCTGTCGACCCTGCATACCAATGATGCCCCCTCGGCGATCACCCGCCTGCTTGACCTTGGCGTGCCGGCCTACCTGATCAACTCGACCCTGCTCGGCGTCATGGCCCAGCGACTGGTTCGTACGCTTTGTCCGCATTGCAAGAAAGCCGCCCCGATGCGCGAGGATCAGCGGTCTGCCTGGCGGACGCTGGTTGCCCCGTGGAAATCTGCCGAGCCTACCCAGATCTGGCATCCGGTGGGTTGTCTGGAGTGCCGGATGACCGGGTACACCGGTCGCGTTGGTGTCTATGAACTGCTAGTCAATTCGCCCGAAATCCGTCGCCAGATCAAACCGCTTACCGAGATCCCCAAGCTGCGCGAACAGGCCTTCCGCGAAGGCATGCGGCCCTTGCGTATCTCGGGGGCGCTGAAGGTCGCTCAGGGGATCACGTCGCTGGATGAAGTGATCAAGGTGGTGCCGCCCTCTGACGAGGGGTAAGCCCCGGCTTTAGGTCGATTGTTACAGGCGACTGTCGCCTAAAAAATCAAGGTCGACTTGCGCTTCACCGCGTCTACATAGGCCATCGCATCCATCGGCTTACCTTCGCGCTGGGCGCGCCAGATGGTTTCCCCCAGACAGTCGATCAGCACATGCTCGGCATCGTGCGGGTCCATGCGGGCACGCAGTTGCTCGAAGGCCATGCGGATGCCGGGTGGCTGATCGATGCTGACCTGTTCGTGGATGGCGAGGTGCAGGGAGAGGTGGAGAAAGGGATTCATGGCTCCGCCTTCCGGCGTCCATTCCTTGTCTACGGCAGCTTGCGGGTCGCTGAGCAGCGACTGATATTCCGGGTGACGGGCGGCAATGTCAGCAGCGGTGACTTCGGCACCAACCAGCGGCAGGCGGTCGACGTGCTTTTTCCAGGCGTCGCAAAAAAAGAGGCGGACCTGCTCGCGGGAGGGATTAAACATGTGCGCTTTCAAACAGTAAGGTGAGGGCGGTGTTGTTGAATAATTCATTGTGCCCGGCCAGCGGGGCGATTTGCCCGGTGCCATAGGCGCCGAGCAGCGGTGTGTCGGGGAAAGTGTCGCGGAAGGCGACGAGGTCTCGGTCGTCGTTGCCGTAAAAAAGCGGGCCGCGACCGATGCAGGAAAACATCAGGGCGAAGTCCGGTTTTTGGCTTTGATCCAAGGCGGTGGACAGTGCCTGACGGATTTCCTGTTCGGCGCCCAGCGGCTGGCGGATGGCCCAGGTAATCAATTCACCCTCGCTCAGTGCTTCAGCCAGGGTCAGGGAGCCATCGGCATTGGCCGACAGGAGGGCAATGCCCGGGGCATCCGCCTGACGCAGCACGCTTAACAGGTGAAGTGGCAGGCGTTCGCGCCATTCTGCCGGGAGGACGCGGCGCAGGCTGTCGAGGGCGCTGTGGCCACCCAGGCGGCGTAACTCGTAGCCACTACGCTGCTCAACCGGAAGTGGCTCACCCAGCGGACGCAGCCCGGATGAGCGGATCAGACGTCCGTGCAGACCGGGCAGACGAAATTCGGCGCAGCCGTTGTCGCTGTTCCGGCCATGCGACCAGGCGGCTGCGTCCGTGTCGATCAGGCCGACGCGTGCTTTTCCCTGATGCCATTCGAAGGGCAGTCGGCCATGTCCGCTGAAGGAGAGCAAGGGTGAATCAGCGCTGGTCAGCGATGTGCCTTCGGTGGCAAAAACCAGAGCGGCGGCGGCTGGCTGGTCGAGTTGCCAACCGCGCTCGGTGAACAGTCCGTTCGCCGTACAGCCGCAGACGGCCAGACAGCCGGCGGCGCGGGCGGCTGCGAGTACGGCCGGTTGGGGCTGGCGGCTGAATTCGCGACTCAGAAAGAGGATGACATTGTCGGCACGGCTCAGCCCGGCAGATGCCAGGGCGGCTTCGACGGCGGCGCCAGCCAGTTCGGCATCAGCGCGCTGGCCGGCAACGAGGCCGCTGGCGACTTTCATACCGACTTGCTTCGGTAGTTGCACAGGTCGAGCACAATGCAGCGTCCGCAATCCGGCTGGCGGGCTTTGCAAATGTATCGGCCGTGCAGGATGAGCCAGTGGTGGGCACCCTTTTTGAATACTTCCGGGGTGACCCGCAGCAGCTTTTTTTCGACCTCCTCGACCGTTTTTCCCGGAGCCAGTCCGGTGCGGTTGCCGAGACGGAAAATGTGCGTGTCGACGGCGATGGTCGGATGGCCAAAGGCCGTGTTGAGGACGACATTGGCGGTCTTGCGCCCGACGCCGGGCAGGGCTTCGAGGCTGGCGCGATCATCGGGAACCTCGCCATCGTGAAGGTCGAGCAACTGGCGGCAGGTGGCGATTACGTTTTTTGCCTTGGTCCGAAACAGGCCGATGGTCTTGATATAGTCGGTCAGGCCCTCTTCGCCCAGGGCCAGCATGCTGGCCGGCGTCGGTGCGACGGGAAAAAGTCGGGCCGTCGCCTTGTTTACGCCGACATCCGTCGCTTGGGCCGACAGGATGACGGCAATCAGCAACTGAAAGGGGGTGGCGTAGTGCAGGTCGGTCGTCGGCGCCGGGTTGGCGTCGCGCAGGCGGCTGTAGAACTGCTCGATATCGGCTTTTTTCACGGCGGGAGGCGAGGGTGGATTGTCAGGCGCGGCTGGATGCGCCATATTGTCGAGAAGCAGAAAACAAATTCTACCTGACAGAGAAGGCGGACTCCCATGCCGCGTACAACAGAAGGCAACATGATTGCCCTGAAGCAGTTGGTCGAGGGCAATCCGGTCGCTACCATCGTCATCGATGCCGATCATCGGGTGACCCACTGGAATCGGGCTTGTGCCATGCTGACTGGTGTAGATGCCGAGCACATGCTGGGCCGCAGCGAGCAGTGGCGGGCGTTTTACGATGTTCCCCGGCCGTTGCTCGCCGATCTGGTCGTCGATGGGGCGGGGGTCGCCGAGTTCGAACGCTATTACGACGGAAAATTCCGGCCGTCGGTGTTGCTCGATGATGCTTACGAGGCAGAAGACTTTTTCCCCGATTTCGATGGTGGCCGCTGGCTGTTCTTTACCGCGGCGGCCATCCGCAATGCCGACGGCAAGATTGTCGGGGCCATCGAAACCCTGCAGGATGTCACCGAGCGGCGGCGGGCCGAGGCCGCACTGCGGGAAAGCGAAGCCTACCTGGCGCAGATCGTCGATGGGTCGTCGGTGGCGACACTGGTGATCGACGCCGGGCATCGCGTTACCCACTGGAACCGGGCCTGCGAAATGATGACCGGAATGCCGGCCGGCGACATCATTGGTACCCGCCAGCAGTGGACCGCCTTCTATCCCTCGGAGCGGCCGATCATGGCCGATCTGGTCCTCGATGCGGCCAGTGAAAGTGCAGTCGACCGGCTGTATCACGGACGTTTCCGGCCTTCCTTGCTGATTCCGGGGGGCTATGAAGCCGAGGATTTCTTTCCGCATTTTGGTGATAGCGGTCGCTGGCTGTACTTTACTGCGGCGCCCCTGCGTAATGCTCAGGGCGATCTGGTCGGTGCCATTGAAACCTTGCAGGATGTGAGTGAGCGTCGTCGGGCTGAGGAAGCGCTGCGCGAAAGCGAGGAGCGCTATCGCGCGCTTAGCCAGACCGATTCACTGACTGGCCTGTACAACTCGCGTTACCTGCATGAGCGCTTGCCTGGCGAGTTGGAGCGGGCGACCCGTTATAGCCGGCCATTGTCCCTGCTGGTGATCGACTGTGACAATTTCAAAGGGATCAACGATCGCTTTGGCCATCTTGAGGGCGACAAGGTTCTGCAGAATCTGGCCGGCGTCATCGGGCAATGTCTGCGCCGTTCGGATAGCGCCTACCGCTATGGTGGTGAAGAGTTCGTCGTACTTCTGCCAGAAGCCGATTCATTTGCGGCATTGGCCTTGGCCGAACGGCTGCGTGGCATGTTCGAGGCGCTTGAAACCGCTACCCTGAGTGGCGAGGTTGTACGCTGCACGGTCAGCATCGGCATTTCGTGCCATGTCCCGAACGATACGGAAACTACCCTGATTCGGCGGGCTGACCAGGCCAGCTACGTGGCCAAGCGGCGCGGCAAAAATCGCGTCGAGATGGAAGATTCAGCCGCTTGATCCGGGCCCGGGCGCGCGGCGGTGTTCGGCTATCCGTTGGCTGGTGCGCCCTGCCGAGGCTGCGCTGTCGCGGGCCCGGAGCTGGCCGCAGCCGCCATCGACATCCTGCCCGGCCGAGTTGCGCACCGTGGTCCGGATACCCTGCGCATGCAGGTAGCGGGTCAGCTCAGTGATTCGCTCGACGGGAGGGCGTCGGTAGGCCAGCGCCGCCGTTGCGTTGTACGGGATGAGGTTCATGATGGCGTATTTACCGCTGAGCAGGCGGACGATGCCATCCATTTCCTCGAAACTGTCGTTGATACCATCGAGCAGCGTCCATTGATACTGGATCGGATAACTGGTCGTGCGCGCGTAGATTTCGGAGAGTTCAACCAGTTCGGCCGGATCGATGCGGGGGGCCTTGGGCAGAAGCTCGGCGCGCAGTTCGGCGCGGGTCGAATGGAGTGACAGGGCGAGGGCCGGCTTCACGATTTCTTGCGGCAAACGCTCGAAAACCCGGTAGTCGCCGACCGTCGAGAACACCAGGTTTTTATGGCCGATGCCGCCAAATGTCCCGAGCAGGTTTATGGCATCCAGAACATTGTCCATGTTGTGCGACGGCTCGCCCATGCCCATGAACACGATGCGTGTCACCTTGCGCCGGGCGCGGCCGAGGATGACCTGGGCCACCATCTCGCCGCTGCTCACCTGGCGCAGCAGGCCGTCGCGTCCGGTCATGCAGAAGGTGCAGCCCACAGCACAACCGATCTGTGTCGAGATGCATAGGCCATCGCGCGGCAGCAACACGCTTTCGACGGTCTGGCCGTCGGCCAGTTCGACCAGCAGGCGTGCCGAGCCGTCTTCGCCCGGATGTTCAGAACGGACGCGGGCCAGTGCCGACAACTGCTCGTTCAGGCCCGGCAGGGCATGGCGCAGGGCCAGCGGCAGGTAGGTTTCCGGCGGGTGGCTGCGTGGCCCGGCGTCAAGCGGCTTGCCTTGGGCCCAGGCGCGTATCACCCGGTCGACGTGGCAATCCTTGGCGCCGGTGGCGTAAAGGGTCTGGCGCAGAGCGTCGAGTCGCATGCGGGCGTTATCTCAGGCCCGCAACGGGCAGCGATGAGAAATTAGTGGCAACCGGCAGTGGCAACCGGGGCTGGGGGTTTCAGCTTGGCGCGCTGGGCAGCGCGGGCTTGCAGCCAGTTCTTCCAGGCGATCATGCAGCCGAGCAAAATGAAGGCGCCTGGGGGCAGCAGGGCGAGCAGGAAACCCGGGTAACTTTCGGGCAGTACCTGGATTGGTTGCAGGCTGGGGAAAACCATGTCGATGCCGCCGAGGATGGTGCCGTTGCCGAGAAACTCACGCATGGCGCCGAGCAGGGCCAGCGTCCACAACATGCCAACGCCCATAAAAATGCCGTCGAAGGTCGATTGCATTGGCGGGTTCTTGGCAGCGAAGGCTTCGACGCGGGCGAGGACGATGCAGTTGGTGACGATCAACGGGATGAAGATGCCGAGGACCAGGTAAAGCTCGTGCAGGTTGGCGTTGAACAGCAGGTCGATGGCAGTGACCAGCGCGGCAACGATCAGGATGAAGACCGGAATGCGGATTTCGTGCGGAATAAGATTGCGCAGACTGGCAATGGCAGCGCCCGAGAGTGCCATGACGATGATCGTCGCGAGCGACAGCATGATGCCGTTGACCGCATTGGTGGTAACGGCGAGCAAGGGACAGAGGCCGAGAATCTGGACGATGGAGGTGTTCTGCTTCCATATGCCGTTGCCAGCAATGGACTTGAATTCGTCACGCGTGATCATTGGGTGGCTCCTTCGGCAAACAGGCGGTCACGGTTGGCTTCGGCCCACTTGACGGCCTTGAAAACCGCCTTGGACACGGCGCGTGGGGTGACGGTGGCTCCGGCGTAGTAATCGAGGCGGCCGCCATCCTTGCGGACCTTCCACTCCTTGTCGGCAACCTCGGCCAGCGACATCTCGTTGAATTGTGTGATCCACGGCCGGGCCTTGTTTTTGTCCTTCTTGACCTCGATGTAGTCACCGAGCCCCGGCGTTTCCTTGTGCTGCGTGACGCGTACGCCAGCCACTTCGCCCTTGGCGCGGATGGCAATAATCAGGCGGATCTTGCCAGCGTAACCATCGGGAGCAACCGTTTCGAAAATCAGCGCAACCGGCTGGCTGCCCTTGCGGGCACGGTAGAGCACTGTCGCCTCACTCAGGCCCAACTCGGCAATCGCCGGCAGGTTTATGGTGTCTTCGAGCAAGGCGTTGTCATATGCTGTGCGCGGCAGGACTTCGTCTACCAGCTTCATTTTCTCTTGCGCGGCCGAGGCTTCGATGGCGGGCTTGGTCCACAGGTAGGCACCAGACAGCAGACCGGTGAAGATGATCACGAAAACGAACAGCGTAGCAGCCGTGCGGACCGCCATGCCAGAAGCAGAAAACTCCTTCGCGGCGCTCATGACTTGTCCTTCATGCCGAAGATCGGTGGCTGCGTGAGCAGATCGATCAGCGGAGCGCTGAGGTTCATCAGCAGGACGGCAAAGGCGACGCCATCCGGATAGCCGCCAAAGACCCGAATAATATAGGCGAGCAGGCCTGCGCCGGCACCGAAAATCAGTTTGCCGCGCGGTGTCGTACAGCCGGAAACAGGGTCAGTGGCAATGAAAAAGGCGCCCAGCATGCTGCCACCCGAGAGTAGATGGAATAGCGGGTTGGCAAATTCAGCCGGGTTGTACAGCCAGAGGCCACCGGAGAGAAGCGCCATGGCACCGATGAATGCCGCTGGTACGTGCCAGGAAATTAGCTGGCGTTGCCACATCCACAGACCGCCCAACAGGTAGCCGGCCGCGACCCATTCCCAGCCGCGACCGGCAAAAATGCCGTAGATGTCGCTGTTGGCAAACAGTTGCGTCACGCTGCTGCCCCCCTCGGCCAGCTTCAGTGCGGTTTTCATGGCGTCGAGCGGCGTGGCGCCCGACAAAGCATCCAGGCGTGGCGCCAGGCCGAAAATAACCTTGATCTGGTCAGGCAGCGTGACGGTCAGGCCGACTCCCGGCCATTGTGACATGAGCGCCGGGAAGGCGACGATACACACCGCGAATGCGATCATCGCCGGATTAAATGGGTTCTGGCCGAGGCCGCCGTACAGTTGTTTGGCAATGACGATCGCGAAGAGCGTGCCGGTGACAACCAACCACCACGGGGCTAGCGGCGGAAAGGTCAAGGCGATCAGCCAGGCCGTGACGATGGCCGAACCATCGGTCAGGAACATCGCCTGCGGCTTGCCCTGAAGACGCAGCATGAAGGCTTCGGCAAGCAGTGCCGCAAATGAGGCGATAAGCAGTTGGATCAGGATGGCTGGGGTGACCAGCCAGGCATAGGCGGCAATGCCTGGCACCAGGGCAATGCACACCTGCGTCATGACCTTGGTGACGCTGGCGTCTTTGAGGAGAAAGGGGGCGGGGGCGAACATCACTCGGGTTTCTCGCTGGCTGGTTCTGGCGCTGCAGCAGGTTCGCCATCAATGAGGTGAGCGGCAACACGGCGGGCCTCGATGTCATCGGCAGCTTTTTGTTGATCGGGCGCCAAGTGCTCGGTGTTTTTCGGCTGGACCGCTTCGCGCTGGGCTTTGGCCCGTGCCATGGCCGCTTCGATGGCGGCCCGCTTTGTTTCCTTTTCCCTGTCCTGCGCGGGCGAAGGCGAAACCGGCATGGCAGCCGGGGAGTCAGCTTTCTCGGAAGTTTGGCCCTCGGCCGGCATGGCCGCCGCTGCAGCCGCTTCAGCAGCCTTCTTGGCGGCCTGAGCTGCGGCTGCCTTGGCTAGTTTCTCGGTCTTCTCGGACTTTTCGCGTTCTTCGCGCAATTGCTTGAATTCGAAACGCGCCTTGGCCTCATCGGAGGCGTTTTTTTCGCGTTCGCGCGCCCAGATTTCGCTCTTGGCAAAGCGGAAATACTGGACAAGCGGGATGCGCGAAGGACAAACGAAGGAGCAGCAGCCACATTCAATGCAGTCGAAGATCTTATATTCCTGCGTCTTGCCAAAATTCTTGGCGCGCGAGAACCAGTACATCTCGAACGGCTGGAGCTCGTGCGGACAGGACTCGGCGCAGGCGCCACAACGAATGCACGGCATTTCCGCCGCTTTGGGTGGGAATATCTTTGCGGAATGGGCAATCAGGCAGTTGGTCGCCTTGACGACAGGCACGCTGGTTGCGGGGACCAGGAAGCCCATCATGGGGCCGCCCATGACAATCCCGTCAGTGTCGGGCTTCGGACCGGCGAGTTTGAGCAACTCGTCCATTGGGGTGCCGATCAGTACTTCGTAGTTGCGTGGATGTTCGACGTTGCCGGTGATGGTGACCAGCCGTGAAACGACCGGTTCACCGTGGGCAATGGCGCGCCAGGCGGTGTAGGCGGTGGCGACGTTGAAGCACTGGACACCGAGGTCGGTCGACCGCTTGGCGGCCGGGACTTCCTTGCCAGTCAGGACACGGATCAATTGCTTGGCACCACCTGCCGGGTAGCGGGTCGGCACGACGACCACTTCAAATTCACGGAAGGCATCGCCCAGTGCCTGGACTGCCGCGGCCATGGCAGCAGCGGCTTCCGGCTTGTTGTCCTCGATGCCGATGAGCACTTTCTTCGGTTGCAGCAGATCACGGAAGATGCCAGCACCACGCACGACTTCTTCGGCTCGCTCGCGCATTAGGAGATCGTCGCAGGTAATGAATGGCTCGCATTCGGCGCCGTTGATGATCATTTCTTCCATCGGCACTGTCTTCGAGGCAGTCAGTTTGCCGTGGGTCGGGAATACGGCGCCGCCGAGTCCGACCACACCGGCCTGTTGCAGGCGCTCGCGGACTGCTTCTGGGGGCATCGACTGGTAGTCGACGACCGTGCGTTCGATCCATTCATCCCGGCCATCCGGTTCGATGATGACGCACAGGGCATCGAGACCAGACGGGTGCGGCTGAATCTGCATGGCGACGTCGAGCACGGTGCCCGAAGTCGGGGCGTGAATGGCGGCGGAAATCCATCCGTCGGCTTCACCGATCAACTGGCCTTTGAGAACTTTGTCTCCAGCCTGAACGACCGGTCGTGGAGTGCCGCCGATACTCTGGTGCAAGGGCACGACGAGGCGCGAAGGCAAGGGTGCCTGGGCAATCGGCAGGCCGACCGATTGGGTCTTGTTGGTTGGTGGTTTGACGCCACCCTTGAACTTGAAAAGATTCATCAGCATCAGGCTGCCTCTTTGACCGGGGCGGCCTGGCCTAGATCGGGCTTGATTTCAACGACCGGGAATTTCCATTTCCAGGTGTCGATATTTTCGGAAATCACGTGCATGTGGATACATTCGACCGGGCAGGGGGCAAGCAGAGTTCGCAGCCAGTGCATTGCTGGCCGATGATGGTGTGCATCTGCTTGGCGGCGCCGACGATAGCGTCGACCGGACAGGACTGGATGCACAAGGTGCAGCCGATACAGATGCTCTCGTCAATGATGGCGACCGATTTCGGCTTTTCTTCAGCATCGAGCGGCTTGACTTCGCGACCGAGCAGGTCGGCCAGGCGCTGTACGCCTTCAGCACCCCCGGGCGGGCACTTGTTAATGTCGGCCTCGCCCTTGGCAATAGCCTCGGCGTAGGGCTTGCAGCCGGGAAAGCTACATTGGCCGCATTGTGTCTGGGGCAGGATGGCCTCTATTTTCTCGACCAGCGGGTCACCTTCGACCTTGAACTTGATCGAGGCGAAACCCAAGGCTGCACCGAGGACAACAGCACCCAGTGCCATGATGGCGATAGCGAGGGCGATTTCCATTATTGGTACTTGTCCAGGCCGGCAAAGCCCATGAAGGCCAGTGCCATCAAACCGGCGGTGACCATGGCAATGGCGACGCCGCGAAAATGGATGGGAACGTCGGCACCTTCGATCCGTTCGCGGATGCCGGCAAAGAGGATCAGTACCAGCGAGAAGCCGAAGGCACTACCTGCACCAAACAATAGTGAATCGATGAAGTTGTAGCCGTTAGAGATATTGAGCAGCGGCACCCCGAGCACGGCGCAATTGGTGGTGATCAGGGGCAGGTAGATGCCCAGTGTCTGCTGCAGGGTTGGCGACGTCTTGGCAATGACCATTTCGGTCAGTTGGACGATGGCCGCAATAGTGACGATAAAGGACAGCGTGCGCAGGTATTCAAGACCGAACGGCATCAACAGGTAATGGTCGATGACGTAACTGGCACCGGTTGCCATGGTCAGCACGAAGGTTGTAGCGGCACCCATGCCGTAGGCAGTTTCCAGTTTTTTGGAAACGCCCATGAAGGGGCAAAGACCGAGGATCTTCACCAGCACGACATTGTTGACCAAGACCGCGCCGACGAGGATGAATAAGTAGTGGCTCATAAATTGGGCAAGCTTAAGGCGCGTATTATCGGGCTTTGTTGCAGTGCAAACAACCGTGCGCTGCTTATGGCTTTATCAGGATTTCCGCAGGACATGGGCGAGGGTTTCCGCCACTTCGGCCACCAGTTCGGGGCCGCGGTAGATGAAACCGCTGTAGAACTGCACCAGGCTTGCGCCGGCGCGGATTTTTTCGGCTGCGTCTTCACCACCCATGATGCCGCCGACGCCGATGATCGGCAGTTCGCCAGCCAGGGCAATCGACAGCTTTTTCTGTACGGCGGTCGACTTTTCGAAAACAGGCTTGCCCGACAGGCCGCCCGTTTCGTCACCATTGGGCATGCCTTCGACGCCGTCGCGTGACAGTGTGGTGTTGGTGGCGATGACGCCATCGAAACGGTGGCGACGCAGTGCGTCGGCAATCGCCGTGATTTGGACGTCGTCAAGATCGGGGGCGATCTTCAGGGCCATCGGCACATATTTGCCGTGCTGTTCGGTTAGTTGCAACTGGCGGGCCTTGAGTTGTGCCAGCAGGTCGTCGAGCGCCTCGTCCTTCTGCAGTTCGCGCAGGTTCTTGGTGTTCGGCGAGGAAATGTTTACCGTCACGTAGCTGGCGTCTTTGTACACCTTGTCGAGACAGATCAGGTAGTCGTCCGCAGCCTTGTCGATCGGCGTCGTTGCATTCTTGCCGATGTTGATACCGAGAATGCCACCCTTCTTTGGGAACTCCGCGCGGCGGACGTTATCCAAGAGCGCGTCGACGCCGGCGTTGTTGAAGCCCATCCGGTTGATGATGCCCTGTGCTTCCGGGATGCGGAACAAGCGCGGCTTCGGGTTGCCATCCTGCGGACGGGGCGTGATCGTGCCGATTTCAATGAAGCCGAAGCCCAGCTTGGCCAGCGCGTCGATATGGTCGCCGTTCTTGTCGAGACCGGCAGCCAGGCCAACGGGATTCGGGAAGCGGAGGCCCATGACGTCGACCGGGCAGGCGGTCACCGGTTTGGCAAGCAGGCAGGAAAAGCCGGCGGCATTGAGGAAGTCAATGCCGTTCATGCCCATTCCGTGGGCTGTTTCGGCATCAAGGGCGAAGAAAAATTTGCGAATGAGTGGATAGAGCATAGTGGGCGACATTTTACCGCATTGCAGCATGCGTTTTAGCCAAATGTCCGTATAAACGCTGGGATGCCTGCTGTGGCAGCCATTTTGCCGATAGGCAATATGGTGTACAGACAAGTGCCGGACAAGTGGCTAATATTGAGTATCTGTTTTTGTTATTTCCTGTGAAGCGATGACCGAGCATCCCGACCTTCTAAAAGCTATTCGAACCGGTAATCTGGACGGCGTGCGTACGGCGCTTGGCTCCGATCCGGCGCTGGGGTCTGCCGGGCTGGCCGAACTGGCCATGGGCATGGCTTGTTTTCTCGGTCATGCGGATATCGTCAAAGCCTTGTTCGACCGGGGCTTCGCCGTCAATGTGCCGGACAATACGATCACCACCTCACCCCTGAAGATGGCTATCCGTGGTGGGCGTAAGGAGATTGTTCGTCTGCTGATTGAACTGGGCCTGGTGCTTCCCGAAGGGGTTGAAACCGGCCTGACCGCGCAGGAAATTACCGTCGCCCAGTGGATCGCCTTTCGCGATGGGCACGCCTCGCAGGGCGAGCACGCGGCGGAACCGTTGGAGGGGCCGGCGGTTGAGGAAATCGTCGTCAGTCGGCTCAATGGGGTCGATACCCAGGTGCTCGAATCGGATGCCCTGCGCGCTGCGCTGCGCGGGGAGTGATGGCCGGCCGGTCGAATCAGCATTGATCGGTATCAACGTCGTTTGAGGACGGCGCGCCGATAATCACCATTCCTGTTTCAGGTCGTCCATGCCGGTAGCTTGCTTCAGCGTGCCTTGTGTGCGGAAACAAACTGTAACGGTTGGAATTCGCCGATAAGGCTAAACTTGCGCCCATGCGATTTTTACCTGCTTTTTTCCTGTTGACTGCTGCCGCCATGCCAGCATGGGCGGGCGGTGTTGACGATCCCTTTGGTACTGATGCCATGGCGCCGCTCAAGGTGTCGCTAAAACTGGCGGCACGGGTTGGCGAAGCCCCTTGTGCGACGGCCATGCCGGTCACGGCACTGACGCCGCTTGATGCGGTCGACCTAGCTCTGTGCAACCACCCGCAGACGCGCGAAGTGTGGGCGGCGGCGCGGGCGCAGGCGGCATTGGTCGGCGTCGCCCGCGCCGGCTGGTTGCCGAGTCTGGATGGCAGCGCCAGTGCGACGCGTTTCCAGTATGACGATGGCGGCGCTTACAACCGGCGTGCCGCAGCCTTGACGCTGTCCTGGCTGCTCGTCGATTTCGGCCGGCGTTCGGCCAATGTCGATAATGCGCAACAACTGCTGGCCGCTGCCGCTGCATCCCAGGATGCCATGGTCCAGACGCTGTTCCTCGCTGCGCTGCAAGGCTATTACGCTGCTCTGGCGGCGCAGGCGGCCGTTGTTTCGACCAGCGAGGCCGAGCGTTCGGCCCGCGAAAGCTATCAGGCGGCCGACGCCCGCTATGGTGTTGGTGTCGCTACGCCGGCCGATCGTCTGCAAGCCCAGACGGCATTTTCGCAGGCGACTTTGAATCGTATCCGGGCCGAAGGCGAGGCGCGCAATGCCTTGGGCGCGCTGGCCAACGCCTTGGGCTTCGCGGCGCACCAAACGGTGGTACTGGCCGAATTGCCGGTTTTGTCGGGTGAATTGGCCTTCCAGAAGGAAATCGATGCCCTGATTGCCGAGGCACAGGCCCGGCGGCCCGACCTGCGGGCAGCCGAGGCGCAGCTCAAGGCAGCCGAGGCCTCGGTCGATATCGCCCGAACTCAGGGGCGGCCAAGCATTTCGCTGGCCGCCGGGCCGACCTGGCAGAACACCGCCGGTGTCGTGACGCAGGGCGGTAGCATCGGACTGACCCTGAATGTGCCGATCTTTGCCGGCTTTGATACGACGTATCGTGTGCGTTCGGCGGCGGCCCAGGTCGATGTCCGCGCCGCACAACGTGACCGGATCAGGAACCAGGTTGCCCTTGATGTCTGGCGGGCCTACCAGAGCCTTACGACGGCGACGCAAAGCCTCAAGACGACGGCCGATCTGGTGGCCAGCGCCGAACAGTCAGAGCGGGTGGCGCTGGGCCGTTACAAGGCCGGTGTCGGTACCGTGCTGGACTTGCTGTCGGCGCAGAGTGCACTGGCCAGTGCCCGTCTGCAGCGCATTCAGGCGCAACTTGACTGGAATGTTTATCGCGCCACGCTGGCCCAGGCCATGGGCGCGCTCGATTACACGCTGCTGCAACCAGTGGCGGAAGGAAGACAATGAAATCTATCAGCAAGATTTTGATCGGGGTTGCCGTGGTCGCCGGTCTGATCGGTGGCGGCATCTGGTATGCCAAGCAGCGCGAGGCACAGAATCCGGAAAAACGCTACAAGCTGGCCAATGTCCAGCTGGGCGACGTAACGCAGACGGTATCGGCCAACGGCACGCTGAATCCGCTGGTTCTGGTCAATGTCGGTACCCAGGTCTCGGGCACCGTGAAAAAGCTCTATGTTGATTTCAACGATAAGGTGAAGGCCGGACAGAAGCTGGTCGAACTCGATCAGTCCCTGTTGCAGACCATCGTCCGCCAGAGTCAGGCCAACGTGGTCAATCAGCAGTCAGCCCTCGATCTGGCCAAAGCCAACGAAGCCCGGATGAAGTCCTTGCTGGCTCAGGAGTACATCTCCCGCCAGGATTACGATGTTGCCTCGCAGAATCTCAAGTCGGCGCAGGCCCAGCTCATTCAGGCCAAGGCGGCGGCCGACAAGGATGCGGTCAATCTGTCGTATTCAGTCATCACCTCGCCGGTGTCGGGCGTCGTTGTGGCCCGTCTGGTCGATATCGGCCAGACGGTGGCGGCCAGTTTCCAGACCCCGGTGCTCATCCAGATTGCCCAGGATCTCTCCAAGATGGCCATCGACACCAGTTTTGCCGAGGCCGACATCGGCAGCATCAAGGAAGGTTTCCCGGTTCGTTTTACCGTCGATGCCTTTCCCAACCGGAGTTTTAACGGCGAGGTGCAGCAGATTCGCCTCAATCCGACCAATCAGCAGAATGTCGTGACCTACAACGTCCGTATCCGCGTCGATAACCCCGACCTGACCCTGCTGCCGGGCATGACGGCCTACGTCAATATCGGTGTTCAGAAGCGCGAAGGGGCGCTGCTGGTGCCGAATGCCGCCTTGCGCTTCAAGCCGGCCGATGGCGGGGCGAAAAAGCCGGAAACTGGCCAAGCAGCGCCAGCCGCAGCGCCGGGTAAGGTTGGCCCCGCTGAGGGGGGCGGCGCCAAAGGCGGTCCGGGTAAGGGCAAGAAGCGTGATGGTCAGAGTGGTACGGTCTATGTGCTGGTCGATGAGGAAATCAAGGCAGTCAATGTTCAGCTCGGCATTACCGACAATCGCAATACCGAAATTGTGGGTGGCGAACTGAAGGAGGGTGACCGCATCATCACCGGTGAGAACACCAATGGCACGGCCGGTAAGCCGTCGTCGGTCGGTATGCGGATGTTCTAATGGCTGAGTCAGTCATCCGGGTCGTCGGCCTGGGCAAATCCTACGAAACGGCGGCCGGGCTTTTCCCGGCGCTGAAGGGCGTCAATCTTGACGTTCACGAGGGTGAGTTCATTGCCATCATGGGGCCTTCCGGTTCCGGCAAGTCCACCTTCATGAACCTGCTCGGCTGCCTCGATACACCGACCATGGGGGATTTCTTCCTGGCCGGTCAAAACGTTGCCCACATGGACAAGGATGCCCTGGCCATCCTGCGCAACCGGACGCTCGGTTTCGTTTTTCAGGGCTTCAACCTGCTGCCGCGCATGAGCCTGCAGGACAATGTCGCGCTGCCGCTGGTCTATGCCGGCATCGACAAGGAAACCCGGCAGGCCAAGGCGCGTGAGTTGCTTGGCAAGGTCGGACTCAGTCAGTATGCCGAGTCGCTGCCCAGTCGCATTTCCGGCGGTCAGCAGCAGCGTGTGGCGATTGCCCGGGCGCTAGTCAATGCCCCGCGCCTGATCCTTGCTGACGAACCGACCGGCAATCTCGACAGCCATACCAGCGAGGACATCATGCGTCTGTTCGGCGAACTCAACGCCGAGGGAATCACCATTGTGCTTGTCACGCACGAACCGGATATCGCGGCGCACGCCAAGCGGCAGGTCAAATTCCTCGATGGCGAGATTGTCAGCGATGTGAAGACGGCCGTGGAGGCCACATCATGCTGAAGGCGATGTTCGGCGAAGCCTGGCTGGCGATGGGGGCCAACCGTCTGCGCACGGCGCTGACCATGCTCGGCATGGTGATCGGCGTCGGCGCCGTGGTCATCATGATGGCCATCGGGCAGGGGGCCCAGTACGCCGTGCAGCAGACCATCAGTACCATGGGTTCGAACCTGTTCATCGTCCTTTCCGGCTCCTTTACGGCGGCCGGGGTGCGCAGTGGTTCGGCCGGGGCGCCTTCGCTCAACGTGGCCGACGCTGACGCGATTGCCGAACTGGACGGCGTGGTCAATGTCGCGCCGACCCATCAGGGTACCCGGCAACTCGTTTATGGCTCGCAGAACTGGAGTTCGCAGGTCATCGGTACGACCCCGTCCTACCTTGAGGCGCGAGCCTGGAGCATCGCCAACGGGGCTGGTTTCGGCGATTCTGATGTGCGTTCCTCGACGCGCGTGGCGATCATCGGCAAGACGGTCGCGGAAAACCTCTTCGGCGCGGATGACCCGGTCGGCAAGACGATGCGTATCCAGCAGAATCCCTTCATCGTCATTGGTGTGTTGGGCAGCAAGGGCCAGAACCTCGATGGCCGCGACCAGGACGATACCGTGATCATTCCGCTATCGACTGCCCAGCGCAAGGTCTTCGGCACGCCCTTCCTGGGTTCGGTGCGGATGATCATGGTGCAGGCTGATTCTTCCGACAACATGCCGCGCGTCATGGATAGCACGACCGCCTTGTTGCGCCAGCGCCACCGTCTGCGTGAGGGTATGCCCGACGATTTCTTCACGCGCAATCTATCAGCGGCGGCGGAAACCGAAGCCGAAACGACGCGCACCATGTCCATCCTGCTCGGTGCCATTGCCTCGATTTCGCTGCTGGTCGGCGGTATCGGCATCATGAACATCATGCTCGTCTCGGTCACCGAGCGGACGCGGGAAATCGGGATCCGCATGGCTATCGGGGCCCGTCAGAAGGACATCCTCAGCCAGTTTCTCCTTGAAGCAGTGATGATTTCCTTCGCTGGCTGCCTGCTTGGCCTGCTCATCGGACTGGCCGTGGCGCTGGGTATCAACCTGTTCACCGGCATGGTCATTGTGATTTCAGGCAGCGCGGCGCTCATTGCCTTTGCCGTGGCGGCCGGGGTCGGGATTTTCTTCGGCTGGTATCCGGCGCAAAAAGCGGCCCAGCTTGATCCCATCGAGGCCTTGCGCTACCAGTGAAAGCCGGGCGCCGCCAGTTTTTGCTTGCGGCCGGTTTGTTGCCGCTGTTTCGTCCTCTGTCGGCGGCCGGGGAGCGGGTGGTCATTATCGGCGGCGGCTGGGGGGGCTTGTCGGCTGCCAGCCATCTGCGCCGACTGGCGCCGGAACTCGACGTTGTTCTTGTTGACCGGCAACCAGCCTTTACCTCATTTGCCCTGAGCAACCGCTGGCTGGTCGACCCTGCCGCTGGCAACCTCGTTCGCCATGACTACGCCAGGCTTGCCCAGACATGGGGCTATCGTTTCGTGCAGGCCAGCGTCGAGGCCATTGATCGGGCGCAACGCGTGGTGACGACGGCAACCGACCGCTTGCCCTATGACTGGCTGATTCTCTCTCCCGGCATTCGCGAGAACTTCGCTGCCTGGCAACTCACCGATCCCCTGGCCGTGGCGGAACTGCGCCAGCGTCATTCGGGCGCCATGCTCAATGCCGCCGATCTCCCGCTGCTCAAAAAGCGCCTCGCCGGATTCACCGGCGGCGACCTCCTGATGACCATCCCGCCCGCCCCCTATCGCTGCCCACCAGCGCCCTACGAGCGGGCCATGCTGATTGCCTGGTGGCTCAAGACACAGAATATTCGGGGCAAACTGGTGATCATCGACCCTAATCCAGTGATGCCGGCCTTCAAGTCGATTTTGCTCGAGCGTTTCAAGGACCAGATCACCTACCTCGACCACGCCAAGGTTCGTCAGGTCGATGTCGCACGCAAAACGGTGAGTACCGATATCGACGAGATCCGTTTCGACGAAGCCCTGCTGTCACCGCCGCAGGAAGCGGCCGATCTGCTCTGGCAGGCCGGACTGATCCGCCGCGACGAAGGCGGTCAGGCCACTGGCTGGGGGGCACAGGCCGGGTTTGATTTTCGTAGTCCGGAAGATGAACGGGTCTTCATCATCGGCGATGCGGCCGGCCTCGTTTCACCACTCTTTGGACTCTTTCCGAAAACTGGCCATGTCGCCAACCGGATGGGGGCCATTGTCGCCCGCCAGATTGCTGTCCGTGTTACCGGAAAGAGCGTCCCGGTTGTACTTCCGGAAAGTGTTTGCTATGTGCTTAGCAGTGTCGATCCGCTTGAACAAATGCGTATCGAAACGACCTATCGCCAGCGTGTTGATGGCTTCCTGATGCAGCAGGTCAAACAGATTCGCGAGCCTAACCCGGCTGGAGAAGATGTCGCCTGGGCCGCAGGCATGTATCGGGATTTCCTTCAGCCGTGACACTATTCGGTCGTGCGTGCTGACATCGAGGTCTTGTCTCGCGCTTCGCGATCATGATATTAGCTGGTGTTGAACATGGCACTCAACATGACCCGCCATCCTTAATCTGCCTGGCTTTCCTTGTCTGACCATTCATGACCAACAGCCACACTCGCCGTCACCTTGCCACGGAGCTTGCTTCCGCGGCCGCTGCCTATCAGGTGGCGCAGGTTATTCCGCACTGTCCCGACTGCGCCAGGCCGTGCTGCCGCCTGGATGCACTTGTCCTCGATCTGGAATGGAAGCAGATCAAGGTTTTCTGGAAAATCGAGGAGTCGCGCAAGACCTTCGACCGGCGACTGTCGACCGGCGACGGCCCCGTCGAGATCAGGGAGGCCGAGGGGCGCTACTACGTACATAGCAAACCCTGTCCCGCCTACGACCTGACCGCCAAGTCATGCCAGGTTTACGGTCAGGACATCAAGCCGGTAGGTTGCTCCGACTTTCCGGTGTATGAGGATAGCGGCGATGTTATCGCCGACCTGCGCTGCGAAGCCGTTGATCTCGACGCCGTCGTGGACTGGATCGGGCGGGCCATTGGGCCGGAATGGCGTGTTGTTCAGAAAGCTGACGAGGACTTTCCCTTTCTGGTTACTTTGTCGGTGCGACGGGGCAGAACGTCGCCCCCTTCAGTGCGGGGCAGAACCGGAAAATAGGCTGCGGTGGTTAGGGTACAGCGCGAACCGGTATCGCTCAGTGGCGGGCAAAACGTGAGGGTTTGCCCTTGCGGTCGATCAGGAAGGTCTCGAAAAACTCGCGGCGCACTGGCGGCTCGACGCCTTCCTTGTCGAGCATGGTGCAGGCAGTTTCGCAGGTCGGATTGGAGAATTCACGGCCGGGGGCGCCCTGCGGCAGGCCGGGGACGGCCAGGCCGAGGGCGCGGGGCTGTTCGCTGAGCAACAGCTTGATGTCTTCGGCCGGGACGTGGCCTTCGACGAAATAGCCGGCGACCCGCGCACTGGGGACTGATTCCATATTTCTGGGAATTTTCAGGCGCCGCTTGATGGCATCCATATCGTCGGTCGCTGTGACATTTACGGTAAAGCCGTTCTGGCGCAGATGTTCGGCCCATTCAATGCAGGTCAGGCAAACCGTCGGGGTGAATACTTCAATCGGTGGCAGGGGCGCAGCCGGTTCCGCAGCGACGCAACCGGTGAACAGGGAGAGCACTAGCGCTGCTGATTTCAGCATGGCTCTCCGGCCTTGCAGCCCTTGAGCACCCACAGTGCCAGGACACCCGCCGTTTCATCCGATTTGACCTTGCGCGCCAGTGAGCCGGGGTCGCGCCCATTGTCGGTTTTAGCCTGTGGGTCTGCCCCGGCTTCGAGCAGTATCCGGGTGTTCCGCGGACGGCTGGCATAGGCTGCCATATGCAAAGGTGTCGCCCCATCGTTGTCGCGGGCCATGACATCGGCCCCTGCCGCAATCAGTGCCAGCATGGCACTGGTGTCGGGGTTGGTGGCGGCCAGATGAAGCGGCGTGGAACCTTGCGCCGTACGCGCCTCGCGCTGTTTGGGACCAGCCTTGAGCAGCCGGCGAACCTCGTCACCACTCCCCTCGCGGGCTGCGTCATGGATCGGCTGATCGTGCGTGTGTTCATCGGCCACGACCGTAATGGGAAGGCAGGCGAGAAAAAACAAGTAAAGCAGGTGTTTCATCCAGGGTTTCCCAAGCGTTGTCATGCGGTGATTGTTGCCGCATGTCACACGAACAACATTGATCTACGCTAGTTTTGGCTTTTGCAAATGAAATGACACAAAATGGATCTTGGCATCCGCCAACCGTCAGCGATTGTTCAGCTTACCTTGGTAATATATCCCACCTTTTTCTCGTGAATATCGATGCAGCGCTTACTGTTATCTCTTCTGCTGGCCTCTTTGTTTTCCTCTGTACAGGGCGCAATCCCGCTTTCCCTGAATGAGGCCGAGTTACTATGGCGTCAGCATAGCCATGAGATCCAGTTGGCCCAGGGGGTTGTCACCGGCGCTGCTGCCGATGTCCGGGTGGCGGGGCAGATACCCAATCCCGATGTCTCGCTCAATGTGCTTTCGGTGAGCCCGTGGTCGGGCTATGGCGCTGGGGGCTGGGACCGGAAAAAAATGGATACGGTGCTGCGGGTCGACCAGTTGATCGAGCGCGGCGGCAAGCGTGATTTGCGGGTCAGGGGTGCCGAGTCGCGGTTGGAGGCGGCACGTTTCGATCTGGACGACACGGCTCGCCAGCAACTGGGTGTCTTGCGCTACGCTTACTATAACCTGCGCCTGGCCCAGGAAAAGCTTGCGCTGGCCCGTGAGACGGCTGAACTTTATGGCAGGAGCACGGATGCCGGGCGCCTACGGGAGAAGGCGGGCGACCTCGCGCCGGTCGACGTTGCTCGTCTGCAGATCGATAGCGCCCGGGCCGAAAGCGATGCCCGGCAGGCCCAAACAGAACTTGACCAGGCTCGCCAGGCGCTGGCCTACCTGGTCGGCCGCGATGCCGAGGCGATCGAGTTGGTGGCAACGGACGGATGGCCAGCCCTTGAGGAGCAGGCACTGACGCAGACGCCACTGGCTCAGCGTCCCGATCTTGAGGCGGCACAAAAGCGTCTGGCCGCAGCCCAGGCCGATCGTGATCTGGCACGTGCCAAAAAGAAACGCGATGTAACGGTCGGATTTCAGCTTGAACATAATCAGCAGAATGCGCCGACCGACAGTTTTGGCTTCGGTATCAGCGTGCCGCTTTTTATCTGGCACGAATATGAAGGAGACATTGCGCGGGCCGAGGCCGATCTCGATATCGCCCGTCTGCAAGTCGCGCAGCAGCAGGCGCAGGCGATCGGTCAGGTGGCGCAGGCGCAGAGCGCACTGCTCTCAGCGCGGGATCGCTACAAACGTCTGCAAGGCGGTTTGCTGGCCGATGCCGAGCGCGTCGCCAAGGCGGCCGAACTGGCTTACAGCAAGGGGGCCATGGGACTGATGGACCTGCTCGATGCACGGCGTACCCAGCGCCAGATTCAGGTCGAGGCGGCCAGCGCGCGCGCCGATTACGCTAAGGCTTTGTCGGACTGGCAGATCCAGGCTGAATTCAGGAAACTTAAATGAAGCAGACTTTTATTCTTTCAAGCATTCTACTGGCGCTTGCTGGCTGTACCGCCGAGCCGGAAGCTCCCAGGGAGGCGACCATCACGGTCAGTGGCGAAATCGCCACCCTGGCAGAACCGGCCAAGGCGACTTTTCTCAAAGTGGCTGCGGTCGAGCGCGACAAGGGGGGAATGCTCAGTCTGCCCGGTCGGCTGGTCTGGAACGAAGAAAAAACTGTTCGCGTCTTTCCTCAACTGGGTGGCCGCGTGCAGCGTATTGCGGTGGATGTCGGCAATTCGGTGAAAATCAATCAGCCGCTGACCGTGCTGAGTTCGCCGGATTACGGTCAGGCGCTGGCTGATGCCCACAAGACCAAGGCCGATGCCGTGGTGGCGGGGCAGGAACTGGCGCGTAGCCGCTTGCTGCGCGAAGCAGGCGTGGTGGCCGAAAAGGACTGGCAACTGGCCGAGGCTGCCGCCGTATCTGCCAGGGCGGAAGCGGATCGGGCCAATCGGCGTCTTGCCGGGCTGGGTGGCGAAGGCGATGGTTCCTACGTGTTGCGGACGCCGCTGGCCGGGGTGGTGGTCGAACGCAATCTGAATCCCGGTATGGAGTTTCGCCCGGATCAGGCGGCGGCCCCCTTGTTTGTCATCACTGATCCGGCCAGTCTCTGGGTCCAGATCGATGCCGGCGAGGCTGATCTGGCCAGTCTAAAAAAAGGCGATTCCCTATTTGTCGAGTCAAAACAGTATCCGGGTGAGCGTTTCAAGGGTGTCATTCGTCATGTGGCCGATTTTGTCGATCCGGCCAGCCGGACCATCAAGGTGCGGGGTGAGGTGCCCAATGCCGACCGTCGTCTGAAGGGCGAAATGTTCGTCAATGCACTGGTTGAATTGCCGGCAACGCAAGCCCTGCGCGCGCCGGCGAATGCCGTTTTCCTGATCGGCGAAAAGCGCTACGTCTTCGTTGAGGAGGCGCTTGGCCGCTACCGCCGCCAGCAAGTTGAGGCAGGCGGCGATCGTGATGGCTGGATAGTCTTGCTGGCCGGGGTGCACGAAGGCGACCGGGTCGTCACCGAGGGCAACCTCAATCTCCTCAAATTCTTCAAGCCGGCCGTTGCTGAAAAACAGGCGGCTAAATGATCAAGCGCATCGTTCATTTTGCGCTGAACCAGCCACTCTTCATCCTGCTCGGGCTGGTCCTGTTCATCGGCGTCGGGGTGGCGGCTTTTCGTTCGCTGCCGATTGAGGCCTTCCCCGATGTGACCGATACCCAGGTCACGATCATTTCGCTCTATCCAGGTCGTGCGCCGGAAGAGGTCGAAAAGCAGGTGACCATCCCGCTTGAAATTGCCCTGGCCGGCGTGCCCAATTCAATCCGGATGTTCTCGCACACCCAGTTCGGGTTGTCCTTCATCGTCGTTACCTTTGACGAAAAGCCCAGCCTGTTCATGGCCCGGCAACTGGTCGAGGAGCGTCTGCGCGGGCTCGATCTGCCGCCCGGTGTCGAGCCTGAACTGGCGCCGCCTGCCACCGCTACCGGCGAGATATTTCGCTACCGCCTTGAAGCACCCGGCCTCAAGCCGAGTGAAATTCGGGCTATCCAGGACTGGATGGTGTCCCGCCAGATCAAGCAGGTGCCTGGCATTGCCGATGTCGTCTCACTCGGCGGACCGATCCGCCAGTATGAAGTGCACCCAAGTCTGGCCAAACTACGCGACTACAAACTGACGGTCGGTCAGTTGTTCAATGCCTTGCAACGCGCCAATGCCAATGCCGGCGGCGGCTCGGTGGCGCAAGGCCGGCAGCAATTCCTGATCCGTTCAATCGGCTTGCTCAAGTCCTCGGCCGATATCGGACAGGTCGTGGTTGCCGAAAACAAGGGCACACCAGTCCTGGTTCGTGACATTGCCGAGGTCGTCGAGTCACGTGTGCCGGAGCAGGGCATTGTCGGCATCAGCGATGCGACGGGTGATCACGATGACGTGGTGTCTGGCATCGTTCTCCTGCGCAAGGATGAAAATCCCTCGATGGCGCTTGATGCCCTTAAGGCCAAGGTGGACAGCCTCAACGCCAGCGGTTTGCCAGCGGGTGTGAAAATTATCCCGTTTTACGACCGTTCATGGCTGATCAGCAAGACACTGAAGACGGTTTTCATGAATCTTCTAGAGGGAGCCTTGCTGGTTACCCTCGTGCTTTACCTGTTCCTCGCCGATTTTCGGGCGGCCGGCATTGTCGCAGCGATCATTCCATTGGCCCTGCTCGGCACCTTCATGGGGCTGTCAGCGGTCGGTATTCCGGCCAACCTTTTGTCGCTTGGGGCGATGGACTTCGGGATCATTGTCGACGGGGCGGTGATCGTTATCGAGAATATCTTCCGGCGTCTAGGCGAGGCGCATCGCGATGAAAGCCACAAGCCACAATCACGAACTATTTATGAGGCGGTCATCGAAATCGGTCGTCCCACCGTGTTCTCGATGGTCATCATCATGGTCGCCCATCTACCGATCTTCACCATGCAGCGGCATGAGGGCAAGATTTTTGCCCCGATGGCCTATTCGGTTGTCGCCGCACTGATTACCTCGCTGGTCCTGTCGCTCACCCTGGTTCCTTTCCTGTCGAAAATTGCTTTCAAGAACCACGTGCCGCATGAAGAGACGAAACTCATGCACTGGTTCATGAACCGCTATGAACCGGCGCTTAAATGGGTCCTTGCGCATGCACGCCGTGTGTTGCTGGTGGCCCTCGGGGCGCTGACTGTCACCGCCGCACTGGTGCCCCAACTCGGCACTGAATTCCTGCCTGAACTCAATGAGGGGTCGATCTGGATCAACATCACCCTGCCAACATCAGTGTCTGTTGAGGAGGCGAAGAGCGAGTTGCGCATGTTGCGCCGCATCATTGCCGATTTTCCTGAGGTGAATGCAGCTATTTCCAAGGGGGGCGGCCCGAGGACGGCACTGATCCGAAGAACATCAACATGACCGAAATGCTCGTCGATCTCAAGCCGGAGAGTGCCTGGCGAAAGGGAATGACCAAGGAGAAGCTGATTCTCGAAATGGAGGACAAACTGAACGATGTGCCGGGCGTAGAGCCCACGTTCAGTCAGCCGGTGCGCGACCAGATTCTTGAATCGATTTCGCAGATCGATGGCCAGATTGTCATCAAGCTGTTCGGAGACGATACGGCAACGCTCAAACTGCACGCCAACCAGTTGCTCGAAAAGATCAGGAATGTGCCTGGGGTGGTTCGCGCCTTTATCGATCGCGATGGCGATTTGCCGCAATACCGGCTGGAGATCGACCGGGCGGCGGCGGCCCGTTATGGCCTCAATGTCATGGATGTGCAGGATGTCGTTGAAACTGCCATGGCCGGCAAGGTGGCGACCGAACTGTGGGAAGGTGATCGCCATTTCAGTGTGGTCGTCCGTCTCGACGAGCCATCGCGGCAACTCGACAGGCTAAAGGATGTGCTGGTGCCGACCCCGTCGGGGGCGCAGGTGCCGCTGTCCAGTCTGGTCGATTTCAAGTTGAGCAGTGGCGCCATGAACATTGCCCGCGAATCCGGGCAGCGGGTCGTTGCCATTGGCGTCTTTATCCGCGACCGGGACATGGGCAGCGTCGTTGCCGACATGCAGGCGCACGCCAAGGATATCAAGCTGCCGCAGGGCTATTCGATCGCCTGGTCAGGCGAATTCGAAAATCAGGAGCGGGCAATGAAGCGCCTGATGCTGGTCGTGCCGCTGTCGATCCTTGTCATCTTCGTCCTGCTTTTTGATGCCTTTGAGTCTTTCAAGGATGCGTTGATCATTATCTGCAATATTCCCTTCGCCCTGATCGGTGGCATCTTTGCCTTGCTGCTTTCGGGCATTCCGCTGTCCGTCTCGGCCGCCATCGGGTTTATTGCCCTGTTTGGGCAGGCTGTGCTCAACGGGGTGGTTATGGTCAGCTACATCAACCAGCTCAAGTTGCAGGGTATGGATGCCTATCAGTCGGTATTCCAGGGGGCCTTGTCACGCCTGCGCACGGTGCTCATGACAGCGCTGCTCGCCATGCTCGGCTTGCTGCCGATGGCCCTGTCGCACGGCATTGGTTCGGAAACCCAGCGGCCGCTGGCGCTGGTGGTGATCGGGGGCCTGATTTCGGCGACCTTGCTGACCCTGTTTGTGCTGCCGGCGCTGTATTACTTCGTTGCCACCCATCCCCGGTTGGCCAAGGCGCTGCACTGAGTTTTATGTTGGGTAGGCCCCGTCGGAACTGATGGGGCCTGGATCAATCAAGAACTTCGATCAGATGACCAGTTGCGTGCCCAGTTCGACGACACGGTTGGTCGGGATGTGGAAGAAGTCGCTGGCGCTGGTGGCGTTCTTCGACATCACGGCGAAGAGGCGGGCGCGCATTGGGAGCATGCCGCGGGCCATGGATGGAACGATGGTTTCGCGGGACAGATAGAAGGTTGTTTCCATCATCTCGAAGCGTTCGCCGTGGCCCTTGCACAGTTCGAGGGCACCGGGAATGTCCGGGCTTTCCATGAAGCCGTAGCGGATGATCAGACGCATGAAACCCTTCTGCATCCGGTGTAGGTAGATACGCTCCATGTCGTTGACGGTGGGCGTGTCGGTGGTCTGCACGGTGACCAGGACAACCCGTTCATGCAGCACCTGATTGTGTTTGAGGTTGTGGAGCAGGGCGGGCGGCACGCCGTCCTTGGCGCTGGTCATGAAGATGGCCGTGCCGTAGATGCGGTGCACATCGTCGATCGAGTGCAGGAAGTCGCTCATTGGGATGCTCTGCTTGGCCATCTCTTCCGAAACCATGCGCCGTCCGCGTCGCCAGGTGGTCAGCACGGTAAAGGAAACGATACCCATGACCAGCGGGAACCAGCCACCTTCGGGAATCTTGATGACGTTGGCAGAAAAGAAAGCGATATCGACGACGAGCAGCGAGCCGGCAACGAGTCCGACGACTACCTTGTTCCATTTCCACATCAGGACCATGACGAAGGCGACGAGGATGGTGTCGATGAGCATTGTGCCGGTCACCGCGATACCGTAAGCGGCAGCCAGGTTCGACGAGTTCTTGAAGCCGATGACCAGGGCGACGACGGCCAGGTAAAGCGACCAGTTGGTGAAGGGAACGTAGATCTGGCCTTCCTCCATGCCTGAGGTATGGATGATCTGCATGCGCGGCAAAAGACCCATCTGGATCGACTGGCGGGCTACCGAGAATGCACCGGAAATGACGGCCTGCGACGCGATGACGGTGGCGGCGGTGGCCAAGATGACCATCGGGATCAGCGCCCAGTCCGGGGCGAGGTGATAGAACGGGCTTTCGATGGCTTCCGGCTCGACGAGGAGCAGTGCGCCCTGGCCGAAATAGTTGATGACCAATGCCGGCATGACGAAGCCAAACCAGGCCAGACGGATCGGGAATCGGCCGAAGTGGCCCATGTCGGTGTATAGCGCTTCGCCGCCGGTGACGGCGAGGACGACCGAGCCGAGAGCCATGAAGGCGAGGCCCGGATGCTCGGTAATGAAAAAGGTGGCATAGAGCGGATTGAGCGCCAGCAGGATGGCCGGGTTATGGACAATCTGGAGCATGCCAAGGACTCCCAGAATGGCGAACCAGGCGACCATGACCGGGCCGAAGAGGATGCCGACGGCACCGGTACCGTGCTTCTGGATGAAGAACAGGCCGGTCAGGATGCCAAGTGTGATCGGGATGATGTAGGGCTTGAGGTCGGGGGCGATGATTTCCATGCCCTCAACGGCGGAGAGTACTGAAATGGCCGGAGTGATCATGCTGTCGCCGTAAAACAAGGCGGCAGCGAAGATGCCGAGAAGGGTAATGATCCACGACAGGCGGGGATTCTTGGCCCGTTCAGTGACCAGTGCCAGAAGGGCGAGCGAGCCACCTTCACCGCGGTTGTCGGCGCGCATGATTATGGCAACGTACTTGATCGTGACCAGGACAATGATGGCCCAGAAAACCAGCGACAGGACGCCGAGGATATTTTCCGGGGTGACCGGGATCGGGTGGTGGCCGTTAAAGATTTCCTTCAAGGCATACAGCGGGCTGGTGCCAATGTCGCCGAAGACGACCCCGATGGCGGCGACCGTAATGGCCGGCAAGGCTTGTTTGTTGTGCGACGACATGTGTTCCCCTGAGGCGCCTTGGGCGCTGTATTTTATATGCGCTTGCCGGGTCGCAAGAATCTGTTGGAAAAGCGTTCCGGCAAGTCCGTCAATCTAGCACTTTGCCACCTGCTTTGGTATAGATGCAGGCATGGGAAAATGGGGTGGCTAGGAGAAGCGTATGGCAAAAATTGCACGACATCTGATGGTTGAAGGTCGGGTTCAGGGCGTCGGCTATCGCTGGGCCATGGTCGAGCAGGCGCGCCGCTTGAGCGTTGTTGGCTGGGTGCGCAATCTGGCTGACGGTCGGGTCGAGGCGATGGTCGCCGGCGAGGAGGCTGCTGTTCTGGATCTGATTGTCTGGGCACAGCGCGGCCCGAGTCATGCGGTGGTGCAACGGGTCAATGTGGCGATTGGCGAAGGGGACTTTCAGCGCTTTGAACAGCTGGCCAACGGGTAGAGCTGGTGTCGGAGGAGTGATACGCCAATGCTCAGAGGCTCCATTTTTGACATATTTTGAAATTCGTTGGCTGAGCTAGCCTGATTAACGAACGATCGACGCTTCAAATCACCCAATTTTTTGCAGTGAATTTTTAGATGTGTATAAATCGCATCTGATTTTATCATTTTTTATCATTTAGTTTCATATTTTCTTTTTGCTCTTCTGTTTAATTCGTATTATTTGGACATGATTGTTAGATCAGGATCCAAAAAATGGCATTAACAGGGAACCAAAATGCTTACCTGACGACCAGAGAGGCCGCCCAGATTCTCGGCATCTCGTTGAGGACCGCTCAACTATGGGTTGAAAATGGTCAGCTCGAAGCATGGAAGACCTATGGCGGTCATCGTCGTATCAGTCGAGCCTCGGTTCAACTTGTGCTCGATGGACTCCCCCCTGAACAAGCGGCTGATCGTTCGAGTGTTACACCTGCCGATCCCATCAAGATCCTGCTCGTCGAAGACGACAGCATCCTGATCAAGCTCTACCGGACCGTAATCGATCGCTGGAACCTGCCAATTGAGGTCATCACGGCAGGCAATGGTATCGATGGTTTGATCCGTGTTGGCAAGGACGCCCCTGATCTGATGATTACCGACCTATCGATGCCGGGCATGGATGGTGTTCAGATGATCCGTTTGCTCGCCGCTTCATCATTTCGCGATGGGCTGGAGATTGTGGTTGTGACCGGCCTCGACAAAGTACAGATTGAAGCCCTAGGTGGCCTTCCCCCCGAGATTCCGGTTTTTACGAAGCCGGTACCGTTTTTTCAGCTCAAGGCCATTGTTAACAACATCGTCGTGCGTCGGGCTGCCTACCTGTAACACCTCCGGCTACCTTATTTGCCCAATAACGATCGATTCAATCGTTTTCAAACAACGCCATGAAGACAGTGCTACTCGTCGATGACCATCCTGATATCCGCCGTCTGGTGCGTATCACCCTGGGTAAAAGCTTTGAGGTGATTGAGGCCGAGGATGGCGCTACGGCCCTGGATCTGGTCCGCTCCCGAAAGCCGCAACTGGTCGTGCTCGATGTCATGATGCCAGGGGCGATGGACGGATTTCAGGTGCTTGAAGCAATCAAGTCCGACCCGGAACTTGGCGGAACACGCGTCGTCATGGTTACGGCCCGAGGCCAGGCCCAGGATTATGACTATGGTACCAAGCTGGGGGCTGATGCTTATTTCATCAAGCCCTTCAGTCCGCTCCAGCTGGTGGCTGCGATCAAGGAAATATTGGCCCGGTGAGGCGCTGATCTCATGACTCCAGCAAACCAGTCTCCGCTTCTGCCGGCTATCCGGCAGACCCTGCCAGACGCAGGAAATTCGAGTGATGTCGCGATGCGTGACCAACTCTATCGCTATGCCGAGGACCTCGGGCAAAGCATCGCACGCGGCTCGTCGTTGGAAGCCATCAATCAGGAGTTGCTGAGAACCTGCGCGTGGCTCAAATCAAGCCGCGATGAGCTTGATGAGATGGTCCGCTGTTCGCGCGATATCCATCTCGTTACCGACAGCAACGGGGTGATTCTGCAATGCAATCCGGCGGCCTCAGCCATCGCGCCAGCGCAGCGACTGGCTGGCGAAAGCCTTGCTGACTGGGTACTTCCGAACCATATCGATCGGTATAACCAGCTGCGTGCCAACAGCACGTTCGGAAAATCCGGGGCGCAGGAGGAATGCGAACTGACCCTGCGCCATTCCGCAAACGATTCCTTTCCCCTGATTGTTGCTGCCAGCGCTTTTCGTATCTTTCGCGATGGAGAGCTGTTTGGACTGCACTGGATTTTGCGCAATATAACCTATCTTCGTGAAGCCGAAATCGACACCAAAATCGCCACCATGGTGTTCGAGAGTGCAGCCGAAGGCGTCATGATCACCGATATCGACGGTGAAATTGTGGCCGTCAATCCCGCTTTCTCCCAGATCACCGGGTATGCCGCTCATGAGGCCATTGGCAGAAAGGCCAGCCTGCTTCGCTCGGGGGTTCATAACTCGGCGTTTTATGCGGAATTCTGGCGAACCCTGCGCGAAACCGGGAAATGGCAGGGGGAAATGTACAACCGCAGGGAAAATGGCGAGATGTATCCGGCATGGCAGACGATCAGTGCGGCGACTGACAACTGCGGACGCGTTCTGAGTTACGTTGCCATCTTTTCTGATATTTCGCGTTTGGCGCGCGCCGAGAAGCGCCTTGCCTACCTGGCCCATTACGACACTCTGACGGGGCTGCCGAATCGCCATCTTTTTCATGATCGCCTTCAACAGACGATAGCGAACGCCAGGCGTAACGAGGCTCCCTTCACGTTGATCTTCGTCGATCTCGATCGGTTCAAGGCGATCAACGACCAGATGGGTCACCATGCCGGCGACCGTGTGTTGCATGAAGCCGGCCGGCGGCTTGCTGCGTCTGTCCGCGAAAGTGACACCGTGGCCCGCATAGGCGGTGACGAGTTCGTCATCATTGCACCCGGTCTGTCCGGGTGCGACGACATCCGGCGATTTTGCCGGAACGTGATCGACCAGTTGATCGAGCCGATCAACCTTGATGACGGTCAGGTCTCGATTGGTGGCAGCCTGGGCTGCGCCGAATATCCACGCCATACCGACGACGAGGAAACGCTCCTCAAATACGCAGATATCGCCATGTATCAGGCCAAGCTTGCGGGTGGAAGTGTGCATTTTGTCCATGATTCTGGGCGACCGCTGACGAGTGAGGCACCATGAACTGTATGGGGAAAAATGCTGCAGTAGAGTATGCCAATGCCCTGTTTGTGGCTGATCAGGCTGATCTGATTTTGCTGAAAAGGGCCGATGGAGATTCTCAGGCGGTGGTCGGTGCCCTGTCTGCCAGCCACATCGTCCACGCATATGCCGATATTCACGATGTGATATGGCATGTGAACACCGAGTCACCGGTCGATTTGATCATGATCGATGTTGCCGAACCGGCGAGCGAAGATCTGGAACTCTGCCGAACACTTCGGAAAATTCCCGCATTGCGCGATATTCCGATCGTCTTCCTGACCGAGCCCGGGGGCGTTCAGTACGTCGAATTCGGGGCGTCGGCCGACATGCTCGATATGATCGAGAAGTCGCTGTCGCCGGCCTTGCTGCTTGCCCGCGTGGCCAACCATGTCAGTCATGGCCGGGTTCTCCGGATGCTGGTCAGCCAGAACGATGCGCTGGACCATCGGGTTTCGGAACGAACCACCGAACTGGCGCAACGTAATCTCGAGTTGCAGACCGCGTTGCGGCAATTGGCGAAGACACAGGACGCAACGATCATTGCTTTTTCGTCTCTCGCAGAAACCCGCGATAACGAAACCGGGCGGCATTTGCGCCGGACGCAAAACTATGTTCGTGAACTGGCCCTGAAGCTACGCGAAAATCCCCAATATGCCCCGCAGCTGGATGACGAAACCATTGACCTGATCTACAAATCAGCCCCGTTGCACGACATCGGGAAAGTCGCCATTCCAGACCATATTCTGCTCAAGAAGGGTACCCTGGATGCAGCGGAATTTGAAATCATGAAGACACATGTCGAGCATGGTTTTAGCGTGATCCTGTCAGCCGAGGCCAAACTCGGGGAGTACAACTCATTCCTTCATGTTGCCCGCGAAATTGCCTATGGCCATCATGAGAAATGGGATGGTAGTGGCTATCCAAATGGTCTTTCCGGCAGTGATATTCCCCTGCCAGCAAGGCTGATGGCCCTGGCCGATGTCTATGATGCGCTCATTTCGAAGCGCGTATATAAACCTCAAATGTCCCACAGTCTGGCGGTCAACATCATCGCCAAGGGGCGCGGATCTCATTTTGATCCAGCGATCGTCGATGCCTTCATGAAGATTCATTCTTCCTTCGCGAAAATTGCCGACGATCTGGTGGATAGCCCAATTGAATGATGAAGTGGAACAGGAATATCCAATGAGGTACCGGACTATTTACCTACCCATGGCCGAAGCAATGGCAGGGATGACCCTTGCAGCTCCGCTTGACGTCAACCGCCACGGGCAACTCCGCTTTTCGCTGCCGCGAGGGCATGTGCTGACTGAAGATAATTTGTCGCAGATGGCGGCCAATCATGCTGAGTTTATCTTTATCGTCGAACCGGATGGGCGAAGTGAAGAGCAGGTGGCTATCGATACGGCCCAGGTTGCGCATCGGATCATGGAAATATTCTCTGGTGCCAACTTGAGCGATCCGGCCCTGTTGGCACTGTTTGACCAGATACTGACTTACCGGAACGCCTAGCCATGCAATTAGCGCCAATAACCAAGGCTGACGTCATCTCGAAGTCAGCCAAACTTCCCAGTTTTCCACGCATTGTTACGAAAATTCTGGCGACGCTGGATGATCCGGAAAGCAATCTTCATGATCTGTGCGACTACATCACTCACGATCCGGTAATTGCCGCACGCGTCCTGTCGCAGGCCAATCGGGCTGCCTACCGCAGTCGCTCAACCATCCGTGATATCTATACCGCCGCTTCGCTGATCGGCATGGCACAGATTCGTGAAATTTCGCTGCTCAGCAGCATGGCCATGTTTGTCAACGGCACGCATGAAGACATGCCCGACAGCTATTGGAAACACAGTGTCGCAGTGGGTGTCAGTGCGCATGAATTGGCATTGCACATTTCAGCCCCTATTTTCTCGGAGATGGCCTTGATTACCGGGCTTTTGCATGACATCGGCCAATTATGGCTGCATCGTTTTTGCCCCAAGGCCTTCGCCGAGACGATCCAGTTTGCCTTTATTGAATCGGTGGGTATTGAGGTCGCCGAACGCGAACAATTTGGTGTTGACCACGCCCAGATCGGGGCGTGGCTGGCTGAAAACTGGCAACTGCCGGCCAACATCGTGGCCGCTATCCGGCATCACCATCGACCGGAAGCGGCGCTCAACGAACTACTGGTTCCGGTGGTCTGTATTGCCGAGGTATTAACCAATGCGCTGGATATCGGCGCACCGGTCGAGAATCGCGTCACCTCCCTTTCGAGTGCCGCCTGCACGGTACTCGGTCTTCAGATTGACGACACTCTGCAGCCCCTTCTTGGGCGCATGGAAGCGCGAAGCGCCTATGCCAATAACGTATTCACGCGCTATGCCGGCCGAGTCGACAATGTGTCGCCGCACGCCGTGTAATTGCCTGGTATGAACCAGCCAAGCTCCCTTCTCAAACGCCAGATAAGCCTTATTGTCATTTTGGCTATAAGCCTGGTGTGGGTCGCGGCCACCTACGAACTTTACCGTAGTCGGGAAACGCATTTGCATGAGGCAGAAGTTCGAACCTTGGTGCAAGCGCATGTGTTTGCCGAATACTCCCGATCTACATTCAAGCGGATCAACGAGTTCATTCTCGACGTCCGAAATGAGTGGGATGGCGACTGGAAGAGCTTTTCCAATGTCGTTCAACGTCGTCAGGAGAATATCGACGACCTCACTTTTCAGGTCGCAGTGATTGATCGGGATGGCATCCTGGCCTATTCGAATCTGGCACTGCCGAACGACCGGATCGATTTGAGCCAGAGAGAGCATTTCAGAATCCACAAGGAGGCCGGAAATGCCGATCGCCTTTTCATCAGCAAGCCTCTGTTGGGAAAGGTTTCCGGGAAATGGTCGATCCAGCTCACCCGTGCCATTTTCAGGAGTGGCCAGTTCAATGGCGTTCTCGTTGTCTCGATCAGTCCTGAACAGTTTGCTGGCTTTGCGGCCAAGCTCGGACTCAAGGGGGAAAGTGTCCTCACTGTGGTGCGTAACACCGGCGAAATCATGGCGCGCTATCCGGCCGTCGACTCAAGTGTGGGAAAGATATTGCGCAACGTTCCGTATCTGGACGCCAATGAACCTGACTCCGGTAACTTTCGTGTCACAGCCGCCGTCGACGCCAAAGAAAGGATCTACGGCTATTTCCGTTTGCCGGAGTACCAGCTGAGTTTCGTCCAGGGCGACTCTATAAGTGACATTCTCGTACCCCATCATCTGCACCGCACAACAGTGCTTACCGGGGCGGTTGCGATCACCCTGATCATACTGATGTTCTTTGTCATGCTGGTCCGCTCCCTTTCCTCTCTGGAGGAGGTTCGTCAGCAGTTGGCGGTGATTTTCTCCCTGAGTCCCGATGGTTTCCTTTCCTTCGATAAGCAGCGACGAGTCAGCTATGTCAGCCCCGCCTTCAGCCGCATGACCGGTCTCGATAAGGGAGATATCGCCGGCCTCGACGAGGATGCTTTTACCGAGAAGCTGCGGAGATTGTCGGTCGCGGGAAAGCCCTTCAATGGCCTCGAGGCCATGCGTGCCGCTCAGGCTGCCGGCTCGGTCAATCATGCCGATCGATTCCCACGTCATCAGTTTGAGCTGGCTGGCGCCGGCAACCGTGTCCTTGAGGTTGACATCAGGATGGCCGACGCTGAGGCCGTTTCACAGATTCTTTATTTTCGGGATATCACCCACGAGACAGAAGTGGACCGACTGAAAAGCGAGTTTTTGTCGACGGCTGCGCACGAACTACGGACACCAATGGCCAACATTTATGGCTTCGCTGAATTGATGATGCAGCCAGACTTCCCGGCGGAGGAGGTTGGCGAGTCTCTGGCGATCATTCATCGCCAGTCAGAGTTGATGATATCGATCATCAACGAATTGCTCGATCTGGTTCGGATTGAGCAACGGCAGGGCAAAGACTTCAATATCAGTCGCATCGACGCAGGAGAATTGCTGCTTGAGGTAAGCAGTAATTTCAAGGCGAATGAGGGGGAACACACCCGGCAGCAGATTTTCAATCCGCAGCAGTTTTGGATCCGGGGTGATCGCAAGAAACTGATGCAGGCCGTCAATAACGTCCTGTCAAACGCCTATAAATATTCTCCGGGTTGCGGTGATCAGGTGTTGGTCGGCTTGATCGACGCGAATGAAGGCTCGCCCGACGGTTTGCTCGGGATTCGCATCTCGGATCGCGGCATCGGCATGACCCCGGATCAAGTGTCCCGAGTTTTCGAGCGCTTCTACCGGGCTGACACCTCGGGAAAAATTCCAGGCACCGGACTGGGCATGAGCATCGTCCGGGAAATTATTGAACTGCACGGAGGGCGTGTCGACATCGTCAGCAAGAGCGGAGAGGGCACGACGGTGACACTGTGGATTCCGAAAGGCTGATGGTTCGGCCTTGAAGAAAAAGGCTTCATGCTTTTGTTATAACGAGTGAATGTTGGGGATGTTGTGAACTTGGCACTACAGAAAAAAATGGGAAAAACCTTATGCTCGCCGGCGAAAGCTGCGTCATTGGTGTTCGGGTCAACGATGCTTGGTGTGCTCGCCTTTCAGGGGCTAAAGGTGTTGTTTGTCGATGATGCAACACCGATTCAGGCTTGCCTTGCCATACTGATCATTGTGGCGGTCTTGGCATCCTTTCTGGCATATATCGTCGCAGCGTTTATCGAGAAATACGATGGAAGCGACGATTCTGTGGACGAAAAACACGAGCTTTATGGTGCTGCAATGACCGCCTCTATGCACTATCTGGGAAATGCCATTTCGTCATTTCAGTTGATCGAACTTGAGGTCGACGAGCGCGCTACTGTCAGCAAGGAAACACTGAAGCAAATATCGTCGTTGTTAGCGAATACAAAATATCACCTGAAATATCTGTCGGCACTGGAAAACCCAACGCCCCAGGATGTTTGCGATTACATCCTCGAAGATTTGAGTAATTCCTGATTTTCAAGCCGGTCGCTGCGGGGGCCGGGTACCCTTACAGGAGTGTCGGAGCGTCGTCGAGTTCGTTCGGGTTGTTGCCCGTTCCCGGAAAGTGCCGCGCCAGCAATGCCGTGATGCGTTCGATGGCATGACACATTCCCGCCCGGAAATGTCCGGCAGCAAAGGACGCTTCCATCTCGCGGCAGACCGAATCCCACACGCTCTGTTCAACCAGGGCTGCAATGCCCCGGTCGGCAAGGATATCGACGCGGCGGTCGACCAACTGGACATAAACGAGAATGCCGTTAGCTTCCTGCGTCGCTGCGACGCCGAGGGCGTCGAAGAGCATTGCGGCGCGGTCGCGGCAGGACTGATTGCCAAGCAGCCAGCCAATCGGTAACGGGCCTTCGATGGCGATGCGGATTTCCCCCCGGTGCAGAGCTTCCGATGCCTTGACGGCGTTACCGATGGCGGTCAGATCAGCCGCCCGGAAGGCGCGTCTGGCCCACCAGCCGGGTGATGTCAGGTGTTTGAGCAGGCGTATGAGCATTATTTCACCAGTTTCCCGACGCGCCGCCGCCGCCAAAGCCGCCACCGCCGCCGGAAAATCCACCGCCGCCCGATGAACCGCCACCAAAACCACCGGGGAAGCCGCCACCTGAATGCCAACCACCGCGGCCGAGGCGAATGAAGGAAAGGGCGAAGGCGAGCAGCGCGGCGCCGCCGGCCAGACCGAACGAGGCGAAGAGTGTCCAGGCCAGCCAGCCGGCGGCGCCGGAAACGGCCACCGAGCCCAACAGGCCGAAGATCGAACGGATGGCACCGGCTATGAAGAAAAGGATGAGTAGAAAAGTCATGGCGTCGCCGGGGTCGTTTCCACTTTGCGTCGGTGGCACAACCGGGGCGGGCAGTGTCTCGCCGCGAATCAGTTTGTCTAGGGTGTCGACAGTTGCCCGCAGGCCGCCGGCAAAATCTCCCTGACGGAAACGTGGGGCCATCTGTTCGGCCACGATGCGCTTGGCGATAGCGTCTGGAATTGCCCCTTCCAGCCCGTAGCCGACCTCGATCCGCATGCGCCGGTCATCCTTGGCGACGATGACGATCACCCCGTCATCGACACCCTTGCGGCCTATTTTCCAGGCCTCAGCGAGGCGGATGCCAAATTGCTCGACGGTTTCAGGCTGCGTCGTCGGCAGTAACACAATGGCTATCTGCGCGCCCTTCTCATTTTCGAGTGCGGCGAGGCTTGTCGTCAGGGCTGCGCGCTGCTCGACCGACAAGGTGGCAGTCAGGTCGGTGACGCGCTCGCGCAACGTCGGCAGCGCTATTTCGTTGGCGCTCCAGGCGAGCAGCGGCAGCAGGGCAAAACAGAGCGTGGCGAGCCAGCGCAGCATCCGGCGTTATTTGGCGGCGGGTGCGTCGAACTTGATGACCGGCGGGGCAGAAATCGCCTTTTCATCCTCGACTGTGAAGTTGGCCTTGGCTTTCCAGCCCATCAGCATTGCCGTCAGGTTGTTGGGGAAGGTGCGGACCGAGATGTTGTAGGCGCGAACCGTGTCGATATAGCGGTTGCGCGCCACGGTGATGCGGTTTTCGGTACCTTCGAGCTGGGCCTGGAGGTCGCGGAAATTGGCATCTGCCTTCAACTGGGGATAGTTTTCGGACACCACGAGCAGGCGGGAGAGCGCCCCGGATAGTTCGGACTGGGCTTTCTGAAACTTGGCAAAGGTGGCCTCGTCATTGACCAGTTCCGGCGTCATCTTCATGCCCGCGACGTTGGCGCGCGCCTCGGTGACGCCGATCAGCACTTCCTTTTCGTGCGCGGCATAGCCCTGGACGACGGACACTAGGTTGGGAATCAGGTCAGCCCGGCGCTTGTACTGGTTGAGTACCTCGGACCAGGCGGCATTGACGCCTTCGTCGTTGATCTGGATCTGGTTATAGCCGCAGCCGGAGAGCAGGCTGACGATGAGAATGAGGACGGCATAGAGACGAATGCGCATTGAAGTGGCTCCGGAAAAATGGTTCGCCTTGCAGAATACCATTGTGATATTTGACCAAAGGTAAAGTTTGGTTGGCCGGGTGTTTCAGGCCGGATTTCGGCGTAGCAGGTGATTGACGATAAAGCTCAAAACCGCCTCGCCGCGCTGGTTGATGGCTTGGTATCTGAGGCGGGCAATGCCACGGTCCGGCTTCGATTTCGAGGGTCGGACCTCGAGCACTTCGATCTCGCCATGCAGTGTATCGCCAGGGCGGACCGGCGCCAGCCAGCGCAATTCGTCGATGCCCGGCGAGCCCATGCTCGAATCGGCCAGAATGCCGGACTGGATAAATAGCCGGAAGCAAATGGCGAGGCTCTGAAAGCCGCTGGCGATCAACCCGCCATAGGGCGAGTTGGCTGCTGCATTGGTATCGAGATGAAAGGGCTGCGGATCGTAACGCCAGGCGAAGTCGATGATTTCCGCTTCGGTCAGGGTAAAGCCCGGTGTCACGAATGTCTGGCCGGGCGTGAGGTCGTCGAGAAAACGGGTGTCCATGGCGTGCATCTTCTCCTGGATAAGGGCTATTGGTCCGACAGGGCGATCAGCGGTGCTTTCGTGGGGCGGGCGTCAGGATGATGTCCACCGGCACGGGCCGGCCATTCTGCAGGGCCGGGACTGGCTTGGGGCTGACAAAGAGTGGCTGGCCTCCGACCTCGATACGGGCGCTCACGGTAGTCATCGCCTTCTTGCCGATCAAGTCGCGGTCGACCGTGGCGCTGAAGGGGATTGGCACCTGGGCACCGTTCAGTTCATAGCGTTGTTCGACCAGCGTGCGCCGGCCGGCCTGAATGCGGACGCTCAGAATGGCGTCGGGTGGCAGGGCGATGCGGGCGAGATAAGTGACTTGGCCGGTGATGTCGACAAAACTGCTGGTGACGGGTGGCGTCGTGGTTGGCGTCGCCGATTGCGGCGGGGTGGGGGCTGCTTGGCCCCGGCTGCAGCGGCGCAGGTTGTTCTTTCCATCTTCGAAAATGGCCTCGTCACCCCTGGTATGCAGACGTATGTCGCCATTGCGGTAGAGGGCGCCCGAGGCGGCCGGGACTTGGGGCAGGACGACCACGGCATCAGCAAAATGCAGGGTTGCCTGGGGGCGGTCGGCAGGATCGGTCGAGAATGAAATGTCGATGTGGCTGCCGTTGTCGCAGGTGTAAGCGATACGTTCGTTGGTGGCGAAGGCGCAGAGCGGGATGAGCAGGGCGAGGAGGGGGCGGAGGTTCATCGGTGTTCCGGTTTGGGGAGACGGATCCAGTGTCCGTCGAGGCGCCCTTCGATTGGTTGAAAGGCTGATTTGTAGGCCATTTTTCGGCTTTCGGCGATCCAGTAGCCAAGGTACAGGTAGGGCAGCCCGAGGGTCTGGCATTGGGCAGCTTGCCAGAGGATGTTGTAGGTGCCGAAACTGGCGTTCGGGATATCCGGATCGTAGAAGGTGTATACCGAGGACAGGCCGTCATCGAGGACGTCAATCAGGCTCACCATGCGGACGATGCCGTGCTGGGTGAATTCGATCAGTCGGGTGTCGACACGGCTCTGCAGGAGGAACTGGGCGTACTGGTCGTGGCTGTCCTCATCCATGCCGCCACCGGGATGGCGGGCCTGCTGATAACGGTTGTACAGCGCGTAATGCTCATCGTAGTAAAGCAGCGGCAGTTCGCGGGCGTAGAGGTCGGCGTGCTGCCGCGATGCCCGGCGTTGACTGCGGTTGGGCTGAAATTCGGCGACCGGCAGTCGCACTGGAACACACGCGCGGCAGTTGTCGCAATGCGGGCGGTAGGTGAACAGGCCGCTGCGGCGAAAGCCGGCGCGAACCAGCGTACTGTAGATTTCGCTGTCGATCAGGTGGGCTGGTGTGGCGACCTGCGAGCGGGCTTCGCGATCGGCCAGGTAACTGCACGGGTAGGGCGAGGTGGCGTAGTACTGGAGCAGCGAGAAAGGCAGGGCAGCGTCGTCAGGCAGGGCCATGGCTTACCACGCGATATCAGATGGGTTGGTTGTCCAGCGGGTGCGCGCCGAGGCTGCGCCGCTCAGGGCCGATAATCGGGTCGAGAATACGTCGCGAGGAATTTCGCGGCCGCCGAGCGAGGCGAGGTGGTCGGTGTGCATCTGACAGTCGATCATGCCGAATTGGTTGGCTACAAGATAACGCACAAGGTGAGCAAAGGCGACCTTCGAGGCATCGGTTCGATGGGAGAACATCGATTCGCCGTAGAACATGCGACCGATGGCCAGCCCGTACAGGCCACCGACCAGCGTATCTCCCTCATAGCTTTCGACCGAATGCGCCCAGCCGAGTTCATGCAGACGGACGTAGGCATCCTTCATTTCGGCGGTGATCCAGGTGCCGTCCTGGCCGGGGCGGGGTGTTGTCGCGCAGGCATCCATGATCCCGGGGAAGTCAGTGTCGAAGCGGACCTCGAACTTTCCCGAGCGCAGCGTTTTCCTCAGCGAGCGGGTCAGCCGGAACTCTTCCGGGAATAGCACCATGCGCGGATCGGGCGAGTACCACAGCGGCAGGCCATCGACCGTTCCCCACGGGAAAATGCCCTGTCGGTAAGCTTCCAGCAGGCGGTCTGGCAAGAGGCCGCCACCGACCGCGAGGAGTCCCCCCATCTCGGCCTGGGCCATGGCGACTGGCGGAAAAGGATCAAGCGGGCCGAGAAACGGGATCATGGTGTGGCGTTGATGGCGGTCGATCAGGACTTGTCTTTGGCCGGTGGCGTGTCGATGTCGAGGCTGTGCTCGTCAAGAAAGAGGAGGTCCATGCTGAGTAGCTTGGTCTCGGTGCCGAAATGGTCGGTCGGATCGATGGCGTCCGCAGATAGCGGCAGATCGGCCGGGGTGAAATCGATGCTGTTGTCCGGCTTGCTCTCTGTGGGCGGTGCAGGCATTACATCCTCGGGCAAGGCGTCGCACAGGATGTCGATTGTTTGCGTTGGCAAATTGACGCCCTCGGGGACGAAAGCGCCGACCTCCAGCAGCAGGTTGACGATGTCCTGATAGCCAAGTCTCAGGGCCAAGCGCAGCGGTCCGCCCGGGCCGTCATTGGTGACTGCATTCGGATTGGCACCGTGGGTGAGCAACTCGCGGACGATGGCCAGATTGCCGGCGAAGCAGGCGGTGCGCAGCGGCAGGCCGCCGAAGCCATGCATGTCAGGCAATTCGATATCGTCTCCAGCTGCCAGCGCGTTGATGACGCCATGCAGGCTGCCGGCGTGGATCGCGGTGATCAGCTTACTCGTTGTTAATTCCTTGGTGGTCATAGTCCTGTGGTTCCAGAGCGCTCCGGAATTGTAGGGAATAGCCAGTGCTTTGGCGAGGACAGGTGGTGCTCGATAGCGCCGCGAAAGCACTGGCCGGGCGTAAAAAAAGCGGCTTCAAGCCGCTTTCGTCAATTGCCTTCGAGTATTCGTCGTGCCCCGTTGTAGCGGGCCATCCAGTAGCTGCTGTCCATATTTTCGACACGAACTTCGGCGCCCGTACGCGGGGCATGCAGGAAGTGATTATCGCCAAGATAGATGCCAACGTGGGAAAAGGTGCGGCGCATCGTGTTGAAAAACACCAGGTCGCCCGGCTTCAGCTGGCTGACGTCGACCTGCTCGCCAACTTCGCTCATTTCGCGGGCGGTGCGAGGCAGGCTGGTGCCGATGCTGTCCTTGAAGACGAGACGGACGAAACCGCTACAGTCGAGGCCGCTGCTTTCGTCATTGCCACCAAAGCGATAGCGCACGCCAACCAGCTTCAGGCCTTGCAGAATGACATCCTGAGCGGCGTTGGTGTAACGTTCAAAAAACGATTGCTGCTCTTCCGGCTTGCGAATCGACTCGGCTGCCAAGGGCGCACCGATCCCGCCAGCGAGCAGCGAGGAGGCAAGAAGAAGAGAAACCAATACTTTATGCATAGCAGCAGAATATATTTCAAAAGGGGGCGGCTGTAAAGGTTATGGAAAAATGACCTGTATTGACTATGTTCATTGCCCATAATTATGAATACAATTTCTGTCCCGAGGCGCGAGGTGAACTATGGATTCGTTCAAGGCATTGCTGATTGAAGAATGCGATGGCAAGGTAAGCAGTGGCTTTGTCCGGATGGACGAAGGACAGCTTGATGCCGGCAATGTCACGATCAAGGTTGCCTATTCGAGCATCAATTACAAGGACGCGCTGGCGGCGACCGGCTCTGGCAAGATCATTCGGCGTTTTCCGTGTGTCGGCGGCATTGATCTTTCCGGGACAGTTATCGATAGTGGCGATGCGCGTTTCAAGCCGGGCGATCAGGTCATTGCGACAAGTTTTGATATCGGCGTCGCCCATCACGGCGGCTATGCCGAAATTGCCCGGGTGCCGGGTGACTGGGTGGTGCCCTTGCCCGCCGGGCTGTCCCTTTATGATGCGATGGCTCTGGGCACCGCTGGTTTTACTGCCGCCCTGGCCATTGTCCGTATGGAAGAAAACGGCCTGCGCCCTGGCAAGGGCCCTGTCATCGTGACCGGTGCGACCGGTGGGGTAGGCAGTCTGGCGGTCGATATGCTGGCGCGTATTGGTTATCACGTGGTGGCGTTGACCGGCAAGGAAAGTGAAGCCGAGTACCTGCGTAGCCTGGGGGCGGCCGAAGTCATGTTGCGGCAAAGTCTCGACCTGACCAAGATACGGCCGCTCGATCGGGCGCGCTGGGCCGGCGCCGTGGATAATCTCGGGGGAGATGTCCTGGCCTGGATTGCCAGCACCATGGATCAGGGCGGTACGATTGCCAGCATCGGGCTGGCTGCCAGCATGTCGCTGAATACGACGGTCGCGCCATTTATCCTGCGAGGCGTATCGCTGCTCGGCGTCGATTCGGGCTATATCCGCGAACCCTATCGGCGTGGCGTCTGGCAACGACTGGCCGGTGATCTGCAGCCGCCGCATCTGGCCGCCATGGCGCGCCGGATTCCGTTTGCCGACCTGCCTGCCACCTTCGCTGAATACATTGCCGGCCGTGCCAAGGGGCGCGTTGTGGTGGAAATTGGCGGAGGCTGAGGTGGCTGACCTGCCACGCATTCTTGTCGTCGATGACTCACGGGTGGTTAGGATTTCGCTTATCCATCACCTGAAGGGGCAATACGAAGTCCGCGAGGAGAGCGATGGCGAGGCGGCGTGGCAGACGCTGATCCTCGATCACACCATTCAGGCCGTCATTTCCGATCTGCAAATGCCGAAGCTCAATGGTTTCGAGTTGCTCGAGCGGGTTCGTACCTCGAAGCTCAAGCGGCTGCAGCAACTGCCATTCATTCTGGTCTCCGGCGAGGAAACCGAGGAGGAGCGTGCCAAGGCCAAGGCGCTCGGCGTTTCTGACTTTGTTACGAAGGGGGCGGGATGCACCGAGGTGTTGACCCGTCTGAATAACCAGCTCGACTTGTCACGGGCCCGGGAACACCTCGACGCCGGGCGTGAGCAGATGGTTCATGACCCGGTGAGCGGATTGTTCACCCGGAAATTTCTCGAGTTGCAGGCGGCGCAGGCGATGTCGCATGCTACCCGGCACGGCGTTGATATCAGCGTCATGGTTCTCGGTTTTGATGGTTTCGATGGGATGGGCGAGCGCCTTGGCGTTCATGTCGCCGAGGAGGTTGGCAATCGCTTTGCCAAGATGCTGGCCAGCAAGATGCGGCAGGAAGACAGCCTCGGTCATTTTGGTGCCGGTCAGTTTGCGGTGGTTTCACCGGGCACGACGCCAGCCTTCTGCGCGACTTTTGCCGAACGCGTCCGCGAGGCTGTCGAAGTGGCGCGGTTGACCGTGCATGGGCAGGCCGTCGCGCTGACGGTCAGTATTGGCCTGGCCAGCGCCCCGTCGGATATGGTGACGTCGGCCGGAGCCTTGCTCGACCTGGCCGGAGAGCGGATGCATGCCGCCATGCGGGCGGGAGGGAACCGGACCGAGTCGGGCGGGGTGTTGCCCGCGTCGCGGCCGATTTCCATCCTGCATGCCCTGGAGTTGCTCGCCGCAAACCGGCAATTGCAGGTGGTGCCGCATTTGCCATCGCTGGCTGAGCGGCTATTGCCGTTGTTGCAGTTGATGCATCAGGAACTAGATTTGCCTCTGCCGGTGGCAGAGATTGAGCGTCTTTTGAGTGAACGGAAATCTCAAAAAAATTAGTCCGTTCCGTATTGTGTGGTGCAGGAAAACCTAGCTAGAGGGAATTTTATGGCGACGTACAAGGAGTTTCACCAGTATTCGATTGAAAAGCCGAATGAGTTCTGGACCGAACAGGCCCAGCTCGTCGATTGGAAAGAGCCGTTCACCCAGGTGTGCGACTATTCCCGCCCGCCATTTGCCAAGTGGTTTGTCGGCGGCAAGACCAACCTTTGTCACAACGCGGTTGACCGTCACGCGGCCAAGCGGCCGAATGACCGGGCTCTGATCTTCATTTCGACCGAGACCGACGAGGAAACGGTTTACAGCTTTGCCGAACTGCAGCGCGAAATCGAGCGCATGGCGGCGATTTACCAGAGCCTCGGCGTCAAGAAGGGCGACCGCGTCCTGATTTACATGCCGATGATCGCCCAGGCGACCTTCGCCATTCTCGCTGCGACCCGTATCGGTGCCATCCACTCGGTGGTATTCGGGGGTTTTGCTTCTGGTTCACTGGCCACCCGTATCGACGATGCCAAGCCGGTTTTGATCGTTTCCGCCGATGCCGGCATGCGTGGCGGCAAGGCCGTTCCGTACAAGCACCTGCTCGACGAAGCCATTGACCTGGCCGAACACAAGCCGGCCAAGGTGCTGATGGTCGATCGTGGCCTGGACAAGGCATTCAACAAGGTCGCCGGTCGCGATGTCGACTACGCCACCGAACGCGCCAAGTTCATGGATGCCAAGGTGCCGTGTGAATGGCTGGAATCGTCCGAGCCGTCCTACATCCTTTATACCTCGGGTACGACCGGCAAGCCCAAGGGCGTGCAGCGTGATACCGGTGGCTACGCCGTGGCCCTGGCTTCGTCGATGAAGCACATCTACTGCGGCGGCGAAGGCGAAACCTTCTTCTCCACCTCCGACATCGGCTGGGTGGTCGGTCACTCCTACATCATCTATGGCCCGCTGATCGCCGGCATGGCCACCGTGATGTACGAAGGCACGCCGCTGCGCCCGGATGCCGGCATCTGGTGGCAGATCGTCGAGAAGTACAAGGTCTCCGTCATGTTCTCTGCACCGACGGCTGCCCGCGTGCTGAAGAAGCAGGACCCGGCCTTCATGCACAAGTACGACCTGTCGTCCCTGAAGCACATCTTCATGGCCGGCGAGCCGCTCGACCAGCCGACCCACGAGTGGTTCATGACCGAACTGCAAAAGCCGGTCATCGACAACTACTGGCAGACCGAAACCGGCTGGCCGATGCTCGCTGCCTTGCCGGGCGTCGAAAAGACCCCGATCAAGTACGGCTCGCCGAGCTTCCCGGTCTATGGCTACAACCTGCAGATCTTCCGCGAAGACGGTTCGGTCTGTGATGCCAACGAAAAGGGTATCGCCGCCGTTATCCCGCCGCTGCCGCCCGGCTGCCTGAGCACCGTCTGGGGCCAGGACGACCGTTTCGTGTCGACCTATTTCACCCTGTTCAAGGAGCCGCTGGTTTACTCCTCCTACGACTGGGCGATCAAGGACGACGACGGCTATTTCACGATTCTGGGCCGCACCGATGACGTTATCAACGTTGCCGGTCACCGTCTGGGCACCCGTGAAATCGAGGAAGCCATCCAGAACCACGCGGCGATTGCTGAAGTGGCCGTGGTCGGCGTCGAAGACAAGCTCAAGGGGCAGGTGCCGATGGCTTTCGCCGTCGTCAAGGACGCTTCCCGGGTGGCTACCCCCGAACTGGTCAAGGCGCTCGAGAAGGAAGTCTTCGCCACGGTCGACGGCATTCTCGGTGCCATTGGTCGTCCGGCCCGCGTGCACTTCGTGACCGGTCTGCCCAAGACCCGTTCCGGCAAGATGCTGCGTCGCTCGCTGCAGGCGCTGGCCGAAGGTCGCGATCCGGGCGATCTGACGACCATCGACGATCCGTCGACGCTGGAGCAGATCAAGAACGCGCTGGCCAGCTAAACAGCTTTTCGTTTTGCTCGAACCCGCCGATGCAAGTCGGCGGGTTTAATGAGATGGTCAGCCCGATCCCCACCAGCGGTAAGCTGAGTGGGGATTTTTTCTTTTGGAGGCGATCATCATGAACACGGTTACCCTCATTGGCATTGATCTTGGAAAGCATTGTTTTCATTTACATGGGCAGGATGCCGAAGGTCGCATGGTATTTCGCAAGAAGCTTTCGCGTAGCCAGATGCTGACGCAGCTGGCCAATTTCCCGGTTTGTCGGGTTGTGATGGAGGCGTGTGCGGGTGCGCACTGGATTGCCCGGCGCCTATCGGCGATGGGTCACGAGGCGAAGTTGATTTCACCGCAGTTTGTAAAGCCGTTCGTCCAAGGCAACAAGAATGACTTTGCCGACGCGCAGGCGATCTGCGAAGCGGCGAGCCGACCGAACATGCGTTTTGTGAGTCCGCGCAATGAAAGCCAGCAGACCATCTCGGCGACGCATCGCGTGCGTGAGGCGCTGGTGCGGGATCGGACGTCGACGACTAACCAGATCCACGCCTTCTTGCTGGAATTTGGGATCAGCTTACCGAAAGGCCCGGCCATCATCAAACGCTTGCCAGCCGTGCTGGCCGAGCATGAAGCAGTTTTGCCACCTCGCCTGATGGCTGTTATCGAGCACTTGCGTGCGCATATCAAATATCTGGATGAACAGATCAAAGCGGTCGAGGGCGAATTGGCTCAACAACTGGCTGAAGACGAGCGTAGCCAACGCTTATTGGAAATTCCTGGCATTGGGCCGATCACCGCCAGCGTCCTGGCGGTCGAACTGGGCGATGCCCATCAGTTTGCCAATGCTCGCCAGTTCGCCGCCTCCATCGGTCTGGTGCCCCGTCAGTACAGCACCGGCGGCAAACCAACCTTGCTCGGCATCAGCAAACGGGGCGACAAGAATTTGCGACGATTGCTCGTTCAGGGGGCACGGACCATCATGCAACGTATTCAGACAAGAAGCGATGGGCTCGGTGAATGGGTACGGGACATGCTGTGCCGACGGCACTCGAATGTCGTGGCCTGCGCGCTGGCCAACAAAATGGCGAGGATCGCCTGGGCTATCCTCGCCAAAGGGACACACTATCAATCCCGTTCGCTGGCTGCCACCATCTGACGGAACGCTTCACCTTTTTGTAACCCACCTGGTTTTGCGACGGTAGATCACGTGATGAACTAAACGGCACAACGGCCTGGCAAAGAACCTGACAATAAAAACAGCGATCACACGCTGATGGTTTTTTGAGGATTGCCAGGCGCGGCTCTCATCGTGGCGCGGGGAATTCCTTCCCCAATTCGACGCCGGATAGATTTGCGCAAGCCAACTTTAGTTTAAAACAAAATCTCCCTTGCAAAAATCGGGCTGACCATAGATTTTATTGCCCGGCATTTCAGTGGCCAAGATTTGTCGGCTTGTTGGCCGGGCCGCTGACGGCTTTTGCTCCGGCGTCACAATGCGGGTCGGAGGCGGGTGGTAGAATGCCCGCCAATTCAAGCATTCTGTGTTTTCAGGAAAATGATTTACGAAACCGTCGCCGCCGTCGATCTGGGCTCCAACAGCTTCCGTCTGCAGGTCGGACGGGTGGTCGATAATCAGATTTATACGCTCGACTCCATGAAGGAGCCGGTACGCCTGGCTTCCGGCCTGATGCCCGACAAGCGCCTCGATGCCCCGGCCCAGGCGCGCGCTCTTGATGCCCTGCGCCGTTTTGGCGAGCGTCTCGGCGGTCTCGACAAAGGGGCGGTGCGGGCGGTGGCGACCAATACGCTGCGTGTCGCCAAAAATGCCTTTGAATTCCTGCCGCTGGCCGAGGAAGCCCTCGGCTTTCCCATTGAGGTCATCGCCGGACGCGAAGAAGCGCGGCTGATCTACATCGGGGCCTCGCATTCCCTGCCCTCGGCGGCCCACAAGCGCCTGGTCGTCGACATTGGTGGCGGCTCGACCGAGTTCATCATCGGCAAGCGGCACGAACCGCAGCTGATGGAGTCCCTGTACATGGGGTGCGTCAGTTATACCCTGCGTTTTTTTCCGGATCGCCGGATTGACCGAAAGCGGTTACGCGAGGCGCAAGTTGCGGCAGCCAAGGAAATCGAACTGATCGCTGCCGATTACCAGCGCTTGGGCTGGAAGGAAGCGATTGGCTCGTCGGGTTCGGCCCGGGCCATTGCCGACGTGCTCGAAATGAACGGCCTCAATCCGAATGGCGAAAGCGGCATCACGCGGGTTGGCCTGGCTACCCTCTGTGAACTGCTGGTCAAGGCCGGTTCGGCCGAAGCGCTCGATCTGCCAGGGGTCAAGGGCGACCGCCTGCCGGTCTTTCCAGGCGGTGTCGCCATCATGTCGGCGATCTTCGAGGAACTCGACATTGAGCGCATGACCTATGCCGACGGCGCCCTGCGTCTTGGCGTCCTCTACGATCTGCTCGGCCGCTTCCATCATCACGACATGCGCGACTCGACGGTGGCGCAATTCCGCCGCCGCTACCAGGTTGAAGGGGATCAGGTTGAGCGGGTTGAAGCCAGTGCGCTGTCGGCGCTGACCCAGTTGTCCGACGGTTCGCCTGGCGAGGCGGATGTGCAGTTTCTGTCCTGGGCTTGCCGGGTGCATGAGATCGGCATTTCCGTGGCGCACAACGCCTATCACAAGCATGGTGCCTACATTTTGACCTATGCCGATATGCCAGGTTTTTCGAAGAAGGATCAGGCCCGCCTGGCCATGCTGGTCCTCGGGCATCGGGGCAAGCTGGAGAAGCTCGGTGGCATGCCAGCCAGCGACAGTGCCTGGGATTTGATCTTCTGCCTGCGTCTGGCGGTGTTGCTGCACCGGACCCGTGATGACCGGGCGATTCCTGCCTGGCGGGTTAGTCGGGGCGACAACGGATTCATTATCGAATTGCCGGCTGACTGGCTGGCCGCCAATCCGTGGACCGCGGCTGCCTTTGGTGAAGAAGCCAACGTCTGGAAGCAGCTTGGGCGGGAGTACGTGCTCCGTTCAAAGTCCACGAGGAAAATCGCATGAGCGAATCCCCGCGCTTGCTGGTCGAGCCGGGGAGGGTGGTGCTGTCCGGTTGCTGGACGCTGGCTGAAATGCTGCCGCAACTGCCGGCCTTGCAGGCTGCGCTGGCTGCTTGTTCGGGCCGATTCGATCATTGGGATTTGTCGGCGGTGGCGCGGCTCGATAGCGCCGCAGCGGTCTTGCTGTGGCGTACTTGGGGGGCGACCTGGCCGGCGGCGCTGATCGTAGATGATCTGCATCGGCAGGCGCTGACCCGTGTCGCCGAGTTGCCACCGGACCTGCGCCAGGAGATTCGGCCGCGGCCGCGCTTTCCCGAATTGGTCGGCGGGTTGCTGTTCAAGGCTGTGGGCAACCTGCGTGGCATGGTTACCCTGTTCGGCCAACTGCTCGTTGATATCGGCTACCTCGTTCGCCATCCGCAGGATGTGCCGTGGAAGGAATTTACCGCCAATGTCTACAAGGCAGGGGCGCAGGCGCTGGCGGTGACGGCGCTGGTCGGATTCCTGATCGGGGTGACCATCAGCTACCTTTCGGCACTGCAATTGAAAAGCTTTGGTGCCGACCTGTTTATCGTCAATATTCTTGGTATTTCGATCATTCGCGAACTCGGTCCGGTGCTCGTCGCCGTTCTGGTTGCCGGGCGCAGTGGTTCGGCCATGACGGCGCAGATCGGCGTGATGCGGGTGACCGAGGAAATCGACGTACTGTCGACGATGGGCATTTCGCGCAGCATTCGTGTCGTCTTGCCGAAAATTCTTGGCCTGACCGTGGCTATGCCCCTGCTGGTGTTGTGGACCTCGGCGGTCGCGCTCTTTGGGGGCATGCTGGCGGCACTGCTCCAGCTTGATCTGTCGCTGGTCTATTTTCTCGATAACCTGCCGCGCGCCGTGCCGGTCGCCAATCTGCTGATCGGTATGAGCAAGGGGGTGGTCTTCGGGTTTGTCATTGCCGTTGTTGCCTGCCACTTCGGCCTGCGCGTCAAACCGAATACGGAAAGTCTGTCGGCCAATACGACCAGTGCGGTGGTGACGGCGATCACTACGGTCATTCTTTTTGACGCCATTTTTGCCGTCTTTACCCGCCATGTCGGGGTGCCGCAGCTATGAGCCCGTCACCGGTCATCGAGCTGAGTGGTGTCTGTGCCAGTTTTCGCGGCAAAGTCGTGCATCGCGACCTGTCCCTGCGCGTTGAGTCTGGCCAGATCGTCGGCTTGCTGGGCGGCTCGGGGAGCGGCAAGACGACCCTGCTGCGCGAAATTCTCGGCCTGCTGCGGCCGGATTCGGGGAGTGTCCGGCTGTTCGGCGTCGATCTCAATCACCCCGATAGACAGGTCCAGCGTGATCTGCGTCGTCGTCTTGGCATGCTGTTTCAGCACGGGGCGCTGTTTTCAGCGCTCTCGGTTTTTGACAACCTTGCCTTTCCCCTGCGCGAACTGCGCTGCCTCGATGCCGACTGGATTCGCCGCCTGGTGCATCTCAAACTGGCGATGGTCGGGCTTGATCCCGAGCACGGAAAACTCATGCCCGCCGAGCTGTCAGGAGGTATGGTCAAGCGCGTCGCCCTGGCGCGGGCGCTGGCTCTTGAGCCGGAACTCCTGCTGCTTGACGAGCCGACGGCTGGCCTTGATCCTGATCGCAGCCAGAATTTCGTCGAACTGGTTGGTGATTTGCAGCGGGAACTCGGGCTGACCGTCGTCATGGTCACCCATGACCTCAATACGCTGGCCGGGCTGGCCACCCACGTCGCCGTGCTGGCTGATCAGCACATCATCGCCTATGGACCGAAAGCCGAGGTCATGACCGTTGATCATCCCTTCGTCACCGGCTTTTTTGGCGCGGACCGCCGGAAACTGCTCTAATCACGTTCATGGAAAACAAGTCATACGCCTTCGCTGCCGGTCTCTTTGCACTTCTCCTCGGGGTGGCGGCCTTGCTTGCCGTCTATTGGTTGAGTGGTGCCAAGGACGCCGAGCATGAGTACATAGTCGTGACCAAGCAGAACATCGGCGGACTCAACCCGCAGGCGCAGGTACGCTATCGGGGCATCCGGGTCGGCAAGGTCAGCGACATTCGCCTCGATCCCGAGGATTACAGCAATATTCTGGTGACCATTTCGGTCAATGAGGATGTGCCGCTGACCAAGGGGACGGTGGCCAAGCTCAACTATCAGGGCGTCACCGGTCTGGCCCATATCCTGTTGCTGGAAACCGGCAAGGATGGCGAGCCGCTGGTGCCAAACGACGACCAGCCACCCCGCATCACGATGATTCCGTCACTTCTCGAAGAGCTGGGTGAAACCGGTATGGCGACATTGAAGCAGGCCCGCCAGATGATGGTAGGGGCCAATGCCGTGCTCGATGAGGAAAATCGGGCGCATCTGAAGGCGACTCTGGTTAATCTCGAGGCGGCCTCGGGCAACATGAAGCCGGTGCTTGAGAATCTCAATACGACGCTGGTGCAGATCAAAAAGCTGCTCGACGACCGCAACATCCGGAGTTTCTCGCAAGCGGCCGGCGAGGTTCAACCCCTGCTCGCCGAGTCGCGAGTGCTGATCGGCAAGATGCAGGTGGCCACCGACAAGCTCGATGTGGCGATTGGCGATCCGTCGGCCAGCGGCACCTCGGCGCTGATGCCCCGCCTTAATGAACTGGCCACGGATTTTTCGCTGACTTCGCGCCAGTTGAGCCGCGTCATGCGCGTTCTGGAAGATAGCCCGCAGGGCTTGGTCTTCGGTGCGCCTGCCGTGGTTCCCGGTCCGGGTGAGGCAGGGTTTAGTCCGGCAGGGGGGAAATAGCATGCGCTGGCTGGCGATACTCATTTTTTGCGGTCTGCTATCGGCCTGTTTTACCGCTGGCAAGCGGGGGGGCGACAGCGCTCTAGCTGTCTATGACTTTGGCCCTCCTCCGGTACGGCTCCTTGCTTCTCCACGCCCCCAGCCGATGGCGCTTGAGGTGCGGGCACCGCTGTGGTTCGATTCACTGGGTATTGATTATCGTCTGGCGTATGTCGACGCTGCCCGTCTGCGCGAATACGGGCGGGCGCGCTGGGTCGGGCCGCCGGCCCAGATGATGCAGCAGCGACTGATGCAGTTGCTGGATTATTCGATGTCGGGGCAGGGCCAGAGCCGTTGTCTCGTGCGTGTCGATATTACGGAATTCAGTCAGGTGTTTGCCAGCCCCGAAAGCAGTCAGGGCATCCTGCGCGGGCGGGCCGTCCTGCTCGATCGTTCGCGCCGCCAGTTGGCCGAACTTGACCTGAAAATCGACAAGCCGGCTCCCAGCCAGGATGCGCGCGGTGGCGTTTCTGCCTTGTCGGCAACGGTGGCGCAGCTGGCCGATGATCTGCTGGTCTGGGAGAGAGGGATCAGCGCCGGCGCTTGTTCCGGCTAGCTGGCAATGATGCGCTCGGCAATACGTTGCTTGAGATCAGCCAGGTTGTCGTCAAACTGGGTGTAGTGCATTAGCGACAGGCCGAAGACGCAGGCGTAGAGCAGCAGGCTGCGACTTTTTGCTTCGGCATCGGACATCCCCGAGGCGACGAACAGTTTGCGTGTGCATTCCAGTCGATAGAGATCCACAGCCTCGACCACGGCGGCTGCCTGCGGATCGTGACGGGCCCAGTCGCGTACGGCGAGTTCGATCGACATGCCCTTGCGATTCCGGCTGGCACCATACACCTCGATGGCGTAATGCAGTTGCTGGCTTTCACGACCGGCCGTGACCGAGGTGGTTTTTTCGATGTCGCGGATGCGCCCGATTTTCCATTGCTCAAGCACGGCGTCGAGCAAGGCCTGCCGATCTTTGAAGTGCCAGTAAAAGCTGCCTTTGGTGACACCGCAGCGCTTGGCCAGAACCTCGACGCGCAAGCCGCTGATCCCCTCGCGGGCGAGCACGTCGATCGCCTCGTCCACCCAGCGTTCCGGGTCGAGTTGCGTGCGCGCCACGGTGGCGCTCTTGCGAGGTTTGACTGATGAGGATTTAATCAAGGGCTTGACAGGTTTGTTTTCCATACGCTACCGTATGCTTTTCCATACGACACAGTATGGTCATTGTGCTGATTGAGAGATCGCCTGTCAAACAGGTGGCTGTAATTCAAAAAAGTCGAATCCAAAAGGAGATGCAGGTGAAGATTCTCGTACCCGTCAAACGCGTCGTTGATTACAACGTCAAGGTTCGCGTCAAGGCCGATGGCACTGGTGTTGATCTGGCCAACGTCAAGATGAGCATGAACCCCTTCGATGAAATCGCCATTGAAGAAGCCGTCCGCCTCAAGGAAGCCGGCATTGCGACGGAAGTCGTTGCTGTCTCGTGTGGTGTCGCCGCCTGCCAGGAAACCCTGCGCACGGCGATGGCGATTGGTGCCGACCGTGGCATCCTCGTTGAAACCGATGTCGATCTCCAGCCGCTGGCCGTCGCCAAGCTGTTGAAGGCCCTGTGCGACAAGGAACAACCGCAACTCGTCATCTGCGGCAAGCAGGCCATCGACGACGATGCCAACCAGACCGGCCAGATGCTCGCCGCCCTGCAGAACTGGCCGCAAGCCACCTTCGCCTCCAAGGTCGTCATCGCCAACGGCAAGGCGGCCGTTACTCGCGAAATTGACGGCGGTCTCGAGACCCTCGAAATCTCCCTGCCGGCAGTGGTGTCCACCGACCTGCGCCTCAACGAGCCGCGTTACGCCACGCTGCCCAACATCATGAAAGCCAAGAAGAAGCCGCTCGACACCGTCAAGCCGGCTGACCTCGGTGTCGATGTCGCCCCGCGCCTGAGCACCCTCAAGGTCGCCGAACCCGCCAAGCGCAGTGCCGGCATCCGCGTCGCCGATGTCGCTGAACTCGTCAACAAACTCAAGAACGAAGCCAAGGTGATCTGATCATGACTATTCTTGTAATCGCCGAACACGACCACGCCAGCCTCAAGGCCGCCACCCTCAATACCGTTGCTGCGGCCCAGAAGATTGGCGGCGACATTCACGTCCTCGTCGCTGGCAGCAACTGCGCTGCTGCCGCCCAGGCCGCCGCCGGCCTGCAAGGTGTTACCCAGGTAAAAGTGGCCGACGCCGCCCACTACCAGAGCCAGACCGCCGAGAATCTGACGGCGCTGGTCATCGCCAACGCATCCGGCTACAGCCACATCCTGGCCCCGGCCACCACCTTCGGCAAGAACCTCCTGCCGCGCGTTGCCGCTCTGCTCGACGTCGCGCAGATTTCCGAAATCACCGGTGTTGAATCGGCTGACACCTTCGTTCGTCCGATCTACGCCGGCAATGCGCTGGCGACGGTGAAGAGCGCCGACAGCGTCAAGGTCATCACCGTGCGGACCACCGCTTTCGATGCCGTCGCCACTGGCAACAGCGCCCCGGTCGAAGCCATCGCGGCGGCCGCTGATACGGCACAGAGCACGCTGACCCACCGCGAACTGACCAAGTCCGAGCGTCCCGAACTGGGCGCTGCCAAGATCATCGTCTCCGGTGGCCGTGGTCTGGGCAGTGGCGAGAACTATCACGCCCTGCTTGAGCCGCTTGCCGACAAACTCGGGGCCGCCCTTGGTGCTTCCCGCGCCGCCGTCGATGCCGGCTTCGTGCCGAACGATTATCAGGTCGGCCAGACCGGCAAGATCGTCGCGCCGCAGCTCTACATAGCCGTCGGTATCTCGGGTGCCATCCAGCATCTGGCCGGCATGAAGGAGTCGAAGGTCATCGTCGCCATCAACAAGGACCCCGACGCACCGATCTTCCAGGTCGCCGATTACGGGCTGGTGGGTGATTTGTTCGAGGTCGTGCCGCAACTCGTTAGCGCCGTCGGCTGACACCAAAAAGTCAGGCACCGGTAATAGAATAGCCAGGTGAATCTGACTGACACTCTGCTGGGCGAAGGATGGTACTGGGCGGCATGGATCGCCTGGCTACTGTTTTTCGCCCATAGTCTTTGGCGCGCACCCTGGGGGCGGCTGAGGGATTCCGAGCAATTCAATGTGTGGCTCGGCATGATTGTTCTGCTCACCCTGATCTGGAGCCTCAAGGCTGGCGTCAAGCCCGGCCTGAATTTTCATCTGCTCGGGGCGACCGTGTTCACCCTGAGTTTCGGGCCACATCTCGCCTTTGTCGGGCTTTCCCTGGTGACCCTGGGCATTACCCTGAATGGTGCGGCCGGGCCGTTTGCCTATGGTGCCAATGCCTTGCTTCTGGCTGGCTTGAGTGTGGCGCTGAGTCACTTTTTCTTTCGCCTGCTTTCGGCCGCCTTGCCCCGACATTTTTTTGTTTATATCTTCGTCAATGGATTTCTCGGCGCGGCGCTGACCATCATCGGCGTCGGCTTTGCTGCAACGCTCCTACTGGCGGTGATTGGGGTCTATGAATGGGATTATCTGTTCAGTGAATATTTCCCCTATTTTCTGCTGCTGGCATTCTCGGAAGCATGGCTGTCGGGAATGATGATGACGCTATTTGTTGTTTATCGTCCCCAATGGGTTGCCAGCTTTGATGATTCGGTTTATCTGACCAAGAAATAACGGCTACAATTCACCAAATTTGATGTTATTTGGAGTTTTGTCTTTGAGTCGCTTTGCTCGCCGCTATGCCTTGCTGGTGTTCGTGCTCACCTTGTCTGGGGGAGCGTCGGCGGTCGGCTTGGGCGATCTGCGTGGGCAGCCCGTTCTGGGCCAGCCCATCCAGCTGGAAATCGATCTACTCGGGGTCGATAAGCAGAAGATTGAAGCAAGCTGTTTTCGACTGGTCCAGCCCTCTGGTGGGGATGATCTGCCCTGGCTCCGGAAAGCCGCTTTGACCGTTCGCAAGGGCGCCCAGCCAGTGCTTGAAATTCGCTCCGATAATCCCTTGCGCGAGCCGATTCTGGAAATGGCGATTCAACTTGGTTGCGGCCATGAAATATCCCGTGACTATATGTTGATGGCAACTCCGCCGGGGAGCGGCGTTGCGCCGGTCGTGGCGGCCCGTCTACCAGAGACCGCTTTGCCTCCCGAACGGCAGTCGGTACGGTCTTCGGTCAGGGGGGCTTTCGCTTCCTCTCCCTCGCCGGTCGTGGCTGCGCCACCCAGATTGACGCCGCGGCGAGCCGAGCGGCGGCCGAAGGCATCTCCGGTTCGTGATCGTCTGATGTTGTCGGATGGTGGCTTCGATGCCGAACCGTCGCTTCGCCTGGCCACCGATTTGTTCCTGCAGGGCGCGGAGGCGAAGGAGGCGCAGCGCGAGATATTGCGCCTTGAGTTTCGTATGCTGATGGCCCTGCACGAGCAGGCTACGACGCAAATGGCCGCCGCCGAAAAGTTGCACAACATGGAAGGCACGCTGGGCGAAATCCAGTTGCGTGCGGTGGAGTTTGCCAAGCGTGTTGAAAATAATGGCGCGGTGCCGGCATCCGGTTCATCCGTTCCGGGGGGAAGTGCACCGAATGCTCCGTCGCCGACACCTGGCGCAGCAATGCCGGCAGGGGAGCAGACCGCGCGCTCACTGCCGAGGTTGCCGCCGCCTGTCGAAGAAACGTCCGGCCTGTCGGAGTGGACACTGTACGGCGTTCTGCTTGGGGCGGTCTTCGGCCTGGCCGGCTGGCTCGGCTGGCGGCAGCATCAGGCCAGGCAGCACGGTGATGGCGGCGCTGAATCGGGAATTCTGGTTCCGGTTGCGACGATTGATCCGAAGCGTGATGAAGAAGTTGAGGAGAATGGTGCGGTCGATCTGAGCTTTGGGTCGGCAGAAATGGCAATGCCGATGGAGGTCGATTTTGACCTGCACGCGGAAGACAACAGTCCCGCTTCGGCTGTGCCGGCCCCAGCGCGGGGGCATGATTCCGTGCTGTCGATGAGCGCGACGACCCTGAATGAGCAGTTTGAGGCCAATCCGGTCATGGAACTGGCCGATATCATGCTCTCCTTCGGCCGCGTCAAGGGCGCCGCCCAGGCCTTGCAGGAGTACATCGACCAGAATCCGCAGGAGGCACTGCAGCCGTGGATACGCCTGATGGATATCTACCGGATGGCGGGCATGCGGGCAGAATTCGAAAGTGTTGCCAGCAACCTGCATCAGAACTTCAATGTCGAGGTCCAGAGTTGGGATGAGGCGCAATTGGCGAATGTGATGGAGCCGCTCGAAGGCGGGCAGCCGCAGGCCCCCCGCGCCACTTGCCTGGAGGATATGCCACGTCTGATCAACATGATCGTGACTCTGTGGGACACCGGCGATGTGGTCGGCTATATTTACCAGTTGCTGCGCGATAACCGGGGCGGACAACGCCTGGGCTTTAGCTTGCCGGTCGTCGAAGATCTGGTGTTCCTGATTGAACTTAAAGAAACCGCTAACCGTATGGAAAAATCCGATGAGTGAATATCTTGCCCCGCTGAAAGAAATGCGTTTTGTCATGCAGGAACTGGCCGGCCTTGATCAGGTGGTTTCCCTGCCCGGTTGTGAAGAAGCCTCGCCTGATGTGGTCGATGCGATTCTCGAAGAGGCCGCCCGCTTTTCCGGCGAAGTCTTGTCGCCGCTGAACCGGGTGGGCGACCGGGATGGCGCCAAATGGAAAGATACCGTCGTCACTACCTCGCCGGGTTTCAAGGAGGCCTATCGCCAGTTCGTCGATAACGGCTGGAATGGCCTTGGTTGCGATCCAGAGTTTGGTGGGCAGGGTTTGCCCAAGCTGCTGTCTACGGCCGTCAGCGAAATGTGGAAGGCGGCCAATCATGCCTTCTCGCTGTGCCCAATGCTGACCCAGGGCGCCATCGAGGCGCTGATGATTGCCGGTACGGACGAACAGAAGGCGGCCTATCTGCCGAATCTGGTTTCCGGTGAGTGGACCGGTACGATGAACCTGACCGAGCCGTCGGCCGGTTCCGATCTGGCCGCCGTGCGTTCGCGCGCCGAGCCGGTGGGGGATGGCACGTACAAGGTTTTCGGCCAGAAAATTTTCATTACCTACGGCGAGCACGACATGACGGACAACATCGTCCATCTCGTGCTGGCTCGCACCCCCAATGCGCCGGAAGGCGTCAAGGGGATTTCGCTCTTTGTCGTCCCCAAGTTCCTGCTTAAGGCGGACGGCACGCCCGGCGAACGCAATGACGTCTATTGCGTGTCGATCGAACACAAGCTTGGCATCCACGGCAGCCCGACCGCTGTGCTCGCCTTCGGCGATCACGGCGGCGCTATCGGCACCCTGGTCGGCGAGGAAAATCGCGGCCTCGAGTACATGTTCATCATGATGAACGCCGCCCGCTTCAATGTCGGCCTCGAAGGGCTTGGCGATGCCGAGCGTGCCTACCAGCGCGCCGTCGTCTATGCCAAAGAGCGTGTTCAGGGGACCGAAGTCGGTGTCAGGGGCGGCCCGAAGGTGCCCATCATCAAGCATCCGGACGTGCGTCGCATGCTCCTTTCCATGCGTGCCCGCATCGAGGCCATGCGCGCTCTGGCTTATGTCACGGCGGCAGCGCAGGACAATGCCCATGCCAATCCCGATGCTGTCGCCCGCGAAAAGGCCCGTGCCTTCGCTGATCTGCTGATTCCTGTGGTCAAGGGCTGGAGTACCGAGAGCGCCATCGACATTGCCTCGCTCGGCGTGCAGGTGCATGGTGGCATGGGCTATATCGAGGAAACCGGTGCTGCCCAGCATCTGCGTGATGCACGCATCACGGCCATCTATGAAGGCACGACGGCGATTCAGGCGAACGACCTGATCGGCCGCAAGATTGCCCGTGAAAAGGGTGCCACCATTCTCGCGGTGATCGCCGACATGCGGGCCGCAGCGGCTCAACTCGACGGCGATCTGGCCGGCATCGGGGCGCGCCAGCAGGCCGCTATCGAGGCCCTGGAAAAGGCTGTGAACTGGCTGGTTGGCACCTTCTCGGCTGATCCCAAGGCGGCACATGCCGGGGCCGTGCCTTTCCTCTATCTCTTCGGCATTGTCGCCGGTGGCTGGCAAATGGGTCGGGCTGCCGTCATTGCCCGGAGCAAGCTGGCATCTGGCGAGAGCGATCCGTTCTGGGTAGCCAAGCTGGCAACGACGCGCTTCTATGCTGATCATTTCCTGACCCAGGCTGCCGGTCTGGCCGAGTCGGTGGTGGCCGGTGCGGCGGGCGCGCTCGAACTGGCCGACGATAGCTTCTAAGCACGATCCCCAGTTTTTCCCCAAAGCCCGCGATTTCTGATATAGTCGTGGGCTTTTCCACCTTGCCCTACCGCACCCGCATGGCGGAGGGTTTATCCCAAAAGGAGATTGCATGCGCCATTACGAAATCTGCTTTATCGTCCATCCGGACCAAAGCGAACAAGTGCCCGGCATGGTCGAGCGCTATCGCGCCATTGTTGCCGCCAAGAACGGCACCATTCATCGTCTGGAAGACTGGGGCCGCCGTCAACTGGCTTACCCGATCCAGAAGATCCACAAGGCTCACTACGTTCTGATGAACATCGAGTGCGACGGCGAAACGCTGAACGAACTCGAACATTCGTTCAAGTTCAACGACGCTGTGCTGCGCCACCTGACCGTCAAGATGAAAGCGGCTGTGACGACTCCTTCCCCGATGATGAAGGAAGAGAAGTCCAAGTCGATGATGCCTGGCGATGCAGCTCCGGCTGTGCAGGCTGAAGCGGCTGCTGCCTAAGACTCCGTACGGGAAATAGCGGCTGAACTGCATCACACTCTCGGGAAAACTGGTCGAACGCAAGGCTTTGCGTTACACACCAGCCGGAGTAGCGGTTAGCGAAGGATGGCTGCAACACAGTTCCTCGCAGATCGAAAGTGGTGTGGAGCGCCTGGTGGAAGTGGAAATCGCTGTCGTGGCCCTGGGTGAAAACGCCCGCTGGCTGCAGGCAGCACCCCTCGGGGGAGCGGTCAAACTGACCGGATTTCTGGCTGCCAAGAGTCGCAACAGCAAAGCGCCCGTACTGCATGTGAATACACTCGAATTTTTGGAAGGAAACGAAAATGGCTCGATTCTTCAAGAAGAAGGATGACGACAAGAAAAAGAAGCGCGGTGGCGGCCTGTTCAAGCGTCGCAAGTTCTGCCGCTTCACGGCTGAAAAGGTCGAACAGATCGACTACAAGGATGTGGATGTCCTCAAGGAATTCATCCAGGAAAACGCCAAGATCATGCCGGCTCGTCTGACCGGCACCAAGGCCGGCTACCAGCGCCAGCTGGGCACCGCTATCAAGCGCGCCCGCTTCATGGCCCTGCTGCCTTACACCGACAACCATCAATAATTTTCGAGGAGACGAAACATGCAAATCATTCTGCTCGAAAAGGTTGTTAACCTCGGTAACCTCGGCGATGTCGTCAAGGTCAAGGACGGCTACGCCCGTAATTTCCTGATTCCGCAACGCATGGCCAAGCGCGCCACGCCGGCCGCCATGGCTGAATTCGAATCGCGCCGCGCCGAACTGGAAAAGCTTGCCGCTGAAAAGCTGGCTGCCGCCCAGGGCGTTGCCGACAAGATGAACGGCACCGCCGTGTCCGTCGCCCGCAAGGCCGGCATGGACGGCCGTCTGTTCGGTTCCGTCGGTAACGTTGATATCGCCGAAGCCCTCAAGGCTGCCGGTTTCGATGTCGACAAGGCTTCCATCCGCATGCCGGACGGTCCGCTCAAGGCACTCGGCGAGTTCCCGCTCGACGTCGCCCTGCATACCGATGTGGTTGCCAACATTTCCGTGGCCGTCGTAGCCGAGTAATTTCGGTCATTGCCCACGCCAAAAGGCCTCGCGTTAGCGAGGCCTTTTTAATTTAAACTGCGATCATGAATCAACGTCCGTCCAAGCCCAAAATCTCCGATTCGACCCTGGATCATCTGCGTGTCCCGCCGCACTCCATCGAGGCCGAGCAGTCGGTGCTTGGTGGGCTTCTGCTTGATAATCAGGCGTGGGACCGCATTGGCGATCAGGTTGCGGAAACGGATTTTTACCGTGACGAGCACCGCCGGATTTTCCGGCAGATTCGCAAGTTGCTCGACAGCGCCAAGCCCGCTGACGTGGTTACCGTGGCCGAAGCACTCGATGCCGCAGGCGAGGGGGATCAGACGGGCGGGCTGGCCTATCTAGGCGAACTGGCCGCCAATACGCCATCGGCTGCCAATATCAAGCGCTATGCTGAAATCGTTCGTGAGCGTTCGGTGTTGCGCCAGCTCGTCGCGACGGCTGATGAAATTGCCGCCGATGCGCTTAATCCGCTGGGCCGCGATGCCGAGAGCCTGCTCGATGAGGCCGAGTCAAAAATTTTCCGGATTGCCGAAGCCGGGGCCGGGCACAGCGAGGGGTTCATCCACATCAACCCATTGTTAACCCAGGTTGTAGAGCGGATTCAGGAGCTGCATGATCGTGATAATCCCTCGGATATTACCGGGGTGCCAACCGGCTTTATCGATCTCGACCAGAAAACATCCGGTTTCCAGCCGGGTGACCTGATTATTGTCGCCGGCCGCCCATCGATGGGTAAGACGGCATTTGCCCTGAATATTGCGGAAAATGTGGCGGTTGATACCGGTTTGCCGGTTGGGGTGTTTTCGATGGAAATGGGCGGCGCCCAATTGGCCATGCGGATGCTGGCCTCGATTGGTCGCCTCAACTCGCAAAGCTTGCGCACGGGCAGGATGAACGATGAAGAGTGGTCCAAGCTCTCATTTGCCCTCGGCAAGCTGCATGAAGCCCCTATTTATATTGATGAAACCGGCGGTCTGACTCCCGCCAACCTGCGTGCCCGGGCCCGCCGTCTGGCCCGCAAGTACGGCGGCAAGCTCGGCCTCATCGTCATCGACTACATCCAGCTGATGAGCGGCAATCGCCAGGGCGAGAACCGGGCGACCGAAGTGTCGGAAATTTCCCGCTCCATCAAGTCGCTGGCCAAGGAGTTGCAGGTCCCCATCGTCGCCCTGTCCCAGCTCTCGCGTAAGGTCGAGGAGCGCACCGACAAGCGGCCAATGATGTCCGACTTGCGCGAATCAGGCGCCATCGAGCAGGATGCCGACGTGATCCTCATGATGTACCGCGAGGAATACTACAAGCCTGACACCCCGGACCGAGGTATTGCCGAAGTGATCATTGGCAAGCAGCGTAATGGCCCGACCGGGACAGTGCGCCTCAACTTTGTCGGCGAATACACGCGCTTCCAGAATCTGGCGAGCGGCGGCTTCGTCGACTCGCAGAACTGACCCTCGCTTAGAGCGCCACCTGCCGGGTCTTGATGGTGTACTGGAGGTTGGCCGAATTGCCCGCATCGTAACGGCTGCCCGACTCGAGTTGCGGCAGGAGAAGGAAGGGCATGCTGGTGCTCTTTCCGGGAAGTACGACATCGCTGCCCAGATTGAAGGCGATCCAGTTCATTTCCCAGACGCCGAAGAGGATTTTCTTGAGCGAGATCAGCTTGCTGTCGCGGTCGGAAAGAACCTCCATCGACACTGCCCGGCGCACATCACTTGGGTCGACCGGAATCCAGCCATAACCCGGTACATAGAATTCGGCACGGACATGATGACCGCGGGTTGCATCATCGCTGCTCAGCCCGAGGCTACGGAACAGGCGTGACGATCCGGTGCGCATGCCATAGACGCAGCGGGCGGGAATGCCTATCGCGCGGCAGATCGAGACGAAAAGGCCGTTGATGTCGGCCGAGCGGCCGCCGTATTGTCCCTGAATCAGTTGCTGGCGAACGTCGCCACTGCCACAGCCGGGCAAGGTGGGATCGTAGATCGTGTTGTCCACCACCCACTCGTAGATGGCCTTGGCTTGCGCGACCGGATCCTTGATGCGGCCGAGGATGCGTTCGCCGAGCTGGAAGGCCAGGCCATCATTGGGGATCAATTGTGAGGCTTGCAGGTTGCGGTGCAGGATGTCATCCCGTTCCGGGGCCACCGTACGCTTGGTGACATCAAAGTGGCGGTCGGCGGTGGTCACCAGCGTAGTCAGTTGCAGGCGTGCCTCGCTGCTGTCCGGCCATTCGCAATAGAAAACCTCGAGGTTGCCATCAGGCAGGCGGCGCATGCTGGCGTTGGCCTGGTTGCCCGACCAGGTGTGGCCGAGGGTGCGCTGGTAGAGGGTGTCCTGATTGAGCGGCAGGGGCAGCCAGAGCTTGCTCGGGCCACTTTTGTTTTTCAGGGTGACTGTCGTCGTTATTTCAAAGGTACGCCATTCATTCGGCGGCTCGGCTGCTTTGACTGGCGGCAGTTTGGCCGCAGTCGTGCCTTGTGGCGGACGTTCGATGACCGAGTCGTCAGCTGTATGGGCAACCGGAAGTGCAGGCTTGTAGCTGATCTTGCCCTTGTGGCGATCATTCCTTGAGGCTACTTTTCTTGCCGATTTGCCTGCCTTGCCGGCGGCGCCTTTATGCTTCCCGGCAGCGGCCTTGGCGGGCTTTCTGGCTGCCCAGGCGTCGGTGACGAATAGTGAGAGTGCTGCGGCTGATGCCAAAAAATCGCGACGTTTCAAGAAACTCCTCCGGCGGAAATAATCCGTGGTTGAAACGAAAGGGCCGTGTCACTGACACGGCCCCTTAACTGTTGCAGCGATTATAGCACTTCGCCGGCGTGGTCAGCCAGACGCGAACGCTCACCACGTTGTAACGTGATGTGACCGGAATGCGGCCAGCCCTTGAAGCGGTCGACGACGTAGGTCAGGCCGGAACTGCCCTCGGTAAGGTAAGGTGTGTCGATCTGGGCGATATTGCCCAGACAGACCACCTTGGTGCCGGGACCGGCGCGGGTGACCAGGGTTTTCATCTGCTTTGGCGTCAGGTTCTGCGCTTCGTCGATGATCAGATATTTCTTCAGGAAAGTACGTCCGCGCATGAAATTCATCGACTTGACCTTGATCCGCGAACGGATGATGTCATTGGTCGCTGCCTTGCCCCAGTCGCCGCCATAGGCACCGCTGCTGGCTTCGTCAGTGTGGGTGAGGACGTCGAGATTGTCTTCGAGCGCGCCCATCCATGGAGCCATCTTTTCCTCCTCGGTGCCGGGCAGGAAGCCGATGTCCTCGCCGACCGGTACAGTGGCGCGGGTCATGATGATTTCGGCGAAGAGCTTGCTTTCGAGCACCTGGGTGAGGCCGGCGGCAAGTGTCAGCAAGGTCTTACCGGTACCGGCCTGGCCGAGCAGGGTGACGAAGTCGATGTCCGGGTTCATGAGCAGGTTCATGGCGAAATTCTGCTCACGATTGCGCGCCATGATGCCCCACACGGCATTTTTCGGGTGGGTGTAGTCGATCAGTGTTTCAAGGACGGCGGTCTTGCCGGCGGTTTCCTTGACGATGGCCGAGAAGCCGTCCTTCTCGAGCCAGACACACTCATTGACCAGCATCTGCGGACAGAGTGGGCCGGTCACCTTGTAGTAGGTGCGGCTGTCCTTCTTCCACGACTCCATGCCCTTGCCGTGCTTGTCCCAGAAATTGTCGGGCAGGGCGCGGGTGCCGGTGTAGAGGATGTCGGTATCCTCAAGCACCTTGTCGTTGAAGTAATCCTCGGCCAGCAGGTTTAGGGCGCGCGACTTGATGCGCATGTTGATGTCTTTCGACACCAGGATGACCGGCCGCTTGGGGAATTTCTTCTGGAGGTGGATGACTACCGAGAGGATCTGGTTGTCGACCTTGGAGGTTGGCAGGCCTTGCGGCAGATCAGCGCTGATGGCCTCGGTCTGCAGGTAGAGGCGACCACTGGCCAGTTTCTTCGACGGGCCGGAGAGATCGATGCCGTTGTCGATATCGTCGTCGCCGTTGGATTCCAGCAACTCGTCGAGCATGCGCGAGGTCTGACGCGCATTGCGGGCAATTTCCGACATGCCCTTCTTGTGGTTGTCGAGTTCTTCCAGCGTCATGATGGGCAGGAAGACATCGTGTTCTTCAAAGCGGAACAGACTGCTTGGGTCGTGCATCAGCACGTTGGTGTCAAGGACGAAGATCTTGGTAACGGCGGGCTTCTTGGCGGCTGCGGGCTTGCGCGGCATGGGATGGGCCTTAGGTTGGGGTGGTTGGAAATTTAAAGGGTTTTGACGAAATCCAGAACTTCCTGGGCGTGACCTGCAACTTTGAGACCGCGCCATTCGCGGCGCAGGATGCCCTTGCGGTCGATGACGAAGGTGCTGCGTTCAATGCCACGGACCTGCTTGCCATACATCATCTTCTGTTTGATGACACAGAACAGGTTGCAGATGGCTTCATCACCATCCGAACCCAATTCGAACGGGAAAGCCTGTTTGGCCTTGAAGTTCTCGTGCGACTTCAGGCTGTCGCGCGAAATGCCGAGGATGACGGCATCGACCGCAAGGAACTGCGCGTGCAGATCGCGGAAGTTCTGGCCTTCGGTGGTGCACCCTGGCGTGCTGTCCTTGGGGTAGAAATAGATGACGACAGGCCGGCCAGCCTGGGCGGCGAGGCTGAAGGTCGTGCCGCTCGTGGCAGGGAGGGAGAAATCGGCGATCGGGGTGTCGAGCATGGCTCTCTGTCTGTGTTGTCGTGTTTGAGCCATTGTGGGCAATTCACGCCGGGCAGGTCAAGCGCTGCGGCAGGCATTTGTTAAACTTCTCTCCATGCAAAAAATCTGTGTGAGCCTTGTTGTCGTCTTTGCGCTGTCCGCGTGCGGTCAAGCCTGGAACGATCCCTACCCGGCTGCCGATGCTGGCCGCAACATTCTCTACACGGCATTCACTGATCGGCCCAAGCATCTTGATCCGGCCCAGTCCTACACCGAGGACGAGATCACCTTCACGGCGCAGATCTACGAACCGCCGCTGCAATACCACTACCTCAAGCGCCCCTATGAGCTGATTCCGGCGACCGTCGAGCAGGTACCTGTGCCGCGCTTCTACGATACGGCTGGCCGCCTGTTGCCGCCCGATGTGGCGGTCGAGCGCATTGCTGAAAGCGTTTATGAACTGAAGCTGAAACCCTCTATCCGCTTCCAGCCACATCCCGCATTTGTGGCCGGGGCTGATGAGCCGCTGGCAGGCAGGCAGACGATGGCCGATTTTGCGGCCGTCGGCACCCGTGAACTGACGGCCGATGATTACATCTACCAGATCAAGCGACTGGCCCATCCGCGGTTGCATTCCCCGATTTTTGGCATGATGGCCGACAAGATCGTTGGCCTCAGGGAACTCGGCGAGAGTCTGCAGAAAGCCGCCAAAGACCGACCTTCAGATGAATGGCTCGATCTCGATGCCTTCCCGCTGAGTGGTGTCGAGAAAGTCGACAGTCACACCTGGCGGGTTCGCATCAAGGGCAAGTACCCGCAGTTTCTCTACTGGCTGGCCATGCCTTTCTTTGCTCCGGTGCCCCGCGAGGTCGACCGCTTCTTTGCCAGGCCCGGCATGGCGGCGAGGAATCTGACCCTGGACTGGTGGCCGGTCGGCACCGGGCCCTTCATGCTCAGTGAGAACGATCCGAACCGCCGCATGGTCCTGTCGCGCAACCCCAATTTTCATGGTCAGACCTACCCCTGTGAAGGCGAAGCGGGCGACCGGGCGGCCGGCCTCCTCGACGATTGCGGCAAGCCGCTACCTTTCCTCGATCAGGCCATTTTTACGCGGGAGAAGGAGTCGATTCCTTACTGGAACAAATTCCTTCAGGGCTATTTCGACGCCTCCGGGATTTCTTCGGACAGTTTCGATCAGGCCGTGCGCGTCAATGTTGGCGGCGACGTGGCCCTCAGCGACGAAATGCGCGACAAGGGCATTCGTCTGCTCACGTCGGTCAAGTCGTCGACGTTCTACATGGGCTTCAACATGCTCGATCCGGTGATCGGCGGCCTATCGCCACGGCCGACCAAGCTGCGCCAAGCGATCTCGATTGCCATCGATCAGGAAGAATACATTTCGATCTTCCAGAACGGCCGTGGCATTGCTGCGCAGGGGCCGCTGCCGCCTGGTATCTTCGGCCACGAGGCGGGAGAGGATGGCATCGACAGGACGGTTTACGATTGGGTTGATGGGAAGCCTAGGCGCAAGCCGGTCGGGGTGGCGAAAAAGCTGGTGGCCGAAGCTGGCTATCCGAACGGCCGCGACGAAAAGACTGGCGAGCCGCTGGTGGTCTATCTCGACACAACGGGCGGCGGCATGGGTGAGAAGTCCCGACTTGACTGGCTGACCCGGCAGTTTGCCAAGATCGACGTGCAACTGGTGGTCCGCTCCACCGACTTCAACCGTTTCCAGGACAAAATCCGCAAAGGCAACGTCCAGCTCTACTATCTGGGCTGGAATGCTGATTACCCCGATCCGGAAAATTTCTTCTTCCTCCTCGACGGCAATGAAAGCAAGGTGGGGAAGGGCGGCGAGAATGCCTCGAACTACGCCAATCCAGAATTCGACCGGCTGTTCCTGCGCATGAAGAACATGGACAACACCCCGGAGCGCCTGGGCATCGTCCGCCAGATGAACCGTATCCTGCATCACGATTCACCCTGGGTCTTTGGCCTCCATCCAAAAAGCTATACGCTCGGCCATCGTTGGCTCAAGAACCGCAAGCCCAGTGATGTCGGCAACAACATCCTCAAATATCAGCGCATCGATAGCCAGGATCGCATCGCTGCCCGGCGTGAGTGGAACAGGCCGGTGCTCTGGCCCCTTGGCATCGGCGGGCTGATCCTCTTCCTGGCTATTGTGCCGGCCATTATTGGCTATCGTCGCCGCGAGCGTCGGGCTGCGCTCAAGTGAATATCGCCGAGCGCCAGTTGGCACTGGATGCTGCGCTTCTGGCGTTTCACCACCTCTGGCATGAGCAGCCCTTTCGTGAGTATCGCCCCTCGTGGTGCCAACGATGGCCGGGCCTGTACGAGCAATTGATGGCACTGCCGGAGGGCGAGATTGCCCATTTTAACGATGACAGCGGTGCCGCCCTGGTGCTGCTGGCCCGGCATCTGCCCACCGTTTCCAGGCTGGTCCCGCTGATTGCTTTGCCGGCGCTGACGGGAACGGCGCTACCCGAGCGTGATGTGCATTGGGCCTGGGAAATTCCCGGCCGCAAACGGCAACAGATCGAAGCCTTCGCCATGGCCGCCGGTCGGGGTAATCAGCCGGTCCTCGACTGGTGTGGTGGCAAGGGGCATCTGGGCCGCCTCCTGGCCTTGTCAGGCGGAATGCCGGTACATACCCTGGAGATAGATGCCACGCTGTGCGAGGCCGGTGAAAGCCTGGCCAGTCGGGCCGGAATCCGGCAGCAGTTTGTTGTGGCCGATGCCCTGGCAACCGCTGACTGGCCACAGGCCGGGCAGCACGCCGTGGCGCTGCATGCCTGCGGTGAGTTGCATCGTCGCTTGATCCGCGAGGGGACCGATAAAGGTGTCGGCCGTTTCGATGTTGCACCTTGCTGCTATTACCGTGGCGTGGCCGATTACTACCAGCCTCTGTCGTCAGGCCTTAAATTGCCGCTGACGCGCGACGACACCCGTCTGGCCGTCACCGAAACCGTGACGGCCTCGCCCCGCGAAACTCGTCGGCGGGATCGGGCCATTGCCTGGAAACTTGGCTTCGATGCCTACCGTCGAGCGGTCACTGGCGATGCCTACCGTAATTTCAAGCCGGTCCCTGAAGCCTGGGTAAGGGCTGCGTTTGCCGACTTTCTCGGGCGGATGGCGCAACGAGAAGGTTTGCCTCCGCCGTCGATTCAAGTCGCGGCAGAATTCGAGGCGGCCGGATGGCAACGGCGGGACGAAGTCATGCGGCTATCGATCGTCCGCCATGCCTTCCGTCGGGCCATCGAAGTCTGGCTCGCCCTCGATCTCGCCGGATTTATGGCCGGGCGAGGCTATCAGGTCGCTTTGGGCAGCTTTTGCGACCGCCAGCTGACGCCACGTAACCTGCTGATTTCGGCCCGGCTGGCCTGAGTTTTTCAGGCCCAAGGGGCCGGCATCAAGCTTGCCGGGTGGCTCGCATCAAATAATTGATGCTTGTGTCGGTCCCCAGTGAGTAGACCTTGCTCAGCGGGTTATAGCTCATGCCGAGAACCTCATCCGGTTCAAGTCCAGCCAGTTTGGCCCAGCGTGCCAGTTCGGATGGTTTGATGAATTTTGCGTAGTCATGCGTGCCTCTGGGCAGCATTCGCATGATGTATTCGGCCCCGATCACCGCGAAAAGATAAGACTTGGGATTGCGGTTGAGGGTGGACATAAAGACCTGACCACCCGGCTTGACCAGGCGCGCACAGGCGGCAATGACGCTGGATGGATTGGGGACATGCTCGAGCATTTCGAGGCAGGTCACGGCATCGAAGGCGCCCGGCATTTCCTCGGCCAGCTGCTCGACGGAAATCTTGCGGTAATCGACCTTCTGGCCGCTTTCGAGCAGATGTAGTTTGGCAACGCCCAGTGGCTTCTCGGAGAGATCAATGCCGGTCACGTTGGCGCCACGCGCGGCCATGCCTTCGGAAAGCAGGCCACCACCGCAGCCGACGTCGACAATGCGCTTGCCGGCGAGGCCGATGGCCTGGTCGATCCAGTCGAGGCGCAGCGGGTTGATGTCGTGCAGCGGCTTGAATTCGCTGTTTGGATCCCACCAGTGGTGGGCGAGGTCGCCAAACTTTTCCAGTTCGGCCGGATCGGCGTTGAGCAGGGTCATGGGGGAGTCGAAAGTTTTGGCTCGAGGATTACTCGGTGGAAAAGAAAAAGCCCCGCTGGGCGGGGCTTTTCATGAAGCGTCGGCGAATTACTTGGTGCCGATGACTTCGATATCAACGCGACGATCCGGCTGCAGGCAGTCGATCAGGGCCTTGGTCTTGGCGTTGCCCTTGCACTTGTCGCCGGTAACCGGCTGCTTCTCGCCCTTGCCTTCGGTGTAAACACGGTTGGCTTCGATACCCTTGGCAACCAGGTATTCCTTGACAGCGGCAGCGCGCTTCTCGGACAGTTTCTGGTTGTAGGCGTCACCACCGATACGGTCGGTGTGGCCAACGGCCAGGATCACTTCCAGCTTGATGGCCTTGGCCTTGGAGACCAGCTCGTCGAGCTTGGCCTTGCCGGCCGGACGCAGGACAGCCTTGTTGAAGTCGAACAGGGCGTCAGCAGCGACGGTGATCTTCTCACCCGACGGCTTCACGCCAGCGGCAGCAGCGGCAGCAGCCGGAGCGGCGGCGGTCTTCGGCTCGCAGGCTTCCTTCGGCAGCAGGTCCTTGTCGCACTCACAACCGGCCTTGTCGGCAGCAGCAGCGGCCGGGGTCCAGTAGCCATCACGCCAGCACAGGCCGAAACCGGACTTGGCGACGACGTCGCGCTGGTCGATCAGGTAGACACGTTCCTGGGCAACAGCAGCAAAACCGATACCGGCCAGCAGGGCCAGAACCAGAGATTTCTTGGCGATATTCTTGATCATTGTTTTCCCTCGTTGAAGAAAATTTGGAAATCTTTTAACCCGCACTACGGCAAATGTTTAGGCTGCCGGCGGAATTCCAAGCTATTTTGCCATAGTGCAATGGCTGATTCCAAGTGGTTTTGCTCCTTGAAGCGTAAAGTTTTGTGGTCTACGCAACACTTTCCAGCCACCCAGACATGACTGACGCATTCTCGCCCGGCTACGTTGACCAGATGTGACAGCGGATCGAAGCAGGGGCGCATGTCGAGGCTGCCCAGGTCGACGGCGCAGAGATCGGCCGCTTTGCCGGGGGTGATCGAGCCGATTTCGCGACCTAGTCCCAATGCGTTGGCCGCGTTGAGCGTGGCCATGCGGAGTACTTCGGCGGCGGGCAGGGCGCTGGCGTCGCCGGTCAGGCCCTTGGCGAGCAGCGAAGCCAGGCGCATTTCGCCAAACAGGTCGAGGCGATTGTTGCTGGCGGCACCATCGGTACCCAGTCCGACATTGATGCCCAGTTGTCGCATCCGCGCCACAGGGGAAAAGCCGCTGGCCAGTTTGAGATTGGAGGTCGGGCAGTGCGCTACGTTGCAGCCGGTGGCAGCCAGGAGTTGCAGGTCGGCTTCGTCGAGATGGACGGCATGAACACCGATGAAGCCCGGCCCGAGCTGGCCGAGCCGGTGCAGGCGTTCGAGCGGGCGGCAGTGATGCAGTCGGATACTCTCGTCAATTTCGTGACGTGTTTCGTGAATATGGCAATGCACCGGCAGATTGAGTTGTCCGGACAGGGTCAGGATGCGATCGAAGCTGCTGTCAGCCACCGTGTAGGGGGCGTGCGGGGCGAGGCAGAAGCCGATCAGCGGGTTGTCCAGCCACTGTTCGCGCACGGCCAGACCTTTGTTGAGGTAGTCGTCGGCGTCGCTGGCGTAAGGTGTGGGAAATTCCAGGGTGGTAATGCCGATCATGGCGCGCATGCCAAACTCAGCGGCGGCGGTGGCGGCGGCTTCCGGGAAAAAGTACATGTCGTTGAAGCAGGTGATGCCGCCCCTGAGCATTTCGGCGCAGGCCAGTCGGGTGCCATCAAGGACGAACTGGGGTGACATGTGTGCCGCTTCGGCCGGCCAGATGTGGTTTTGCAGCCAGTCCATGAGTGGCAGGTCGTCAGCCAGTCCGCGCATCAGGCTCATGGCGGCGTGGGTGTGCAAATTGATCAGGCCGGGAATGAGGATGTGATCGGGCAGGCTGATCTGCTCGTTCGGCGCAAAGCGGGCATGGGCATCGCCACTGGGCAGGATGGCCAGAATGCGCCCCTGATCGACGGCGACGGCATGGTTGATTAGTACGCCGGGGGCGTCGACCGGAGCGATCCAGCGGGCGTCGATGAGCAGGTCGATAACTTGGGGTGTTGTAGTCATGTAAAACGGGGTCTATCCGGTGAACGCAGCGTGTTAAAATAGCAAATTACGCTTGAATCAACTAATAAGCATCGCGCAAGCGGTGCGGATGTGAGACATGGACCAATTCGCCAAAGAAACATTGCCGATCAGCCTCGAAGACGAGATGCGGCGTTCCTATCTCGATTACGCGATGAGCGTGATCGTCGGCCGGGCCTTGCCGGATGCGCGGGACGGCCTCAAGCCGGTACATCGCCGTGTCCTGTTCGCGATGCACGAACTGAACAACGACTGGAACAAGGCGTACAAGAAATCGGCGCGTATTGTCGGTGACGTCATCGGTAAATATCACCCGCACGGCGATACGGCTGTTTATGACACCATTGTCCGGATGGCGCAGGATTTCTCGCTGCGCTACATGCTGGTCGATGGCCAGGGCAACTTCGGTTCGGTCGACGGCGACAATGCGGCGGCGATGCGATACACCGAAGTGCGCATGGCCAAGATCGGTCACCAGTTGCTTGAAGACCTTGATAAGGAAACCGTCGATTTCGGGCCGAACTACGATGGTTCGGAGCACGAGCCGCTGGTCATGCCGGCGCGCATCCCCAACCTGCTGATCAACGGTTCGTCCGGTATCGCGGTGGGCATGGCGACCAATATTCCACCGCACAACCTCAATGAAGTCATCGCCGGCTGTCTGGCCATGCTGGAAAACCCGGCCATTTCGATTGACGAGCTGATTGCCTACATCCCCGCCCCGGACTTCCCGACGGCTGGCCTGATCTACGGCATGACCGGCGTCCGCGAGGGTTACCAGACCGGCCGTGGTCGCGTCATCATGCGCGCCCGCACCCACTTCGAGGACATGGAGAAGGGCAACGGGCGGCAGGCGCTGATCGTCGACGAAATTCCCTATCAGGTGAACAAGAAGTCGCTGATCGAAAAGATCGCCGAGTTGGTCAACGAGAAGAAGATCGAAGGCATTTCCGACATTCGCGACGAGTCCGACAAGTCGGGCATGCGCATCGTCATCGAACTGAAGCGCGGCGAAGTTGGCGAGGTCATCCTCAACAACCTGTATAAGCAGACGCAGTTGCAGGACACCTTCGGCATGAACATGGTGGCGCTGGTCGACGGCCAGCCGCGCCTGCTCAATCTCAAGCAGATGCTCGAGTGTTTCCTCTCCCATCGTCGCGAAGTCATCACCCGGCGCACGGTTTACGAACTGCGCAAGGCACGTGAACGCGGTCATATCCTTGAAGGTCTGGCTGTCGCGCTGTCCAACGTCGACGATATCATCACCCTGATCAAGGCGGCGCCGACCCCGGCCGACGCCAAGCGCGGTCTGATGGAGCGCACCTGGCGCAGCGCCGTGGTCGAGGAGATGCTCGTCCGAGCCGCCTCCGACGCCTCGCGCCCGGACGGTCTGGCCCCCGAGTTCGGCCTGTCCTCGCAAGGCTATCGCCTCTCCGACGCCCAGGCCCAGGCCATTCTCGAACTGCGTCTGCAGCGCCTGACCGGTCTCGAGCAGGACAAGATCGTCAGCGAGTACAAGGATGTCATGGCCAAGATCCTCGATCTGCTCGACATCCTGGCCAAGCCAGAACGCATTACCGAAATCATCGTCACCGAACTGGTGGCGATCCGCGAGCAGTTCGGCGACGAGCGCCGCTCCGAAATCATCCTGCAAACGCACGAACTCAGCCTCGAAGACCTGATCACCCCGCAGGACATGGTGGTCACCCTGTCGCACGGCGGCTATATCAAGGCCCAGCCGCTCGCCGACTACCGCGCCCAGCGCCGGGGCGGGCGCGGCAAGCAGGCGGCGGCGATCAAGGACGAGGATTTCGTCGATCACCTGTTTGTCGCCAACACCCACGACTACATCCTGTGCTTCTCCAACCGGGGCCGCTGCTACTGGCTCAAGGTCTACGAAGCGCCGCAGGGCAGCCGGGTCAGCCGCGGCAAGCCGATCGTCAATCTCTTCCCGCTCGAAGAGGGCGAACGCATCAACGCCGTCCTGCCGGTCAAGGAATTCTCCGACGACCAGTACGTCTTCATGGCTACCGTCATGGGTACCGTCAAGAAGACGCCGCTCTCCGACTACTCCAACCCGCGCAAGGCCGGCATCATCGCCGTCGCCCTCGATGAGGGTGACTACCTGATCGGCGTCGAGCTGACCAGCGGCACCAGCGACATCGTGCTCGTCTCCAATGCCGGCAAGGCCGTCTGGTTCGACGAGGAAGATGTCCGCCCGATGGGCCGTGGGGCTCGCGGTGTGCGCGGCATGCGCCTGATGGAAGGCCAGTCGGTGATTTCCCTGCTGGTTGCCGAGAGCGATCAGCAGACGGTGCTGGTTGCTACCGAAAACGGTTTCGGTAAGCGCACCGTGCTCGCCGACTTCCGCCATTCCGGTCGTGGTACGCAGGGCGTGCGCGCCATTGCCGACAGCGAGCGCAACGGTATCGTGGTGGGCGCCAAGCTGGTCAATGACGAAGACGAAATCATGCTGATCACCACCGGCGGTGTGTTGATCCGTACCCGCGTTGCAGAAATTCGCGGCATGGGTCGGGCAACGCAGGGTGTCACGCTGATTTCTCTGGATGACGGCGAGAAGCTGGCCGGTCTCGAGAAGGTCGCCGAGTCGGTCGTTGAAGCCGATGCCGAACTGGAAGCCGTGGTCGACGGGGAGATCGCACCGGAAGGTGAAGTCGTCGCCCCGGCCCCGGACGCTGAACCGGAAGCAGGAGAAGTCTGATGAGTCGCATCTGGAATTTCAGCGCCGGTCCGGCTGCGCTCCCAGAAGAAGTCCTGCGCCAGGCGCAGGAGGAAATGCTCGACTGGCACGGTGCCGGCTGTGGCGTGATGGAAATGAGCCATCGCGGCAAGGATTTCACCGGCATCATCGAGCAGGCCGAAGCCGACCTGCGCGAGTTGATGGACATTCCGCCACAGTACAAGGTGCTCTTCCTGCAGGGCGGCGCGACGCAACAGTTTGCCCAGATTCCGATGAATCTGCTGGCCGGTCGTTCGGCGGACTACATCGTGACCGGTTCGTGGTCGAAAAAGGCCTACAAGGAAGCCCAGCGTATCGGCAACGTGCGCTGCGCGGCGACGACCGAGAGCAGCGGCTTCACCCGTCTGCCAGTGGCTGATGAGATCAAGCTTGACCCCTTCGCCGCCTACCTGCACGTGTGCACCAATGAAACCATCCACGGCGTCGAGATTCCCGCCGAGCGGATCGCCGATACCGGTGTGCCGCTGGTCGCCGACATGTCGTCGCACATCCTGTCGCGGCCGGTCAATGTCGAGAAATTCGGCCTGATCTATGCCGGGGCGCAAAAGAATATCGGCCCCTCCGGTCTGACCCTGGTCATCGTTCATCGCGACCTGCTCGGCATGGCGCCGCTGACCATTCCGACCGTCATGGACTACGCCGTGATGGCCGAAAACGGTTCGATGCTCAACACCCCCCCGACCTACGGCATTTACATCGCCGGTCTGGTCTTCAAATGGCTCAAGTCCAAGGGTGGGTTGCCGGGTATTGCCGCCATCAACGCCGAAAAGGCCAGTATTCTCTATGACGCCATCGACGATTCGGAGGGCTTCTATACCAACCCGGTCGATCCCGATTGCCGCTCGGCCATGAATGTCCCTTTCGTGCTGGCCAATGCCAACCTCGACGCTGCCTTCCTGGCCGAATCGAAGGCCGCCGGTCTGGTGTCGCTCAAGGGCCACAAGTCGGTCGGCGGCATGCGCGCCTCGATTTACAATGCCGTGTCGCTGGAGGCCGTGCAGGCGCTGGTGTCATTCATGAACGATTTCGCCAAACGTAACGGTTGAGCTGATGAGCGACGATCTCCAAAAGGCCCTGGCCGGCGTGCGCGCCGAAATTGACGGCATCGATGCCGAGTTGCTGCGCCTGCTCAACCAGCGCGCCCGCTGCGCCCAGAAGGTCGGCGAGATCAAGGCCGAGCACGGTGAAGCCGGGCACATCTACCGCCCCGAGCGCGAAGCGCAGGTCTTGCGTCGTTTGCAGGATGCCAACCCCGGCCCCTTGCCCAGCGAAAACATCACCTTCTTCTTCCGCGAAGTGATGTCGGCCTGCCTGTCGCTCGAAGAGCCGCTCGGCATTTCCTTCCTCGGCCCGCTCGGCTCCTTCACCGGTAGCGCAGCCACCAAGCATTTCGGCCATGCCGCCAATCTCTTGCCACAGGCCTCGATTGACGATGTCTTCCGCGAGGTTGAATCGGGCCACGCCCATTACGCCGTGGTGCCGGTCGAGAACTCAACCGAGGGTGCAGTCGGCCGGACCATGGATCTGCTGCTCGGTACGCACTTGAAGATTTGTGGCGAAGTGGTGCTGCGCATTCACCAGAATCTGCTGACGCGTGAAACCGACCTCAGCAAGATCACCAAGGTCTATTCGCATGCCCAGTCGCTGGCCCAGTGCCACGAATGGCTCAATCGCAACCTGCCGGGCATTCCGCGCATTTCGGTGTCGAGCAATTCGCTGGCCGCCCAGATGGCCGCCGAAGAAACCGGAGTCGCGGCGATTGCCGGCGAGGCGGCGGCCGAGCGCTACCAGTTGCCGAAACTGGTCGAAAACATCGAGGACGAGCCGAACAACACGACCCGCTTTCTGGTTCTCGGCAAGCACGATGCTGGGGTTTCCGGTCGTGACAAGACCTCGCTGATCATGTCGGCCCCGAACCGCACCGGGGCCCTGCACGAACTGCTGCTGCCCCTGTCGACGGCTGGCGTGTCGATGTCCCGCCTGGAATCCCGGCCGGCCAAGAATGCCCTGTGGGAATACGTTTTCTACGTCGATATCGAAGGCCACCGTGACGAACCAGCCGTCAAGGCCGCGCTGGAAAAGCTGGCCGGCTATGCCGCCTATCTGAAAGTTCTCGGGTCCTACCCGGTTGCCGTTTATTGAACTGCTAAACTGTAGCTCTCGAACTGAATTTATCGGAATCGTATGCCGACTATCAGCATGTTCTACGGAATCTTGGTGTCGATGCTTTTTGAAGCAGGTGAGCGACACAATTTGGCCCATATCCATGTTCGTTACGCTGGACAGAAGGCCTTGGTGGCGATCGATGATGGTCGGATTCTAGCTGGCAGTATCCCGCCCAAGCAGTTGAAGATGGTTCAGGCATGGATTGAAATTCACAAGGATGAACTGTTTGCAGACTGGGAACTGGCTATTTCCGGCGAACAACCTTATCCAATCGCGCCCCTGCAGTGAGTGTTTCGCCATGAATGATTTGCTCGATATCGTCAATGTCAGGGCGACAGGTGACTATAAATTGTTCCTCGAGTTCGAGAACGGAGAACGACGGGTATTCGACATGGCTCCTTACATGGACCGCAAACCTTATGTATGTCTCAAGGGGTCGCCTTTCTTCAAGGTTGCCTATGTCGACTACGGTACCGTCTGTTGGCCCGGTAATATCGATATTGTCCCGGAAACCCTCTATGACCTGTCGCAACCGTTGAATTGATGAATCCAATGTCCCTGCAAGAACAATCCTTGTCCTACGTCCGCGCCATTTCGCCCTACCTGCCGGGCAAGCCGATGACCGAACTGGCCCGCGAAATGGGCATTCCGGTCGAGAACATTCTCAAGCTGGCGTCCAACGAAAATCCGCTGGGCATGAGTCCCAAGGCCAAAAAGGCCGTTGAGGCGGCGATCGGTGGTATTGAGCGTTACCCTGACCAGTTCGATCTGATCGCCAAGGTGGCTGAGCGCTGTGGCGTGGTGCCGGGGCAGGTGGTTCTCGGCAATGGTTCGAACGATGTCCTTGACCTGATTGCCCGCGTTTTCCTGGCCCCCGGCCGTTCGGCAGTGTTTGCCCAGCATGCCTTCGCCGTCTATCCACTGGCCACCTTGTCGACCGGGGCTGAGCTGATCTCGACGCCGGCCAAAAACTACGGTCACGACCTCGATGCCATGCGCGCCGCCATCCGGCCCGACACGCGCATTGTGTGGATCGCCAATCCGAATAATCCGACCGGCAATTTCCTGCCCTATCCGGAAGTTCGCGCCTTCCTTGAAGCGGTGCCGAAGGAAGTCGTCGTTGTCCTCGATGAGGCCTACAACGAATACATCGCACCCGACGAGCGGGTCGATACGGCGGCGTGGATCAAGGAATTCCCCAACCTCGTCGTTTGCCGCACTTTCTCGAAGATTTATGGCCTGGCCGGCCTGCGCGTCGGTTATGCGCTGGCTTCGGCCGAGGTGGCTGACCTGATGAATCGCGTCCGCCAGCCCTTCAACGTCAACAACCTGGCGCTGGCTGCCGCTGTGGCGGCGCTTGATGACGACGAGTTCCTGCAGGCCAGCTACGAATTGAATCGTCGCGGCATGGTACAGATCGTTGCCGGTTTGCAGCGTCTCGGGCTGGAGTTCATTCCCTCGCACGGCAATTTTGTGACCTTCCGCGCCATTGATGGTGCCGGGGTTAATCAGCGCCTGCTCAAGCAGGGCGTCATCGTCCGCCCCATTGGTGGCTACGGCCTGCCCGAGTGGCTGCGTGTGACCATCGGCAGCGAGGCCGAGAACGCCCGTTTCCTCGAAGCCCTTCAAAAGGCGCTGTAAGCTGATGGCCGAATTCGGCAAAGTCGTTGTCTTTGGCACCGGCCTGATCGGCGGTTCGTTCTCGCTCGCCCTCAAGGAGGCCGATGCCGTGGAGGAAGTGGTCGGCTTCGGCCGCACCCCGGCTACTTTGCGCAAGGCGCAGGAACTGGGCGTGATCGATCGGGCGGGTATCAATCCGACGCACGAAATCGAGGATGCCGACATTATCCTGGTGGCGACGCCAGTGGCCCAGATGGCCGATATTTTCGAGCGCATTGCCCCTTATCTTGGCCCCAATACCATCGTCACCGACGGTGGTTCGACCAAGGGCGATGTCGTCGCCGCCGCGCGCGCCTCACTCGGCGACCGCATCGGCCAGTTCGTCCCGGCCCACCCGATTGCCGGCGCCGAGAACAGCGGCCCGACAGCGGCGCGCTGGGATCTCTATCAGGGCAAAAAGGTTGTCGTCACGCCGTTGGCTGAGAACAGCGACGAAGCCCTCGACCACATCAAGCGGGCCTGGTCGCTGTGTGGTGCCGACATCTACGAACTGACACCGGAAATGCACGACCGGGTCTTTGCTGCCGTCAGCCATCTGCCGCATCTGCTGTCCTTCGCCCTGGTGCACGATCTGGCCGTGCGCGATGACGCCGACCTGTTCTTCACCTTCGCTGCCTCCGGCTTCCGCGACTTCACCCGCATCGCCGCCAGCCATCCGGAGATGTGGCGCGACATCTGCCTCGCCAACCGCGAGGCCCTGCTCGGCGAACTCGATAGCTACCGGGCTCAACTCGACGAATTGCGCACGGCGCTGGCCCGAAATGATGGCGAACGGCTTGAGGAAATCTTCGGGATTGCCCGGCGGGCTCGGCGGGACTGGGCGGGCGAGGGTTAAGTATCGTCTGTTGGCTGCCCGGTGTCTTACGCGGTTATTGAAAGTCGATGCAAGGCGCCTTGATGCATGATGCTGATGACGAAATTATCCGAAGGACTTTTCGGAAATTGACCTTATAGTTTGGAAAAGTTGTGGAGAACTTATGACCATTCTCGTTACCGGCGGTGCCGGTTTTATCGGCAGCAATTTTGTTCTTGACTGGCTGGCTCAGTCCGAAGAGAAGGTTATTAACCTCGATGCACTGACCTACGCCGGCAACCTGGAAAACCTGGCTTCGCTGAATGGCGATTCCCGGCACGTTTTCGTCAAGGGCGATATCGGCGACTTCGATCTCGTTGCCAAGCTACTCGCCGAGCACCAACCGCGTGCCGTCATCAATTTTGCCGCCGAATCCCACGTCGACCGCAGTATCCACGGCCCCGAAGACTTCATCCAGACCAATATCGTCGGTACCTTCCGCCTGCTCGAAGCGGTGCGCGCCTACTGGGGAAAGCTGGAAGCTGCAGCCAAAACTAATTTCCGTTTCCTCCACGTCTCCACCGACGAAGTCTATGGTTCGCTGGCCAAGGACGACCCTGCCTTCGCCGAAACCAACCGCTACGAACCCAATAGCCCGTATTCCGCCAGCAAGGCCGCCAGCGACCATCTCGTGCGTGCCTACCACCACACCTACGGCCTGCCGGTGCTGACCACTAATTGCTCCAACAACTACGGCCCCTACCACTTCCCGGAAAAGCTCATCCCGCTCGTTATCCACAACGCACTGGCCGGTAAGCCGCTACCCATCTATGGCGACGGCCAGCAGATTCGTGACTGGCTCTACGTCAAGGACCACTGCAGCGCCATCCGCCGTGTTCTGGCAGCAGGGCGTTTGGGCGAAACGTACAACGTCGGCGGCTGGAACGAGAAGCCTAATCTCGATGTGGTTCATACGCTCTGCACCATCCTCGACGAACTCAGCCCGCGCGCCGACGGCAAATCGTACAAGGACCAGATCACCTACGTCACCGACCGCCCCGGCCACGACCGCCGCTACGCTATCGACGCCAGCAAGATTGAACGCGTACTGGGCTGGAAGCCGGCTGAAACGTTCGAGACGGGTATTCGCAAGACGGTGCAGTGGTATCTCGATAATCAGAGCTGGGTGAACAACGTGACCAGCGGGGCCTACCAGAATTGGGTGGGCAAGCAGTACGGTGCCTGATAGCCATGCCAATTCTTTCTGTATTCTTTGGCATCATTATCCGGATGTGGCACGACGATCATCCACCGCCGCATGTTCATGTCGAATATCAAGGATTTTGAGCGTTCGTTTCCATAGAAACAGGCGATATTTTGAGAGGTAATTTGCCAAAAAAAGCGGCAGCTATCGTCAAGGAATGGTGTCTGAAACATCAGGGCGAATTGATGCAAAATTGGGCAAAGGCACAACACTTTGAACCACTTGATAGAATTCAAGGTGCAGATCACGATGATTAGCCTGTTGAGTCTCAACTATCTCGGAATCGGGCAATTTTCCTTAGTATTTTCAGATGGGTCTGAAGGTTTGTTTGATCTGAATGCCTATCTGGCTAATCGCCAAGGTTCTTTGTTACTCCGATTGGGGGATGACGAATATATGGCCCGTGCTTTTATCGAGGCTGGTGCCATGGCATGGCCAAATGGCCTGGAACTCGCACCGCAAAGGATTTTAGAAATGACTAAGCTTATCAAGCGTGCCGCATGACGGCCCGCAAAGGCATCATCCTCGCCGGTGGATCCGGCACACGCCTCTACCCGGCTACCCTCTCGGTTTCCAAGCAACTGCTGCCGATCTACGACAAGCCGATGATCTACTATCCGCTGACCACGCTCATGCTGGCCGGCATCCGGGATATCCTGATCATCTCCACCCCGCAGGACACCCCGCGCTTCGAGCAACTGCTCGGCGATGGCAGCCAGTGGGGCATCAATCTCCAATATACCGTCCAGCCCAGCCCGGATGGTCTCGCCCAGGCATTCATCCTGGGTGCTGATTTTGTCGGCAATAGCCCTTCTGCATTGGTGCTCGGCGACAACATTTTCTACGGTAACGATTTCCATCAAATCCTTGGCAACGCTGATCAACGAGACGCCGGGGCTACGGTCTTTGCCTACCACGTGCAAGACCCCGAGCGTTACGGTGTCGCCGACTTTGCACCTGATGGCAAGGTACTCAGCCTCGAAGAAAAGCCGAAGCAGCCGAAATCCAACTACGCCGTAACCGGGCTTTATTTCTACGACAATCAGGTCGTCGACCTCGCCCGCAACCTCAAGCCCTCAGCCCGTGGCGAACTTGAGATCACAGACCTCAATCGTCTCTACCTCGAACAAGGTAGTCTCAATGTCGAAATTATGGGCCGTGGCTACGCCTGGCTTGATACCGGGACCCACGATAGCCTGCTCGAAGCAGGCCAGTTCATTGCTACCATCGAAAAGCGCCAGGGGCTGAAAGTGGCATGCCCTGAAGAAATTGCCTGGCGCCAGAAATGGGTCAATGATGAAAAGCTCGAGCAACTGGCCCAAAGCTATGCCAAGACCGGCTACGGTCAGTACCTGCTCAGCTTGCTGAAAGAAAAGGTTTACTGATGAAAGTGACGCCGACCCGTATTTCCGATGTTCTGATCATCGAACCCAAAGTATTCGGTGATGAGCGCGGGTTTTTCTTCGAAAGCTTCAACCAGAAGGCATTTAACGAAGCCGTCGGGCAGGAGATCACCTTCGTCCAGGACAACCACTCCAAGAGTGCGAAGAACGTCCTGCGTGGTCTGCATTATCAACTGCCACCCAAGGCGCAGGGCAAGCTGGTCCGTGTTATTCAAGGCGAAGTCTTCGATGTGGCGGTCGACATCCGGAAAAATTCCGCAACTTATGGGCAGTGGGTGGGGGAAGTCCTTAGTGGCGAGAATAAGAAACAGCTATGGATTCCGGCCGGGTTTGCACATGGCTTCCTGACGCTCTCGGAAACTGCTGAATTTCTCTACAAGACGACCGACTACTACTCACCGGAGCATGAACGCTGCATTCGGTGGGATGATTGTGATTTGGCTATTAATTGGCATCTGCAAGGGAAACCTCTACTGTCCAAGAAGGATGTGGTTGCGCCAAAAATGGCGGAGTTGGCTGATTCATAAGCGTTTTGTTTTGAAATTTGCTTTGCAAGTCGCCGAAAAGGAATGATAGTTGCCCCGGAAAAATATTTACGTCACTCAACCTAGCTTGCCTCCGCTGGAGGAGTTTGTTCCATATCTTGAACAGATTTGGAGCAATAAGATATTGACGAACAATGGTCCTTTTCATCAGCAGTTGGAAGCAGCATTGTGCGAATATCTTGGCGTTGAATATTTAAGCCTATTCACCAACGGTACAATTGCTTTGGTTACTGCTTTGCAGGCGCTGCGAGTAACCGGTGAGGTAATTACAACGCCATATTCGTTTGTCGCGACGGCACACTCCCTGCTATGGAATGACCTAAAGCCGGTTTTTGTGGATATCGATCCAGCCTCGTGCAATCTCGATCCGGCAAAAATAGAAGCGGCTATTACACCGGAAACATCTGCCATTCTTCCTGTCCATTGTTATGGAAATCCATGTGCAGTGGAGCAGATTGAGAAAATTGCCAGTACCTATGGCCTCAAGGTTATTTATGACGCGGCACATGCTTTTGGAGTTCGCTACAAAGGCAATAGTTTGCTGACGTACGGCGATCTTTCAGTGCTCAGTTTTCATGCGACAAAGGTTTTTAATACCTTTGAGGGAGGGGCTATTGTCAGCCCCGATGCAGCTACCAAGCAGCGTATCGATTACCTGAAGAATTTTGGATTTGCCGACGAGGTGACAGTAACCGCGCCGGGTATTAATGGGAAGATGAGCGAGGTCAATGCAGCATTTGGATTGGTGCAGCTAAAGTATGTCTCTAACGCTCTAGTTCTACGCAGAGCCATTGAGGGTCGTTATCGCAATGCTTTGCGGGATGTAACTGGAATTAAGTGCATTCCGCCTCAACCTGATACAGAAGGTAATTCGTCATACTTTCCGATATTCGTGACATCTGATTTTCCGCTAAGTCGCGACGCGCTGTATCAATGGCTAAAGGATCACGGGTATTTTGGTCGACGTTATTTTTTTCCGCTGATTAGCAATATGCCTATGTATCAAGGCATGGTATCCGCTCGATCTGATAATTTGCCGGTTTCCAATATGATGGCGGATCAAGTTCTTTGTCTGCCAATATATCCTGACCTTGAGCATGGAATAGTGGACGAAATATGTAAGCTAATACGCGAGGTTTCTCATGGCTAAGGTACTACTGGTTGATACGAATATTTCGTCATCACCAATTCACAAGTTTTTGGTATCTATTGGCCACGATGTGACCGTAATCGGCGGCAATCCTCAGGATTTTTTAGCGAAGACTGTTGCTAAATATATTCAAGCAGATTATTCAAATCCGGAAATTTTGGCTGAGGTTGTTGCAAGGAATGCCTATGATTTTGTCGTTCCCGGTTGTAACGATCGTTCGTATTTTGCATGTGCTCAATTGAATAGTGATGGTCGATATCCTGGCCTAGATACGTTGGCGTGTACTGAAACGATTAATAACAAGCAATTGTTCCGTGATTTTGCTCAGAGAAATGGGTTGCCCGTTCCTGGTGTTTATAGTTCGGACTCATGTCCAGAAAATAGATCTTTGATCGTCAAGCCGGTTGATGCTTTTAGTGGCCGTGGAGTGACAATTCTCCATTTTCCGGATGCGGACTCATTGGTGCATGCACAGACATTTGCACGCAGTATGTCTGGTTCTCAGACGTGCATTATCGAGGACTTTGTTGGCGGGCAACTCTATAGTCATTCTTGCTTCCTGGATGAGGGGGGGAAGGTTTTCCTAGATTTCATCGTAGAGGAGCATGGCACTGCGAACCCCTTTGTAGTCGATACTAGCCGTGTCGTGTTTGATTTTCCTGAAGCGATATTGGATAGGTTGCGTAGTTGTGCCCAAACAATGGCGCGTTCATTAGGGATCGGACGAGGGCTCCTTCATACGCAATTCATTTTACAAGGAGACGAGTTCTGGCTGATCGAAGTTACGCGGCGTTGTCCTGGGGATCTATATAGTCAGTTGATTGAGTTGGCTACTGGTACCCCATATGCCGAACTTTATGCGCGACCATTTATTGATTTGTCATATCCCTCCTTGCGAAAGGAACAGCGCCCGAGTTGGATAATGCGGCATACCATGTCACTTCCTATGTCGGGTACTTTGGGGTGTATCCAATTCAATTGCTCCCTATTGCTGGAGAGGATGTACCCAATGGCTCTAGCGGGGGATGCGTTGCGCGAATCACCGTTCGGGCGGCTCTCGCTGATCTTTGTTCGTGCCTCCTCGGCTACTGATTTGAATGATCTGTTTGCCTGCACCTTAAATCGAGAACTTTATTCTGTTGAGTTTTGATTTTTTTCACAGATGGATTGGTAAATAATTTAAATGGAATTTCTAGATAAAATTTATGCTGCATTAAATGCAGGACCTCCCAGTCTGTCCCTTGCTGATGAGTTCCTCTCACCATCATGCACTGCTCCACGTTACGTGATCGGACGGAACGACGATGCTCGCGAGGTTCTAAGGCTAACCAAAGTTGACGGTGTGATTGATGATTTTGCCAACGGTATTCTGGCTTGGGAGGGCATACCTGTTGTAGGTCTGAAAGCTGTCCCAGTTAATGCTATTGTACTAAATTGCTCGACTTCTATTAGTCCTGTTGCTGTCATGTCTGTTCTGGAAAATGCAGGTATTACCAAATTGGTGAATTTCTGTGATCTTGTATCAGCGGCAGGCGGGGCGTTGGAGTTGCCGTGGTTCGTCAGGCAGCAACGGGATGACCTGAGTGCCCACGAAGCCGAATGGGTTAAATTATGGACATTGATGGCTGATGATGAGTCGAGGCAGACACTACTAGATGTGGTGCGCTATAGATTAACCGCAGAACCTTCTTTCATGTATGAATACACCGTACGCCTGCGTGATCAGTATTTTGAAAGTTTCATGCAGTTAAAGGATGAGGTTTTCGTCGATGCAGGAGGGTTTGATGGAGATACATCGGAGGAATTCTGTTTGCGGGTGCCAGCCTACAAGGCTATTTACCTATTTGAACCGTCACCAAGTAATATCTCTGCCGCAAAGCAGCGCTTGGCTGCGCAAGAAAGGATTCGCTTTCTTCAGTTGGGGCTTTCTGATTCTAAGGGTACGCTGCATTTTAATTCGGATGCAGGTTCAGCTTCCTCAGTGTCGGATGTTGGGGATGTCATGATTGAAGTTGTTAAACTTGATGATGAAGTTCCCGAGCGGGTTAGCTATATAAAGATGGATCTGGAAGGGTGGGAAATGCGGGCTTTGGCGGGGTGTTCCCGGCACATCGAAAGCGATAAGCCAAAGTTAGCGATTTCCGTATATCACGCAGCTGAAGACTTCCGGAGAATTCCAGCCTATATTCTTTCGCTGCAGCCGAATTATCAAGTTTATTTGCGGCATTACACGCAAGGGTGGTCTGAAACGGTTATGTACTTCATGCCGCGCTGACCGGCTTTCCTAGTGAAATTCGCAAGAAGGTTATCTGCATGAATCATCCCCCGCTCAAGGCCGCCATGATAGGTGGTGGTATCAACTCTGCGGTAGGCCGCTCTCATGAGATCGCCTTGAGGCTTGATGGTGCCTTCGATTTGGTTTCCGGGTGTTTCAGCAGAAATTCCGAAATCAACGTTAGATCTGCTGAGGCTTATCAGGTGTCGCCGACTCGGGCCTATGCTTCCTTGGAGAGGTTGTTGGAAGGCGAGGGGGCGCGTCTCGATGCAGTAGTAATTGCTACCCCGATCAACGCACATGCGAGTCAGATAGCGGCAGTGCTTAATGCCGGTTTGACGGTAATTTGTGACAAGCCTTTAGTGACTAGTTTGGCCGAGTGCGACGCATTGCTAGCCCGGGTTTCTAGTGAAAGCACTCGGTTATTCTCTGTTTTTAATTACACCGGATATCAGTCTGTGCGCGAAATAAAACGCAGGGTGGAAGCAGGGGAAATCGGCAAGGTTTTCAAGATCATGGCAGAGATGCCACAGGACTCATACCTCAGGCTCAAGAATACAAACAAAATTGATGCGATTCAACCATGGAGGTTAATTGACGGTGACGTACCATGCCTATCTCTGGATCTATTTGCGCATATCCATAGTCTCGTTAACTTTATCACTGGAGAAAATCCTATTTCTGTCAGCGCCCGTTCTAGAGCGATAAGTCAGGTTAGTGCCGGCTTGGTTGATGAAGTAGATGCCCTAATAGAATATCAGAACGGCCTACTTGTGAATGCATGGTATGGAAAAGTCGCATTAGGTTCAAGAAATGGTCTAAAAATTCGCGTTTACGGCACTCTGGGGAGTTTTGAGTGGTACCAGGAGCGGCCGGAGCAGATTATTTATGCAAACGCTATCGGCGATAGAATGCTGCTAGACCGGATTAGTTCGACATCAAGCGTAACTCCAGAAAGTAGATATAACAGATTTAAAGCTGGGCATCCAGCTGGCTTTATTGAAGCATTTGCAAATTATTATTATGATATTGCGCGAGCAATACATGATGGTTTTCTAAATGAATACACCTTGTCTGCTGAGGTTGCAGTGCAAGGAATTGCACTTAGCGAGGCAATAGAGCGAGCTTCCTCGTCGCGGCAGGAAGTAAGGTTGGGATGATTTATCAGCCGTTTGTGGTTTGGTGGCATTGATGTCACTGGCTGATTCAACCATTCGAGGAGTCATCTGGAATTTTCTGGAAATGCTTCTCAGGCGAGGTCTGGTTGCATTGACGACGCTTGTATTGTCATATTTTGTGTCACCGGCTGATTTCGGTCTGCTTTCGATGCTATCGCTATTTCTGGTAGTGCTTGGTGGATTGATGGATGCGGGGCTAAAAGAGGCCTTGATTCGGCGGCGACACCTCTCATTGCGACTCTTGAATACAACCTTCTGGGCTAGCCTAGGCTTAGGGGGTATTGCATACACGCTACTATTCTCCGTTGCTCCATGGATATCTGAGTTCTACAGCCAGCCAAGCTTGGTAGTTCTGCTTCGTACAGCTGGACTATCCATTATTTTCAATGCCATGCAGATCGCCCCTGCAGCACGACTTACCCAGGCGCTTGATTTTAAAGGGTTGATGCGTATTAGTTTTCCTGCGGCTGCGATCTCTAGTGCATTGGCGCTTTTGCTTGCTTGTTTTGGTGCTGGGGTTTGGGCCTTGATTATTCAGACTCTTGCGGCGAGCGTGGTGAGCACGATTTTGATTTGGCGACTGGCCGGCTGGAGGCCAGTGAGGCAGATAGATTGCAAGCCATTAGTTGCTCTCTATCGATTTGGGTACAAGCTATTTCTATCCAATTTAATTGCGTTGATAGTACGAAATGCGGTTCCGAGTATGCTTGGAAAGTTTCTCGGATCAACGTATGCCGGGTACTACTATTTTGTCGACAAGATCATGGAAGTGATAATGGGTCAATTGGTGTATTCAGTACAAAATGTAACCTATCCGTCATTATCTAAAATAAGTAAAGACACGGGGCGCTTAAGAGAGGCTTATCGTAAATCAATAGAGATTATGGTATTTCTGCTGGGTCCGATGTTGATGATCGGCGCAGGGCTTGCTGATCAATTATTTGAGATTGCATTTTCTTCAGCATGGTTGCCGGCATCAGAAGCTTTTCGGTGGCTCTGTTTTGCCTACCTTCTATATCCGATTCATGCAATTAATCTTAATGTGATCAAGGTCCTAGGTAGGTCAGATTTGTTTTTGTGGCTGGAACTTCTGAAAGCAGCTCTTGCCATTGGAGTTCTCTCGTTTGCCATTCCTTGGGGATTTCAGGCTGTCCTTTTCGGACAAATAGTCATTTCATTCTTGTGTTTTTTTCCGAATGCAATGTACTCGAAGCCCTTGATCGGATATTCTGCCATTGATCAACTTCGAGATACATTACCTTATTATGCCTGTGCTGTAATGGCCGGGTTTTTCGCCTATATCGTCGCTGATTTTTTGGTGGGTAACCGACCCGCTTATATCGTTTTGCTTGGTGGTAGTGCTGGATTGACGGCTTATATATTATTATGCTTTATGTTTAGATTGAGGGCTTGGAAATTAATTTTAAATTCGCTTCGTGGTATTATTAAGGTTGGCGCGTGAAGGATAAAAAATTTTTAATATTTGCCCCGTCGTATCGATCGGATAATGGTGGGGGGATTGTCTTGCATCGCTTGTGTGCGTTGCTTAATGGGCTTGGATATAAGGCCTATATTACCCGGTTTTATAATGGCGGTCCGGTTTATGGCAATGATTTTATTGGTCCGTTATTTAAAATTGCGGCTAGGTCAATTTGGAATTATATTACCCCGTTCAGAACGCATGCGGGATGGGAAACGCCGATTTATAAGAATCCGAAGTTGCCGCTTGGGGATGAGTGGATCGTTGTCTATCCTGAATTGGTGTTTGGTAATCCATTGAAAGCAAAGTGTGTGGTTCGTTGGTTACTTCACAGGCCGGGTTTTCATACGGGTCATGTATTTTATGGTTCTGGCGAATATCACGTTGATTTCAATAGTTTTGCGCAGGACTTTTGTTATCCGGATTGCAAAAAATCTGTGAGGCCACTAAATGTTTTGGCGTTTCCGTTCGAATATTATAATCTTCAAAATTCCTTGCCTTCTTCGGCGCGGTTTGGGACTGCCTATTGTTTGCGTAAAGGCAAAGGGAAGCCGCGAGTTCATGATTTAGAGGATTCCGTTTTGATCGATGGAAAATCGCATGCCGAGGTGGCAGCGATCTTTAAGCGAGTAAAGACATTTATCTCATACGATACCTATACGGCATACTCATCGTTTGCGGTTTTGTGTGGTGCTGCATCTGTGGTCATACCGGATCACGGTGTCGATAAATATGCGTGGTATCCGGATCCGGCTGATCGATATGGGGTGGCATACGGGTTCGAAGACATCGAATGGGCTCTGGAAACGGCGCCGCGAGTGCTGGATCGAATGTTGGTTAAAGAGGCTGATTCATTGAAAAATGTCTCTTTATTTGCTGAGGATGTGCTCCAGTACTTTGAAAATTCCAGTTCACTAGACATGTAGCTATTTTTGGAGTTCGTTGGTAGTGGGTTTTCTTCTTAGTGGCGTGGTGCATAGCAGCTACTTCCTTGATTAATCAATGCATCGATTGATACCCTAGTTTGACTGTTCAGAAAATAGCGTAGGTGGTGGGTAGGTACATGAAAAAAATAGCCGTCCTGCTTGCTGCATTTAACGGTGAGCTCTGGCTCCATCAGCAGATCGACTCGATCCTGAAGCAGGAGTCTGTGGACCTTTCGCTATTTGTAAGTCTGGATCCTTCTGATGATGGTAGCGAGACACTTGTGCGAAACTTGGCAGCATCTGATTCGCGAATCGTGTTGCTGCCGATAATTGCGCCATCTGGCGGCGCTGGAGCCAATTTTTTTCGTCTGATTAGAGATGTCGATTTCAGCGGATTTGATTCCATCGCTTTTGCTGATCAGGATGACATCTGGTATCCAGACAAACTGAGTAGAGCCATTGAGGCGCTTTCCGAATCTGGTGCTGCGGGATATTCAAGCAATGTTGTCGCATTTTGGGATGATGGCAGAGAGCTGTTGGTCGATAAGGCTCAGTCACAGACACAGTTTGATTTTTTGTTTGAAGCTGCAGGGCCGGGATGTACCTATGTGCTCAAGCGTTCTGCCCTTGAGCAATTTAAGGCGCTGTTGTTCGCTGAAGCTGCGCAGGTCCGTGGCGTTACTCTTCACGACTGGTTTGTTTACGCCTTTTTTCGGGCCAAGGGATATCAATGGATCATTGATCCGCGCACCTCAATGGCTTATCGCCAACATGCACTGAATCAGGTTGGTGTTAATGCGGGGTGGAAGGCATACAAGGCTCGGGCCAGAAAAATGGTCGGCGGGTGGTGGATGTCACAGGCACGGTTGATTGCTCGGCTGACCGGGTTGGCAAGCGAACCATTCTGCATGCCGTGGCGTCAGCCTGGGCGAATGGGCATGCTTTGGCTGGTGCTAAATTCCCTCAAGGCGCGGCGCAAGGCTTCTGATAAGTTTTTCTTTGCGGCCGCTTGCTTCTTTCTTGCGGTCATCGGGGATGGCTCAGATGAGTAATGGCGGTATCCTAGTTACTGGTGCAACGGGGTTTGTCGGTAACGCAGTTTGCGCAGCTCTGGTTGCCAAGCATTCTGTCAGAGGGGTTGCCAGACAGTTGGATGCCAGCCCCCCCTTGCTTGAACACGTCGAGCTTGTCTCTGGTGAACTCTCGGCCGATTTTGACTGGTCCGGAGCGCTGGTCGGTATCCGTATGGTCGTGCACTGCGCCGCGCGCGTCCACGTGATGAATGAAGTCTCCTCCGACCCCTTGGCCGAGTTCCGTCGAGTGAATGTTGCCGGCACCGTGCAACTGGCTAGGCAAGCCGCCGCCGCAGGTGTCAAGCGTTTCATCTTTCTCAGCTCGATCAAGGTAAACGGCGAGCAGACGCAAATCGGATCGCCGTTTTCCGCTGACCAAATGCCCAATCCCGCTGACTCGTATGGGGTCTCCAAAATGGAGGCGGAAGAGGGCTTGCGTACCCTGGCGCGTGAGACCGGTATGGAGGTGGTCATCATTCGTCCCCCTCTCGTCTATGGCCCTGGCGTGAAGGCTAATTTTCTGGCGATGATGCGGGTGCTGTATCGGGGTTTTCCGCTACCACTCGGCTCAGTGACGCAGAACAAGCGAAGCTTGGTTGCACTGGACAACCTGGTCGATTTTGTCGTGACCTGCTTGGCTCATCCCGCTGCGGCCAACCAGACGTTTCTGGTTTCCGATGCGGAAAGCCTTTCTACCTCGGCATTACTTAATCGAATGGCCAAGGCTTTAGGGCGTCCCGCGCGGTTATTTCCCGTTCCGGTGAGTTGGTTAAAGCTTGGTGCCAGATTGATCGGTAAGCGAGATATGGCCCAGCGCTTGTGTGATTCACTGGAAATCGACATTAGAAAAAATCAGGAATTGCTTGGCTGGGCTCCCCGGGTTGATGTCGATGAAGGGTTGCGGAGGGTGGTGGATTGCATGAATACGCATGGCTAGCATTCAATGACATTGCAATGTTTTTGGATTGAGGCTCCTCCTATCTTACTAATGGTTCTATAGGGAAATAGCAGGCTTCCAAACGCCAACCCGAAAAATTCGTCATGAAGCCCTATGACCTTTGCGATATTGTCTGTTAGGGGGGGGGTAGTACACTTAAAAGATTGGTGGCTATGCCATTTCTCGCATTTAGACTCATTCTGAACATAAGCGCTTGGAGTGTCTTGAAAAAGGGAAAATTTTGTCTTTGAGCGTTAGTTCAACTGAAAACGTTGCAATCTTGCTTTGCACTTGGCATGGACAGCATTTTTTGGCCGAACAGTTGGATTCTTTTGAGCGGCAAACGCATGAAAATTGGGAAGTTTGGGCTTCGGATGACGGCTCAAAAGACGACACCCACGAAATTCTCGCTGCTTACCAAGCCAAATGGCAACCGGGGCGTCTGAGTGTGCATTCAGGACCTGCTGAAGGCTTTGTCGCAAATTTTTTGTCACTAACCTGTAAAGCGGATATTGATGCTGATTATTACGCCTACTCAGATCAGGATGACATCTGGGAGGCTGACAAGCTGGAGCGTGCGGTTCGTTGGCTTAATGCGGTGCCACCAAATATCCCTGCTCTTTACTGCACTCGCACGCGATTGGTGGATGCAGATAACAATGAAATAGGTTTGTCTCCCCTATTTGCGAAACCTCCTAGTTTCGCAAATGCGCTCATGCAGAATATCGCTGGTGGAAACACCATGGTCTTTAACCAAGCTACTCGTAAGCTTCTTTGTCTGGCTGGTCAAAGCATCCCGGTGGTTATTCATGATTGGTGGGTCTATTTGGTTGTCACGGGGTGTGGCGGTCAGGTCTTTTACGATAGCAGACCATCGCTGCGCTACCGTCAGCACGATAACAATATGATTGGCATAAATTTAAGTTGGATCGCGCGGTTGAAGCGCCTGATCATGTTGGGCCAGGGGTGTTTCCGTCAATGGAATGATGGAAATATCGCCGCACTACGCACCTTGTGGCAAAAGCTCACGCCAGAAAATCGGGAAATCCTCGAGCGATTTGAACAGGCTCGAGATATGAGCCTGATTCCCCGTATTTTTTACCTAAAACGTTGTGGCATTTACAGACAAACATTTTTGGGTGATCTCGGTTTAATTGCAGCAGCGATCTTTAAGAAAATTTAAGAATGACCATTCTCGTTACCGGCGGTGCCGGTTTTATCGGCAGCAATTTTGTTCTTGACTGGCTGGCTCAGTCCGAAGAGAAGGTTATTAACCTCGATGCACTGACCTACGCCGGCAACCTGGAAAACCTGGCTTCGCTGAATGGCGATTCCCGGCACGTTTTCGTCAAGGGCGATATCGGCGACTTCGATCTCGTTGCCAAGCTACTCGCCGAGCACCAACCGCGTGCCGTCATCAATTTTGCCGCCGAATCCCACGTCGACCGCAGTATCCACGGCCCCGAAGACTTCATCCAGACCAATATCGTCGGTACCTTCCGCCTGCTCGAAGCGGTGCGCGCCTACTGGGGAAAGCTGGAAGCTGCAGCCAAAACTAATTTCCGTTTCCTCCACGTCTCCACCGACGAAGTCTATGGTTCGCTGGCCAAGGACGACCCTGCCTTCGCCGAAACCAACCGCTACGAACCCAATAGCCCGTATTCCGCCAGCAAGGCCGCCAGCGACCATCTCGTGCGTGCCTACCACCACACCTACGGCCTGCCGGTGCTGACCACTAATTGCTCCAACAACTACGGCCCCTACCACTTCCCGGAAAAGCTCATCCCGCTCGTTATCCACAACGCACTGGCCGGTAAGCCGCTACCCATCTATGGCGACGGCCAGCAGATTCGTGACTGGCTCTACGTCAAGGACCACTGCAGCGCCATCCGCCGTGTTCTGGCAGCAGGGCGTTTGGGCGAAACGTACAACGTCGGCGGCTGGAACGAGAAGCCTAATCTCGATGTGGTTCATACGCTCTGCACCATCCTCGACGAACTCAGCCCGCGCGCCGACGGCAAATCGTACAAGGACCAGATCACCTACGTCACCGACCGCCCCGGCCACGACCGCCGCTACGCTATCGACGCCAGCAAGATTGAACGCGTACTGGGCTGGAAGCCGGCTGAAACGTTCGAGACGGGTATTCGCAAGACGGTGCAGTGGTATCTCGATAATCAGGGCTGGGTGCAGAATGTGACCAGTGGTGCCTATCAGAACTGGGTGGGCAAGCAGTACGGAGACACAAAATGAGTCAGCGCAAAGGCATCATCCTCGCCGGCGGTTCCGGCACCCGTCTCTACCCGGCTACCCTCTCGGTTTCCAAGCAACTGCTGCCGATCTACGACAAGCCGATGATCTACTATCCGCTGACCACGCTCATGCTGGCCGGCATCCGGGATATCCTGATCATCTCCACCCCGCAGGACACCCCGCGCTTCGAGCAACTGCTCGGCGATGGCAGCCAGTGGGGCATCAATCTCCAATATACCGTCCAGCCCAGCCCGGATGGTCTCGCCCAGGCATTCATCCTGGGTGCTGATTTTGTCGGCAATAGCCCTTCTGCATTGGTGCTCGGCGACAACATTTTCTACGGTAACGATTTCCATCAAATCCTTGGCAACGCTGATCAACGAGACGCCGGGGCTACGGTCTTTGCCTACCACGTGCAAGACCCCGAGCGTTACGGTGTCGCCGACTTTGCACCTGATGGCAAGGTACTCAGCCTCGAAGAAAAGCCGAAGCAGCCGAAATCCAACTACGCCGTAACCGGGCTTTATTTCTACGACAATCAGGTCGTCGACCTCGCCCGCAACCTCAAGCCCTCAGCCCGTGGCGAACTTGAGATCACAGACCTCAATCGTCTCTACCTCGAACAAGGTAGTCTCAATGTCGAAATTATGGGCCGTGGCTACGCCTGGCTTGATACCGGGACCCACGATAGCCTGCTCGAAGCAGGCCAGTTCATTGCTACCATCGAAAAGCGCCAGGGGCTGAAAGTGGCATGCCCTGAAGAAATTGCCTGGCGCCAGAAATGGGTCAATGATGAAAAGCTCGAGCAACTGGCCCAAAGCTATGCCAAGACCGGCTACGGTCAGTACCTGCTCAGCTTGCTGAAAGAAAAGGTTTACTGATGAAAGTGACGCCGACCCGTATTTCCGATGTTCTGATCATCGAACCCAAAGTATTCGGTGATGAGCGCGGGTTTTTCTTCGAAAGCTTCAACCAGAAGGCATTTAACGAAGCCGTCGGGCAGGAGATCACCTTCGTCCAGGACAACCACTCCAAGAGTGCGAAGAACGTCCTGCGTGGTCTGCATTATCAACTGCCACCCAAGGCGCAGGGCAAGCTGGTCCGTGTTATTCAAGGCGAAGTCTTCGATGTGGCGGTCGACATCCGGAAAAATTCCGCAACTTATGGGCAGTGGGTGGGGGAAGTCCTTAGTGGCGAGAATAAGAAACAGCTATGGATTCCGGCCGGGTTTGCACATGGCTTCCTGACGCTCTCGGAAACTGCTGAATTTCTCTACAAGACGACTGACTACTATTCGCAGGCGCATGAACGTTGCATTCTCTGGAGTGACCATACTCTTGATGTTGCGTGGCCACAGTGTATTGCCCCCATTCTTGCGACAAAAGATGCGCAAGGAACATCTTTTGCCATGACAGAGCCACATTAAAATGCGTGACTTTTCAGTAACACCTCGAGAAATGGTGGCATCCCTATGGCGAAATAGAGAGCTTATTCAAACATTTGCTTGGCGGGAGGTCCTGGGTCGATACCGTGGATCGATCTTAGGATTGCTTTGGTCATTCTTCAATCCAGTTTTCATGCTTATAGTCTACACATTTGTATTTAGTGAAATTTTAAAGGCCCGCTGGACAGGAGTAAGTGAATCGAAAATTGAGTTTGCGCTGGTTCTTTTTATTGGCTTGATCGTTTACAACCTATTCGCTGAATGTATAACTCGTGCGCCAATGCTCATTCTTTCGAATCCAAATTACGTAAAGAAAGTAATTTTCCCCTTAGAAATTTTGCCATTTGTCGGATTGTATTCATCAATTTATCACGCATTAATTGGTCTTGCCGTGTGGTTTGTCGCATACTTTACATTGTGTGGAGTCCCTCATGTCACTTCGTTGCTGATTCCTGTAGTTGTCCTGCCTTTCGGATTGATTATTCTCGGTTTTAGTTGGTTTTTGGCGTCACTCGGAGTGTATGTTCGAGATGTTTCACAAATGATTGGCATGTTAACAACAGTACTTATGTTTTTAAGTCCAATATTTTATCCATTGAATATATTGCCGGAGGGGTATAGAAATTTTTTATATATAAATCCCCTAACTGCGGAGATTGAGATGGTGCGTGACATAATCTATTGGGGAGTGTTCCCCGATGCGGACGTATTGATATTATATTGGGCTGCATCGGTAGTGGTTTCATGGTTGGGGTTTTTATGGTTTCAGAAGACAAGGAAGGGTTTTGCAGATGTACTCTGAGATCTCGATAAAAGTTAAAGATATAAGCAAATGTTATCAAATATATAATGAACCTATAGATCGCCTGAGACAATATTTTTTCCCTCGGCTGAAAAGAATGTTAGGTGGGCATCCGCGGACCTATTTCAGAGAGTTTTGGGCACTAAAAGATATTTCATTCAGTGTGAATAAAGGCGAGACAATCGGAATAATTGGTCGTAACGGAAGCGGCAAGTCGACATTGCTACAAATAATATGCGGTACACTTAATCCAACATCGGGAAAGGTTTTCACGCAAGGGCGTATTGCGGCATTGCTAGAGTTGGGAGCTGGGTTTAATCCAGAGTTCACTGGAAGAGAAAATGTTTATTTGAATGCTGCAGTGTTTGGTCTAAATAAAAATCAGGTTGATCAGAGATTTAATGCGATTGCAGATTTTGCGGATATAGGTGAGTTTATCGATCAGCCGGTAAAATCATACTCCAGCGGGATGATGGTCAGACTGGCTTTTTCGGTCGTCGCTAATGTTGACGCAGATATATTAGTAATCGACGAGGCATTGGCAGTTGGTGATGCAATATTTACACAAAAGTGCATGCGGTTTATTCGTTCTTTCCAACAGAGCGGTACATTAATTTTTGTTAGCCACGATATTGCATCAGTTCGAAATCTTTGCAATTCGTGTATTTGGATAAATAAAGGTAGAGTTGAGAAATTTGGTTCTGCGAAAAATGTAACCGAAAGTTACTTAAAGTACACTTTGCAAGAAATATACGGTGAAGAATCAAAACTGATAGACATAGGACTCCAGGTTGATGCGCAAGAATTGAGTAATATTTCACCAGATGTTAACTCGAGAGGCGAGCAAATAGGCAGTAATAAACTCCCGGCGAATGTTTTAAATAATACACGCACATTAACGGGATGGAAGACTGGTAAAGCCGAAATCGTTTCGGTCTCCCTAAAAGGTATTGATAATAGAGGTGTTCGGTTGTTAGAGGGGGGTGAGACTGTTTGTTTTAGCGTGAGAGCAAAAGCGAATGAAAGACTAGAAAACCCGATTATTGGCTTCCTCGTGCGGGATCGTCTCGGACAGGATCTATTTGGCGAGAATACGATATATTCTTCCCCTGGGTTGCAAACATCGATAGATACTGGAGCGGTCTTTGAAGGAATATTCGTATTTAAATTCCCATTGCTTCCAAACGGTGATTATACTGTGATGATTTCTGTCGCAGATGGAGTGTTACATAATAATGTTCAGCATCATTGGATAAACGATGCACTGATTATTAGTATATCTTCAGCCAAAGTTAGGTATGGTCTTGTCGGATTGCCCTTTGAAAAGGTCGAATTAAGGATGGTAGATGTTTGAACAAGATCTTCGGCGACTGTATGAACTGCACCGCGGGAAATTATCATTTAAGTGGTCATCATACCTTTCAACGTATGAAAGACTGTTTAGATCATTTCGGGGAGATCGGATCCGATTGCTCGAAATAGGAATCCAAAATGGTGGATCTTTAGAGTTGTGGAGTAAATATTTTGGAAATGCCCTACAGCTGATTGGATGTGACATTAATCGTGACTGTTCTCTTCTTTTGTATTCGGATAAAAGAATTAATGTTGTTATAGGTGATGCTAACGATATTGAGACATATCGAAAAATATTGCTCTGTTCTTCTGAGTTCGATATCGTTATTGATGATGGTTCACATCGATCGAGCGATATTATTAAATCGTTTTGCGTTTTTTTTCCACTTTTGGCTTCAGGTGGGGTTTACATTGTGGAAGATTTGCATTGCAGCTATTGGGATAAATTTGAAGGAGGGTTATTTAACCCATACTCGTCAATTAGCTTTTTTAAGCGCTTAGTTGATGTTGTGAATTATGAGCATTGGGGCGTAAATAAAAACCAGGTTGATATATTGAGTGGCATATTTTATAAATACGGATGTAATATGGATTCGCGTATGTTGTCACAAATTAATTCAATCGAGTTCGTAAATTCCATGTGTGTGATACGCAAGGCGCCCGCTTCTGACAATACTCTGGGGAGCTGTGTTATGGGAGGATCTGTTGAAATAGTAGCTCCCGGGCACGAAAAATTTCGCGGAACGAAATACAATATTTCGGAAGAAATGGATCAGTCTTCCAATCCTTGGTCGGCAAGGGAAAAGCCTCCTGATGAATTGATTGAGATTGTAGAATCCGAATTAATTGTTGCGGTGGCTGAAAACGATAAGATAAAAGATTTGTTGCGGCAGAGAGAGATTGAGTTGGATTTATTATACCAATCCACAAGTTGGAAAATAACTGCTCCTGTTCGTGCTGCGCGGCGACTATTTGGTTTGATAAATGATAGGTTGTATAGAATTCGTTTGAGATAATATATTATGAAATATCAAGCTAAAATTGATGTCACTAACAAGAATAATTCACATACCCTGGCCCTCGATAGGGTCAATGATTATGCGCAAGGGCGCCCACTGAAAGTTTTGGAGGTGGGATGTTCGTCGGGTTATTTTGGTGCGGCATTGGTGGATCGAGGGCATGAGGTTTGGGGTGTTGAACCATGCGCGGAGGCCGCAGAAAAAGCAAGAGATGCTTTACATAAAGTCCACGTCGGTTTTGTTGAGGATTTCTTCTCTTTAAATCGAGGTGTGAAATTTGATGCAATTGTTTTTGGGGATGTGTTGGAACATCTCTTAAACCCAGTAGAAGTTCTAAGTAAGTCTGCTGATTTCCTAGTGGACGACGGGATAGTCGTCGCTTCATTACCAAATGTCGCACATATTGCGATTCGGGCGATGCTGTTGGAGGGGCGTTGGGATTACGGCGATTTGGGAATTCTCGATAGAACCCACTTGCGATTTTTTACTAGAGAGTCCTCTGCGGATTTGTTTGAGACTGCTGGATTTGAGGTGTATTCCCTTGATTCAGTAAGACTGTCAGCAGAACAGGTTGTTGATTTATGTAATTTATCCATTTCTGCTGAAAGTATTCATGCTGCAAAAAAATATGCGCGTGATGATAGGGGTTATGATTTTCAGTATGTAATATCTGCAAAGCCAATTTTAGATGTAGATAAAGATATCCGTAAAAATATAAAATACAAATATAACGATGGGTTAAGAGTTTTGTGTTTGGTTCATGATCCATTTTCCTCAATCGTTGAAATTCGACTCCGAGCCCCATTAAATCATTGGGCAAGTCGTTATGGCGGCAACGTTAAGATAGTCAGTCTATTCGAAAGTCAGAATTGTGATTTTCATTGGGCGGATATCGTTGTTTTTCAGCGAGATGCTAGTGAGTACACCGTATCCCTTGCAAAATTCCTCCAAAATTTGGGGAAAAAAGTTGTTTTTGAAATCGATGATTTGTTGACCGAGTTGCCTGATTTTTTGAATCACCATCTTGAAGCTATTAATAATTCAAGACCATATCTGGAGAAGTTAATATCTTCATCTGATGCTTTATCCGTATCAAATGATGAGCTTGCGGAATATTTCGGGAACAAAAATGAGAAAATTTTTATTAATAAAAATTACTCCGTCCCGGTCGTTAATCCCGCTAGGCAATTTTCTGTTCCTCCGTCACGCATTTCACTTATCGTTGCATCGTCAGACAAGGTGTTGGTTGATATGCTTATAAATCCATTACTTTTTCTCCAAAAAGAATTTGGAGTCCGGGTGGTTGCTATTGGGCCGCCCGGGTTGCGTCTTGCGCAGGCTGGCGTGGAGGTGATTCAGCATGAAAACATGGGGCATTCGGCCTTTAAGGATTTTATATCGTCCATCTATAATTCGATTGGACTAATCCCACTTGATTCGTCTCTATTCAGTAGTTGTAAGACTGCAGTTAAGTACTTTGATTATTCTGTCTGTGGAATTCCTTGCGTTTGTTCCAATGTTAAACCCTACTCGCTTGTTGTTGACAATAAGGTAAGTGGAATTCTAGTTGAAAATGACAGTGAGAGCTGGATTTCTGCGATAAGCTCATTAATGTTTTCCCATGATTTAAGAAGTGATTTAGTGAAATCAGCTCAACGAAATGTTGCCTTAAACCATAATATTGATGCTTCGGCAGATTCCTGGTTTAATTTGTTGTCGTCATTAGGTGTCGATATTGACAGTAGAGGAAAGAAGGAATTTGCTGAGTTTAATCCTAGATCTAATTTTTTGTCTGTGTCGAAATTTATACTAAGACATTGCTTTCGCGTTGGATCGTATATTAAGGCGGGTTCTACGCTAAGGAAGCACGGATTTAGAGGGTTGTTAGAAAATATTGTTAGGCGTTGATGATTTTGCCTTATTTTATTTTTAGGCTGTTCTAATTTTACTGAAATCGAGGATTGACATATATGGCAAATGTTTCTTTGTCCCAGCCCGGTAACATGTTCTCCCCTGCTATTTGGTATGGGTCTGTTACTGGATATTCGGGAAGTTATATATCCCTGTCAAATGGCTACTACTCTGCAACTTATTTTGGTTCTTTTGTTTTCAGTTCGTACGGACTGGCGGGCGGGACAGTTAATTCTTATCAGCAGAGCATCGGTAATATTATAGATTACTCCGTTAGTGGTCTATCACTAAATGCACTAACTGTTGATTCATATCTGAACTCTGGGAATGCTCTGGGTTTGCAGCAATACGCCTTGAACGGCCAAGATTATATATATGGATCTACTGGGGCTGATTTCCTGCAATCGTGGTCCGGAAACGATATTATTTATGGTAATTCCGGCGACGATGTATTAAAGGGTGGGGCTGGTGACGACTATATAGATGGTGGGCTGGGTATTGATCAATCTGTTTACAGTGCCAACTCATCTTCAGTATCCCTTGTCAGGCACCTTAAGGCGGGCGGGGTTCTGCTAGAGTCCGCAGAGGGTTCTGATACGCTTGTTAACGTTGAGCAAGTTCAATTTAATGATGGTACTTTCAATCTCGAAAGTTTTATTCGAAGTATTCCTACTCCGTCATATACAACCGATGCTGGAAACGCAACCCCAACGGTTTATTCTGGGGCTGTCGGATTTCTTGAGTTTCAGTTTTTGGGCGGTGCAGTTGGAGAGATTGTTATTGGATCAAAGTATAATGATTTTATAAATCTCTTAGCGGGCGATGATGCTGCTGATGGGGCCGGTGGTGACGATGTTCTTGACGGAGGCATCGGATCAAATTTTCTTACTGGGGGGGCTGGTAAAGATACGTTCTTTTTGGACGGCCGTGGTGGCTCCGTAACGTGGTCTACAATTACCGATTTTGAAGCCGGGGATCAGGTAAATATTTGGGGATGGCAACCTAATGTGAGTAAACTGTTGCTGACTCAAGCAAGTGCAGGGGCTAGTGGTTTTTCAGGAGCAACGTATCATTATGATTTAAATAATGACGGTTCTATAGATACTAGCATTACCTTTGCGGTTTTGGCTTTGTCTGCTGTTCCTTCACCCGTGCCTTCAGATGTTGCGGGAAACGGATATCTCCTTTTCGGTTGAGTCTTTCTTTCGTCTCATGTGAATGAAAGAAATTGCTCAAAAAATTTCAATTTCGTTTTTTTATTCAAATGGTTAAGACGGGATTTGGTCCCTGGAGTTCCGGGTAAGATCCGGTTGTGATGCTATCGTTCTGTTGCCGCCCCCTGAAAAGCCTTGGCGATGGGTTTGAACAGATATTGCAGCACCGAGCGTTCGCCGGTCTGGATATCGGCGCTGGCGGTCATGCCGGCTTTCAATTCACTTAAATTGAGCTTCTTGTTGGCATGATCATCAATCAGCTGAATGCGCGCCTTGTAATAGGTGATGGCCTGCCCCGTCGGCCCCTGCTCGGTCAGGGTATCCGAGCTGATATAGTCGAGCTTCCCGTTGAGGGCGCCATAGACCGAGTAATCGAAGGCATCGATTTTCACTGAGACCGGCAGGCCGATGTGCAGCAAGCCGACATCGGCCGGCATGACCTTGACCTCGACCAGCAAGCCGACATCGGTCGGCGAAATCTGCATCAACTCGTCGCCGGCGCGCAGCACGCCGCCGACGGTATTCAAGCGCAGCGACTTGACCACGCCGGCCACCGGGGCCGTCAATGCCGTGTGGAACAGCACGCTCTCGCGCTCTTCCAGCTTGAAACGCTGGGATGCCAGTTCCTCCTGCAATTTGGTCGCCTCCTGCCGGGCATCCTGCAGGTATTTGTTGCGGGTCGAATTGATCCGTCCCTTGAGGTCGGTAATCTGACGCTTGGCGCGGATCAGTTCGAGTTGTCCGATATCACCCGTGGCAAACAGTTTTTCGTTGATTTTCAATTCATCCTGGGCGAGCACCAGCGCCTCGCGCAGATTGGCCAGATCGGCCTCCAGGCCTTTCTTTTTCTGTTCGTACAGCGACTTCTGTTCGGCCACCGCATCAGGAAAGCGTTTCAGTGCCTTGCCAAACACCGGTGCCTCTTCATTGGCCTCGGCCCGCGCCCGGATCAGGGCAGCCGACAGCGACACCGCCCGCGACTGACCCTCATCGACATTGGCACTGGCCCGGTTCTTTTCAAGCCTGGCCAACACCTGCCCGGCTTTGACGACCTGCCCCTCCTTGACCAGTATTTTTTCCAGCACGCCGCCATCGGCCGCCTGGATGATCTGGGTCGTCGTACTCGGCACGATCTGGCCCAGGGCTCGCACCGACTGGTTGATATCGAAAAGGCTGGCCCACAGGATCAGGCAGATAAAAAACAGCAGCATCCAGTAAGTGATGCTCAGGTTCTTCAACCCATTAAGCGCTCTGGTAATCAATTTCTTTTGTCCTGAACAGGTTAGCTTGCCGCTGCCGGCTGATTTTGCAATTTCTGGATCACCTCGGCCTTCGGGCCATCCATGATCACCTGATGATTGACCACGACAATCAATCGATCGACCAGATTCAACATTTCCGATTTATGAGTGACCAGCACCAGGGTATCTTCCGGACGCAGTTTCGTAGCCAGCGCCTTGATCACCGCCACCTCGCTGTTACGGTCGAGGCTGGCGGTCGGTTCGTCGAGCAGCCAGATGCGGGGTTGGCGCAAGAACACGCGGGTCAGGTTGGCCAGTTGCTTCTGCCCGCCTGAAAGCCCGATGCCGCCTTCGGTGATGGGCTGCTGCAAGCCGAGCGGGTGCTGCGCCAGCACCGCCTCCTGCAAGCCGGTCAAGGCTGCCGCATCGAGGATGGCCTGATCACCAGGATCAACCAGACCGAGAATGAGGTTGTCGCGCAAGGTGCCGGCAAAAAGCCGGCCATCCTGCTGCAGATAACCGACCTGCTCAGCGAGAATCGGCTTACCGATATGCGACAGATCAACGTGATCGAGCTTGATGGTGCCCTTTTGCGGCTTGTACATGCCGCTCAGCAAGCGCAACAGGGTCGTCTTGCCCGAGCCGATTGGCCCCAGCACCCCGATTTTCTCGCCCGGCCGGATCTGTAGATTGGCCACCTGAAAGGCCTTGTTGGCACCATAGGCGAACTCGACCTGATCGAATTCGTAGAGGCCCTGGACTCTCTCCAGGGCAACCGGATGATCGACACCAAAATGATCGTCCTGCAGGCTCCACACCCGGTCGAGCCCTTGCAGCGCAGCCTTGCAATGCCCCCACTGGACGAGAATGGCCGGGATCGTGCCGATGGGCGCGAGCACACGGCCGGACAGGATGGTGCAGGCAATGAGCGCGCCCATGGTCAACTCGCCACGCGACACCATCATCGCCCCGGCCGCCACCATGCATACATACGAAATCTGGTGCAGCAGTGCCACCCAGTATTGCGAATGCTCGCTGACATTGCGCATATCGAACTCGGCGGTGCGCGCATCGTCGGCCGTCTGCAACCAGCGCATCAGCATCCGCCAGCCACCCTGCCCCGACTTGATGGTTTCCGCTCCTTCAATCGTTTCGACGAGCAGGCCCATTTTCAGGTTGACCGCCTGATTGACGCTTTGCGACAGGGCCTCGACTCTTTTCCGGTAGGCCAGGCCCAAGACCAGCGAGGCGATGGCAAAAACCAGGGCAATGCCGGCCAGCCAGCCGGCAATGGCCAGAATGACCAGGGTGTACAGGATAAAGAAGGGGATATCGACGAGGACCTGGGTCGGCAGGGTGGACAAAAAGCTTCTCACCGTTTCGTAGCTTTTTAGCTGCGCCGCCAGCCCTCCGACACTGCTCGGCATCTGGTCCATGCGCACCGACAAAAGCCGGGTGTAAATGGTGCGGGCCAGATAGGTGTCGATAAAATCAGCCATGCGCTGATTGAGATTGGAGCGGACGAGCTTGATGACAAACTCGAAGAAAATCACCCCCAACACCCCCAGGGTCAGCGCCAGCAGGGTTTGTGTCGCCCCGGTCGGCACCACCCGGTCATACACCTGCATGCTGTAGATCGAGGTCGCCAGGGCAATCAGGTTGATCATCACCCCGCCCAGAACGATCTCGACCAGCGAACTCTTGTGCTGCAAGACAGTGTCCTTGATCAACCGGAACACCGGACTGCGGCTGGCATCGAAGGGTTTGACCAGGGCCAGCTTGGCCAACTGGCAAGCGTTCAGATGATCCAGGGCGAGTTCATGCCACTGATTGTTCTCGCCATCAAACCATTCGGAAATCCATTTACCCAGCGCGTTCTGGCCCTTGAGGACGCCCCACCCCTTATCCGGAGAAAACAGCAGGGCCGGCAACTGGGTCGGGTCAAACTGCGCGCCGGCAATCAGCTTCGGCCGGGGCAGGCTCATCGTCTTCATCAATGTCAGAACCGTCGCTTCCGGGCTCAACGTCGCCCCGTCGAGATCATTGACTGCCGCCTGCAAGCCAAGGCGGTCGACCGGCTGCATCTGGATCTGCGCCAGTCTTAACAGTGACACCAAAAGTTGATTGTTCATTTGCTTACCGGCGTATCGATGCCGATTGGGCATTGCCTCGCAAGACCTCATCAACCCCGTCGCTGAGCACCGCCAGACGCCATTCCGTCTGCACCAGGGCGGCCTTCGCATCGGCCAGTTCGATTTCTGCCTGGGCCAGTTCGCGCGTCGTGTTCATCACCTCCAGCCAGGACTTCCGGCCGGCCAGAAACTGACGATCCCACGCCTCGGCGGTCAGGCGGGTGGAGGTCAGACTCGCCTCCAGCGCCGGGATCCGGGCGCGCAGGGTATGGTATTGCACCCAGTCCCCCTGAAACTGCTCAAGCACCGCTCTTTCCGTCGCTTCCCGCTCGGCATTGGCGGCCTGCAAACGCTTGCGCGACGACTCGATGCGCGAAAGACTGGAGAAGCCCGCCCCCAGCTTGGTCGATACCCCGACAAAAACCGCGTCGCTATCCGGCACGTTACTGTATGTGGCGTTGCCATGCTGATGCTCGGCGCGCAGGAAAACCTCCGGCATGAGGTCGGATTTACGCTCGTCCACCTCCGCCTCCTGCACCTTGATCTGGGCCTCAAGTTTCTGGATCGACGGACTCGCCGCGCGCACCTTGTCCTGTACCAGCTCCATCCCCGGCGGGCTGAATTTCAAAACCTGGCTCGGCCTGGCCTCCCTCGCCAACGGCCGGCCGGTGAGCAGAGCCAGTTTCATTCTGGCCATCTGCAGCAGGCCCTTATAAGCCTCCAGTTGCGACCGCGTCTGATCGACCCGACCATCGGTCAGCACCTGTTCGTTCGGCCCCGACGCCCCCGCCTCAACGCGGCGCTGGACCTGCTCCTTGAGGCGCTGATGCTCGGCCAGGCTGCGCTCCATCGCCTGCACCTTCAAATCCGCCCCATACCACTCGCCCCACGCCTGAATGGTACGCAAGGCCAGCTGCTGCCGGGTTTCCAGCAGGGCCGCCGCGGTCACCGATATTTGCGCATCGGCCTTGTCCAGCCCGGCGGTCAGACGACCACCCGTCCACAAGGGCTGCTGCAAGCGCAGGACCAACACCGTGTCATCGCCATTGTTGGTCGGGCTGTTGGCGCTCTTGTTCGACCATGCCTTGTTCTCGACATTGACCGATGGTGTCGGCAAGAACTGCTGCCGTGCCACCTCCCGGTCGGCCTGCGCCACATCCATCTGATTGCGCTGCGACTGCATAGCCGGATGTGAATTAATAGTCAATTCAATAAAATCGTTTAGCGATTGAGCTTGGGCGTTTATGGAAAATACAATGCAAAGGAATACTGATAATATTATTATTTTAGTCATGGCAAAACCGATAGATATCGATATTTCTTGTGAGTGCTAGTCAAGTCGGCCCAGCTATCACTATTGGTCGTCAGTTTCTACTTGGTTCTTACTCTATCATGCTAAGTGTATTTATTTGCAACTCAAGGACTTTTAGTATCTGGCCTTTTGGTACTAAATCCGGGGGGCTCACTGTTAGACCACTTTCAAGCCGCGCCGGCTTATCTACATAGTTGTAGGCGAACGGGTTCTTACCTCTATGATCATCAATGGTTGCCGAGATATTCTTTTGGAATTTTATCGTCTGTTTCTGGGAGACTGATTGGCATCTTGAACAACAATGGTTCCCATTATTAAACGCACATTTGACTTGGTATTCGCTCTGCTTATCTTGATGTTTGCACTCGTACCCATTTTCCTTGTCGCAATGGCCGTAACGCTAACATCACATGGCCCTGCACTCTATTGGTCGGATAGGGTCGGTCGCCACAACCGCATTTTCAAAATGCCGAAATTCCGCAGTATGCGCATCGGTACCCCCGCGGTGGCGACACATCTGCTCAAAGACCCGAACGCCCATCTGACGCCGATTGGTTCATTTTTGCGGAAATCCAGCCTAGATGAATTGCCGCAGTTGTGGAGCATTCTGGTTGGCGACATGAGCTTTGTCGGGCCGCGCCCGGCGCTGTTCAATCAGGATGATCTGATTGCCTTGCGGACTGAGTTGGGTGTGCATGATCTGGTGCCTGGTTTGACCGGTTGGGCTCAGATCAATGGCCGGGACGAATTGCCGATTCCGGAAAAGGTCAAGCTGGATGTCGAATACCTTAAGCGGCGTTCGCTATGGTTTGATATCCACATTATCTGGCTCACCTTCATCAAGGTGCTGCGTCGCGATGGTGTGTCGCACTGAGCGCTGATGACGCGTTGCAAGCAGGTTAAAATACCTAGCTTTGACCGGCAGACGGTCTGAACTGGAGTTTTTCTGGAACGCATCGCATGACCAATCCACGTACTTACGCCGCATTTTTCCACGATCTCGTGGCTGTTGCGCTGGCGTGGGCGCTGGCTTTTTTGCTGCGATTCAATTTCGATATACCGCCCGAGTTTGTCGGGGTGGCTCAGCATTCCCTGCTTTGGGTGATGCCCTTGCTGGGTTCCTTGTTCTTCGCGTTCGGGTTGTACCGTGGCTTGTGGCGCTTTGCCAGTCTTTCAGATTTGCAGCATCTCGTTGCAGCGGTTGTGGTTGGTGGTTTGCTAATGACGGCGGCTGTCGTCTTTTTGGGCTTGGGTCCGATTCCACGTTCAGTGCTTATCTTGCACCCCTTGTTGCTGGCTTTAATGATGGGTGGCAGTCGCTTTGCCTATCGCAGTTGGAAGGAGCACCGCATATACGGCCCGGCCAAGATGCGCGGGCAGCCGGTATTGGTGCTGGGCGCTGGCGAGGCAGCTGATTCTTTGTTGCGTGAATTGCATCGCAGCGGATTGTGGTACGCCGTGGCCTTGGTTGATGAAAATCCCCAGAAGACTGGGCGCAGCCTGCGCGGCCTGCCGGTGTTTGGCTCCGTGGCGAATATCGGCGAGGTGGCCGGCAAGTACGGCGTCAAGCATGTGATCATGGCGATGCCTGAAGCCAAATCATCGGAGCGACGCAGCGCGGCTGAATATGCATCGGGCGCTGGATTGGCCGTGATGACCATGCCATCCTATGATGACCTGTTGGCGGGGCGCCTGTCTGTATCCAATATCCGGCGCGTTGAGCTGGAAGATTTGCTGGGTCGGGAAGCGGTTTCACTCGATGACCAAGGGCTTCATGAATTGCTGACTGGGCGGGTGGTATTGGTTAGCGGGGCGGGGGGGTCGATCGGTTCCGAACTGTGCCGCCAGATCGCCAAGTTTTCGCCGGGCCGGCTGGTTCTGCTGGATTCGTCTGAATTTGCCCTCTACAAGATGGATGAAGAGTTATCCCATTTGTGCCCGATGCTCTCCCGTAGCTGTTGGGCCGGGGATGTGCGTGATGCCGATCGGGTTGATGAAATTCTGGTCACCGAACAGCCGGCGGTGATTTTCCACGCGGCAGCTTACAAGCATGTGCCGCTGATGGAGGATGCCAATGCCTGGCAGGCTGTGCGGACGAATGCTTTGGGCACACTGACTTTGGCGCGGGCGGCACAGAGGGCGGGGGTCGATAAATTTGTTTTGATCTCGACTGACAAGGCCGTGAATCCGACCAATGTCATGGGGGCCAGCAAGCGTCTGGCTGAGCGGCTTTGTCGCGCTCAACAGGTTGATGGCGGCACACGATTCGTCACGGTGCGTTTTGGCAATGTCCTGGGTAGCAACGGCAGCGTCATTCCCAAGTTCCGCGAGCAGATTGCGCGCGGCGGCCCGGTGACCGTGACCCATCCCGACATCGTGCGTTATTTCATGACCATTCCCGAGGCGGCGCAGCTGGTGCTGCAGGCCGGGTGGATGGGGCAGGGCGGTGAGATTTTTGTGCTCGATATGGGCGAGCCGGTGCGCATAGTCGATCTGGCCCGCGACATGATCCGCCTATCTGGGTTTTCGGAAGACGATATCCGAATCGAATTCTCCGGGTTGCGGCCTGGTGAAAAACTCTATGAAGAGCTGCTGGCCGATGATGAGGCCACGCTGCCGACGCCGCATCCGAAGCTGCGCATTGCCCGCCTGCTTGATCGCATGGACGAGGCCGAACGTGAGGCTTTGCTGGCCTGGCTGGTGCCCTCTGTTCGCCATGCGGCTGAGGTCAAGCAAGGGTTGAAGCTATTTGTTCCGGAATATGTCGGAGGTTGATAGGCATCGAACTTAATGTCATGCCATCTCTGCCTCAAAATATTGAGCTTCGCCGCCGGCTTCCCGGTAGCGCCATGTGGATTGGGCGTGTCCGGAATTTTGTGTAAACGGGGTTTGAGTTAAACGTTATTCATCCGGTCTTCGAACTGGATAGTAAATCGGGTCAGTGCTGCTTTCCAATCGCGAATGGGCATGGTCCATTTCTGGCTGATGTTGCGGAGTGCCAGATAGAAGAGTTTCATCAGCGCCTCATCGCTCGGAAAGGAGCCCCGGTTCTTGGTGATTTTCCGCAGGCTCATGTTCACTGATTCAATCGCATTGGTCGTGTAGATGACTTTCCGGATCTCCGGCGGGTAGTCAAAGAACGGCGTTATGCGCGGCCAGTTCCGGCGCCAGGACTGGCTGATGGGCAGGTAGGCATCGTCCCATTTGCCCTCAAACTCTCCGAGCATCTGTTCTGCTTCGTCGGCGGTGGCACAGCTGTATATCCGTTTGAGGTCAGCAGCAACATCTTTACGCATCTTCCAGGAAACGTAGTTCAGGCTGTGCCGGACCATATGGACGATGCACAGTTGAACGGCTGCATGGGGATAGACGGCCTCGATGGCTTCCGGAAAGCCCTTCAACCCATCGACGCAGGCAATGAAGATATCCTGGACGCCACGATTCTTGAGTTCGGTGACCACCTGCAGCCAGAACTTGGCGCCTTCCGTCTGGGCGATCCACAGACCGAGAACTTCCTTCTCGCCCGCCATGTTGAGTCCGATGGCCAGATACACGGCTTTGACGCGCACACTGCCATCCCTGACTTTGACGTGAATGCAGTCCAGATAGACGATCGGGTACAGCGCATCCAGTGGTCGTGATTGCCAGGCCTTAGCCTCTTCAATGACCGCATCGGTGACTGACGAAATCAGGGTGGGCGACACCTCCGTGCCGTACATCTCTTCCAGATGCGACTGGATTTCACGGACCGTCATGCCACGGGCGTATAGCGACAGAATCTTGTCGTCAAAGCCTGTCCAGCGGGTCTGGTGCTTTGGGATTAGCTGCGGCTCGAAAGTGCCTTGGCGGTCGCGGGGAACCTCTATCGGCAATGCCCCGAACTCCCCTTTCAGCGTCTTCTTACTCTTGCCATTACGGGTATTGCCGGCGGTGTTCTCCACCGGCTCATTCTTGCCGTGGCCGAGATGATCAGCCATCTCAACTTCCAGCGCCTTCTCAACCAGCAGCTTGGTGAGTTGCTTGAGCAACCCATTCTCACCAATCAGGTCTTCCGGCTTCCGGTAATCAGCCAACAGGCTATCCAGCAACTCTTTGGGTACTGCTTTCTTTCCTACGGTCATCATCGCTCCTGGCAATGTGGCAGTTTCCTGCCGGGTGACCGTTTACACAAAAATTCTTACACGCTCATTACTGGGCTCGCCCAGTCCATGCGCGTGAACGCCACATTCCATGGCCATCATCACGAACACAAAAATTATGCTGAACACGCCCCTGAGCTAGGCTTTCAGGCCTATAGCGTCGGGTTCATGGCGATTATGGACGAGTGCGGTGGGCAGCTTCGGGCTGGGGAATTTGAGCGGGCAGCGTAAAAATGGATAAGCCTTAAAGCATAGCCCTCTCGTCAAATCTAAATAACGCATTTATGTCCATCGGGCATGTCAGTCCGGAGCATCGGGCGGGTAGAATTTCGTCCTTTGCTGTTTTCGGATAGACCATGGAATTCCTCGACCTGCCCCAACTCGTTTCCGCCGCCGGCACCGTCCGCCTGCCCGGTTCGAAAAGCATCTCCAACCGCGTTTTGCTCCTCGCCGCCCTGGCCGAAGGCGAAACAGAAGTCCGCGATCTGCTGGCCTCCGACGATACCGAGCGCATGCTCGATGCGCTCAAGGCGCTGGGTGTCGGTGTCAGCCATCTGGGTGGCGAAAACTGGCTGATCAAGGGTTGTGCCGGGCGTTTCCCGGTCAAGCAGGCTGAGTTGTTCCTGGGCAATGCCGGTACCGCTTTCCGGCCGCTCACGGCGGCGCTGGCGCTGGCCGGTGGCGACTACATCCTGAAGGGTGTCGCCCGCATGCACGAGCGGCCGATTGGTGATCTGGTTGATGGCTTGCGGCAACTGGGGGCGGATGTCACCTATCTGGGCAATGACGGCTACCCGCCGCTGCATCTCAAACCGGCGACGATTGCGCCGGGCGTTGCAGTCAAGGTGCGCGGCGATGTGTCGAGCCAGTTCCTGACTGGCCTCCTGATGGCCTTGCCGCTGACCGGTGAGGCGGCAACCGTTGAGGTGGTTGGCGAACTGATATCCAAGCCCTACATCGAAATTACGTTGGCCATCATGGCGCGGTTTGGTGTCATCGTTGAACGCGATGGCTGGCAGCGTTTCACGGTGCCGGCGGGCAGCTGTTACGTTTCACCGGGTACTGTGTATGTCGAAGGGGATGCCTCGTCGGCCTCTTATTTCCTTGCGCTGGGCGCCATTGGTGGCGGGCCGGTGCGGGTTGAAGGGGTGGGGCGCGATTCGATCCAGGGCGATGTGAAGTTTGCCGAGGCACTCGCCAAAATGGGCGCTGAAATCGACATGGGGCCGAACTGGATGGCGGCGCGGGCGCCCAAATCCGGGCTGGTCGCGGTTGATCTAGATTGCAACCATATTCCCGATGCGGCGATGACGCTGGCGACGACGGCCTTGTTCGCCAAGGGTACGACCACGTTGCGCAATATCGCCAGCTGGCGCGTTAAGGAAACCGACCGCATTGCCGCGATGGCGACTGAATTACGCAAGCTCGGCGCGCTGGTCGAGGAGGGAGAGGATTTCATCCGAGTCACCCCAGCGGCGCTCAACTCGGCAGCCATCGATACCTATGACGATCACCGCATGGCCATGTGCTTCTCGCTGGCGGCTTTTGGGACACCGCTGCGTATCAACGATCCGAAGTGCGTGGCCAAGACTTTCCCCGATTACTTCGAGCGTTTCGCTGCAGCCACCAAGGCGGCGCCGGTCATTGCCATCGATGGCCCGTCGGCTTCCGGCAAGGGTACCGTGGCGGGGCGGGTGGCCGCGGCCCTTGGCTATGCCTATCTCGATTCCGGCGCGCTCTATCGCCTGACCGCGCTGGCGGCTCAGCGGGCCGGCGTGGCCTGGGATGACGAGGCCGGGGTGGCGGCTATTGCCGCCGTGCTTGATGTCGAATTTTCCGGCGAGGAAATCCGCCTGGGCGGGGCTGTGGTGGGCGATGCCATCCGCACCGAAGAAATGTCGGCTGGGGCTTCGAAGGTTGCCGTCCTGCCGGCGGTTCGCGATGCCCTGCTGTTCCGCCAGCGGGCCTTCAACCAGCGGCCCGGACTGGTCGGCGATGGACGCGATATGGGTTCGGTCGTCTTTCCCCATGCCACGCTTAAGGTCTTTCTCACGGCAAGTGCCGAGGCGCGCGCCGAACGTCGTTATAAGCAGTTGATCGACAAAGGATTATCTGCTAATCTCCCCGACCTTCTGGCCGACTTGGTGCAACGTGACGAGCGCGATTCGCAGCGCAGCGTCGCCCCGCTTCGTCAGGAAGCCGATGCCAAGCGGCTCGACACCACGCATCTCACCATCGAACAGGCGGTGAACCAGGTGCTGGCATGGAGTCGTGAAGTGTCGTTGTAAGGTGTTGCCGGCCATCCTGGCCGGTAATTTGTTTTAACCCTAACCCGCTGTGGATTTCACGATTCGCGGCAACATGAAAGTTCTCTCCGTCAATGGAATCTTTTGCTCAACTATTTGAAGAATCCCTGGCTCGCCAGGAAATGCGTCAAGGCGAAGTCATCACTGCTGAAGTGGTGCTCATCGATCACAACTTCGTTGTGGTCAATGCCGGCCTGAAATCGGAATCTTATGTTCCGCTCGAAGAATTCCTGAATGATCAGGGCGAACTCGAAGTGGCCGTGGGCGATTTCGTCCAGGTCGCCATCGAAATGCTGGAAGACGGCTACGGCGCCACGCGCCTGTCCCGCGATCGCGCCAAGCGCATCGCCGCCTGGAACTTCCTGGAAGAAGCCCTGAACAACAACTCCCTGGTTACCGGCACCATCACCGGTAAGGTCAAGGGCGGCCTGACCGTCATGTCCAATGGCGTCCGCGCCTTCCTGCCGGGTTCCCTCGTCGACATGCGTCCGGTCAAGGACACCACGCCGTACGAAGGCAAGACCATGGAGTTCAAGGTCATCAAGCTTGACCGCAAGCGCAATAACGTCGTGATGTCCCGCCGTGCCGTGCTCGAAGCCACCGCTGACAAAGATCGCGAAAAGCTCCTCGAGAACCTCAAGGAAGGCACCACCGTCAAGGGTATCGTCAAGAACATCACCGATTACGGTGCGTTCGTCGACCTCGGCGGCATCGATGGCCTGCTGCACATCACCGACCTGGCCTGGCGCCGCGTCCGTCACCCGAGCGAAGTGCTCAATGTTGGTGACGAAGTTACCGCCAAGATCCTCAAGTTCGACGCCGAGAAGAACCGCGTCTCGCTGGGCATGAAGCAACTGGGCGACGATCCGTGGGTTGGTATTGCCCGCCGTTACCCGGCTGGTACCCGCCTCTTCGGCAAGGTCACCAACCTGACCGACTACGGTTCTTTCGTCGAAATCGAACAAGGCATCGAAGGCCTGGTTCACGTTTCCGAAATGGACTGGACCAACAAGAACGTTCACCCGTCCAAGGTTGTCCAGCTCGGCGACGAAGTCGAAGTCATGATCCTCGAAATCGACGAAGAGCGTCGTCGTATCTCCCTCGGCATGAAGCAGTGTCAAGCCAATCCGTGGGACGATTTCGCGATGAACCACAAGAAGGGCGACAAGGTTAAGGGCGCTATCAAGTCGATCACCGACTTCGGCATCTTCATCGGCCTGCCGGGTGGTATCGATGGTCTGGTTCACCTGTCCGACCTGTCCTGGTCTGCGACCGGCGAAGAAGCCATCCGCAACTTCAAGAAGGGCGACGAAGTTGAGGCGCTGGTCCTCGGCATCGACGTCGAGAAGGAGCGTATCTCCCTCGGTATCAAGCAGATGGAAGGTGACCCGTACACCAACTTCATCGCCACCCACGAAAAGAACAGCATCGTGAACTGCACCGTCAAGACGGTTGACGCTCGCGGCGCCGTGCTGACGCTGGATGGTGAGAACGAAGGTTACCTGCGCGCTTCCGAATTCTCACGTGATCGTATCGACGACCTGTCGCAACACCTCAAGGTGGGGGATACCGTTGAAGCCATGATCATCAACGTGGATCGCAAGACCCGTGGTATCAACCTGTCCATCAAGGCCAAGGACAATGCCGAACAGCACGAAGCCATGCAGAAACTGTCTGCTGAATCTTCCGCCGCTGCTTCTGGCACGACCAACCTGGGTGCCCTTCTCAAGGCCAAGCTCAACCAGCAAGGCTGATAGGCAAAAAGCATGACCAAATCCGAGCTCATCGCCCGGCTGGCGGAGAGGTTTCCGCAGCTGGTGGCGAAAGATGCTGATTTTGCGGTCAAGATGATTCTCGATGCGATGTCCGAAGCACTTGTGCGAGGAGATCGTATCGAGATCCGCGGATTCGGCAGCTTTGCGCTCAACTATCGGCCACCGCGTACTGGCCGTAACCCCAAATCAGGGGAAAAGGTTGGCGTCCCGGCCAAATGGGTTCCCCATTTCAAGGCTGGAAAAGAATTGCGCGAAAGGGTTGATCAGGCGATCTGAAGCCGGGCTTGGCCCGATGTGGTAGATTCAGGGCAGTGAATGATTTCACTGCCCTTTTTCATTGAATCTCATGACAGCACTAACCTGGGCCGTACGGGCCATTATTTTTGTTTTCCTGGTGGTCTTTGCCACCCAGAACACCGATCCGGTAAGCCTGCGTCTGCTTCCCGGAACCATCTGGCAGGCACCGCTGATCATCGCCTTGCTGGCCTTTCTGGTGGGCGGCGTGATCCTTGGCGCACTCTCGTTGCTCGGCACCATTTTTCGTCAACGACGTGAAATTACGCGCCTGAAGCGCGAGGCTGCACACAGGCCTGCTTCGTCCACTCCTCTAGTGCCGCCGCCTGCATGAACGATTTATTCGAATACTGGCAGTTACTGCTCATCCCGGTCTTCTTTGCCTTCGGCTGGATCGCCGCCCGCGTTGACATGCAGCAGGTCGTGCATGAGTCGCGTACCTTGCCGCGGTCCTATTTTCAGGGCTTGAACTTCCTGCTCAACGAGCAGCCGGACAAGGCCATCGACTCCTTTCTCGAAGTCGCCAAGGTCGATTCGCAGACCGTCGAACTGCATTTTGCTTTGGGCAACCTGTTTCGCCGGCGTGGTGAAACCGAGCGGGCCATCCGCATGCACCAGAACCTCATCGACCTGCCCGATCTTGACGACAAGGTCCGCCTGCAGGCGCTCTCCGAGTTGGGGCAGGACTATCTCAAGGCAGGCTTGCTCGACCGCGCCGAAGAAATTTTCAACAAGCTGCTGGGCAGCGCCTTTGAAGAAGAGGCCAAGCGCAATCTGCTGGAAATCTACCAGGTCGAGAAGGAATGGCTGAAGGCCGTTGAAATCGCCCGTGAACTGCCGGATGTCGCCTCGCATCGTGACATCGCCGAGTATTACTGCGAGCTGGCAGCCAACGAAATCATGCGTTCGCGTCCCGATACGGCGCGTGAATATCTCGATATCGCCACCCAGGAAAACCGCAAGTGCGTGCGCGCCAGCCTTCTCCAGGGCGATTTGCTTTTGCAGGAAGGCGACCTCAAGGCCGCCATCGAGGCCTGGCAACGCATCGAGCAGCAGGACCCGGCCTACCTCGCGCTGGTCGCCCAGCGCCTGCTGGAGACCTACCGCAAACTGGAGCGCCCGGCCGAAGGCATCGCGTTGTTGAGCGGCTATCTTGAACGTTATCCGTCGCTCGATCTGCTCGAGGTCGTCTATCAGCTGGTTCTCGAAAACGAGGGCGTCGAAGCAGCCTACCGTCTGGTCCGCGCCGAGTTGCAGCGCAATCCGACCCTGCTTGGCCTGGAAAAGCTGATGAGTGCCCGGCTGCCCCTGGTGGCGCCGGAGGTGCGGGCCGATGTCGAACTGGCCAAGACCATCATCCAGGGCTATACCAAGCGTTTGTCCCGTTATCGATGCGATAATTGCGGTTTCAAGGCCCGCCAGTTCTACTGGCGCTGTCCGGCCTGTGGTGGCTGGGAAACCTACCCGCCGCGGCGCGGCGAAGAATTCGATCAATCCTTGTAGGAAGTCTTATGAAAATTACCGTTGTCGGGACTGGCTATGTCGGTCTGGTCAGTGGCACCTGTCTGGCGGAAGTCGGCAACGATGTTCTCTGCCTGGACGTTGACCCCGAGAAGATTCGCATTCTGGAAGAGGGCGGTATTCCGATTTTCGAACCGGGTCTGCAGGAAATGGTCCGCCGCAATGTCGCCGCCGGCCGCCTGCACTTCACCACCGACGTCGAAAAGGCCGTGCAGCACGGCACCATCCAGTTCATCGCGGTCGGTACGCCGCCCGACGAAGACGGCTCGGCCGACCTTCAGTACGTGCTCGGCGCGGCGCGCAACATCGGCCGCCTGATGACCGACTACAAGGTTGTTGTCGACAAGAGCACGGTGCCGGTCGGCACCGGGGCCAAGGTCAAGGCGGCGATTGCCGACGAGTTGGCCAAGCGGGGTGTGAGCATTCCCTACAGCGTCGTCTCCAATCCGGAATTCCTCAAGGAAGGTGCAGCCGTCGAAGACTTCATGCGGCCGGATCGCATCGTTGTCGGGGCTGAAGAAGAGCAGGCAATCCACCTCATGCGCGCCCTCTACGCGCCCTTCCAGCGCAACCACGAACGCCTCATCATCACCGACGTGAAGAGCGCCGAGCTGACCAAGTACGCTGCAAACGCCATGCTGGCGACGCGCATCAGCTTCATGAACGAACTCGCCAATCTGGCCGAAGTGCTCGGTGCCGACATCGAGATGGTGCGTCAGGGCATCGGCTCTGATCCGCGTATCGGCTATCACTTCCTCTACCCCGGCTGCGGCTACGGTGGCTCCTGCTTCCCCAAGGACGTCAAGGCGCTGATCGCCACGGCCAAGGACGATGCCGGCATCAGCCTCAAGGTGCTGACCGCCGTCGAGGAGGCCAACGATGCCCAGAAACACGTGTTGACCGGCAAGCTCAAGGGCCGTTTCGGCGATCTCAAGGGCAAGCATTTTGCGCTTTGGGGCCTGGCCTTCAAGCCGAATACCGACGACATGCGCGAAGCACCCAGCCGCGAGTTGATTGCCGACTTGTTTGCGGCTGGTGCCACGGTGACGGCTTATGATCCGGTCGCCATGCATGAAACGCAGCGCATTTTCGGTGACGACAGCCGTCTGAAATACGCCGAAAGCCCGATGGGCGCCCTGACCGAGGCCGATGCCTTGCTCATCGTCACTGAATGGAAGGAATTCCGTAGTCCGGATTTCGAGGCCATCAAGGCGACCCTGAAGAACCCGGTGATTTTCGACGGTCGCAACCTGTACGACCCGAAATTCGTGCGGGCATCCGGCATCGAATATTTCGCCATTGGTCGCTGATCCATGAACGGCAGCGTGCTCGAAAAGATTTCGCAGGTCCGCCTGCTCGTGGTCGGCGACGTCATGCTCGACCGTTACTGGTTTGGCGAAGTCAGCCGCATCTCGCCGGAAGCCCCGGTGCCGGTGGTCAAGGTCCAGCGCATGGAAGAGCGTCTCGGCGGGGCGGCTAACGTTGCGCGCAATGCCGCATCGCTCGGTGCCGTGTCGGCCTTACTCTCGGTGGTGGGTGACGACGAGGCGGGCCGTACGCTGGGCCGTCTGCTCGAAGAAGGTCAGATTGACGCCAGTCTGCATGTCGATCGCGAGATCGATACGACGGTCAAACTGCGCGTCATCGGCCGACAGCAACAGTTGCTGCGCATTGATTTCGAAACGACGCCGTCGCACGAAATCCTGCAGGCCAAGCTGGCCGATTTTGAAACCCGTGTCGTCCAGTCCGATGTGGTTGTCCTCTCCGACTACGGCAAGGGCGGCCTGACCCATATCGCCGAGATGATCCGTATCGCCCGTGCCCACGACAAGCCGGTCCTGGTCGACCCCAAGGGTGACGAATGGGGCAAGTACGCCGGGGCCACGGTGATCACGCCGAACCGCTCGGAATTGAAAGAGGTGGTTGGACGCTGGTCCTCGGACGATGAACTGGCCGCCAAGGCGCGCAAGTTGCGTGGTGAACTTGGCCTGGAGGCCCTGCTGGTGACGCGCAGCGAAGAGGGGATGACCCTGTTTGCTGATGAAACCCATCATCAGCCGGCGCTGGCCCGTGAGGTCTTTGATGTCTCCGGGGCCGGTGATACGGTGATCGCCACACTGGCCGTCATGATCGCGGCTGGTGCCGACTGGGCGGAGGCCATTCGTGTCGCCAACATCGCGGCCGGTATCGTCGTTGGCAAACTTGGTACTGCCGTTGTCAGTCGCGAAGAACTCGCGGCCGCCCTCTAAGCCTGTAAGGAATAGCCATGTACACAGTCGTTACCGGCGCTGCCGGTTTCATCGGTTCCAATATCGTCAAGGCACTCAATGAGCGGGGCGTAACCAAGATCATCGCCGTCGACAACCTGACCAAGGCCGACAAGTTCAACAACCTGATCGACTGCGAAATCGCCGATTACATCGACAAGCACGACTTCATCGCGCGCATCCAGGCCGGTCATTTTGATGGCGAGGTCGAGGCGATTTTCCATGAAGGTGCCTGTTCCGACACCATGGAAACCGATGGCCGCTACATGATGGAGAACAACTACCGATACTCCACCATCCTGCTCGACTGGTGCCTTGATCAGGATGTCCAGTTCCTCTACGCCTCGAGTGCGGCGACCTATGGCGCCAGCAGCGTGTTCAAGGAGGAGCGCCAGTTCGAAGGGCCGCTCAACGTCTATGGTTACTCGAAGTTCCTCTTCGATCAGGTCGTCCGTCAGCGCCTGGCACAGAACCCGTCCTCGCAGATCGTCGGCTTCCGCTACTTCAACGTCTATGGCCCGCGTGAAACGCACAAGGGACGCATGGCCTCGGTCGCCTTCCACAACTTCAACCAGTTCCGCGCCGACGGCAAGGTCAAGCTCTTCGAGGGCTCGCACGGTTACGAAAACGGTGGCCAGATGCGCGATTTCGTCTTTGTCGGCGATGTCGCCAAGGTCAATCTGTATTTCCTTGATAATCCCGAGAAGTCGGGCATCTTCAATCTTGGCTCCGGCCGCGCCCAGAGCTTCAACGATGTCGCCGTCGCCGCTGCCAATGGCTGCCGTCAGGCCAAGGGTGATGCGCCGCTTACCCTGGCGGAACTTCGGGCACAGGGCTTGCTCGAATACGTCGCCTTCCCCGAGGCCCTGAAGGGTAAGTATCAGGCGTTTACCCAGGCCGATCTGACGCGCCTGCGCGATGCCGGCTACCTTGCCCCGATGGCGACGGTCGAAGAGGGCGTCTCCCAATATATCGAGTGGCTCAATCGCAATGTATAAAACCCTGCAGGATTTTGTCGGAAACACCCCGCTGGTACGTCTGGTCCGCATTCCGGGTGCCGATAACGAGCGGCGCAACAACGTCATTCTCGCCAAGCTCGAAGGCAATAATCCGGCCGGTTCGGTCAAGGATCGTCCGGCCCTGTCGATGATCGTCCATGCCGAAGCGCGCGGTGACATCAAGCCGGGCGACACGCTGATTGAGGCGACTTCGGGCAACACCGGTATCGCCCTGGCCATGGCGGCAGCCATCAAGGGTTACAAAATGATCCTGGTGATGCCCGAGAATCAGAGCATCGAGCGCCGTCAGAGCATGCGCGCCTATGGGGCCGAACTCGTGCTGACGCCCAAGGATGGCGGTATGGAACTGTGCCGTGACGTCGCCGAGAAGATGCGCGACGAAGGCAAGGGCATCATTCTCGACCAGTTTGGCAATCCCGATAATCCGCTCGCCCACATCGAAGGCACCGGCCCGGAAATCTGGCGCGACACTGAGGGCAGGATCACCCACTTCGTGTCGAGCATGGGGACCACCGGCACCATCATGGGGACCTCGGCCTATCTCAAGACGCAGAACCCGGCCATCCAGATCGTCGGCTGTCAGCCGGAAGACGGCAGCCAGATTCCCGGCATCCGCAAGTGGCCGGAGGCCTACCTGCCGAAAATTTTCGACCGAAGCCGGGTCGACCGCGTCGAAAACGTCAGCCAGTCCGATGCCGAAGCCATGACGCGCCGGCTGGCGATGGAAGAGGGCATCTTTGCCGGCATTTCCTCGGGCGGGGCGCTGGCCGTTGCGTTGCGCCTGTCGCAGGAACTCGAGAATGCGGTGATCGTTACCATCGTCTGCGACCGTGGTGACCGCTACCTGTCGACCGGCGTTTTCCCGGCATGAAACCGGTTCTCGTTTTCGATATCGAAACCATCCCCGATGTGGCCGGCCTGCGCCGCCTCAACGATCTGCCGGCCGGCCTTTCCGACGATGAAGTCGCCGAGCTTGCCTTTCAGCAGCGGCGTGCCAAGACGGGCAATGATTTCCTCCAGCTGCACTTGCAGCGCATCGTCACCATCTCCTGCGTTCTGCGTACCAGTGAGGGGCTGAAGGTCTGGTCGTTGTCCGAGCCGGACCTTGATGAAGGCACCATCATCCAGCGTTTTTTTGACGGCATCGAGAAATTCACGCCGCAGATCGTCTCGTGGAACGGCAGCGGTTTCGATCTGCCGGTGCTGCATTATCGCGGCATGCTGCACGGCGTCGCGGCGCCGCGCTATTGGGATCTGGGCGACGGCGACTACGCCGATTCGCGCGATTTCAAGTGGAACAACTACATCAGCCGCTACCACATGCGCCATCTTGACCTGATGGACCTGCTCGGCCTCTACAACGCTCGCGCCAATGCGCCGCTCGACGATCTAGCCAAGCTCTACGGTTTTCCCGGCAAGCTCGGCATGGATGGCGGCAAGGTCTGGGAAGCCTGGCAGGCCGGCAAGAGCGCCGAGATTCGCGACTATTGCGAGACGGACGTGATCAATACCTATCTCGTCTATAACCGCTTCCGCCGCATGCGCGGCGAACTGACGGCGGCCGAAGAGGTCGCCGAGGGCGAGTTCATCAAGGCGCAGCTGGCTCGCATCGGTGCGCCCCACTGGCAGGAGTTTCTCGCTGCCTGGTCGTAAATATGCGCCGTCACGACGGTATAATTACAAGTTCTCAAACCCAATCGCAGAGAGATAACGATGGCTCTAAATAACGTTCCTTCCGGCAAGTCCCTGCCCGACGATTTCAACGTCATCATCGAAATCACGGCCCATTCCGAACCCGTCAAATACGAAGTCGACAAGGAAAGCGGCGCGATTTTCGTCGACCGTTTCATGTCGACCTCCATGCATTACCCCTGCAACTACGGCTACATCCCGCACACCATCGCCGGTGACGGTGATCCGGTCGACGTGCTGGTGGTCAGCCCCTTCTCCCTGCCGCCCGGCGTTGTCGTCCGTTGCCGCCCGCTCGGCCAGCTGTCGATGACCGACGAAGGTGGTGAAGATGCCAAGCTGCTGGCCGTTCCGGTCGACAAGCTGACCCCGCTCTACAAGGACGTCAAGACCTTCGAAGACATGCCGGAACTGCTGCGCAAGCAGATCGCGCACTTCTTCGAGCACTACAAGGATCTCGAGCCGGGCAAGTGGGTCAAGGTCAACGGTTGGGAAGGCATCGACGCTGCCCGCAACGAAATCATGACCGGCATCCAGCGTTATAACGACGCGAAAGAAAAGCCGAACTACTAAGTTAGTCTCATGCTGCGTATCGCCGTTGCCCAGTTCAATGCCACCGTCGGTGACCTGACGGGCAACGTCGAACGCATCATCCAGTGCGCCGTTGCGGCGAAAGCCCGCGGCGCCCAAGTGCTGCTGACCCCGGAGTTGGCCCTGTGTGGCTACCCGCCGGAAGATCTCCTGCTGCGCCCGGATTTCTACCGGGCCAGCCGTCGTGCACTTGACGACCTGGCCACCCGGGTCGACGGCATTGCTGTCGTTGTCGGCCATCCGGAAGAACACGAAGGACGCTGCTACAACGCAGCAACGGTCATTGAAAATGGCCGGAAAATTGCGGTTTACCGCAAGATGCGCCTGCCCAATTACGAAGTCTTCGATGAACGGCGCTATTTCGAGCCGGGCACCGAGGCCTGTGTCGTTACCCTCGGTGGTGTGCGCTGCGGCATCAATATCTGCGCCGACATCTGGGAAGCCGGTGCGGCCGAACTGGCCCATAAGGCGGGGGCCGAGTTGCTACTCGTCCTCAATGCCTCGCCCTGCCATCTGGAAAAACATCAGCAACGCGTTCATGTGCTCGGCCAGCGTATCGAGGCAACGGGCATTCCCGCCATTTACTGCAATCTGGTCGGCGGTCAGGATGAACTGGTTTTCGATGGGGCTTCCTTTGCCTTGGATGCCCGCAAGAATTGCTGCATGCGCCTGCCGCAGTTCGACGAAGCGCTCGGCATTGTCGATTTCGCTGACGGCAAGTTGCAGTCCGAACAAATGGCCGACGAACTCTCGCTCGAAGCCGAAGCGTATAAGGCGCTGGTACTCGGCGTCCGTGACTACATCGGTAAGACCGGCTTCAAGGGCGCCATCATCGGCCTTTCCGGTGGTATCGACTCGGCCTTGACGCTGTGCGTTGCCGTCGATGCCCTGGGAGCCGACAAGGTTCGGGCGGTGATGATGCCCTCGCCCTACACGGCGCAGATGAGCCTCGATGATTCGCGTGAAATGATCCGCGTCCTCGGCGTGCGCTACGACGAAATTGCCATCGCGCCAGCCATGGACGTCTATGGCACCATGCTTGATCCCTTGTTCACCGGCTTGCCGGCCGATACAACGGAAGAGAACATCCAGGCGCGTATTCGCGGCAACATTCTGATGGCCATCTCCAACAAGACCGGCGCAATGGTCCTGACCACCGGCAACAAGTCTGAAATGGCGGTTGGCTATTGCACCCTGTATGGTGACATGGCGGGTGGCTTTGCCGTCATCAAGGATGTCTACAAGACGCTGGTCTATCGCCTCTCGGTTTATCGCAACACCCTGTGTCAGGGCGATCCGGTCATCCCGGAAAACATCATCGTGCGGCCGCCCTCGGCCGAGTTGAAGCCCGACCAGACCGACCAGGATTCGCTGCCGCCCTACGAAGTGCTCGACGCCATCGTTCGCGCCTACATGGAAGAAGACCGCAGCCCGCGCGAGATCATTGCTGCCGGCTTGCCTGAAGAGGCCGTGCGCCGCGTTGTTCGCCTGCTCCGTATCGCCGAATACAAGCGCCGTCAGGCCCCGATCGGCATTCGCATCACGCCGCGTGGTTTTGGCAAGGATTGGCGGTATCCTATTACCAATCGATATTCCGACGAATTTTAAGAACCTGTAGAGAGGAATCAGCCCATGAAAAAGATCGAAGCTGTCATCAAACCCTTCAAGCTCGACGAAGTCCGCGAGGCCCTGTCGGAAATCGGCATCGCCGGCCTGACGGTTACCGAGGTCAAGGGCTTCGGCCGCCAGAAGGGCCATACCGAGCTCTATCGCGGGGCCGAGTACGTCGTTGATTTCCTGCCCAAGATCAAGATTGAAATCGTCGTCAATAGTGAGCACGTCGATGCTGCCATCGAGGCCATCATCAAGGCGGCGCGTACCGGCAAGATCGGCGACGGCAAGATTTTCGTCATGCCGGTCGAGCAGGTCGTGCGTATTCGTACCGGTGAAACAAACGAAGCAGCGGTTTAATTGCTTCGGCCCTGAGGGGCAGCCCGAGAGCAGCGGGCAGAAAGAAAACGGGCAGCTTCGGGCTGCCCTTTTTTACGTCTGGCCTGACCAAATGATGGGTGTGTGAATTAGCCCAGCCAGAGCTTCTTCCAGCCGTCGTGGCCCAGACGCTCCATCGTCTCGATATTGCGCTCGAAAATCGCTTCGGCATCGGGAAAAGCCGCCACAGCACGGTCGATGCTGCTTTCGCGGAGCAGGTGCAGGGTCGGGTAGGGGGAGCGGTTGGTGAAGTTGGCGATGTCATCCGGTTCGCTACCGGAAAATTCATACTGCGGATGCAGGCTGGCGATCTGGAAAACCCCTTCGAACCCGAGATTGCGGATCAGGGCATCGACTTCACTCAGGAAAAAATGGAAATCGAGGAAATCGGTCATCGCCAGCGGATGAATGAGCAGGGTGGTGTCCAGTTCATTCGGCGCGGTATCGGCCAGGTGTGTCAGCTCGTGTTCCAGTTCGGCCAGTAGTTCATCCGCGGTGCTGGCGGCACTCAAGGCATAGCGAACCTGCTTTTTGACAAAGACGCTTTTGGCGAACGGGCACAGGTTGAGACCGATTACTGCGCGCTCAACCCAGCACTGGGTGCGGGCAACGATCTCGGCGCTGGCGGCGGCATCGGGGTAGGGTTTCAGGACATCGGTCATGGTCGGCCTTGGCATGCGTTGAGGCGACGCTGGCGTTGCCCGGAAGGCGGCATTTTAGCCTGCCGTTTCGGTGACGGGGATAGGCAGTGGCGCTTGGCGGCTGGGCCGGTCGGGCTCGAACGGACTATTTCTGTAGCGGCGGCATGACGATCTTCGGTGCCGTCGGCAACGGATCGGTCTTTGGCATGGGTTGCTGGGTGGGTAACTGGTTTGGTAGATGGCTCGGCGGTTGATGTGAATGGGGATGCTGCGGGTAGGCCGGCACCGTTCCCGGGATGTAAACATTCTGCGGAGGGGCAGCGATGTTGTGGCATTCGGCTTCCATCTGGGCGCGCTGGGTGGCCTCCAGCGCCATTCCTTCAATGCTGCGCAGACATTCTTCGGTGTTGGCGTACTGGCGCTGCAGCGTCGGTGCCGGCGGTGGCGTGCGGCGCGGCTGAGTGGCTGCCCGTTCATCGCGGGCCGCCGTGTCTTCGGCGCGCTGGCTGGCTTCACGTTTCTCGACGTATTGGCGCATCCGTTCGACCTCGTGCTCGGCCTGCCGGCGGGCCGCTTCGGATACGCGTTCGTCGGGGCGCGAGGTGATGGTGCTGCTGCCGAGCGGGCAGGGCAGGTTGGATATCTCGGTGTTGCCATTGGCCAGGCGGCACTTGTAGATTTCCGCGCTGGCAGCGGTCGACAGAAATATCAGGGTGGCGCTGGCGATGAAGATTTTTAGCATAGGGTAATTATTCACCAAAATGCATCTGGCGTATTGTCTGTCGCAACTTTGTGTCTACGACGACAGCGGGTCTTGTTCCGCCTCTGCCTGTCGGGCCGCCAGAATCTGCTCTTCGGGCGCGCCGATGCGCTCGAGAAGGTTGCTGTGGCCGATGTGCAGAAGGGCTTCGATGGCCTGGTAGTCGTCGGGCAGGGCTGCATCATTCCAGCCATTGGCCGAGTGGCGGGCAAGGTCGACGGCGAGAATGACGTTCCGGACATTGCCCGTGTCGGCATCCTCGGGGTTGAGCAGGGAACAGAGCAGGGGTGGCAGCCCCCAGTGGGTGATCAGTTCGACGGCGATTTCGTCGAGCGGGGCGCCAAAGACTTCCTGCTGGATCTGTACGGTGCGCCGTCCCGGTTCATCGGCCAGACGCTCCTTGGCGCGCACGGCGAGGTTGGGGGCGAGGCACCACATGAGCATTTCGACAAGGTCATGGAGCAGGGCCGCCATGGCGATTTCGTCGAAGCTGATATTCTGGCGGAACAAGGCCCAGTCCCTCGCCCAGGCCGAGGCCGTGCGGGCTCTGGCGATGACCTTGAGCAGGCCGAGCATGGCCTTTGGGTAGCCCTTGAGCTGATGCTCGACGATCGGCGGATCCTGAATGCTGTTATAGAAATTCTGCGTGCCGATCATCACCAGGGAGCGTTCCACGGTCGTGATATCAGCCGACTGGCTGCTTGAGCGGTGCGCCTGCATGTACTGAAAGACGCGCAGGGTCATCAGCGGGTCATGCTCGATGATGGAGGCCAGCTTGCGGGTATTGATGGTGTCCGCGGTCTCACGCAGTTCTTCCAACTGGTGCACCGTATGGCGCAGGACGGGGACTTCAATACTCTTGAAGTGATCGACCCAGGAGGCGGCACCCGGAAATGGAAAGTCGATCATCAAGGTCATGGCGCGGCGTCCTTTGGCTTTAGATGTTGAACAACTGTTTCACGAACTTCTCAATATATGCCGGTCGGACCGGTTTGACGATATAACCTCGAGCCCCCAGGCCGGCGGCTTTTTCGACGATGCCTCGCGAGGTGTCACCGGTGACCATGACCACGGCGGTGGCCGGGCTTACTTCCAGAATTTTGGGCAGGGCGTCGAGACCGGAGAGGATGGGCATGTCGACGTCAAGAAAGAGCACGGTCGGGTGGTGCGCCTGGGCGGCGCGAATGGCCTCTTCGCCATTGGCGACCTGGGCGACCACGTTGAGGCCGAGTTCGGTGACCAATCCCTTGAGCAGCAGACGGATTGACCCGTTGTCATCAACGATGACTGCCGTATGTTTCAGGGAGGGCTTTGGCTGGCTACCGGCTTCAGCGGTGAGGTTCTTGCTGGCGGTCTCCGGGCGCTTGCCCTGCGACGCCTGACGGGTGGCGCAAACCTGCTGCAATTCGTCGATTACCTGCTTTTGTCCGAAGGGCTTCTGCAGAAAGCCTGCCGACCCGGCATCGGCCGCCTTGGCCTTGATGTCGGCCTCCTCGGAGGCGGTGATGAACAGAACGTCGATATCGGGATAGGTCGAATTGATCTCGCGCAGGATGTCGAGCCCATTGCGACCGGGCAACTGGTAGTCGAGGCAGACGATATCCGGCGACAGCTTGCGGACAGCATCCATTACCCCCTTGCCTTCCTCGAGCAAACCGACCACCTCGTAGCCCTGGCTGGAGAGCAGGACGTTGAGTAGGTTTCGCATCGAGGCATTGTCGTCAACGATCAGAACGCGCATGGGGCAAGTCTTCCAGCAGTTTTATTGAGTCCCGGTTAGTCGTATTGCGGTGAAATCGCGATTAACGCTTATGTTAGCTGCGAAATGAGAAAAATGTGCAGGCAAAAATGAAAGAAGCCCCGGTGGGGCTTCCTTTGCGGGGTTTTCACGAAATCGAAATCAGAGAATCATCCCGGCGCCGACCGTGTTGTTATTGCTCTCATCGATGATGATGAAAGCACCGGTCCCCCGGTTTTCCAGATAGGGGTCGGCGAACAGGGGCTGGGCCAGCTTGAAGGTGACCTGGGCGATGTCGTTCATGGCCAGTTTTTCGGCCGGGACCTTTTCCAGCGTATTGACATCGAGGCGATGGTCGATGGCCGCCAGCTTGGCCTTCGAGTCACGCGTGGTATGGCGGATCAGATAAGTGCGGGCGCGATCCATCGGTGCTTCGGCCATCCAGCAGACGGTGGCCTCGATCTGCTTGACGGCAGCCGGCACTTCGCTCGATTTGACGATCATGTCGCCACGTGAGGTGTCGATCTCGTCGGCGAGCAGGATGGTGACCGATTGCTCGGTGACTGCTTCAGGGATATCAACGCCGCCGATCTGGATGGCCTTGACGGTGGACGTCAGACCATTGGGCAGGACGGTGACGGCATCGCCGACCTTGAGGCTGCCAGCTTCGACGCGGCCCATGAAACCCCGGTAGTCGTGCAGGTCGGGGTTGGCCGAATCCTGCGGGCGACAGACGTACTGAACCGGGAAGCGGAACTTCTCGGTATGTTCGGTATGGGCGGCCGGGGCGGCCTCGAGCATTTCCAGAAGGGTCGGGCCTTGGTACCAGTCGAGTTTGTCGCCACGGTCGACGATCATGTCGCCATTGAGTGCCGAAAGCGGAATGAAGCGGATGTCCTCGATACCGACCTTGGCGGCGAATTCGAGGTACTCACCCTTGATTCGCTCGTAGGTCTCCTCCGAGTAATCGGCCAGGTCCATCTTGTTGATGGCAACGATCAGGTGCGGGATGCCGACCAGGGCAGCGAGCTTGGAGTGGCGGCGGGTCTGGGTGAGGACGCCCTTGCGCGCATCGATCAGGATGATGGCAAGGTTGGCCGTCGAGGCGGCCGTCACCATGTTGCGGGTGTATTGCTCGTGGCCCGGCGCGTCGGCAATGATGTACTTGCGCGTGCCGGTGCTGAAATAGCGGTAGGCGACGTCGATGGTGATGCCCTGTTCGCGCTCGGCCTGCAGGCCATCGGTGAGCAATGACAGGTCAACGGCGCCGAGGCCGCGTTTTTCCGAGGTCTTGGCGATGGCCGACAGGGTGTCGGCAAGAATGGTCTTGGTGTCGAACAGCAGGCGGCCGATCAGGGTGCTCTTGCCGTCATCGACGCTGCCGCAGGTCAGGAAGCGGAGCAGGCCGCGGTCTTCAACTTGATGGGCGCTCATTAGAAGTAACCCTCTTTCTTGCGTTGTTCCATTGAGGCGTCGCTGGTCTGGTCGTCCAGGCGGGTAGCGCCGCGCTCGGTGATGGTGGTGGTGGCCGTTTCGAAAACGATCTTGCTGACCGTATCGGCATCGGACTCGACAGGGGCCGTGCAGGAAATGTCGCCGACGGTGCGGAAACGGACCTGGAGGTCGATGATCTGTTCACCGGCCTTGGACGGATTGGCCAGTTCGCCGGAAACCAGCGGGACGTTGACCGGGACGATGGCACCCTGGCGCATGACCACCGGGCGGGTGTGGGCGAAGTAGATATTGGGCAGTTCGAGGTTTTCACGCTCGATGTATTGCCAGACGTCCATTTCCGTCCAGTTCGAGATGGGGAAGGCGCGGATGTTCTCGCCTTTATGGCTGCGGGCGTTGTACAGACTCCACAGTTCCGGGCGCTGATTCTTCGGGTCCCACTGGCCGAATTCGTCGCGGAAACTGAAGATGCGTTCCTTGGCGCGGGCCTTTTCTTCATCACGGCGGGCGCCACCGATGCAGGCATCGAAGCCGAATTCCTCGATGGCTTCGAGCAAGGTGACTGACTGATGCTTGTTGCGCGACTCGCCCTCGTGCTTGAGGACCACCGTGCCGCGCGCCATCGAATCCTCGACCGAACGGACGATCAGGCGCTCGCCCAGTTCGGCAGCGCGCTTGTCGCGGAAGGCGACGACTTCCTTGTAGTTGTGGCCGGTGTCGATGTGCATCAGCGGGAAGGGGAACTTGCCCGGGCGGAAAGCCTTCTCAGCCAGGCGCAGCATGCAGATCGAGTCCTTGCCGCCGGAGAAGAGCAGGACCGGGTTGGAACACTGGCCGGCGACTTCGCGCATGATGTGGATGGCCTCGGCTTCGAGCCAGTCGAGGTGAGAGAGTGTGTTGCGTTGGGTCATTGCCGGGAAATCCGCAGGAATAGTCGAGAGTTTTCGAATGGCCGCCATTGTAGCAAAGCGCTTAATATTCTTTTAAGAACAAGTGCGCATCTTGTTATTTCAAATTGTTATAAAGATTTGTGTGTCATGACTTGAACGTTCTTTGCTTGAGCCGGTCAGCACTAGCGATGCGAACGTTTTCAGGTTCGCCCAACCGCTATTTTCAGGAGAGTGCCATGCTGCTACGTCCCGCTATCGCCTTGAGTGCCTTGTCTGTCGTCCTGCTCGGTGGCTGTGCCACCTCGATGTCCGGCCCTTCGGCCAGTGCCGATCTGCTCGCCCGTTCGGGAAGCGCGGTGAACGGCACGGTCCGTTTCATCGAAACCAATGGTCGTTTGCGGGTCGAAGCCACCGTTGCCGGACTAGCCCCGGGCGAGCATGGCTTCCATGTGCATGAGGCGGGTGACTGCAGTGCGCCCGATGCCACCAGCGCCAAGGGACATTTCAATCCGACCGGCAAGGCCCATGGCCATCACGCCGGTGCTGAGCGTCATGGGGGTGATATGCCTAACCTGATCGCCAACGCCGACGGAAAGGCCAGCTACACGGCCGAACTAAGCGGTTTGAGCCTGGGCGGGACGACCGGTGTGGTCGGGCGCAGTGTGGTGATTCATGCCGACCCGGACGACTACAAGTCGCAGCCGGCGGGCAATTCGGGCAAGCGGATTGCCTGCGGGGTCATTGCTGCCCGTTGATCAGGCCAGGGTCAGGCCCGGGTTCAAGGGCCTGACCGAATCATCCCGGCCGGCACGACCCAGCGTTCAAAATCCTCGGCCGTGACATAAGCCAGCCTCAGTGCCGCCTGCCTGAGCGAAATTCCCTCGCTGGCCGCCAGTTTGGCGATTTCGGCTGCCTTGTCGTAGCCGATGTGCGGGACGAGTGCGGTGACCAGCATCAGAGAATGTTCCAGCAGTTCGGCGATGCGCTCGCGGTGAGCGGTAATGCCGAGCACGCAATGACGTTGGAAGCTCAGCATGCCGTCGGTCAGCAGGCGGACGCTCTGCAGGAAATTATGGGCGATCACCGGCTTGAAGACGTTCAGCTCGAAATTGCCGGAGGCCCCGGCAACGCTGATGGTGACATCGTTGCCCATGATCTGGCAGCACAGCATGGTGAGCGCCTCGCACTGCGTTGGATTGACCTTTCCGGGCATGATCGAACTGCCCGGCTCGTTTTCCGGCAGGCCGATCTCGCCCAGACCGGAGCGCGGTCCCGAGGCCAGCCAGCGGATGTCATTGGCAATTTTCATGAGCGCCACGGCCAGGGTCTTGAGGGCCCCGTGGGCAGCCACCAGTCCGTCATGCGCGGCCAGGGCGGCGAACTTGTTGTCGGCGGAGACGAAGGGAAAGCTGGTACCCACAGCTAGTTCAGCCGCGACGTGCTGGCCGAATTCGGGATGGGTGTTGAGTCCGGTGCCGACCGCGGTGCCGCCGACCGCCAACGGGTAGAGCGATGCCAGGCTGGCCGCGATGGCGGCCCCGGCGTGGCGTAGCTGAGCGACGTAGCCGGAAAACTCCTGGCCCAGCGAGAGCGGTGTTGCGTCCTGCAGATGGGTCCGGCCGATCTTGATGATGTCGGCAAATTCGCCGGATTTCTCTTCCAGGCTTGAGACCAGACCCTGCAGGGCGGGGAGCAGCAGGCCTTCGATGCCGATCACGGCGGCGACGTGAATGGCCGTGGGAAAGATATCGTTGGACGACTGACCGAGATTTACCTGGTCGTTGGGATGAACGAGCCGGGTGTTACCACGTTGCCCCCCGAGCAGTTCCGAGGCGCGATTGGCCAGAACCTCGTTGAGATTCATGTTGGTTTGCGTGCCCGAGCCGGTTTGCCAGACAGACAGGGGAAACTCGCCGGAAAGGCGGTTATCTCTGACTTCATCGGCCGCAAGGATAATCGCCTCGGCCATGTTGGCCGGAATTAGTCCAAGTTGGCTGTTCACCCTGGCGCAGCTAGCCTTGACCATGGCCAGGGCACGGATCAGCTCGCCCGGCATGCGTTCCGTCGAAATGGCGAAATGCGCCAGCGAACGCTGGGTTTGGGCGCCCCACAGGTGCTCTGCGGCAACCTCGATGTTGCCGAATGAATCATTTTCCTGGCGGTAGTGCGGGTTCATGGCTGACTCCTTCTGTTAAGAGTCACTGATAGCCGGGAAGTTCGGCGGAAATAGCTTTGCCAACAGGATCACCGAGTGGATAGAATTAGCATATACAAATATTCCAATGCCAGTTTCGGGGGGGACAGGTGGAAATTTATCGTTGTGAACGATCGCAGTTCGCTGCGTTTATCTGGGCATCGTGCCGTGAAACGGTGAGAATGCAGCCATGAAACGCCGAAGCATCCACCTTGCCACTGCCCTCCTGGTTTTTTGCAGTCTGTTGCTGTCTGCCTACCTGGCGGAGAAAATTAACCGCGAACAGTTTGCTTCAGCCGAGCGTGCCGAGGTCCTGCATAGCCTGACCGTGGTACGCGATGGGCTGGAAACCAATTTAACCAGCGACATCCAGCTGGTTCGTGGCCTGATCAGTGTCATCGCACTGACCCCCGATATCGATCAGCGGCGTTTCGACATTGCCGTCCAGCCGCTTTTTTCGGGGCGAAACCAGCTCCGGAACATCGTTGCTGCCCCGGACATGGTGATTCGCTGGGTGCACCCGATCGAAGGTAACGAAAAGGCGATCGGTCTCGATTACCGCAATACCCCGGCGCAGTTCCCTGCGGTCGAGCGGGCCCGCTTGTCGCGACAAATCGTTCTGGCCGGGCCGCTCAATCTGGTTCAGGGAGGGGTTGGTCTGGTCGCCCGCCTGCCGGTCTATTTGCCCGATGGCAAGGGTAAGGAGAGCTTCTGGGGCATTGTCAGTGCCGTGATCGATGTCGACAAGCTGTTTGCCAGCAGCGGTCTGCGTGACGACAAGTTATCCATCGAAGTCGCCATTCGGGGCAAGGATGCGAGAGGGCCTGAGGGCGAGGTGTTTTTCGGCCGTCCGGAGCTGTTTGATGCCAACCCGGTTCTGGCCAGCATTTACCTCCCGGATGGTTCCTGGCAGATCGCCGCGATACCCCATGGCGGCTGGAAAGCCGAGCCCGATAACCGGTGGTCGCTACGTTTTGGATTTGCGCTTATCGCTTTCATGGTGAGCGGTGCTTTTCTTGCGCTGGGTCGGGCGTTTTCCACGGCGTCCAAGGCCACTGAACGGGCCGAAGCTTCGCGGCGACAACTCTCGGCTACGCTGGAAAATACACCCAACGTGGCTATCCAGTGGTTCGATGGCGATGGCCGGGTGATCTACTGGAATACGGCTTCAGAAGCGCTTTACGGCTGGCGTGCCGAGGAAGCGAAGGGGAAGTTTCTGGTTGAGTTGATTTTCAGCGAAGAGGAGGGGCAGCGCTGCCAATCTGCCCTGGCGCAAGTCGCCCTTACTGGCCAGTCGCTTGGTCCGGAAGAATTTCTCACCCGGACGCGAACCGGTGAGGCGCGCTGGGTCGAATCCACAGCCTTTCTGATTCCGGGTGACGGCGATTCAGGACAGATTCTGGTCTGTATGGATGTCGATATCACCAATCGCAAGCTGGCCGAGAAAAAGGTGGCTGATTTCAACCGGGATTTCGAAGCCTTCCTCAATCAGACGACCGATTTCATTTATTTCAAGGATGCTGACAGCCGCTTCCGTTTCTGTAGCCAGGCGCTGGCCGAGATTACCGCGCATGCCCACTGGCGCGACCTCATCGGCAAACATGACCGGGAAGTTTTCCCGCCTGATGTTGCCCGCCATTACCAAGATGAGGAGGTCGCGGTCTTCGCCGAGGGAACGCCGCTGCTCGCCAAGATTTCGCCTTATTACCTCGCTGATGGCTCGCTTGGTTATGTTGAAACGAATAAATGGCCGCTCTTTGACGACAAACAAGCGGTCGTCGGTCTGTTCGGCATCAGCCGCGATATTTCGGAACGGGTGCGCAACGAAGAAGAACTGAGCCAATACCGTCAGCATCTTGAAGAATTGGTTACCCGGCGCACGGCGGAGCTGGCCGTTGCCAAGGAGGCCGCAGAAACAGCGAGCGTAGCGAAGAGCGCTTTCCTGGCCAACATGTCGCACGAGATTCGCACGCCGCTCAATGCCATCTCCGGTATGACGCACCTGATACGGCGCAGCGGCCTTGACGTCGGGCAGCAGGAGCGCCTTGACCGGCTGGAAAAAGCCACCGACCACCTGCTCGGCATTATCAATGCCATTCTCGATATGTCCAAGATCGAGGCCGGGAAATTCACCCTTGAAGAGTCGCCAATCAAGGTCTCGGGGATACTCGACGATGTTGCTTCGATGCTGCGCGATCGTGCCCAGGGCAAGGGTCTCGGGCTGCAACTCGACCCGCTTCCAGCCTTGCCGCCCCTGCTCGGCGATCCGACTCGTCTGCAACAGGCCTTGCTCAACTATGTGACCAATGCCATCAAATTTACCGATGCTGGTGTGATTACCTTGCGGGTCAGCCTGATCGAGGGCGATGCCTGCAGCGTTCTGCTCCGCTTCGAGGTTGAGGACACCGGGATTGGTATTGCCGATGACGACTTGCCGAGGCTGTTCAGTGCCTTTGAGCAAGCCGACAATTCAACCACCCGGAAATACGGCGGTACCGGGCTTGGTCTGGCCATTACCCGCAAGCTGGCCCGCCTCATGGGGGGCGACGCCGGTGCCTTCGCACGGGCAGGGCAGGGTAGTATTTTCTGGCTGACAGCCCGCCTGAAAGTCGCCGCTGAAGACCTGCCGTCCAGCCCGGGCGAGTCTCTTGCCGATGCTGCAGATGCCTTGCGGCGTGAGTATTCGGGGCGGCGCGTCCTGCTCGTCGATGACGAGCCGATCAATCAGGAAATCGCCAAGGCCATACTCGATGAAGTTGGCTTGCAGGTGGATCTGGCCGACGACGGCGTCGTGGCGTTGGAAATGGTCGCCAGGCAGAACTATGACCTGATCCTGATGGACATGCAGATGCCGCGCATGGACGGTCTGGCTGCAACCCGCCAGATACGCGACGGCTCGGTGGCCCATGGCGTGCCGATTGTGGCCATGACCGCCAATGTCTTTGCCGACGACAAGGCACGTTGCCTGGCCGCCGGCATGAACGATTTCATCGCCAAGCCGGTCGATCCCGACCGCCTTTACGCGACGGTTCTGAAATGGCTGGTTGAGCGTCGGTAGTTGCGCCTCAATGGCCGCTACTGACCATTGTCTAGCAACGACCCGCGGCTTTTTCGTATTCCTTGAGCAGGCGTTGGTGCAGGTCGCAGCCTGCGAGGGCGAGGCCCGGTGAGACCAGACCGAAGAAGCGGGTTTCGCCGTCGATCAGATCGGTCGCCATATCCAGGGTTTCTTCCCCGTAGAGGCTGACCAGCGCATCTTCGAAGATGTTCGGGTCTTCCATCTCGAGCAGCGTTGCGATGCATTGATAGATGCGGCGACGGCCAGCATCAAGTTGTTCGAACTGACGTACCCATTCGCAACCTTCGAGCGTCGCATCGGTATCCCCGACAGCCAGGGCCAGCATGGTCTTCAGTTCGCCGACCCGCAAGTCGGCCCACAGTGACCCGGCATCCGGGGCGAGGCCGATGAGCGCAGCAACCGGGCGTTCATCGGCGATGTTCAGTTCGTTCAGGGTGTCGAGCAATTGGCCGCACTGGTCTTCATCAAGTTCGGCCAGGTTGAGGATGGCCGGGCGGACGGCGGCGCCATTGCTGTTGTTTTCCCATTCGAGGTCGTCGATCGGGTAAATCTCCGACATGCCGGGGACGAGGATACGGCAGGCGTAAACACCAAGATGGTCGAAATCGGCGACGTAGATGTCGTGGCCATCGGCGTGGATGCGCTCGGCCAGCCAGGCGTAGTCGTCGGTGGTCTTGCCGTTTTCCAGATCGTTGAAATTCCAGTCGGCGAATTCGAAGTCTGGCGTCTCGCTAAAATAGTTCCAGTGCACGATGCCGCTCGAATCGACGAAATGGATTTCGATATTCGGGGCGCTCGCCACTTCGTCGAGATCGAAGCCGGGGGGCGGAAAGCCGTCGAGGGCATCGAGGGCGCGGCCCTGCAGGAGTTCGGTCAAGGCCCGTTCAAGCGCAATCTCGAAACGCGGATGGGCGCCGAAACTGGCGAAAACACCCTGGTCGCGGGGGTTGAGCATGGTCACGCACATCACCGGGTACTTGCCGCCGAGCGACGCGTCCTTGACCAGAATGCCAAAGCCGGCGTCGCGCAGGCCCTGAATGCCGGCAGCGATGGTCGGATAACGGGCGATCACCTCTTCCGGGACGTCCGGCAGACAGATGCCCTCGGCAATCACCTTGAACTTGACGTGACGTTCGAGGATTTCCGACAGCGCCTGGGCGCGTGCCTCGGCCTGCGTGTTGCCAGCCGACATGCCGTTGCTGACGTAGAGGTTGCTGATGATGTTGACCGGCACGAAAACTTCGGCCCCATCGCGCTGGCGCACATAGGGGATAGCGCAGATGCCGCGCTCGTAGTGGCCGGTATTCATGTCGATCAGGGCTTCGGCCGGGATACTGCCTTCCGGGTTGTAGAAAGCTTGGAGTTCGGGCGTCAGCAGTTCGGCCGGCCAGTCGGTGCCGGTCACCGGGAACCAGCGTTCCCGCGGGTAATGCGCGAATTCGCGGTTGGCGACGGTTTCGCCGAGGTAATAGTGATTCCAGAAATAATTGCAGGACAGACGTTCAAAATACTCGCCCAGCGCGCTGGCGTGAGCGGCCAGTTTCGTCGCCCCCTTGCCGTTGGTGAACATCAGGTGACAGGCGCGATTGCGCACATGCACGGACCACACGTTATCGACCGGGTTGAGCCAGGAGCATTCCTCGATATCGAAGCCGCGGGCCGTCAGTTTGGCCTGCATCGAGGCGATAGAGTGTTCGAGCGAGGCATCCTTGCCCGGAATGAAATGTTCTTGTTGCATCGGGCATCCCCTGAAAGTTAGGGGCGCAGTGTACGTCAGGGGGTGAAAATAGGGGGGGCAAATCCCAAAAAATGGTGGCATGCGCAGGGTGGCAAATGGCTATACCGCCAATCTCTCCTTGAAAAATCCGGTAAGCTTGGTGGCAAGAGACCAATACAACGATAAGACTTGGCCGATGGGCAATGTTTAATTACTTTTACGTCATTTTTCGCGCAGCACTTGCGGGTTTTCTGCTGTCACTCCCCCTGACAGGGTTTTCGGCGCCATCCGAAAAGCTCGTCCTGCAACTCAAGTGGTTTCATCAGTTCCAGTTTGCCGGTTACTACGCCGCCAAGGCGCAGGGTTATTTTGCGGACGAAGGTCTGGATGTCGAGATTCGTCCGCTCGACACGAAAAAGACCGTCGTCGATCAACTCGTGTCGGGACATGCGCAGTACGGTATCGGCGACTCCGGGGTGGTTGCCGATTATGCCAAGGGGGCGCCGATTGTCGCCCTGGCGGCGATTTTTCAGCACGATCCCCTGGTTTTTATCAGTCGCCGGCAGTCCGGGATCATCAGTCCCTATGAAATGGTCGGCAAACGGCTCATGTTTGATGCCAGCGGCAGCGACGAAGGGCCGCTACGGGCGCTGCTCTCCGAATCCGGACTGACGCCGGATAAATTCACCTACGTCCAGCATACCTACAATAAAGAGGACCTTGCCAGTGGCAAGGTCGATGTCATGTCAGCCTATCTGACGGACCAGCCTTTCTATTTTCGGCAGCGGGGCATCCCGGTCAACATCATCAATCCGCAGAATTACGGATTGGATTTTTATGGCGACCTGCTCATTACCAGCGAGCAGGAATTACAGGCCAATCCGGGGCGCGCCGAGCGTTTCATCCGCGCCTCCCTGAAGGGCTGGCAATACGCGCTCGATCATCCGGAGGAAATGATCCAACTGATCAAGCGTCAATACGGGAGTACGCTCAGTATTGAGCATTTGCGTTTCGAAGCAATCGAGACGCGCAAGATGATTCTCCCGGAAAGCGTCAAGCTTGGCCTGCTCGACCCCGGGCGGCTGCGTCGGCTGGCGTCGATATATGCCGACCGCAAGCTGGCGCCACCCTTGTCGGACCGGCAACTGAACCGATTCGTGTTTTCCAGCCGGATCGCCCTGGTCTTGACTGAGTCGGAGCAGGCGTGGCTCAAGGAACACCCCGTCATCCGCGTTGGCATCGATCGCGATTTTGCGCCTTATGAGTGGTTCAACGGGAAGGGCGATTTCGTCGGCATAAACGCCGATATCTTGCGTTTGCTGGAAGGGCGACTGGGCGTACGTTTCGACGTGGTCAAGGGGAAAAACTGGCAAGAAACGCTGGACATGGCCCGGGCCGGCGAACTGGATATGCTGAGTGATGCGGTGAATACGCCAGATCGCCGTCTATTCCTCAACTTTACTTCGCCGTTCATCCATTCGGCCATTGTCATCGTCAACGATGGCCGGAAAGGTTACCTGGGTGACTTGCACAATCTTTATGGCAAACGTGTCGCGGTAAAGCAGGGTTATTTCATGCAGGAGATGCTGGCCCGCGATCACCCCCAGATCAGGCTGGTGGCTACGCCAAACGAAGCGAAAGCCTTCGAATTGTTGAGAGAAGATCAGGCCGATGCCTACGTGGGTGATGCCCCCTCGCTGAATTATCTGATTCAGCAAACGGGCGAATTGAACTTGCGAATTTCCGGCACCACCGAATATCGCAGTGCACACAGCATGGCAGTCATTCACCGGCACCCGGAACTGCTGGGAATTCTCGAAAAAACCCTGGCGGCAGTTCCGCAAAACGAGCAAGACGATATCCTCAATCGCTGGATGGGCTTGCACATCGAGCAAGGGCTGCCGGCAAAAACCGTTTTTCAGTATGGTGCTGCCGCTGCGCTGATATTGATCCTCTTTGTTCTGTGGGTGCACAAGCTGCGGCGCGAAGTGGCGGCGCGCAAGGCCGCGGAGGCTGAACTGCAGGAGAGCGAGGCGCACCTCGAAAAAATCGTCCTCGCCCGTACCGCCGATCTGGCCGAAGCACGCGATGCAGCGGAAGCGGCGAATGTGGCAAAGAGCGCTTTTCTGGCCAACATGAGCCATGAAATTCGCACGCCGATGAATGGCATCGTCGGCATGGCGCATATCATGCGGCGCGAAGGCGTAACGTCCAGCCAGGCAGATCGGCTCGACAAGATGGATGCTGCCGCCAACCATCTGCTCGCCATCATCAATAACATTCTCGACATATCCAAGATCGAAGCCGGCAAATTCGAGCTTGAAGAGGCTCCCGTGACGTTCGCCAGCCTCTTGAGCAATGTCAAATCGATTCTCGCGGATCGGGCCAACAGCAAGGGGCTTTCCCTGCTGATGGATGCCAGCGCCATGCCAAACAATCTGCTAGGCGATCCGACGCGGCTACAGCAGGCGATACTTAATTACGCGTCCAATGCCATCAAGTTCACCGACACCGGCAGCGTGACCCTCCGCATCCTCGTCCAGGAGGACTGCGGAAAAGAAGTCGTTGTCCGTTTCGAGGTTCAGGATACCGGTCTGGGTATTGCACCAGAGGCGATGTCGCGGCTCTTCAGCGCCTTTGAGCAGGCCGACAATTCAATGACCCGCAAGTATGGCGGCACAGGTCTCGGACTGGCCATCACGTTGCGTCTGGCTGAGTTGATGGGTGGCGAGGCCGGCGCAGAGAGTCAGCCGGGCAAGGGAAGCACTTTCTGGTTTACGGCAAGACTCAAGCGGCAGGAAGGTGGCGAGCCGGCCGGCGTTGTCCAGCAAGCAGATAATGCGGCTGTGCTGATTGAAAGCTGTTACACGGGCCGCCATGTGCTGGTTGTGGATGACGAGCCGATCAACCGTGAGGTGGCCCGCATGCAGCTCGAGTCGGTCGGCCTGCTCGTCGATGAGGCTGAGGATGGCGCTGATGCCGTGACACTGGCCCAAGAAAAAACCTACGCTGCTATTTTTATGGACATGCAGATGCCCAACGTGAACGGCCTGGAGGCAACGCAAGAGATCCGGCAACTTCCGGGATACCAGGGCATAACCATCATCGCCATGACCGCCAACGCCTTTAACGAAGACCGGGTGCGCTGTTTCGAGGCCGGCATGAATGACTTTCTGGTCAAGCCGCTCGACCCTGACGTGTTATTTGCGACCCTGCTTCGCGCTTGGGGGTGAATTGCCTCGGTGGCCTCGATCAGGCGGTGGTGAGCCCCTGTTGACGCTGCTTGAGCAGCGCATAAATTGCCGGAATCACAGCCAGCGTCAGTACCGTTGAGGAAATCATGCCGCCGACCATGGGGGCGGCAATCCGGCTCATGACTTCCGAGCCGGTGCCGGTGCCCCACAGGATGGGTAGCAGGCCGGCCATGATGGCGGTGACGGTCATCATCTTGGGTCGGACGCGTTCGACGGCACCTTCCATGACTGCGGCATAAAGATCGGTGGCCTGTGGCTGGCGGCCTTCGCTGGCGCATTTTTGCTGGATCGCTGTCCAGGCATGATCGAGATAGATCAGCATGATGACGCCGGTTTCGGCCGCCACACCGGCCAATGCGATGAAGCCGATGGCGGCGGCGACCGACAGGTTGTAGCCGAGAATCCACATTAGCCAGATGCCACCGACCAGGGCGAAGGGCACCGAGAGCATGACGATCAGGGTTTCGGTGATGCGCCGGAAGTTGAGGTAAAGGAGCAGAAAGATGATGAGCAGGGTGACCGGCACAACGATTTTCAGCTTGGCGATGGCACGTTCCATGTACTCGAACTGGCCACTCCACGTGACGTAGGTGCCGGGTGTGAATTTGACCTTTTGATTGACCGCCTGGCGGGCATCGGCAACGTAGGAACCGATGTCGCGGTCGCGGATGTCGACGTAGATGTAAGCCGAGAGCAGGGCGTTTTCGGTGCGGATGGCCGGGGCGCCGGTACTGATCTTGACGTCGGCCAGCTGGCCGAGCGGCACCATGGTGGCCGGGGCACCCATCTCGGCCGGCACCGGGACGAGGACTTCGCGGGCGATGGCCTGCGGATCGCTGCGCAGATCGCGCGGGTAGCGCACGGTGACGCCGAAGCGTTCGCGGCCTTCGACGGTGGTGGTGACCATCTCGCCGCCGAGGGCCGTGCCGACGACATCCATGACTTCGCCAACGCTCAGGCCATAGCGGGCCAGGGCGCCGCGGTCGGGCACGATATCGAGGTAGAAGCCGCCGGTAATCCGTTCGGCAAAGGCGCTGCTGGTGCCAGGGACGGCCTTGACCACCGTTTCAATTTCCTTGGCCAGCCGTTCCATTTCAACCAGATCGGTGCCGAAGACCTTGATCCCGATGGGGGTGCGAATGCCGGTGGACAGCATGTCGATACGCGCCTTGATCGGCATCGTCCACGAGTTGGCCACGCCGGGGAACTGCAGCGCCCTGTCGAGTTCGGCGATCAGTTTGTCGGTGGTCATGCCGGCCCGCCATTCACTCTCCGGCTTGAGATTGATCACTGTCTCGAACATTTCCATCGGCGCCGGGTCAGTCGCCGTCTGGGCGCGACCTGCCTTGCCGAAAACCGAGGCGACTTCCGGGAGGCTCTTGATGATCTTGTCCTGCGTCTGCAATAGTTCGGCCGCCTTGGTTACCGACAGACCGGGCAGGGTGGTCGGCATGTAGAACAGCGTACCTTCGTTAAGCGTCGGCATGAATTCACTGCCCAGCCGGCTGGCCGGGATGAGGGTGAGGACCATGGCGAGCACGGCGGCTAGGATGGTTGTCTTCTTCCAGCGCATGACGCCGGCGATGGTCGGACGATAGACGCGGATGAGGGCGCGATTGACCGGATTTTCGGCTTCCGGCTTGATGTCGCCACGAATGAACAGCAGCATCAGCACCGGTACCAGCGTCACCGACAGGAAGGCGGCAGCGGCCATGGCGAAGGTCTTGGTCCAGGCCAGCGGGGCGAACAGCCGGCCTTCCTGGGCTTCAAGCGTGAATACCGGGAGGAAGGAGACGGTGATGATGAGCAGACTGAAGAAGAGCGCCGGGCCGACCTCTTTGCAGGCGGCAATCATCGCGTCACTACGCGACTCGCCGGGTTGCAGGCGCTCGAGATGCTTGTGGGCGTTCTCGATCATGACGATGGCAGCATCGATCATGGCGCCGACGGCAATGGCGATGCCGCCCAGACTCATGATGTTCGAGTTGATGCCGAGCGCCCGCATGCCGATGAAGGCGGCAAGGATGCCGACCGGTAACATGATGATGGCGACCAGCGCCGAGCGCAGATGGAGCAGGAAGACGATGCAAACCAGCGCGACGATCAGGCTTTCCTCGGCCAACGTACGCTTGAGCGTGGCAATGGCGCGTTCGATCAGTTCCGATCGGTCATAAACGGTCTGGATGCTGACGCCCTCGGGCAGGCCGGCGCTGATCTCGGCGACCTTGGCCTTCAGATTGCCGATCACCTCCAGCGCATTCTGGCCGTAGCGTGCCATGGCAATACCCGAAACCACCTCACCTTCACCGTTCAGCTCGGTGATGCCGCGCCGCTCGTCAGCCACCAGTTCGACCCGGCCGATATCGGCGACGCGCACCGGCGTGCCGTTCTGCGCCTTGAGCACAAGGTTCGCAATGTCGTCCTTGCCGCGCAGATAGCCACGACCGCGCACCATGTACTCGGTCTCGGCCATCTCCAGCGTGCGCCCGCCGACATCGCGGTTCGAATTGCGGATCACCTCGGCGACCCGCATCAGTGGGATGCCGTAGCTCCTGAGTTTGATCGGATCGACGGTGACCTGATATTGCTGGACAAAGCCGCCGATGCTCGCCACCTCGGCGACGCCGGGTGCCTTGGCCAACTGATAGCGAAGATACCAGTCCTGCAGGGTGCGCAATTCGGGCAGCGTCTTGTTCTTGGCCAGCACGGCGTACTGGAACACCCAGCCGACCCCGGTGGCATCCGGGCCCAGCGTCGGACTGACCCCCTTGGGCAGCTTCCCCGACACCGAATTGACGTACTCCAGCACGCGTGAGCGGGCCCAGTAGATATCGGTTCCATCCTCGAAAATGACGTAGACGAAGGAAGCGCCGAAGAAGGAGAAGCCGCGCACGACCTTGGATTTCGGTACTGAGAGGAGGGCGGTGGTGAGCGGGTAAGTGACTTGGTCCTCGACCACCTGCGGGGCCTGGCCGGGGAATTCGGTGTACAGGATGACCTGGACGTCGGAAAGATCGGGGATAGCGTCGAGCGGCGTCTTCATGACCGACCAGATGCCGGCGAGGGTGATGAAGAGGGTAGCGAGGAGAACGAGGAAACGGTTTTTGGCCGACCAGGTGATGAGGGCGTTAAGCATGGGGAGCTTTCCCTTTGTCGGTGCCTAGGGTTGGGGTGTTGTCGACTGATGGGCTTGGGGTTCCGCCTTGCTGATCAGTCGACAACCCACGCATAAAAACGGAAACGCTCATCGCTTAGCAACCGAGGTAATCACCCACTCCCCAGCCCCCCGCTCAACAAACTCAAAGGCAATCGCTGCCCCTGGCTTCACGCCCGAAATCAGCGAAGGATTCGCCAGCATAAAATCCATCTTCATCGCTGGCCACTTCAAGCTCGCCACCGGCTCGTGCGTAATCGTCACGTTCCCTGAGGCGGCATCCACCGCATTCAACACCCCAACCGCCTTGTGCCCAACGGCTGCCGGCTTGCCGGCAGATGCAGCGTCTGCCTTCTGCATCCCGCCGAGCGCCGCTTTGAGGTTGCTTTCTGCATCAATCAGGAAGTTGGCCGAGGAAACGACCATTTCGCCTTCGCGCACCCCGTCCAGTACCTGCACGAATTCGTTGCCGCGCTGGCCGAGTTTTACCAGCCGCGGCTCGAAGCGGCCTTCGCCAAGCTGGACGATGACCACCTGCTTGTTGCCGCTGTCGATGACCGCCGAATTGGGTACGGTGACGACCTGCTTCTGGCCGGCCACCGGGATGTCGACTTCGGCGAACATGGCCGGTTTTAGTTTGCCTTTCGGGTTGGCCAGTTCAATGCGTACCGATACTGTCCGCGTTTCGGCCTTGAGCGTCGGGTAGACGTAGGCGATGCGGCCGGTGAAAACGTCGCCGGGGTAGGCGTTGATCCTGATGTTGGCCTTCTGGCCGATACTTACAGCCCCTATGTCCTGTTCGAAGACATCGGCCTGAACCCAGACGCTGGAGACATCGGCGATCTGGTAGAGCGCATCGCCGGGCATGAAGCGCATCCCCTGGATGGCCTTCTTCTCGGTAACGATACCGGTCACCGGGGCGCGGAAGGTCAGGGTGCGTTTGGCATTGCCAGTCTGGGCCAGAGCCTTGATCTGCTCGTCGGAAATGTCCCAGTTCTTGAGGCGCTGCAGGCTGGCGTCGGCCAGTTGTTTCATTGCCGTCTGTGCGTCGTCGCCGGCGTCATTGAGCTTGCCGACGCCTTGCGCGGCAATGGCGTATTCGCGCTGGGCCGAGACGAGTTCCGGGCTGTATACCTCGAACAGTGGCTGGCCGCGACCAACCGGCTGGCCGGTGGTATTGACGTGCAGGCGCTCGATGTAGCCTTCGAACTTGGCGGTTACCGTGTAGCTCCGGCTCTCGTCGATGTCTACCCGGCCGCTGGCGCGTACTGTCTTGTCGAGCATCTGGACTTTGGCCGGTTCGGCTTTCACACCCATTTTCTGGATTTTTTCGGCACTGATTTTCAGGCCGCTGTCGCCGGCCGAATCGTCATCACCTTCATATACGGGCAGGTAGTCCATGCCCATCGGGTCTTTTTTGGGCGTTGGCGACGTGTCGGGCAGGCCCATCGGGTTACGGTAGTACATCAGCTTTTTGGCCGGCTTGGCCGGGGCGGCCGGATTTTGGGCGATGGCATCGGCGCTTGGTTGAGTCGCGCGGTAACCGGCAAAACTGCCGACGGCAAGGGCCACGGTCAGGGCAATCAGGGTGGGGCCGGCTTTCACAGGTCTTCTCCGAGCAGGCGTTCGATGTCGGCCAGGCGCATTTGCTGGCTGGCCTGGGCGCGCAATAGCGCGAGGCGGGTATTGCGGATCTGGCGCTGGGCGTCGAGCAGGGTGGCGAAATCAACCTTGCCGTTCTCGTAGCCGGCCAGCGCCGACTTGAAAGTCAGTTCGGCCTGCGGCAGCAGGCGGGTTCGGGTGATCTGTTCGGTCGCCCGGGCGCTTTCAAGGTTGCTGATGGCGGCATTGAGATCGCCCTGCAGGCGGTGGCTGAGGGCTTCCTGACGGGCAGCGGCGGCTTCGAGCAGGCGTTCGCTTTCGCGCTCCTGGCTGCGCCGGGTGCCCTGTTGCAGGGGCAGGCTCATTTCCAGCATAAGGCTCCAGGCATCGATGCGGTTGCCGACCTGCATTGGCGCAACGCCCAGCGTCAGGTCAGGGTAGCGGTTACGGTAAGCCAGGTCGCGGCTTTTTTCGGCACCGCCGATACGGGCGGCTTCGATCGCCAGTTGCGGGTTGGCGGCGAGCAGCCGGGTATTCAGGGCGGTACCATCAAGGCGGGGGGGAAGGGGACGGAGCACGGTCGGTTCGGCCAGGGCGGCATCGGCATGGCGGGCCAGCATGGCGTTGATGAAGACCATAAGGTGATGGAATTCGCTTTCCATGCCGACCAGTTCGGCCTCCATCGTGCTGCGTTCAAGCTGAGCGCGGATGGCGTCCTGCTGCGCGGCAAGGCCGCCGGCATAGCGGACCTGGGCGATCTGTTCGAGCCGGCGGCTCAGTTCGATGTTCTCTCGGGTCAGTTGCAGCGACTGGCCGGTCAGCCAGTATTGCGCGTATAGCCCCTTGATGCGGCTGGCGACCTCGGCCCAGGTATCGGCAGTCCGACCGTCGGCCTGGGTCGCTTCGGCGCTGGCGACCTCGCGTCTGAGGTCGCGCTTGCCCCAGAAGGGTAGCGGCTGCATCAAGGTGTACTTGGTGTCGCCCGTCCGCGTTGGATCGAGGGTGGCGTTCTGGCTGCCATTTCTGGTGACGTTTTCCAGCTCGATGCGTAGCACCGGGTCGGGCAGAGCGCCGGCTGGCGCGATGCGCTCGCGGGCTGCCTCGGCTTCCAGGCGGACCATGCGGAGATCCGGGCTGTGCTGGCGCGCCGCGGCGAGCAGCGATTCGACGCTGGCACCGGGCAGTGGTTCGGCCCGGGCAGTGCCGGCGAACAGTGTGATAAGTAGTGCGGCGCCGAGAGCGAGCTTCATGGCACGCTCATTTCGCCATTTCGTAACGGCTGACGATGGCGTTGCCGCCCTTGATTTCTGCCGCGAAGCGGATCTTGTCACCGGCTTTCAGCTTGGTCAGCCAGCTCTTGTCGGCGACACCGAAGGCCATGGTCATCGGGGGCATGCCGATGCTGTCGAGCTGGCCGTGCTGGATGACGATTTCACCGGCGGTGCCGTCGATTTTTTTGACCGTGCCTTCGGTCAGCGGTACGCCCCTGGTGGCGGTCACATGGCCGGTGTGGGCCTCGTGCTGGGCGAAAGCAGGGAAACTGAGGGAGATCATGAGGGCGATTAGCAGGCGCACGGCTGGTTCCTTGGTAGCTTGATGTCGTGATTCTGCGGGCTAGCAGTCGACAGGTGGCTGACCGGGGGATTACAAGTCTGTAATCTTCCGGTCATGCCCGGTTACATCCAGTCACCGTGATCATCACGGTGGCAGGCAGGTGTTCCGCTATAGTCGCCCTGCAAAAATCCAAAGACATGGCATGGAATCAAAACTGAAACGCCTGCTAACACCCCCATTCATCATTCTCGCTGCCCTCGTTTTGTGGTTCTGGGAATGGCTCTGGGAGCCGCTCGAACGCCTAATGGCAAAGATAGGCCAGTGGCCAGTCTTGCGCCTTCTCGAAGGGTGGATTGCACGAACCCCGCGCTACCTGGCGCTAGCCTGTTTTGTCATTCCGGGTGCGGTGCTGCTCCCCTTCAAGCTTCTTGGCCTTTATTTCATTAGCCAAGGCGCGGCGTTTCTTGGTATTGCCACCTTCCTTGCCGCCAAGGTGGTCGGAACGGCGCTGGTGGCGCGCATTTTCTCGCTGACCCGGCAACAATTGCTCGAGATTCCCTGGTTTTGCCGTGCCTTCGGGGCCGTCATGCGATTCAGGAGTTACATCTTCGACACCTTGCACCGGCATCCCGCTTACCAGCGAACGAGAGACATGCTGACGGACCTTCGCCGGCGCCTGAAAGGTGTTCGGCGCGGACTGTTGTTTCATGCCGTGCGTCGCTGGAAGGCGGTGTATCGCCGTGCTCGACAGCGGGACCGATAGGCCTGCATCAGGCACGGGAATGCCGCGAGAGGGTGTCGTCTGGAGCTGGATCGACAGAAAATGCCGATTCTGAACTTTGCTCTATAATTACCCGATGAAAAAGTTGATACTGGCATTTTTGGCGGTTTTGTTTGCCATGCTGGTCTTGGTCTTGTGGTTTGGCAATGTCAAACCACCAGCCGCCGACGCGCTACTGGCCAGCCCCCACGCCACGCAATTGCATGGCGGTGATGCCCTATTGCCGCTGCCGCCGGTTCCGGCGTTGCCTGAAGAAAAAGTGGCCTTGGGCAAGCGGCTTTTTTTTGATCAGCGTCTGTCTCACGACAATAGCCTGGCATGTGCCGGTTGCCATGATCTTGCCCGAGGTGGCAGCGACCGCCTGCCTGCTGCGATTGGCATTGCTGGCGCACGCGGCAGTGTCAATACACCAACTGTCTTCAATGCCGCCCTGAATTTTGTCCAGTTCTGGGATGGTCGGGCATCCACCCTCGAAGAACAGGCGGCCGGGCCGGTGCACAACCCGCTTGAAATGGCCTCAAGTTGGGCCGAAGTCATCCCCAAGCTGAAACTCGATAGCGACTACCGGAGGGCGTTTCAGCAACTCTACCCGGAAGGCATGAGCGGTCAGTCGATCGTCGACGCCATTGCCACTTATGAGCGCACCCTGCTGACGCCGAACAGTCCATTTGACCGTTTTCTCCGTGGTGAAAAATCGGCTCTCAGCCCGCGTGAACTGGATGGTTATCGCCATTTTCTCGAGTATGGCTGCGCCAGTTGCCATCAGGGTGTCCTGATCGGCGGCAACATGTATCAACGCTTCGGCGTGATGGGCGACTATTTCAGGGATCGTCCCGTGGCCAGGCTGATTCCGGCCGATCTGGGGCGCTTCAATGTCACCGGCCGCGAGGAAGATCGCCATGTTTTCAAGGTGCCCAGTCTGCGCAATGTCGCCGTGACAGCCCCCTATTTTCATGATGGCTCGGCCGATACCCTTGAAAAAGCTGTGGTGATCATGGGGCGCTATCAGCTTGGCCGGGAATTGTCGGAGATTGATGTCCAGGCAATTGTCGCGTTTCTGCGAACGCTGACCGGCGAGTGGGAGGGGCAACGCCTCCAATGACCTCGACCAATGACCAAGTGAAGTTTCTGCCGAGCCACTGGCGGGTGGGCGGTAGCGTCGTGCTGGCCTTGCTGCTCGCCGTTCAGACCTGGCTCTATCTGCGCTCCGAAAGCGTGTCGACGGCCCAGCATTTTTCCTACACGCAAAATCTCCGTGACCTGCGCGAACTTGATGCCGAAATCGATGGCGAACTGCTCGCCAACCGGCTCGAACTGACCCGCAACTATGATGCCCTGACCGATTTCGTACAGCGAGCCGTGGTCACCAGTGGGATGACCCTGGCTACCCCGAGCTACCTGTCGGTAGACGACAAAGCCACGGTATTAAGTGCCGCCCAGAATGTGCAGGCGATTTACCAGCAGAAAGCCGAATTGATCGACGGTTTCAAGCGAAATAATGCGGTTTTGCGCAACTCGATGGCGTTTTTCCCGGTGGCGGCGGGGGCTTTTCTCGATGGCGACGATGCCCGTCTGCCGGCGCATCACCGTCTTGTCGATCAGTATGTGCGGGTTGTGCTGGTCTATGCGCGCGCCCCCAGCGAGCCTGCCCGCCAGCGCATTGCCGAGGCGCGGGCACGCGTTGCGGCGGTTTCCTTCGAGGCGGCGGCACGCTCCAAAGTCCACAACTTGCTGCGCCACGGCGATGTCATCACCCAGCGCCTGTCGACGCTTGATCAACTGATGCAGGGTATCTTCGCCCTGCACAGCAACGAACAGGTCGACAAGCTCAACCGCGACTATGGGGCAGGTCATGCCCGCGCTCTGGCGGATGCAGGTCGCTACCGGATGGCGACTTATGCCCTGGATATTTTTCTTGTTGCTTACCTGGCCCTGGCGTTTTTCGGGCTTGACCGGGCCCGTCGTTCGCTCGAAGTGGCCCATCGCGAAATAAGTGACCGTTATTCAGCGCAACTGGCTGCAGAGAAGAAACTCAAACTCCACGCCACGGCGTTCAACAGCGCCCACGACGGGATTACGCTGACCGATGCACAAGGAGCCATCGTCGATATCAACCCGGCTTTTTCGCGGATTACGGGTTTTGAACGCAGTGAAGTGATTGGTCGCAATCCGCGCGTCCTCAAATCGGGTCGCCACGACCCGGATTTCTATGCGGCGATGTGGCGCAGTATCAAAGAGACGGGAAGCTGGAGCGGCGAGATCTGGAACCGCAACAAATACGGTGAGGTCTATCCCGAATTGCTGTCAATTTCGGCCGTGCATGATGAGGCCGGCCAGTTGACCAACTATGTGGCGGTGTTTGCCGACATCCGCCGGATCAAGGATCAGGAAAGGCAACTCAAGCAGATGGCCTACTACGATCTGCTGACCGAGTTGCCCAATCGGGCGCTACTGGCAGACCGGGTGGTGCAAGCCATTGCCCAGGCGCGACGGTCGCAGACGATGATCGCCATCTGCTATCTGGACCTTGACGGTTTCAAGCCGGTCAATGATATCTGGGGGCACGATGCCGGCGACAAGGTTCTGGTCGAGATCGCCAATCGCCTCAAGGACGCGCTGCGCGGCGGCGATACGGTGGCCCGCCTGGGCGGCGACGAATTCGTGTTGTTGCTGCTCGGGCTGACCAATCCCCAGGAGTGTGACGAAGCGATGTTGCGCCTGCTCAACCGGATCGCCCAGCCGATGTCGTTTTTGCCTGAGCCGGTCAGCCTTTCGGCCAGCATTGGCGTGACCCTGTTTCCCGGTGACGACGCCGACCCGGATACCCTGCTGCGTCACGCCGACCAGGCGATGTATCAGGCAAAACAGGCCGGCAAGAACCGCCATCACATTTTTGATGCCGAACAGGATCGCTTTGCGCGTAGCCGCTACGACCGCGTGGACCGCATCCGCCAGGCACTTGAGGATCAAGAATTCCTGCTCTATTACCAGCCCAAGGTGAATATGCGTCTGGGCACGGTGATCGGCGCCGAAGCCCTGATCCGCTGGAACCATCCGGAGCGCGGCATTGTGCCGCCGGCCGAATTTTTGCCGCTGATCGAAGATGATGAATTGATCAAGCTGGTCGGCGACTGGGTCATTGAAACGGCATTGACGCAGATGGAAATCTGGCGTGCCGAAGGCCTGAACCTGCCGGTGAGCGTCAATGTTGCCGGTAAGCAGTTGCAGTCGCCCGCCTTTGTCGAAAAGCTCAAGGTCGCCCTTTTCCTGCATCCCGATGTTGCCCACCAGCTCGAACTGGAGGTGCTGGAAACCGCCGCCCTTGAGGATGTGGTCAAGAGCGCACGGGTGATCGACGAATGTCGCGCCATGGGCGTCCACTTTGCGCTGGACGATTTTGGGACTGGCTATTCGTCGCTCACCTATCTCAAGCGCCTGCCGGCAGAGACCATCAAGATCGATCAAAGCTTCGTGCGCGAAATCCTCAGCGACTGGAACAATCTGGTCATCGTGCAAGGCGTCATCGGACTGGCCAATGCGTTCCAGCGCCAGGTTATTGCCGAAGGCGTGGAAACCGTTGATCACGGGCGCTTGCTGATGCAACTCAATTGTGACCAGGCTCAGGGCTATGGCATCGCCAAGCCAATGCCGGCCGAGTTGATGGTCGATTGGGTCAGGGACTGGCGTGGCGATCCGCTCTGGGCGCAGTTTGGCCGATTGACCTGGGAGGATGCCGACTATCCGTTGCTAATTGCTGAAGTTGATCATCGCAACTGGGTGGCGCAGCTGGTCTATGCGATCAAGGAGGGCCAACCGGCCCCGCATGCCAGTCTGGATGATGCGCAGCGCTGCCGGTTTGGCCAGTGGTACCACGGACACGGCAAGCGCCGCTATGGTGCCCTGCCGGCTTATGCCCGAATTGACCCGCCGCATCTTCTGGTGCATCAAATCGCATCGCGGATCGACGCCCACTGGCGTGATGGACAGATGACGGCAGCACGTGCCCTGATTCCGGAATTGCTGGCGGCGCGAGACGCCACGCTCACCGCCCTGAGCGAACTGCAACTTGCCTGCGGTGTCGTCCGTGCCGGTGTTTGACCGGTAAGCATTCCCGTCGCTGCCCGGCATGCCAGACAAGAAGCCAGCATCTCGGGCAAAATGCGGGCATGAAGATTCTCATTGTCGAAGACGAGACCAAGACCGGCGACTACCTCAAGCAGGGCCTCGGTGAGGCCGGTTTTTCTGCCGACCTCGTCCGCAACGGGTTTGATGGGATGCATGAGGGGCTATCCGGCGATTACGATTTGCTCATTCTCGACGTCAATTTGCCGGGGCTGGATGGCTGGCAAGTGCTCAAGGCCCTGCGTGCCGCCGGGCGCGAGATGCCCGTCCTGTTCCTGACGGCACGCGATCAGGTCGAGGACCGGGTCAAGGGGCTGGAGCTGGGGGCCGACGACTATCTGGTCAAGCCATTCGCTTTCTCGGAACTGCTCGCCCGTGTCCGTACCTTGCTGCGTCGAGGGCGGACCAGGGAAGCCGAAGGTCTGGGTCTGGCCGATCTTGAACTCGATGTCATGAAGCGTCGGGCGACCCGGGCCGGTCAGCGTATCGACCTGACGGCCAAGGAATTTGCTCTGCTCGAACTTTTTTTGCGGCGGCAGGGCGAGGTACTGGCGCGCAGTTTCATCGCATCCCAGGTCTGGGACATGAATTTCGATTCCGATACCAATGTCGTCGAAGTCGCGATACGTCGACTGCGGGCCAAGATTGATGACGATTTCTCACCGAAGCTGATCCATACCCTGCGCGGCATGGGCTACGTCATGGAAATCCGCTGATCATGGCGGACTGGCGGCATTCGATCACGCTGCGCCTGTCGCTGGCCTTCGCGCTACTGGCGACGGTAGTGTTTGCCGCCCTTGGGGTTTACTTCAGCCGGGCCGCTGATGATCACATGGCCGAACTCGATGCCGTCGACCTGTTTGGCAAGCTGGCGCTGATCGGTCATGTCGGTAGCCAGGAGAAATCGGCCGAGGCCTTTGCCGCCCGCCTCGGTGATGCCCTGATCGGCCAGCATGGGGTCATTGTCTCGGTCGATGGGCCTCAGGGGACGGTTTTCAAATGGCCCTCGGCTCAACTTGCCGAGCCGCTGGCGGCGGTCGGTATCAGCCTGGGCAGTAAAGCCCGGCGTCTGGCCCTCGGTGCGGCCGAGTACCGGGCGCTGGCGGCAGACATGGAGACGGCCTGGGGCGGCGCCATGCATGTTGTGGTGGCCCGTGATATTCACCATCACACGGCGTTTCTCGACCAGTTGCGGCACGATTTCTGGTTGGCCGTCCTCGCCGCGGCGCTGCTCACGGCGGTAGTCGGTGCGCTGGTGGTTCGCCGTGGCATGCGGCCGGTACGTGACATTGCCCGAGCCGCCGGCCGGATGTCGGCAGGGCAACTGGCCGAGCGTATTCCGGAGCAAGGCGTGCCGCAGGAACTGGCCGAACTGGTCAATGCCTTCAACGCCATGCTCGGACGTCTGGAAGAGTCGTTCCGACGGCTCTCCGATTTTTCAGCCGATCTGGCACACGAGTTGCGGACGCCGATCCACAGCTTGCGCATGCAGACCGAGGTGTCGCTAAGCAAGGCACGCCATGTCGATGAATACCGCGACCTGCTGGCCTCCAACCTCGAGGCCTATGAACGGCTGGCGCGGATCATTGCCGACATGCTTTTTTTGGCCAAGGCTGATCACGGCCTGCTCGTCCCGCAGAACGAGGCGCTCGGACTGCTGCCGCTGTGCGAGCGGCTGATCGAGTATTACGGCTTGCTCGCCGAGAATGTCAGGCTGCAACTGGTCGGTGATGACCTCACGGTCAGTGGCGATCGCCTTATGCTCGAGCGCGCCATCGGCAACGTGCTGGTCAATGCCATTCATCACACCCCCTCCGGGGGCGCGATTTCGGTCCGTATCGAGGCCATCGATGGTCAGGCCGAAATCGCCATTGCCAACACGGGTAAGTCGATTCCGGACGATGCACAACATCGGGTTTTCGACCGTTTTGTCCGGCTCGATGCCGGTTCTGAAGGGACCGGCCTCGGTCTGGCTATTGCGCGGTCGATTGTTATGGCCCATCGTGGCGAAATTGCCCTGCGGGTGAGCGAAAATATGACCGAGTTCTATATGCGCCTGCCGCGTCACGCGGCTCATCCGACCATCTGAATACCGCAAGGAGACTCGCTTGGAAAACGAATTACCCCCGCTGGAAGTGGAAACCGGTGCCAGTCCGGAATATGCCGTGATCTGGTTGCATGGCCTGGGCGCTGATGGCTCGGATTTCGTGCCGGTTGTGCCCGAACTCGGGCTGGCCGACAAACCGGCCGTGCGTTTCATCTTTCCGCATGCGCCGTACATGCCGGTCACCTGCAACGGCGGCTACGTCATGCGCGCCTGGTACGACATCATTTCGCTCGAGAGCACCAGTCGGCGCATCGACGAGGGCGGCATCATCGCCTCGCGTGATACCGTGTGCCGTCTGATCGAGCGGGAAAAAAAGCGGGGTATCCCGGCCGCGCACATCTTTCTCGCCGGCTTCTCGCAGGGTGGCGCGGTGGCCTATACGACGGCCCTGACGCATCCGGAAAAACTGGCTGGCCTGATTGCGCTGTCGACCTATATACCGTCTCCGGATTTGCTGACGGAGGATACAGCTGCGGCCAACCGCGAAATCCCGATCTTTGCGGCGCACGGTACGGCCGATGATGTCGTCTCGCCAAATCTCGGCCTGGCCGCCCGCAATTTGCTCAACAAACGTGGCTATGCCATCGACTGGCATGACTATCCGATGCCGCATTCAGTGTGCCTGGAAGAGGTCTGGGCTATCGGCGCGTGGCTTGGCGAGCAGATGCGCAAAAACAGTGCGGGCTAAGCACCCTTATTTTGCCTTGGATTTTGGTGCCGGTTCGGTGTCGGAAATCGAGTGACCTTCTTCGTCGGCAGCGTGCAGTAACCAGACCAGGTCGCTGCCCTGAACCGGCATCGGGATCATCTGGTTCCAGCGCCAGCGAAACACCGGACCGTAGGGGACATAGCGGGCCAGCACATCGCCCTGCTCGGTGACGCCAAAGAACGGCAGTGGCGAAGTAATGAGCGTTTTCAGCTTTTCATTGTTCATGATGTACTCCCATGAAGGGTCTCGATGACCTGTCGGGATTCATTCTACGCTCAAGGCGTCCAGAATTTCGACTGCTCCGTGACGGCCACCGTCGGGTCGGCGACGTCTTCGACGTGGAAAGTGATCGGCCATGCCCCGGCTCGGGTGGCACCTTGTTCGGCGTTGACAATTGCTGTCTGGCTGCCGATCTCGCCGCCCGGAATGGTGATTTCGTCGGCGCTGCTCAGGCGCACCCCGTCAATGCCGGCAATGGTGATCCGGAACTTCCGCGTCTGGTCGCCGGTATTCATGATCTGCAGGCGATAGGCATTTTCGATCGAACCGTCGTCCGCCTCCCGTGACAGGACGTTGCGATCCTTCAGGATATTGACCTTGAGTGGGATGCGGGTAGCCAGGGACCAGGCCGTGGCAGCGGTTAGTGCAAGGAGGATGGCCGTATAGATGATGACCCGTGGCCGGGCTGCCCGACGCAGGATTTCCCCCGTTGTATAACGCATGGTCACGGCGTTTTCGGTCGAGTAGCGGATCAGGCCGCGCGGGTAATTCATCTTGTCCATCACCTGATCGCAGGCATCGATGCAGGCGGCGCAGCCGATACATTCATTCTGCAGGCCGTTGCGGATATCGATACCGGTCGGGCATACCTGAACGCAGATGCCGCAATCGACACAGTCGCCAAGACCCAGCGCCTTCGGCTCTGCCCCTTTGGCACGGGGGCCACGCGCATCGCCGCGCGCCGTGTCGTAGGCGATGATCAGCGTATCGGGGTCGAACATGACAAACTGGAAGCGGGCGTACGGGCAGATCTGGCGGCACATCTGGTCGCGCAGGAAGCCGGCATTGCCATAGGTCGCGAAAGCGTAGAAGACCACCCAGAAGGACGACCAGGCACCGGGCGAGAGCGTGACCAGATCGTTGACCAGATCGTGAATCGGCATGAAATAGCCGACAAAGGTGATCCCCGTCCATAGTGAAAAGATGATCCATGTTGCATGCTTGGCGCTCTTGATCGCCAGCTTGTGGGCCGTCCACGGGGCAGCGTCGAGCTTGATGCGTTTTGGCCGCTCGCCTTCGATGACCTTCTCGAACCATAGAAAAATTTCGGTGTAGACCGTCTGCGGGCAGGTATAGCCGCACCATAGTCGCCCGGCGACGGCGGTGAACAGGAAGAGGGTGAAGGCACCGAGAATCATCAGCAGGACCAGATAAATGGTGTCCTGCGGCCACAGCACGAGGTCAAAGAAATAGAACTTGCGGGTGTCGATGTCGAACAGCACAGCTTGCCGCCCGTGCCAGGGCAGCCAGCACAGGCCGTAGAAAATGATCTGGGTCAGCCAGACGAAAACCCAGCGCCAGCGCGTGAACAATCCGCTGATCGAACGGGGATAAACCTTGGCATCAGGATCAACGACGGACTTGATCGGGATGACTTTCTTCGCGGACGGCGTCGCCATATATATTCCGGGTACAACCAGACGACCGGATTGCGGCCCAGGCTGGCATAAGATATAAATAAAATGAATCTTGATGCTACCAACCAATGTCGCTATAAGCAATATTTAAAATCTATCTTATAAGCCACCATGCGCCTCAGTACATTTTCCGATTACAGCCTGCGCGTCCTCATGTATCTCGGCGTGCAGGACGAGCGGCTGGTCACCATCGCCGAGATTGCCGCTGTGCACGACATCTCGAAAAGCCACCTCATGAAAGTTGTGCACCAGCTTGGACTGAGCGGCCACATCGAGACCGTGCGCGGCAAGGGTGGCGGCATCCGGTTGGCGCGTCCAGCCAGGGAAATTGTCGTTGGCGATGTGATTCGGCAATCCGAAAGCGATTTTGCCCTGGCAGAGTGTTTTTCTGGCCAGTCGACCTGCCGGATTCAGGGGGGCTGCTGTCTGCCGGCCATTCTCAACGAAGCACTGAGTGCCATGTTTCTGGTGCTTGACGGCTATACACTGGCCGACCTGCTGGCAGTGCCGCAGGCCGTGATGCCAGCGCTTTCAGCCGAGTCACCTAGTCGCTGACACAAGGAAAGCGGCCGGGGGCCTGGACCAGCAAGTCAATGACTTCGGGCGAAATCTTCACATGGTTGAAGCCCTTGCTCGTCATGTCCTGAGAAATCCCTTCGACCTGCGCCCGGTTGGCCGCTTCGCTGTAGTCGGCGAAGCTGCTGGCGACATTGCCAGCACCGGTCTTGATGTCGAGCAACTTGGATTTGCCGCGGCGGCAACTCAGTTCGAAATCGGCGAAGCGGACGCTGCGTATCTGCTGGTTTGAATCCGGCGTTCGCCAGCTCACTTCGCCTTGTAGCGGATCGTAGACGATCTGCCAGACGGTCGAGCCGCTCAGGCCAGACGCCGGCTCGATCAGGATGCGGCGGGAACTGACCATGTCGAGTCCGGCAAAGAGCGATTCCTTGGTGGCTGCCGGCATGGCCCGCAGACTTTTCTCGGCGGTCAGGAAGCGATTGAGGGAGCTCTGGCTATCGGCTTCGCGCACATGCGGGTTGCTTCGGGCGCGATGCCGGTAGGCCAGCGCATCCATGTAGGGTGAGTTGGTCAGTACCGGAATCGGCCGGGATGGGCCTTGATAAACGGTCAGCTTGCCGTCAAGGAACTCGATCACGGCACAAGCCCGGCTGCGGTCGCAGACCTGATAGTGCACTTTCGATGCCCCGCCTGAAACGACATCAACATTGGCCGTGGCGGCGAGCAATTCGGGTACGTTGGCCGCCGTATCCAGCATGTATTGCACCCACTGGATGTTGTCGATGCGCGGCAACTCACTGCTTTCCGGGTAGCGCGTCTCGTCCAGCCACATCGTCTCGACCACCAGCCCGGCTTCATTCATGCCGCCCATCGGCATATCCTGGCCATACTGGTTGAAGGTCAGGCTGGCGTAGCGTGAGGTCCATTTCAGAGGCTGTCCGCTCGTCGCTGCCGCGAAGGATGTTTTGGCAACGCCGCGGACATTGAGCGTGACATTGGCCTGCGCAAAGGCCCCGTCGTAGGTCCGGCCGAACAGAAAGGCATTTTCGCGGTCGAGGACGGCCGTGGTGCACGCCCAGCTAGCCTCGGCCAGGGCGACTATCGAGAGGAGGGCCAGCCGGCGCAGGGTGGGGCGAAGTAAGCGAGTCAAGCGAGTCGACATGGGGAATCCAATGCAGTGCTATGACATTGAATTGTAGGCGGTGCCAGCCGAAATTAAAATGCGCCCGGCAGCGACTCCGGGCGCAGCACCGGACTAGTGCCGGCTCTGGATTTCCTCGATGTAGCCGAGCATGCCGGTCTGGATGTTGCCGGCGTTACCTTCGTCGGTGTCGATGTGCATGGCCAGGCGGTAACCCGGATTGACGCGGACGACGACGTCGCCGAAGATCAGCTGGCGCTCGCCTTCGATGCGGACGCGGACGACGTACTTGTCGCGGACATGGAAGCGCATGGCGTCTTCCGGCGTCATGTGGATGTGGCGCTGGGCGCAGATGACGCCGCGTTCGATGACCGAAGTGCCGTAGGGGCCTTCCAGCGTCATGCCGGGGGTGCCGGCGAGGTCGCCGGATTCACGGATGGGGGGCTGGATGCCGACCTTGAACTGCTCGGTCATGGCGATTTCGACCTGGGTTTCCTTGCGTGTCGGGCCGAGGACGCGGACATTGGCGATGCGCCCCTTGGGGCCGACGAGGTGGACCTTTTCGGCGCAGGCGAACTGGCCGGGCTGCGATAGTTCGTGTTCCGGCGTCAGCTGGTGGCCGGGGCCGAACAGCTTTTCGACATCGGCCTGCGACAGATGCACGTGGTGGGCCGAGATTTCCACCGGGATTGGTGCATCTTCGGCCTTGGCGGCCAGTAGCAGGGCATTGCGTTCGATCGAACGCAGCGTTTCCCAGGCGACCAGACGTTCATCGTCGTTGGCGACAACGAGGATGGTGACCGGCGAATCGTCGGCCGAGATGACGGCGAACTGGTCGATGGTGGTCAGATTGCGGTTCTTTTCCTCGTCCAGCTTGATGCCCATGTAGCCGAGGCCCTGGCAGGCCAGGCTGCGCACCGTGGCGCTGGTTTCACCGACGTCGCCGGTGAAGGCGAGGACGTCGATGCCGCCCATCGCGGCAACGTAGGCGCCGATGTTCTTGCGCACCTGATAGCAGTAAGCCTTGTGGGCGAGCAGGGCGCGGTGGTGGCCGTCGGCAGCAGCAGCTTCAATCTCGTGGATGTCGCTGGAAATGCCGGACAGACCCTTGAGGCCGCTTTCGCTGTTGATCAGCGTAGACAGCCGCTCGGGCGACATGTGGTGCTTTTCCATGAGGTGGATCATGACTGCCGGATCGACGCTACCCGAGCGGCTGGGCATGATCAGGCCGTCGCTGGGGGTCATGCCCATGGTGGTGTCGATCGAGCGGCCATGGTCGATGGCACACAGCGAGGCACCGATGCCGAGGTGGCAGGAGATGATTTCCAGCTCGCCGAGCGGGCGCTTGAGGACTTCCGCCGATTTCAGCGAGACATAGCGGTGTGAGGTCCCGTGGAAGCCATAGCGGCGAATGCCGTGCTGCTTGTAGAGATCGTAGGGCAGGCCGTAGAGGTAGGCGTAGGGAGCCAGCGTCTGGTGGAAGGCCGTATCGAACACGGCGACCTGCGGCACATTCGGGAAGGTCTTCATGGCGACGCGGATGCCGGCCACGTTGACCGGGTTGTGCAGGGGTGCGAAGACCGAGAGTTCCTCGATATCGGCGATCACCGAGGGGGTGATGACCACCGAACTGGAGAACTTGTTGCCGCCATGCACGACGCGATGGCCGATGGCGCTGACATCTTCCGGATGGAAGGTGAGCGACTCGCCGAGCAGGGCGGTGGCTTCCTGCATCACCTTGAACAGGTCGGAGAGCTTGAACGGGGAATGTTCGATGGTCTTTTGCTGGGTGCCGACCTTGACCGTGATAAGGGTGACTTGCTGGTCGGCATGGTCGATGATGCCATGCACGTCGGCACCGCTCATTTCGGTGTCGTAGATGCCAAAATGAATCTGCGTGATGCCGACATTGAGAACGACGACCTTGCCCGGCTGGTTGGTGATCAGCGACAGGGCGTAGGGGTCGGTGGCCCGGACAATGGCGTTGGCCTGTGCGGTGCCGAGGTCGACCGACATGGCGCGGGTGCGGTCGGCGAGCAGGCGCGACAGATAGCCGACGGCCTTGGGGCTGGTCAGGATGTGGGCGTTGAAGACTTCCTGCGGGATCATCAGCACGAAGCAGCGGTTGCCGGCGATGACATCGGCGACGATGCGGTCGCCGGTCAGCACGGACATCACGCCGAAGACGTCACCGACGCCCAACTGGGTGATGACGGCCCGGGTGCCGGTGTTGTCGGTCATCGAAATCTCAGCGTGGCCGCTGATCACGACACCGATGAAACGGCCCTCGTCACCCGTTTCGAGAATGGCTTCGTTGCCTTCGTAGGTGGCCAGACGGGATCTGATGACGATTTCCTCGACCTTGTCGGCCGGGAAGTTTTCGAACAGGCGAACCTGCTCCAGGAAAAAGCGTTTCAGGTCAATTTCGCTCATGCTGTTTCTCGCTTGTTTGGTTTTTTTTATTTGAGCGAGAGACTACCACTTTGCTGCGTTGCAGCAAAGTGTTCATCGGTGAACTTTTGATGTCAGCCCTTGCACTTTCCTTCGGCCGCTGGTCGGTCGGCGATCAGCGGGCGCAGGGCGGGTTCCATTTCCTTCATGATTTGTACCGGCAGGGCCGAGGTAAAGTCGTAACCGGCGGCCTTGGCGCCGGGTACAAAGGCGGTGACGACACCGTAGAAACGGTCGCCGATATAGAAGGCGAAAGTGGCGGCGCGGTTCATGACTTTGGCACTGCGGACCCCGCCGTCGGCCCCGATGACCTTCGAGCGGTGATCGCCCGTGCCGGTCTTGCCGCCCATGAGCAGGGGTTTCTCGTCGTGGTCGCGGTAGGCATCCTTGATGCGCCGGGCGGTGCCGCTATTGACGACGCGCAGCAGGGCGCGGCGGGTGACTTGGGCAACTTCGGCCGGCATGACGCGTTCGCCCGGTTCCGGCTGGCGTTGCAGGCGGGTTTCGAAAGGCGTATTGGCGGCGAAGTGGAGTTCGTCAATGCGTACTGTCGGGCGGCGAATGCCGTCGTTAACGACAATGCCCATCAACTCGGCGAGGGCGGCCGGGCGGTCGGCCGAACTGCCGATCGAGGTGGCCAGTGAGGGGACCAGATGCTCGAAGGGGTAGCCCAGGCGACGCCATTCGTCGGCAATGCGCTCGAAGGCAGCGACTTCGACGACGATGTCGATACGGACCTGCTGGGCGTGCTTGAAACGTGTCGCGAATAGCCATTTGGAGGCATCGCGGCGGGCTTCGACGCTGGCCGGCACGATGTCCTTAAGTGTCGCCTTCGGTTCGTTCTGCAGATGGCGGACCAGCCATAGTTCAAGTGGATGGACGCGGGCCAGATAGCCCTGGTCGGCCAGGTTGTACTGGCGTGTGGCGTGGGTGTCGAAGAGGCGGCGGAGTCCGGCATCGGTGCCTGCCTTGTCGCCAAGCTGCTTGCGCATATATGTGGCGAAGGCGGCGAAATCGCTCTTCGGGTTCACGCTGAGATAGGCGGCAGCCTGCGGCACGGGGCGGGAGGGCACGGAATCGCTGAGTACCTCCAGGCGCTCCTCGGGGGCGACATCGCGGTACTTGTGCCAGTAGGTGCGCAGGAAGCCCAGACCTTCGCGCTCGGCAAAGCGGTTGAGGAAGGCCTGACGGGTGTCTTCGTCATCCTTGTCGCGCAGGCCACGGGCCGGGGCGTCGACGGCCTCGTAGGCATGGTAGTGCACGACATCGTGCATGATGCGGACAAAAACCAGATTGACCGACTGTTCGAGCGCCTCGGCGACGCTCGGTACCTTGCTGTCGTCTTCATGCTTGAAGTTGCCAAATCGGTGGATGCCACCACCGGTAAAGAATGTCTCGCCGGGGTTGGCCGAGTAACGGCGCTCCATGGCCGCTTCGAGCAGGGCTTCCAGGGTCGTTTCAGGTTTGGCGCGCAGGGCTTCGATGGCCCACAGGCTCAGCCGGTCGGCCGGGTGTAGCTTGACCTTGGTCAGCTCCTCCGGCGTCATCTGGCCGTAACGCTTGTGCAGATCGGCGACGACCAGCAGGTACGAGACCAAGGTCCGGAACTTGGCGCTGGAGCCGAGATCGAGCTTGGTGCCGGCATTGATGTCGAGCGGCTGGTCAAGGTTGTCGGCCTGGATGCGCAGGACGTTGGCGGTCGGCGTACGTTCGTAGAGGGTCAGGCTGTAATTGACCTGCTTGGGGTTGCCCCGGTCGAGCAGGCGGGCTTCCCGGAGTCCGGCGCAGGCGACGAACGCCGGATCGGCCAGGCGGTTGAGGATGCGGGTCACCGCTTGCTGGCTGGGGCCATCAAGGGTGCTATGCACGGTCAGGTCGTAGCGGTCGAGAGCGTAGAGGTTCTCGACGTCGAGCAGGTCACCCAGCGTGCCGCGAATTTCATTGACCGCCTTGCGCTCGACGAAGGAAACGTCTTCGCCGGGCCGCGCCTGGCGGGCCGGTGTGATTTGCACCTGAAGCGCGGCCTCGCGCAGGTCGGCGGGAATCTTCTGGTCGTCGGCAAGCAGGCGGATATAGCTGTCAGTCAGGGCGTTGAGCCGTCCTGTTGTATCGCCCAGCAGGCCCGAGGGGCGGCGCTGGGCAACGAAGAGCGACAGCGCCTGCTTGAAGGCCTTTGCCCGTTCGGTGAGGTTGGCCTTGGGGTCGGCCAGCAGTTGATTGATGGCGTCGAATTTCTGACCGTACCAGGCCCACAGCCCATCGCCCAGACCGTTAACTTCGCCGTAGCCGGGGATCCCCCCAAGCGGTACCGAGTTGACGAAATCGAGAACGATACGGCGACGCGCCGGCAGGTTCTCTTCGCCATCCTGATAGGCGCGCAAAGCGGCCGACATCATCTGGTGATATTTGTCGTCGGTGTCATGCGTGCGGCCGCCCGGTGAGTGGCGGAATTTCTCGATCTGCGTGGCCAGTGTGCTGCCCCCTGCCCGCCCGCCACCGAGGCCGATATGGCGCATCGACTGGCCAGCAGCCACACGGGTCAGGCGGCCCCAGTCGACGGCCGGGTTGTGTTTGGGCGACGAGGCATCGAGCAGATCACGGTTTTCGATAAAGAGCAGGGCCTCGACCAGTACCGGTGGAATCGCCTCGAAACTGGCGTACTGCACGCGCGGGTATTGGCTGTCGTAAAGGGAGCGGTCATTGCGGTCTAGGATGCTCAGGCCAGCCCGCGATTTCTCATGGTAAATCGGGAAATGACCGCGTCCGACAATACTGCGAAAGCCTTGCGATTGGCGGGCCTGGGCGGTCACCGTAAAGCCGGCCCCCGTCAGGCGGGGTAGGAAGGCGTTGATCTGTGCGTAGCCCAGGCGTTGTTCGTAGGGGCCGGCGCTGGGTAGCCAGATGTCCTTGTCTACGCCGGCTTCAACCGTCCATGTCGAGGCTTTTGCCTGTTCGGCGAAGTAACTCGCCTGAAAACCGGAATCCTGAAGTTCAATCCAGGTGACCCCGGCGATGACTGCGCCGAGACCAAGGGTGGCAAGGAAAAACTTGGATTTCAGGAATTTTTGCGGGGCTTGCGGGGTGAGGCTGGCCATGAGCGGGGGCGGGGCTTATCGATTTTATGGGTGAAAAATTTTCCAGGGTACCGATGTAGGTCGATTTTTATGGAGTTTGAAGCACCGAGGAGTGAATAAATGCCTGCGCATTTTGAATGGTAAATCAGCTAGCTGGGGGTGTGTCAGCCAACGGAGACTGTGGCTATTTTAAGTCGAATTGATGGGCCTTCCATCAAGCAGGCAATGAAAAACCCGGCCTGAAGCCGGGTTTCATTGGTTTGGTACAGATTACCCCTTCACATGAAGGCCGCATTCTTTTGTGTCGGCATTTTCCCACCACCAGCGCCCGGCGCGGACGTCTTCGCCGGGTGAGATGGCGCGGGTGCAGGGGGCGCAGCCGATGCTGGGGTAGAACTTGTCGTGCAGGGCGTTGTAGGGCACGGCGTGCTGCTTGATGTAGGTCCAGATTTCCTTCTCGCTCCAGTCGGAGAGCGGGTTGAATTTTTCCAGGCCATTGCCTTCATCGTATTCGCGGATCGGCAGGCCGGTGCGCGTGGCGGCTTGCTGGGCGCGCAGGCCGGTGATCCAGGCACGTTTGCCGGCGAGGGCGCGTTTGAGGGGCTCGACCTTGCGCGCGTAGCAGCAGGCCTTGCGCAGGGTGACGGAGTCGTAGAAGCCGTTGATGCCGTGGTTGCGGACGAAGGATTCGACTTCTTCGGCCTGCGGGCAGTAGATTTTCAGCTTGAGGCCGTAATGTTTGCGGAGGGCATCCATCAGGTCATAGGTTTCGAGCGGCAGGCGGCCGGTGTCGAGGCTGAAGATTTCAATCGGCAGCTTGGCCTTGACGATGAGATCAGTCAGCACCATGTCTTCGGCGCCCAGGCTGTTGGCGAAGGCGGCGGTCGACCAGTTGGCGGCAATTTCAGCTAAAACGGCCTGGACAGCCTGGGTCTTGGTGGCGACGCTGGCGGCCAGTTCGGGCGTGATGTTGAGCAGGCTGGGGGACATGGGGTTCTCAGGCGCGGCGGCGGAAGTAGGGTTGCGGCTGGGTAGTGGATGCCTGGTAGGCGTCGCCGAACGGACTGAAGCCGGCTTCGATCGCATACACGGCATTCTTGCCATCCTTCAGGGCATAGCTGTCGAAACCGACGCGCTGCATGAAGAAAAGCTGGTCGTGCAGGACGTCGCCGACAGCGCGCAGTTCGCCTTGATAGTGGTAGCGCTGGCGAAGTAGGCTGGCCGTCGAATAGCCCCGGCCATCGACGAATTTCGGGAAGTTGACGGCGATCACGATGAAGTACTCGAGATCGGCGGCGATGTCCTCGACGCGCTCATCCGGCTGGATGAGCAGGCCGATGCGTTTGTGGCCGGAAATGATTTCAGTCTTGCGCGCCTGCCAGACGGCAAACGGGAAAATGATGTCGCCAGCGGGCAGGGCGACCGTTTCCGGGGTTTCGCCTTCGCCGATTTCAAGGGTTTGCCAGCTGTCGGTCGCGGCAGCGCCCAGTTTGATCAGTTGCGCCATTATGCGGCCTCCTTTTGTGCAGCCTTGGCCTTGCCATGGGCGCGACCTTCGTAAACGCGGTTCTTGAACGGGTCGATGCCAATGCGTTCGAAGGTGTCGAGGAAGCGCTCGTCGTCGTGGCGGTTCTCGATATAGACCTTGATGATCTTGTCGACGACGTCGGGCATTTCGTCGGCGGCAAAGGAGGGGCCGATCACCTTGCCGAGTTTGGCGTCATTGCCCTGGCGGCCGCCCAGTGTCACCTGGTAGAACTCCGAGTCGTTCTTGTCGACGCCGAGGACGCCAATGTGGCCGACGTGGTGGTGGCCGCAGGCATTCATGCAGCCGGAGATGTTGAGATCGATTTCGCCGATGTCGAAGAGGTAGTCGAGATCATCGAAGCGGGCCTGGATGGCGTTGGCGATGGGAATCGATTTGGCGTTGGCCAGATCGCAGAAGTCGCCGCCCGGACAGCAGATGATGCCGGTTAGCAGGCCGGTATTGGGCGTCGCCAGGCCGGCCACTTTGGCCTTTTGCCAGACGTCGTACAAATCAGCCAGCTTGACGTCGGCGAGAATGATGTTCTGCTCGTGGCTGATGCGTAGTTCGCCAAAGCTGTGTTGGTCAGCCAGATCGGCCACCGTGGACATCTGTTCAGAGGTGATGTCGCCGGGGGCGATGCCGGGCTTTTTCAGGGACAGGGTAACGGCCGTATAACCCGGCACCTTGTGTGGGTGGGTGCTGCGTGCCACCCAGTTGGCGAAGGCTTTCTCAGCCGCCAGCTTTTCAGCCAGGGATGCATCGTTCGAGCTGAGTTTTTCGTAGGCTGGCGCGGTGAAATGCGCGGCGACCCGGTCGAACTCGGCTTGCGTCAGGGTGGCCGGGCCATCTTTGCTGTGCGCCCATTCGTCTTCGACCAGTTTGGCAAAGGCTTCGACGCCGAGGGCCTGCACCAGAATCTTGATGCGCGCCTTGTAGGCGTTGTCGCGGCGGCCCTGGCGGTTATAGACGCGGAGGATGGCTTCGCAATACGTCAGGATGTGCTGCCAGGGCAGGAATTCGCGGACGACCTGGCCACGGATCGGGGTCCGGCCAAGGCCGCCACCGACGATGACGCGGAAACCCACTTCACCATTTTGTTCCTGCAGATGCAGGCCGATATCGTGGAACCACGTCACGGCACGGTCTTCCCGGGTGCCGGAAATGGCAATCTTGAACTTGCGCGGCAGGAAGGCGAATTCCGGGTGGAAGGTGGTCCACTGGCGGAGAATTTCAGCCAGCGGGCGCGGGTCGATCACTTCGTCGGCGGCGACACCGGCAAACTGGTCGGTGGTGATGTTGCGCAGGCAGTTGCCTGAGGTCTGGATGGCGTGCATCTCGACCTCGGCCAGTTCGGCCAGGATTTCCGGCACATCCTCAATTTTCGGCCAGTTCAGTTGCAGGTTGTGGCGCGTCGTGAAGTGGCCGTAGCCACGGTCATATTTGCTGGCGACCTGGCCGAGCTTGCGCATCTGAGCCGAATTCATCATGGCGTATGGCACGGCAATGCGGAACATCGGCGCGTGGCGCTGGATGTAGAGGCCATTCTGCAGGCGCAGCGGGCGGAATTCGTCATCGCTCAGTTCGCCGGCCTTCCAGCGGCGGACCTGATCGCGGAACTGGTCGACACGCTGATTGATCAGCTGGCGGTCGATGGCATCGTATTTGTACATGAAACGTCCTTGGGGTAAGCGTCAGGCAAAAACCAGCTTGCTGCCGATCAGCACCAGCATGGCGGCCAGCAGGCGGCGCAGGATATGTTCGGGCACCTTGGCGGAAACCTGCGTGCCCAGCCAGATGCCAGGCAATGAACCGAGCAGCAGGCTGCCGAGCAGCGACCAGTCGACGCCGCCGAGCAGCCAGTGGCCGAGACCGGCAACCAGCGTCAGCGGCACGGCGTGGGCCACATCCGATCCGACAATGCGGATGGGAGAAAGTTTTGGGTAGAGGAAATAGAGGGCAGCAACGCCCAGCGCCCCGGCGCCGACCGACGAAATGGTCACCAGCACACCGAGAATGGCGCCGACTACCACGGTAATCTTGCCCAGGCAGCACTGGCGCAGCGGTGACTCGTCATGCTTGCTGGCGTAATCGCGCAGCTTGCGGCCGAACAGGATGGCAATGGCGGTCAACATCAGGGCGAAGCCGAGGCCGTGCGAAATGAGCTGGCCGATAACGTTGCTGCCCTTGGGCAATTGCGATAGCACCCAGAGGGTGATCGCGGCGGCGGGAATGCTGCCGAGGGCGAGGCGGCTGGTGATGGCCCAGTCGATATGGCCCTTCCGGCCGTGCGCTACCGTGCCGCCCGCCTTGGTCAGTGCGGCATAGAGCAGGTCGGTGCCGACCGCGGTAGCCGGCGGGACACCAAAAATCAGCACCAGCAGCGGCGTCATCAGCGAGCCGCCACCAACGCCGGTCAGTCCGACAATGGCACCAACGGCAAAGCCGGAAAGGGTGTAGAGATAATCCATGGCGCGCATGTTAACAGCGGCCATTTGAATCAAAAAGAATATTGAGTTAGATTGTTATATCGGTTGGTTATTAAGTGCTGGATTTTTGCAAATAGCCAGCCACTTTTTGCAGCCGACCATAGCCTCATCAATCCCCGCACTAATCACTAATATGAAACTCCAGCAGCTGCGTTACATCGTCGAAATCCAGCGCCAGGGACTCAACGTCTCCGAAGCAGCCGAGTCGCTGTTTACCTCTCAGCCCGGCATCTCGAAGCAGGTCAAGCTGCTTGAGGATGAACTCGGCGTGGCGATATTCGAGCGCAGCGGCAAGCGGTTTACCGGGGTAACCGAGCCGGGCAAGGCTGTTCTCGCCATTGCTGAACGCATTCTGCGTGAGGCGGAAAACCTGAAGCGGGCGAGCAGTGAATTTGCTACCGGCGACACGGGCCGGCTGGTGCTGGCAGCCACTCATACCCAGGCGCGTTACGCACTGCCGCTGGTAGTCCGCGATTTCGTCGCGCAGCATCCGGACGTCAAACTTGAAATGCATCAGGGCAGCCCTACCCAGATCGCCGAGTGGGTTGTGGCCGGCGAGGCCGACATCGGTATTGCTACCGAGTCCCTTGATCTGTACCCGCAACTGATTACCTTGCCGGTTCGGCAATGGACGCACTGCGTCATCGCGCCGGAAGGCCATCCCATTCTTAAATCGCAGCCGCTGGCCCTGAACGAACTAGCCAAGTGGCCGCTGATTACCTACGACACTGCCTTTACCGGGCGTTCGCGGATCAACCGCGCTTTCGAGCGGATCGGCGCGCAACCGAACGTGGCACTAACCGCCCTCGATGCTGACGTGATCAAGACCTACGTCAGCCTCGGTCTCGGTCTCGGCATTATTTCGGCCCTGGCCTTTGACGCCCAACGCGATAGCGGTCTGGTGGCACTGGATGCAGCGCATCTGTTCGAGTCCAATACAACAAGACTCGCCCTCCGTCGCGGCACCTACCTGCGACGTTACGACTATGACCTGATTTCGCTTTTTGCTCCCCATCTGTCAAAGCGCGTCGTCGAAATGGCCATGCAGGGTGGCGGCGATGAATACCAGTTGTAGTTCCGAAAATGAAATTTATGCTGCATGATTGCTTGATAGAATCGACATCACTCAATTGAAATCAAGGGGTAAATGGCTGCTGGCTGCCCTCAAGAGACCTTCGTCGGCTAAGTGGCCCTGCGGCAGCTTTCTGAATCGAGCGGTCATCCAGAGCGGGGACTGGCTGAGAATTCCTCGGCCAAAATGGTCAGTTGCCCTTCTTGCTGCAATCAGATACCAGGCTTCGGTTGAGAGCTATTTATTGAATAATTCTGGTCGGTACAATTGCCGATAGACATCTAGCAAAGGGGAGTGGTTTCAGATGAATATGGACATCGATCCAGACGAGGACGGCGAGATGGGAATGCGCACCAAGGTGCTGGTTGGCCTGTTTGCCATCCTTGCCGCTAGCACTACCGTCTATCTTCTGAACGACAATTCATCCGTGCCACCGGAAACAGCAAGCTCCGTAGCAAGCACTCCCGTCCCGCTCGCCACGCCAGAGGTTGTCGAGCCTCCCAAGACGCAAGCACCGGCAGTCGTCCCGGAGCCAGTCAGCTCCCCGTCCGTCCCGGCCGCGCCACCTCCAGATCAAGAGCCAGCCAAGGCTGATTCGGCCAAACCCCAGCCCCAGCCCCAGCCACAGCCACAGCCACAGCCGGAACCTGTTGTTGCTGCTGCGGCTAAACCGAAGCCAGTTGTTACGGTTCCCGATAAACCGAAGCCTGCTCCGGCCAAGCCAAAGAGCGATGTGGCAACGAACAAGTCGGCCAAAACCCTTGATGATCTTTTGAAATAGGAAATCGACAAATGCGCAAATTGACCTTATGCCTTGTGCTTTCCCTAGCCGCTATTTTCACCGGCTGCACCAGCGTTCAAGAGGTGCGTAATGAGACCAAAGTTGAAGTTGCCACCCCCAGTCCTCTGGATATTTATGAGCAGCAACGCAAGTTGGAAATCAATTTTGCCGAGCAAACCCGAAGCGATTTCATGGCAGCTTTTCAAAACAAAAAGGCAGCCGCCCAGATTAGTGCTGATCCGCTACAGTTGAATAACGTCACCCTAACTGAAAATCAATCTGGCCGAACACAGTCGGTACAGGTCTTCGAAAGTTTGAGCTTAACGCTCCCCTTGGCACTCAAGAAGAACCCGGACTATGTGATGGCAATGTCCAAGATCAAGGCTCTTGCCGAAAAAATGGCGGATGAGCGCGGATACTCGGAAATTCAGTTTTTCTTGTTGCCGACTGATGCCGCTGCCAAGAAGATCAAATTTGAAAGCGACACCGTTAAATCACCGCTTGGCAACCCAATTACAGTCAGCAAATCCGCTGACAAATCCTTGAAAAAGGGTATGCAGCGTATCGTGGTAAAGGCAGCTCCGATACAGAAAGTGGCACTGTAAGACTGCCTAGGAATCATGGCAGACGTCGTGTTCTTTTCAACAGTTCTCAATTGAGTGTTTGCATTTCGACCAGGAAATCAATTCCCGCATCGCGTTAATCCGGCCTTAACTGGCTGGTTATAACGGTCATCAAAATTCAACAGTTGCCGCATCAATAATCCGACTGGCGTCGTAACCCGCCCGAATGACGGGATCGGTTTTGCCTGAGCGTGTTCTGTTCCCGATCCGCCCGGCTGCCCTCTGCGCACTCGAAGCTAGATAAGGGCTCCATAGGCTTTCCGGCAGATTTCAGATGTCAAGCGGACCATCAGATGGCTGTTTCCGAAAATCGGCGATGGTCGGCAGTTGGTCGAATGCTGTCAGTTGATATTGGTCAGTCGGCCCTGTCGCAAGACACCGAGAGTCCTGCGCTATGATGCGGGAAACCAATCGGGAATATCTATGAGACTTGTCGGGAAAATTCTGTTTCTCCTTGCCATGGCTGCCAGCCTCAATGTGTTTGCAGCTGATCCGCTTCCGCGCAAGGAGGCAGTCATGGAGACGGGCACGGGCGGGCTGCGGCTGACCATCTCGCTGCCGGATTATGCGGAAGGTCCCTATGATTTATCCGGGAAGCCGGGGCCGTTGGTGCGTAGTCAGCCAGACCTCAATCGGGTCACGGGCGGGGCGATGTTCAGTCTGGCTATTGGCAAGACGGCCATGCTCAGTTATCAGGCCTCGGTGGCGCGGCGCTTTACCCTTCAATTCGAGGCTGATCGCTTTTCGGCCGAGCTGCTGGCCGAGGAGTTGATCAAGCAAGCCGGCTTTGATGGGCGGGCCGTCCAGTTAGGCTGCCCGCCGGTGTCTCTCATGGGGGCAAATATTGTCTGTTACCGGATGTCCGGGGAAAGACTTATCAATGGCAAAGCCTCGGTAGAAAAATACGCGCATGTCCTGATCGCTATTTCCTTTGATCATGACAAACAGGGTTATACCCTGATGGCAACGATTGCCGAGCAGGATGCCGTCAGGTTTGATGCTGACCCGGCGCGTTACGAAAAAATTGCCATCAACGCGCTTGGCGACCTGTGGAAAAATCACAAAATCGAGGTTCGCTGAGATCTTTGTCGAACAGGGCGATAGTCGTCGGCTTATCCCGTGCCGCCAATGCCACCCGAGCCGGGGCCGGGTGACCTGTCAGGGAAAACTCCCCTGAATTCTGAAAAATTCATCTGCGTGGCCTTTACAGTGCATTCTGCAAAGGAGGACGCGGGCAGCATTTCTGCTGGCAACCCCGCTGCCGTGAACTTTCGTTGTTAGGCCGGAGGCTTTGCGTCCCCACTTTTCAATGGGTTTGCCAAAACGGAACTGTTTTTGCAGTGCCATCGGCGAGAATAGACGAAAGACATATTTTGTCAATGCACCGGGCAAGAGGTTAGTGAGGAAATGATTTTGAGAAATGCCGGACGATGCCAGGCGGTACTCGGAGCACTCACCATTTTCATGGCGCAGGTGGCATCGTCGGCGCAGGATGATGATCTGCGACGAGTCGAGGCGACAAGCCCGCTGGCTGGCCGTCTGGCGGCCGTAGGGAGGGTTCATGCCGGGCATGGCGCAGGGTTGTCGATGGCCACCGGCTTTCTGGTGAGTACCTGCCACGTGCTGACGGCCGGGCATGTGCTGGCCAAGCAAGGGACGCATGTTCAGGTCGGGTCGGAAGCCCGTTTCTTTCCCAGCGGCACTGCGCTTCGGGTGAACGGTCGGGTGGTGGCGGCGAGCCAGGACTTCGTCATGGCCGTGGCGCCGTCCGGATTCGATCAGCAACGGATTCCCAATGACTGGGCCTTGATCGAACTCGATCAGCCGGTTTCCGGCATTGAACCGATCCACCTGCTTTATCCGGGGGCTTCAACGGCTTCCGATACGGTCTACACCGTGGTTGGATATCCTCTCGGTCAGGTGCAGCAGGGGCTTTATGCCCAGGAGCAGTGCCGCAACTGGTCGACGGCCCATGGCGGGTTATCGCTGAAAGGGGTGCTGATTGCCGATTGTGCCGTCAGGTCAGGGATGTCGGGCGGTCCCGTGCTGCTTGATGATGGTGCTCAGATGATCGCTGCCGGCATTGTCGTCGAGCGGTTTACTATTGGTCAGAAAATCATGGCCATTGGTGTGCCGGTGGCTGCATTTGCGGAGCAGGTCGAGGCAGCCATGCGGGACAGTGACATTTGTGCGGCTGGCGCGCCCTTCGCCTGGCCTATTCCCAGTACTCGGTAACTTCGCTTGCCCAGGCAGTGGCGGCAAGGAGGGCTCGGTTGACCGTCCGCGGCGCGAGGCCGGCTGCCAGCGCCGTGCTCTTCATGCGCGCCAGATCAAAGTCTTCGCAGGCTTCGGCTACCGCCAGCAGCGGCGCGTAGGGGCCGCTGCGTTCGAGCAGGGCGCTTTTGATGTCGTCCGCCAGCAGCATGTCGTTGAGCGTCTCGGCCAGCGGTCGATGGAGGAGGTTGCCGAGGCAGGAAAAGATGCCGGTCAGGAACAGTGGATCGTGCGCTACGCCGGGCATAGCCGTTTCGCCCAGAACTTCCATCAGTCGGCCCCGGGTCAGGGCGTTTTCGACCAGCAGCCAGTCGCCCAGCTGCGGTTCGCGTACTGAAAAAAGGAGCACTGAGAGCCAGCGGGTCAACCGCTGGCGGCCAAGGATGGTCAACGCCTGGGCCAGCGAGTCGATCCGATGGCTGAGGCCGAGCGCCGGGGAATTGAGGTAGCGCAGGATACGGAAACTGAGCAGCGGGTCCTGTTTCATCGCAGCGGCGATTTCAGCCGTTTCAGCGTCGCCCTGAACCAGGCGGAGGATGTTGAGAAGCAGGGACTTGTGCGGGTCGCCACTGCTATCCGAGCGACCGGTCGAGCTCAGGCTGGCAAATTTTCCGTGAAAATTGTTGAAATGCCATTGCTGGCAGAAGCGCAGGTCGTCGGGCGTTTCGACGTTGCAGGCGAGCAGCCGGATCGGACGCTCCGTTGCCGTGGCGCGAACGGCTGCGGAAAAATCGCGGGCGGTATCGGCGACATTGGCACCGATGTCGATCGCTGCATAGTCGACCAGTTGAATGACGCGGGCGAAGGCAGGATTTTTCGGCTGACGGAAAACGCCGATCTGGAAGCCGCGCTCATGGAGGAGATCGATGGCCTCGCAAACGCTGTCCGCTTCCGCTTCGGCGGCTAGCTGGACGAGGAGGACGACATTGGAAGACTTGAGCCGGTCGATGGCCGGCAGCCCGAGGCTGGCGGAACTGAGCGGGATGTAGGCGGTGCTGGTATTCCAGGCCTCGCTGCTGGTATTCAGGGTGTCGAGCAGGGTCTGATCGAAGTCGCGCTGGGCCGCATCATCCGCATCGGCCAGCGTTGAAGATTCCTGCAAGGTAAAAATATGGCCGGACAGACGGTTATTGCGATCGAATACCGCGTCACGACGGAGAAACAGGCTGGCTACTGCATTCTCGGGGGATGCCGATGCCGGCTGGGCGGCAGCGGATGGCCCGGACTCGTTGCTGAACAGTTTTTTCAGGCCGCTGAACACGCTGCTCTCCCCATCAATAAAAATGCCCACCGTTGGGTGGGCATTCTCGCATGAGCGGCAGACCTTTAGTCGACCTTGGCCTTGCTACGCAGTTCCTTGACCAGCGTTTCAACCTGCTGCTGGCTGGCGCGCTGTTGCAGTTGCGGCTTGACCTGGTCGAACGGCGGCGGGGTCATCGGACGCGAGTCGTCAAGCTGGATGACGTGGTAGCCAAAGTCGGTCTTGACCGGGGTCTTGGTGTGCTCGCCCTTCTTCAGCTTGCCGAGGGCTTCGCCGAAGGGTTTGACGTAGGCATTCGGGGAGCTACACTCAAGTTCGCCGCCCTTGTCCTTGGAGCCCGGATCCTTCGAGGCCTTGGCCAGTTCGGAGAACTTTTCGCCCTTTTCCAGCTTGGCGATGATTGCCTTGGCGTCGTCTTCCTTTTCGACCAGCACGTGGCGGGCCTTGTATTCGACGGAGCCGAGGTTGGTCTTGATCAGTTCGTATTCAGCCTTGAGCTGGGCGTCGCTGATCGGGTGTGCCTGGACGTAGTCGGAGAGGTAGGCGCGGATGAGCACGGCCTGCTTGGCCAGTTCGATCTGGCCCTGAATGTTGGCGCTCTTGTCGAGGCCTTTCTTCTTGGCTTCCTGGGCGAGGATTTCGCGACGGACCAGTTCTTCCTTGACGGCGTTTTGCAGTTCCGGCGAATCCGGGGCACCCTGTGCCTTCTGTTCGGCGCTGAAGGCGGTGTAGACGTTTTGCGAAATGGGCTGGCCGTTGACGGTGGCGAAAGCCTTGCCCTTGTCGGCAGCGAAGGCCGGGGCGGAAACGATGGCGCCGGCGATGAGCAGAGCGGCCAGGCGGGAGAGCTTGAGCATGTATCTATCCTTGGATGGAGGGAGTAACAAAAAATTATACTTCGCCGGGTGCTTCGGCTCGAATGCTCAGAGCATGAATCGAGCCGCGCATCAGGTCACCTGCCGCATCATAAATCATGCGATGACGGGCAATGGTACTTTTACCGGCAAATACCTGTGCAACAATTTGTAACTGGTAGTGGCCGCCGTCACGCGCCCCGGCATGTCCGGCGTGAAGGTGGGAGTCGTCCTGGATGCTGACCGACTCGGGTTGCAGCACGACAAGTCGCTGGCGCAGCAGTTCGATGGTGGCTGCGCTCACGCTGGCAGGGCTTTCTTGAAGGGCTTGATGACGACCTTTTCATAGACGCCGGCGGCGATGTAGGGATCGACGTCGGCCCAGGCGCGGGCCGCTTCAAGCGAGGCGAACTCGGCAATGATGATGCTGCCCGAGAAGCCGGCCGGGCCTGGATCGGGGGAGTCAATGGCCGGGCAGGGGCCGGCCAGGATCAGGCGGCCTTCCGCCTGCAGCGCCTGCAGGCGTTCGACGTGGGCGGGGCGGGCGGCGAGGCGCTGGTCCAGCGTCCCGGCCCTGTCTTCAGCGATGATGGCGTACAGCATTATTTTTCTTCCTCAACATACTTTGACAGCAGCAGACCCTGACCGAGCACGAAAACAAGCATCAGGCCCATGCCGCCGAACAGTTTGAAATTGACCCAGGTGTCGGTCGAGAAATTGAAGGCAATGACCAGATTGAGGACACCCATGACCAGGAAAAAAGCGATCCACGACAGATTGACCCGGGCCCAGACCGGTTCAGGCAGTTTCAGTTGCTCGCCAAGCATGGCCTTAATGGCGTTCTTTTTGAGAACGAAGGCGCTGAAGGTCATGCTGGCGGCGAATACCCAGTAAAGGATGGTCGGCTTCCACTTGATGAAGGCTTCGTTCTGGAAGGCCAGGGTCAGGCCGCCAAAAACGACGACGAGGACGAGACTGACCCAGAGCATCTTGTCAACCTTGCCGTGACGGATGCGTACCCAGATGATCTGGGCGACGGTCGCCAGGATGACGACCACGGTGGCGAGCAGGATCGGCGCCAGCTTGATGTCGTCGGGGACGAAGCCAAGCAGCGAAGCCATCCAGTCGGCGGCGAGTTCAGGGCTCTTTTCAGCATATTTGAAAGTCGCGAAAAAGAGGATGACGGGGAAGAGGTCGAAGAGCAGTTTCATGGCGGGGCATTATATACTCCGTAAAACAACTAACCGGCAAGCCAGCGAGATCATGCACGACGTCCTGATTATTGATGATATCGACATCAACCTGACGCTGGTCAAGGCGTTGGTGCTTAAACTCGGTGAGTGCAATCCGATCCTCTTCGACAAACCGCTGGAGGCGCTGGAGTGGTGTCGCAGCAATGTGCCGGATCTGGTCATCGTCGATTACATGATGCCGGAGATGGACGGCCTCAAGTTCATCAGCGCCTTTCGTGCACTGCATGGGCGCAACGAAATCCCGGTCTTGATGATTACCGCCAATGACCAGAAGGATATCCGCTACGAGGCCCTGATCGGCGGTGCCAACGATTTTCTGACCAAGCCGATCGATCGTATCGAATTTTCGGCCCGCGCCCGCAACATGCTCTCCCTGCGTACCGGGCAGAAATATCTGGCTGACCGGGCCGAACATCTGGCGTCCCTGGTTGAAGAGCGTACGGTGGAAATCCGCGAGCGGGAGAAGGAACTGATTTTCCGCATCTCGCGGGCGGCTGAATTCCGCGACCCGGAGACCGGCGCGCACATCCAGCGGATGGCCCATTACTCGCAGATTATCGCTCTCGGCCTTGATCTCAGCCTGGCCCAGCAGCGCCTGATCCTCGAAGCGGCACCGATGCACGATGTCGGCAAGATCGGTATTCCCGACTACATCCTGCTCAAGCCGGGCAAGCTGACGCATGAAGAGTTCGAAGTCATGAAGGGCCATGCCCGGATCGGCTTCGAAATGCTCAAGGACAGCCGTTCGGAAATCATGCAGGCCGGCGCCGAAGTGGCGATTTCGCATCACGAGAAATTCGACGGGTCGGGCTATCCGAACGGCCTCAAAGGCCAGCAGATTCCGCTCTTTGGCCGGATCGTCGCGGTCGCCGATGTGTTCGATGCCTTGACCTCGGAGCGCCCCTACAAGCGAGCCTGGTCACTGGAAGATGCCTGCAAGTTTCTCGAGGACGGGCGGGGCAAGCATTTCGATCCGCTGTGCGTCGAGGCTTTCCTGGCTGGCTGGGAGCACGTGATGGAAATCCGTCAGCGTTTCCGCGACGAAGAATCACCTCAGATCTGAATGGAGATGAACATGGTTGGCGCATTCGTACTCGACAAGGCATCGATCCTTGAACGCCTGGGTGGTGACGAAGAGATTTTCACGATGATGGCCGACATGTATGTCGACGATCTCGAGACCAATTGCCAGGCCCTGTCTGCCGCTCTGGCTTCCGGTGATGCGGCGCTCCTGAGGCGCGAGGCGCACACGGTAAAGGGACTGCTGGCGACGTTTTCCGATGATGCCGGTGCTGGCGAGGCCGCCCATGTCGAGCACCAGGCCGTTCAGGGGGTGGTTGCTGAACAGGCGGCCGCGGTGGACGCCTTGCTGCAGCGCATGCGCGAAGTAGCCGTGGTCTTACGCGCCGGGTAGTTGCAGAAACGCGGCGGCGCCAGCAGCGCCACCAGTCGGTCCAAACGGCACGACGCCAAGCAAGGGTGCCGGCAGCAGCGCCTGTAGCGTGGCCAGGTTTTGATCAAAGCGCGACATCGCCGGATCGATGTGGTTGGCGACCCAGCCGGCCAGCGTCAGACCACGGGCAGCGATAGCCTCGGCGGTGAGTAGCGCATGACTGATGCAGCCCAGCCGCATGCCGACGACGAGGATGACCGGCAGGTTCAGGTCGCACGCCAGATCGGCGGTGCTGCGCTCGGCACCGAGCGGCACACAAAAGCCACCGACCCCTTCGACAATGACCAGATCGGCGAGTCGCCGGGCTTTGTCGCAACTGGCCATGATCGGGGCGAACGCAATGCTGATCCCGGCTTCTGCGGCGGCGATGTGGGGGGCGATGGCAGGCGCGAAGCAATAAGGATTGATCAGTTCGCGCGGCAATTCGACATGGCTGGCGGCGCGGATGGCTTCGACATCCTCGTTCAGCCCGGCGGCATCGGTGCCGGCAGCAATCGGTTTGAGTCCGGCAGCCTTCAGGCCATCAAGGCCCGCCCGGTGGAGCAGGGCGCAGGTGATGAAGGTCTTGCCGATTTCGGTATCGGTGCCGGTCAGGAAATAGGCTGGACTCATGCGCAGTGGCTCATTTTTTGGCGTAGAGATAAATCACGTCGTAGCTCAGTGGCAGGCCGGCCGGGGTACGCAATAGCTCGTAGGCGGCTTCGGCCCGCTGGAAGTTGGCACGGCTCATCAGGCTGGTACGCCGTCCGTCGCCCAACTGGTTGGCCCCGATTGCCTTGACGGCACGAAGCAAGGTTTTGAAATCGGCGTAATGGGCGATTTTCGTGTTCTTCTTTGTGTTGATCGCTGAAAATCCAAGTGCCCCGGCGATTTTCCGCACTTCATGCTCACTATGAAAAGTCAGGGTGTGACGGTAGTCGTCCACGTCGGCAAAGGCGTACCGAAGTTCGTGAAAAGTAGCCGGGCCGAGGCTCGCCAGCGCCAGCTGCCCGGCGGGGCGCAGCGTGCGGTGGGCTTCGCGCAGGGCGGTGGCGAGATCACACCACTGGACGGCCAGACTGGACCAGTAGAGATCGAGGCAGGCATCGGCCAGGGGAAGGTTTTCCAGATCGCCGGCCAGGCGGCAGCACGGTGCGGCGACCCGGTCGAGCATGGCTGGCGAGAGATCGAGGGCGACGGCATGGGCCCGTGGAAAACGGGCCTGCAGATCGGTCTGGGCATAGCCGGTACCGCAGCCGGCATCGAGCAGGCGGGTCGGGGTAATCTCCGGCAAGCCGGCGGCGAGCTGGGTACAGATGCGCCGCTGGATGTCGGCTGCGCTGTCGTAGGTCGATGCGGCGCGTTCGAACGATTGCCGGACACGCGCCTTGGAGGGATTAGTCATTCAGGAACTGACGCACCGTGACGAGAAAATCGTCCGGCCGGGACATGAAGGGGGCGTGCGCGCAGTCGTCGAAAACAGCCAGTCGGGCACCGGGAATCAGGGCGGCAAGGGCTTCGGCTGCGCCGAGCGGCATCAGCGGGTCAACCGCGCCGTGGATGAGCAGGGTCGGCGCTTTGATCTGCTGGGCAAGGTCGCGCAGGTCAATGTCGCGCAGCCAGTTGAGGCCGGTCGCCAGCACTTCACCTGATGGACGCGGGTCGGCCAGTTGGAGCAGTTCTAGCGTGACGGCCTTGGCACGCGCATCGCCGCGATTGAAACCACCGACGAAGCGGGGCAGCATGGCTTCGACATCGGCCGCGATAGCGGCGGCGAATTCAGCCAACATGGCCGGTGCCATGGCGTGCGGCCAGCCATCGCGCTGGACGAATGAGGTGGTGCCGGCGACGAGAATGAGCTTGCCGACCTTTTTCGGATGACGGGCGGCGACGGCGATGGCCAGTTGCGCGCCGAGCGACCAGCCAGCCAGTGTCGTGCCGGCAGCGAGGCGGGCAGCGACGTCATCGGCGGCGGCGTAGAAATCGCTGATCTGAGGGGCGCTACCATAGCCGGGCAGGTCGATAAACTGGCCGTCGATGGCGTCGACCACGGCATTCAGCGGGCCACGGCCAACGCACCAGCCGGGCAGGAAAATGAGAGGGGCGCTCATGACAGTTCTTTCAGGGCATGAATGAGTTGATGGATGTCTGCTTCGGTATGGGCGGCAGAAACGGAAATGCGCAGGCGCGCCGTGCCTTTGGGGACCGTTGGCGGGCGGATCGCCGGCACCCACAGGCCGCGCTCCCACAGGGCTTTCGAGAGGGCTACGGCGGCGTCGTTCTGGCCAACGATGAGCGGCTGGATGGCAGTTGCCGAGGCGAGCAATTTGAGCGGAAGGTCGGCCAGCCCATCGCGTAACTGGCCGATACGGGCCATCAGGCTGGCCCGCAGGGTATCGCCGTTTTTAATCAGGTCGAGGCTCTTTGATAGTGCGCAGGCGATGGCCGGGGGCTGGGCTGTGGTGAAAATGTAGCTGCGGCCTTTCTGCAGGAGGTATTCGATGGCTGTTTCCGAACCGGCGACAAAGGCGCCGCCGACACCCGCCGCCTTGCCCAGGGTTCCCATCAGCAAGATGCGCGGCGAGGCCGGCAGGTTGAAGTGGCTGAGGCTACCTGTGCCGTGCCGGCCAAGAACACCAAAACCGTGCGCGTCGTCGATCACCAGCCAGGCATCGTAACGCTCGGCCAGCGCGAAAAGCAGCGGCAGGGGGGCGAGGTCGCCGTCCATGCTGAAAACGGCGTCGGTGACGATGATCTTGTGAGCTGCCACGCTCGCGGCCAGCAGTTTCTCCAGGGCTGCGACGTCATTGTGTGGATAGCGCTGGACCTCCGCCCCGTTGGCCTTGGCCAGTTGCATGGCGTCGATCAGGGAGGCGTGGTTTAGCTTGTCGGCGAATACCGCATCACCGCGTCCGGCCAGGGTCGGCGTGACGGCCAGGTTGGCGAGATAGCCGGTGGAGAAGGTCAGGGCGCGGGGGAAACCGGTGAAGGCGGCAATTTCCCTTTCCAGCGTTTCATGTGGCGAAAGATGGCCGCTGACCAGGTGCGACGCGCCGCTGCCGGCGCCCCACTGAATGGCGCCAGCGGCCAGGGCTTGCGCGATGTCGGCATTGCCAGCCAGCCCGAGGTAATCGTTGCTGGCGAAATTCAGCACATTTTTGCCGTCGACGGTTGCCATCCGGCCGCAAGGGGCTTCCAGAACGCGGCGGCGGCGGGTCAGGCCGGCGGCGCCAATTTCAGCAAGTTCGGTGCTCAGGCGGGTTTCAAGCAGGGAGTGTGTCATGGGGGCCTATTTTCCCGCAGGCAGCCGGGAATGTCGCATTTCGCAGTGCAGCCACTGCGTTTGGCAGTGTGTTTTTTGCCGTCTGTCTGGCGTGTATTGGTACTACACCAGGGCAGCGCTCCATTCACGCGCCGCCGCAAGTGTCGGGAAAACAAAGAGCTCATACGATGAAATGACGGCAACCAGCTTGATCAGCATCCGGATTTTCGTATCAGTCGTTACGTAGGCAATGCGCAGGTGAGGGTTATAGATACTCGGGCCCCGATTGAATGCCGCCAGGTATTCTGCCTGATCTGTCGTGATTGAATAGCTCTCAACCGCGAGGAGGTCATTGATGACGTAGCGGATAGTGTCAGTTCGGTGATCAGACAGAACCAGCTCCTGCGTTCTTGCGTATTCGGGATAGGCGACATGGCCGGAAAAGTGTTTGTAGACACCTTTGCTTTCCCACGACATTGTGTAAGCCATTATCAGGCCGTAAGCGGTTAGTTGTTGGACAGGAATATTTTCTCACATCGAACGACGATAGACCGCATGTTCGGGGTGAGTCGATAGTCGTTGGGGCCTGCTTGTCGGGCTTTCTGTGGCAGGTTCTGTGAACTGGCCGGTGGCCATCGATTAACTACCGAGGGCGTCTGCCAGGGCATTCGTGATCGCCGCTCCCAGATGTCCGATTTCCTCGTCGCTGACGATATACGGTGGCATCAGGTAAACGGTGTTGCCGATCGGCCGGATCAGGGCTTCGCGGTCCAGCGCGGCGCGGTAGAACTTGCGGGAAAAATTCGGGTCGGTGGTGCTTACGTCGAAGGCGGCGATCATGCCGTGCTGGCGCAGGTGCCGGACTTGCGGATGGTCGGCCAGCGGCGCGAGGGTGGCGGCGATTTTTCGCGCCTTTTCCCGGTTGGCGGCCAGCACGTTATCACGCTCGAAAATATCGAGCGTCGCCAGCGCGGCCCGGCAGGCCAGGGCATTGCCGGTGTAGCTGTGTGAGTGCAGGAAGGCGCGGGCCACCGAATCGTCGAGGAAGGCGTTGTAGATGGTGTCGCTGCTGAGGACGATGGAGAGTGGCAGATAGCCGCCCGAGATGCCTTTCGACAGGCACATCAGGTCGGGCCGGATAGCCGCCTGCTCGTGGGCGAAGAAGGTGCCGGTGCGGCCGCAGCCAACGGCGATTTCGTCGCAGATCAGGTGCACGTTGTGGCGGTCGCACAACTGGCGGGCCAGGCGCAGGTATTCCGGGTCGTACATGGCCATGCCGGCGGCACCCTGAACCAGAGGCTCAATAATCAGCGCGGCGATTTTTTCACCGTGTTTTTCGAGGTGGCTTGCCAGTGCGGCAGCAGCGCGACGGGCGACATCGGCCGGTGACTCACCCGCTTCGGCCTGCCGGAAGTCCGGCGAAGGAATGACCGTCGCGGCGCGGACCAGCGGCGCGTAGGCATCCTTGAAGATGGCGACATCGGTGACGGCCAGTGCGCCGACCGTTTCGCCGTGGTAACTGCCCTGCAGGCAGAGGAATTCGGCTTTCTCGGGGCGGCCGATATTGCGCCAGTAGTGAAAGCTCATCTTCAGCGCGATCTCGGTCGCCGACGCGCCGTCCGAGGCGTAAAAGGCATGGCCGAGTGCGCCGCCGGTCAGGGCCGACAGGCGTTCGGAAAGTTCGACCACCGGCTGATGCGTAAAGCCGGCCAGCATGACATGTTCAAGGATGTCGAGCTGGTCCTTGAGCGCCGCGTTGATGCGCGGGTTGGCATGACCAAAGAGGTTGGTCCACCACGAACTGATGCCATCGAGGTAGCGCTTGCCATCGAAGTCGACCAGCCATGCCCCCTCGCCACGGGCGATGGGGACCAGGGGCAGGTGGCCAGGCGAACCCGTCTGCACGTGGTGCTGCATCTGCGTGCACGGATGCCAGACGGCGGCCTGACTTCGGGCCAGCCAGTCAGCGTTCGACGGCTTGTTCATCAATGCAGGACTTGCGAGTTGGTTGTCGGCTGTTCCGGCATTTCCGCGTGCACCAGTTCGGCTTCGCGGTTGGGGAAAAGCGGTGCGCCGCAGTCGTCGCAAAACTCCATGGGGAAGTGGTGGTCGAGGAAAAGTACATCCTTGACCCCGGCTTCGCGCAGCACGGCCTCGATTTCGCCTGCGGCATCGGTCGCTTCATCTTCGGCGCCGAGCAGCGGCCAGACGATGCCGTGATAGATCTCGTCGCCGGTGGTCGGGCCGAGGCCGACGCGGTATTCCTCCATGCGGCGGTCGTAGCACGGGCCGACGACGGCGCGGATATCGGCCGGCATGAGGCCGAGCATGCTTTGCAGGAAGGCGACCGAAGCTTTGAGCGAATATGGCCGCGACAGGCGGTCGGCATTGCGGCAGGAGGCGTGGTAGGAATCCGGCAGGAGCGGCTGCCAGGCGCATCCGGTGAGCAGCGGTTCGAGGTTCGGGCTGCCCTGCTTGATCCACTCCTTGAGTGCCGTTTCCTTGGTGCCATCCTTTTCGTTCCAGCGGAACAGCGGCTTGCCGTGCGGCACGGCGATGGTGCCGACGATGTAGCGGACATCAGACAGGAAACGGTTGGTTTCGGCCATGCCGTCGGTGTCGACCACCAGGTGATTGCCAGCCAGGGCGGCTTCGCCGAGTTGCTTGGTCAGTTGCCAGGTGTCGCAGAAGCTGCGCGGCAACTGGTCCGGGCTGAACAGGAAATCGGCCAGGGCGATACGGGTATCGTTGCCGAAAACGTGGGCGCCGAGTTGCACGTTAAGGGCCTGCAGGGTGCTCTTGGGCAGGGGGCTGGCAGGGATGGAAAAGCGCGACCAGGCGAGGATGGGGGCGGCAAAGAGCTGGATGTCGAAGGCTTGGCCATTGACCTCGATGCGGTTGGCTTCGGCGCGTGATTCGACCATGTCGGCCAGTTCGTCGTGGGCCCGCGGGTTGGCCTCGAACAGGCGGTCGAGGGCGGTGTTGATGTCATCCTCGGCACCGCTCTTGAGCAGACTGTCGACGACTTCAGCCAGTTGCGCTTCCCAGTAGGCGTCTTCCAGCTTGCCGCCGGATTCGGAAAGGCCGGTGGCCAGACGTTGCAGTTCGGCCGCATCGCGGGAAAGACGGTCGCGAGAGCCAAAGCGGGTGCGTTTCATCGGTGTTCCAGAAAAATCAAAGTGGGGATTTTACCAGCCGCTAAAATGACGCACAGCACAAACCTTCGAGTCAGCCCATGCTTATCTTCCTGTCACCCGCCAAATCGCTTGATTACAAGACGCCACCGCACGTTGCCACACACAGCCGGCCGGCGTACCTGAAGCAATCGGAAGCGCTGATCAAGCAGCTGAGAAAGCTCTCGCCGGCCGATATAGCCAATTTGATGGATCTCTCCGATCCCCTGGCCTTGCTCAATTTCAGCCGCTACGCCGACTGGTCGCTGCCGTTTACCCCGGAAAATGCCAAGCAGGCCGTGCTGGCCTTTGATGGCGATGTCTATGACGGCCTCAGCGCCAAAACCCTGGCGGCAGACGATCTCGATTTTGCTCAGCAACACGTGCGCATCCTTTCCGGCCTCTACGGCATCCTCAAGCCACTCGATCTGATGCAACCTTACCGGCTGGAGATGGGGACCAGGTTTGCCAACAAGGTGGGCAAGGATCTCTACGCTTTCTGGGGCGAGCGCCTGCTTGAGGCGATCAACGCCGAACTGGCCGGGATGCCCCGGCCGGTGGTGGTCAACCTCGCCTCCGAGGAGTATTTCAAGGCTGCCATCGGCCGCAAGATCAAGGGCCGGCTCATTCAGCCGGTATTCGAGGACTGGAAAAACGGCAAATACAAGATCATCAGCTTCTACGCCAAGCGGGCGCGCGGCCTGATGACGCGCTACGCGGTGGTCAATCGGCTGACCGAGCCGGAGGGGTTGAAGGATTTTGCCGAGGATGGCTATGCCTTTGCACCCGAAGCGTCCGACGACAAAAGCTGGGTGTTCCGGCGGCGCGAAGCTTGAGTCCGGCGACAGCAGATAAATTTGCACGACCCTTGATCTGGGTCAGGAAAATGAAATATTCGACATATTCGATTGAGCTAATATTTGGACGTGATTTTCGTGTCAGCGGGGCATGAATTCGTACGCTGGAATAGGCCGTTTGGTTCCTGGAAAATGGCTTTTCCATTTTTTCATCCAAGTACAGGGGAAAACATGAAACGTCGTCTAAATCTGCTATGCGCAGGCGTGCTCGTTGCACTTGCCTTCGTTCCCGGTGATTTCGTTGTTGCCACTGCATCTGCCGCCGATACCTCGGTCGAAGCTCCGAAGGCCGGTTGGTACAGCCAGCTGGTTGATGCCGATTTCGTCGCCAAATATGCCGTGTTGCCCAAGCCGGATGGTGTGCAGATCATCGATTCGCGGCCGGCGACACGAAAGTTTGACCCCGGCCATATTCCGACTGCCATGAATCTTCATGACGGTGATTTCGACAAACTCGCCGATCAACTACCGACCGACAAGGCGACGCTGCTGATCTTCTATTGCGAAGGCGTCGACTGCATGCTCAGTCACAACTCGGCCTTCAAGGCTGAGAAGCTTGGCTACACCAACATCAAGGTTTACGCCGGGGGTTATCCGGAGTGGATCAAGAAGGGCAACATGGGGGCAGTTTCACTGCCCTTCCTGAAGAAGAAACTCGATGAAGGCGCGCCGCTGACCCTGGTCGATTCCCGGCCGAAAGAGCGCAAGTTCGACAAGGGACACATTCCCGGTGCGGTCAATATCCCGGATGGTGATTTCGACAAGATGGTGGACCGCCTGCCGGCCGATAAGGCCAGCCCGCTGTATTTTTACTGCGAGGGTCTGAGTTGCAAGCTGAGTTCCGATTCCGCCGTCAAGGCGGTCAAGCTTGGTTATACGCAGGTCAAGGTGGTGCCGGAAGGTTATCCGGGCTGGGTCAAGCTCTATGGCGCCGGGCCGACGACTGGTGCGCCGGCCGCCAAGGTCGTCATCCAGACAACAGCCGACAAGGATGCAATTGCCATTGCCTCTTTCGAGAAAATCCTCAAGGAAGCATCTGACTCGGTCTTCCTCGTCGATGTGCGCGATCCGGCAGAGTTTGCCCTGGGTACGTTCAAGGGGGCCATCAACATGCCGGTGGCAACGGTTGAAAAGCGGGCTGGCGAATTGCCTACCGACAAGCCCGTCATCTTCTTCTGCTCGGCTGGTGGACGTAGTGGGGATGCTCTCGACAAGGCACGCAAGGCCAATCCGAAGATTAAGGCCTACTTCCTTGACGCCAATGTCAAATGGACCAAGGACGGCAGCTACGCCATCACCGAAAACTGATCGGTGCGGGGTGTCGGGCTAGCCTGGCATCCCGGTTTCGCCGGCTGCGCCGGCTGCGCCGAGAATCCGTACGGCGCCAGCCGGCTTCATGATCTGGAAGCCGAGCTTGGTCCGACCCCGCAGCTGTAACAGCGCCTTGTCCTTGCTGACCAGGGCATCCGCACCACAGCGTGCCGCCAGTTCAAGAAATTTCTGGTCATCCCGGTCCTTGCAGCGCGGCAGGGGCGGTGCCTCGCCCTCGGGGAAAACCTGGACGAGGCCGCTGTAGCGGGCGTAACGCTCGGCAATCATCTCCGGTGTCAATTTGAGTTGCGGGTAGGTCAGGACGCGACGTAATTCGTCGAGTGTGCGTTCGTCTACAACGCACTCGATCTGTCCAGCCTCCAGCGCCGCCATGATTGGCACGGCATCGGTATTGGCCCAGTGGAAAAGGTCGAGAACGACATTGGTATCGAGTACGAAGCGCAGCATGGGGCGGGATTCTAGTTGAGAATCCGATTGGGGAAAACAAGACCAGCAGCCTGACTACCTCTCCTCAGTTAAGGATAAGCATGCAGGCATTGGTCGATGTTATTGGGTATGCATTTACGATGTCGCCTTGGAACGGGCATCCTTTTTCAAGGAAAGAATGATCGATGTGGCGATGATCGCGGCGACCACACCGAGTGAGACAGCCACCGGGATCTTGAAAAGGTCGATGAGGAGCATCTTGACGCCGATGAACATCAGTACGATGGCCAGCCCGTACTTGAGCAGGGAGAAGCGGTCGGCCATATCGGCGAGCAGGAAGTACATGGCGCGCAACCCGAGGATGGCGAAGATGTTCGAGGTCAGCACGATGAATGGGTCGGTGGTGATCGCGAAGATGGCCGGGATCGAGTCGACCGCGAAGATCAGGTCGGTGAATTCGACGAGGAGCAGGACGAGGAAGAGGGGCGTGGCGTAGCGGGCGAGCTTGCCGGTTTCTTCCTTGATGATAAAGAAGCGTTCGCCGTGCAGTTCGTCGCTCACCTTCATGTGGCGACGTATCCACTTGATGACGGGGTTGTTGGCAAGGTCCGGGGTGGCGTCGGCGAACCACCACATCTTGATACCGGTGACCAGCAGGAAGGCCCCGAACACGTAGAGCAGCCAATGAAACTGGGTGATCAGCCAGACGCCGGCGAAGATCATCACCGTGCGCATGATGATGGCACCGAGCACGCCAAGGATGAGTACGCGTTTTTGGAGTTCGAGCGGAATGGCAAAGAAGCTAAACAACATGAGCCAGACAAAAACGTTGTCGATGGCCAGCGATTTTTCGATGAGGTAGCCGGTGATGTATTCCAGCGCTTTCTGGTTGGCCAGTTCCCGCCCGGCAGTGCCGTCGAGGTACCACCAGAGAGCGCCGGCAAAAATGAGCGAGACGCCGACCCAGATTCCCGACCAGGTGGCTGCTTCCTTGAGCGTGACTCGGTGTTGCTTGCTGCCGCCGACGACGAAGAGGTCGATGGCCAGCATAATGAGGACGATGACAAAAAAGCCGGACCACATCCACCAGGTGCCAATCGTTTCCATGAGTATTCTCTCCCGCTCAGTAAAACCTTGAGACAGCGCCTGGCCAGTGCACTTTTGAGTGTCGTCTGCGCTTGAGGTGCTGCAAAGGTCTTGCTCGCGGCCCTGTTGCCAGAACCACCCGTGACGCCGGGAACCAGTGAATCATTCCGTGCTGACGACGCCGCGACGAAGAGCTACTCCCCTTTGTGCTCGCTCCGGATTACAACGATCCGGAAGCATTCAACAGTCAGGCATGCGCGTGCTCATAGTGACGCCGGGTCCGCGTGCTCAGGGAGGGAACCGAGCTGTCAGCGACTTCATGCAGGTTGATTTCCCAGAGCTTCATGGCCTCGGCCACCAGCACAGCCTCTCCACCGGAGAGCTCCCTGTCGGCATTGACGACATCCAGCATCATGCGCAACACCTGTTTTTGCAACAAGGGGTGTTGAACTTCGGCGAGCAGAAGGTCAATGCTCTTCACGTCAAGTTCCAGGTGTCCGCTCAGAGTGCGGTGGGCGCTGGTCAGCATGTCGTCACACAGTTCGTGAATCACCTTGTCGAAGCTCTCTTCGTTGAGGCCCAGACGATGAATGCTGTCCGTGTGATCGAGAAGTTTCAGTTCACTCGCATCGATGGCGCCGTCAGCCATCAGGGTCAGGGCAACGAGGCGGCCCATGGCTTGGGGGCTGTCGGTAGGGTAGTTACGCATTTTGAATCTCCTTGAAAGTCGGATTAGTGTTTCGGTTTCGTCCCATTTCGGTGGGCACGGGGACACTATGCGTGTGTTAATTTATTAAATCCAATTAAACAAATTTCTATAATACATTTGGTGTAACTTATGAGTTGTTTGTGCGGCATTTCATAAGTTGGCAATCGCCAGATAGGCCTGCAACTGGCGCTCGGTCGTGCTCCGCTCATCGGTCGGCCGGGCGTTTTGCAGGACAGTTCGTATATCGTCAGCGGATGCTGCCACCGCGGCATCGCTGAAACTGACGCGAAAGGATTCCTGAATCTCCGGCAAATCAACCCGTTGATCACGGGCCGGCCTGTCCTGGCGCATGACGAACTCACGGAGGATGCTGCTGCGCAACGGCGTTGCGGCGGCACTGGTCGGTAGTCTATCCAGTGGCAACATGATGACTTGCTCCGGTACTGCTGACCGTTGAGCCGTGACGGATTGGCGTATCTGAAGACAGGCAATGGCGCGGGACGGATGAATCGGTCATGCCGCACAAGTTCATGTCCCAGCGCTCGAGGGCCAGTGCAATCAATGAGGCTTCGCCGGCAGTCAGGCGATGGTCGGCATGGACGATATCAAGCAAGATGCGCAGTATTTTTTTCTGCAGCACGGGATCGCTGATTTCGTCGAGCAGCGCTTTGATGGCCAGTTTATCCAGTTCGAGTCGCCCGGAAGCATGGCGTTGTGCACTGGCCAGCATGTCCGTGCAGTATTCGTAATAGATCGCGTCGAACTGCTCGTTGTCCAGGCCGAGTCGAGCCATCACGTTCTGCCGCTCAAGCAACAGGATTTCACTGCGATCAATGGCCCCGTCGGCCATCAATGCCAGTGCCACAAGGCGGGCACCAGCTTCCGGGCTGTTGTTGGTGTATTTACGCACTTCGGGTCTCCTTGAAAAGGTCGGGTCGATATTTGCAGTGCTTGCAATGCCACTATCGTTGCTGAAACATATAAAATCCAATTAAACAATTGATGACCAATAATTTGTTGAGGCTTATATATGCCACGTCGTCGCATTACCTTTCGCCAGCTGGAAACCTTTGCTGCTGTCTCCCGGCTGAATAGTTTTACCAAAGCGGCGGACGCACTCCACCTGACTCAGCCGGCTGTTTCCATACAGATAAAGCAAATTTCGGAGACTATCGGCCTACCTCTTTTCGAACAGACCGGGCGCGATATTGCATTAACGCCCGCTGGTGAGGAATTGCTCAAAACGGTGCGCAGCCTCGATGACATCTGGAATCGATTCGAGTCGGCAGTCGACGAGCTGAAAGGGCTGAGACGTGGCAAATTGCGTGTCGCCTTGGTCACCACCGCCAAGTATTTTCTTCCCCGCATGCTGGGCGCCTTTTGCCAGCGTTATCCGGATATTGATATCGAACTGGAGATCGCCAACCGCGCAAAAATTGTCGAGCGCCTGCGCAACAATCAGGACGATCTCTACGTAATGTCCTATCCACCTGATGATCTGGATATCGTCAGTCTGCCCTTTCTTGACAATGAGTATGTCGTGATTGCCCCGGCTACCCATTGGGCCGTCGGCAAACCTGTTTCGATCCAGGACCTGGCCAGCGAAGCGTTCCTTTTGCGCGAACTGGGTTCCGGGTCACGTCACGTTATCGATCAGCACATGCAGGCGCTCGGTACGCAACTCAAAGTGCGTCTCGCGCTCGCCAGCAATGAGGCGATTCGTGATCTGGTCGCTAGCGGCATGGGCTTGTCCGTTCTCTCGCGCCATGCGCTGGGTAACGGTTTCGCGCGGGATGGTCTGGCTATCCTCGAAGTTGAAGGATTCCCGCTCAAGCAGGCATGGAATGTCGTGCACCTGAGCAGCAAGATTCTCTCGTTACCGGCTCAAGCTTTCCTCGATGCATTGCTCAAGGAAGGCCTTGGTGGCGTGTGAAAAACTGAGTAAGCACACGAGGTGAAGGCATCTAAGTCGGGAGATTTTGGTCGGCGGCCTATGGCCGATTGGGTGAGATCGCCAACGGTAGTTCGGAACCGTGTATTTTTCTGAACCGCGAATTGGCTGAGCGGCAGCTTTGTTCCCGCTCGACGACCGGACTGGGCCCTTTGCACACATTGACGATCAGCATCCGTCAGGCCCCAGCGTTGCCGAGCCTTGTGCCTGAGGCGTAATCATCTGTCAGCGTTGCAACGTGTCGCCGGATGCCGCCTATACTGAGGTTGGAGCCTTGTCGGTTCCGCGATGCCGAGGAGTCGATCATGCGTAAACTTATTCTTCCCGCCTTGCTGGCCCTGGCGTTGCTGGTGCCGCCGGCTTATGCCCAACGTGGCTATGGTCACGGGGGATATAGTCACCATGGCGGTGGAGGCTCGGGCTGGGCTGGCCTGGCTGTGTTTGGTGCGCTGACCGGCTTGGCCATCATGGCGGAACGGAGCCGGCCGGCTTATGCCGATCCTTACTATGGCGGGCCGTATTATCCGCAACAGCCCAATGATGTGGTGCAACTGCCCGCACCCATTCCAGCACAGCCTGCCAATGCATCGGGTTCCTGGTATTACTGCGGGTCGAGCGCCATGTACTACCCCTACACGCAGGCTTGTCCTGAGGGCTGGCAAGCCGTCCCCGCCAGGCCGTAAGGCAGGTTCGCGGGCGGCGAAATCCCGGCGGCCGACTGGGCTGGTCGTCGGGCGGCTTATAATGCCCGCCTTCATAACGCCTTGTCCGGAACTAACGATGTCCCGCATTCTTCTCGCCCCCATGGAAGGGCTTGCCGACGATTTGTTGCGCGGCGTGCTGACGGCCATTGGCGGATACGATTGGGGGATTTGCGAGTTTGTCCGGGTGTCGGCCAATGTTCTGCCGGTCAAGACCTACGAGCGGATTTGCCCGGAACTGCTGAACGGTGGCCGGACGGCAGCGGGGACGCCAATGCGGGTTCAGTTACTCGGGTCAGACCCATGCCTGATGGCTGAGAATGCGCGGCGGTTAGTGACGCTCAACCCGGCTGGCATCGACCTCAATTTCGGCTGCCCGGCGCCGACAGTCAATCGTCATCGCGGCGGCGCAGCCCTGCTCGGCGAACCCGAATTGCTCAACGAAATTGCCAGCGCCGTGCGCGCTGTAGTCCCCGCACATATCCCGTTCACCGCCAAGATGCGCCTCGGTATCGACGACACCAGTCGGGCCATAGACAACGCTCAGGCCCTGGCTGCCGCAGGTATCGACGAACTGATCGTGCATGGCCGGACGAAAGTGGACGGCTATCGTCCGCCAGCGCGCTGGGAGTGGATCGACCGGGTGCGTGCCGCCATCGCCATTCCGCTGATTGCTAACGGCGAGGTATGGACCGTCGAGGATTTTCGCAACTGCCAACTGGCGACCGGGTGCCCCGACATCATGATTGGTCGTGGCGCCGTCGCCGATCCGCTCCTGGCGCGGCGGGTGCGCGGCGAGGCGACGGACGGCTGGGCGGAAATCAGGCCGGCCGTGGGCGACTATTGGCTGGGGGTGCGCAAGAAAGTGGTGGCGGTGCATGCCGGCGGCCGGCTCAAGCAATGGCTGGCCATGCTGCGCCGTCATTACCCGGAGGCTGCAGTGTTGTACGATTTGCTGCGCCCGATCAAGGGGGCCGCCGAGATTGATGCCGCGCTGATGGCCGAGGGGCTGCTTACCCAGCAACAGCTGGCGGCATGATGGATAGCACCATGTCAGGAAATTCCCGCTTTATCGCCAGCGCCCAGGAGGGGGCCCACCGTGATCTGGAGGGACTGGTCCGCCGCCACATGGCGCACCCGTTCCGCAAGCCGGTGGCTGATTACAACCGCGCCGCCTTTGCCCTGGCGATGGCGGCCCGCGCCGCCTGGAATCGCGAGGCACCGTTGATTCTCGATGCCGGCTGCGGTGTTGGCTGGAGTACGCAGCGCATTGCCGAAACCTTTCCCGATCATTTTGTTCTTGGCGTTGATCAGTCGCTCGACCGCATCAGTCGTGGCAAGCCCTTGCCGATGCCGGCCAATGCCTTGCTCATTCGGGCCGATTTGGTCGATTTCTGGCGCCTGCTCGCCGAGCACCGGATTCGTCTGTCTCGGCATTACAACCTCTACCCCAATCCGTGGCCGAAAATCGGCCATCTGGCCCGGCGCTGGCAAGGCCACGCGGTGTTTCCGGTGTGGCGCGAACTGGGCGGTGAAGTCGAATGCCGCAGCAACTGGCGCATCTACATCGAGGAAATGGCGCTGGCCCTGAGCCTTCTTTCAGGTCAGCCCGTGGTTGCCGAACCGTGGCAGACGGCTGACCCGATGACGCCCTTCGAGAAGAAATATCTCGCCTCCGGCCACGAACTGTGGCGCTGTCGGGTCAGCCTGCCATGAGTGTCTGCCAGACTTGCGGTGCCTGCTGCGTCAGCTTTCGCGTCGATTTTCATCCGGCCGAACTGGCTGGCGGTGCATTTGCCTGGGAGGCGGGTGTGCCGCTGCACATGACCGTGCCGGTTAACGCCAATATCGTTCGCATGGCCGGTACCGATGCGGCGGCAGCGCGCTGCGTTGCCCTCGTTGGTGAGATCGGGGCTCAGGTCGGTTGCAGTATCTATGGCAGTCGTCCGTCGCCGTGCCGGGAGTTCGATACCGAACATGCCGCCTGTAACCGGGCGAGACAACGCTGCGGGCTGGACCCGCTTTAAGCGCCAGTGCCCGTCTTGCTGCCGGCGTGGTCAGCCGCGGCCAACGGCAGCTTCGGTCTGGTTGGTGATTTCGGTGGCGGTCGCCGAGTCCAGCGTCAGGCCACCTTCGTTGCGGGCAATCGTACGCATGCGGGTGGTGTTTGCCGTCAGGACTTCCAGTTCGATTTCGATAGTGCGGCCACCGGCTTTTGCCGTGATCCGCTCACCCTGCTCGATTTTCTCAGTTGGGCCGGGTTTGATCGACATCTTTTTCAGGGCGGCAAGTACCGCCACGTGGACCCGGGGCAGGGTGGCGGTAAAGGTGCGCGAAGCCTGGCCATTGCTGTGATGGGTGAACAGTGCACTGGCCCCGACCCCGGCCGCCGAGATGGCTACCGGCGCGCAGGCTGGCAGGCAGGTGGCTATGCCGATAAGGAGGAGGGCAGGTGCGTATTTACGAAACATGGTTGGCCAACAGTGTTTATGCACGGAGATTCTACGTCCAATATCGGACTGCGTGGGTTTTTTTCACACGCGGACAGACGCTCTTCTCAGCGCTATTTCGACAGGCTGCGCATGGCCCGTTCCAGGCCGTCGATGGTTAGCGGAAACATCCGTTTGCCGAGCAGTTGATCGATCATCTGGATGGATGGCGTGTAGTTCCAGTGGGCTTCCGGCAGCGGGTTGAGCCAGGCGGCACGCGGCCAGGTGGTAAGCAGGCGTTCGAGCCAGACAGCGCCGGCCTCTTCGTTCCAGTGTTCGACACTGCCGCCGGGACGGGCGATTTCGTAGGGGCTCATGCTGGCATCACCTACGAAAACCAGCTTGTAATCAGGCCCGTAGGTGTGGATGACATCCCAGGTTGACAGCTTTTCGCTGTGACGACGGCGATTGTCCTTCCACACCCCTTCATAGACGCAGTTGTGGAAGTAGAAGTGTTCGAGATGCTTGAATTCGGCCCGGGCGGCCGAGAACAGTTCCTCGCAGGCCTGGATGTGATCATCCATCGAACCGCCGATGTCAAGGAAGAGCAGTACCTTGACGGCATTGTGGCGCTCGGGCCGCAGGTGCAGGTCAAGCCAGCCGCCGTTGCGGGCGGTGCCGGCAATGGTGCCGTCGAGATCGAGTTCGGTGGCGGCGCCTTTGCGGGCAAAGCGGCGTAACCGGCGCAGGGCGACCTTGATGTTGCGTACGCCGAGATCGACCGTGTCATCGAGATTGCGGAACTCGCGCTGGTCCCATACCTTGATTGCAGTGCGGTTGCCCACTGAGTCGCCGCCGATGCGTACCCCTTCAGGGTTGTAGCCGCCGTGGCCGTAGGGCGAGGTGCCGGCCGTGCCGATCCACTTGCTGCCCCCCGAGTGGCGTTCCTTCTGCTCGGCCAGGCGCTCCTTTAATTGCTGGAAAATTTTCTCGTAGCTGAGTTTCTGCAGTTTCAGGCGATCCGCTTCCGACAGATGGCGGCGTGCGGCCAGTTCCAGCCATTCCTCCGGGACTTCCGGGGCAAAGCCGGGGAGGGATTCGATGCCGCGAAAATACTCGCCGAAGGCCCGGTCGAAGCGGTCGTACAGCGCCTCGTCCTTGACCAGCAGAGCACGTGACAGCAGGTAGAAATCGTCGAGGCTGCCACTGACCAGTCGCGCGTCAAGGGCTTCGAGCAAGGCCAGCAGTTCGTTGGTGGACACCGGCAGCTGACGGGCTTTCAGGTGCAGGAAGAAATCGACCAGCATTTACGTCTTGCGGCGCGCCATGAAAGCCAGACGTTCAAAGAGGTGCACATCCTGTTCGTTCTTGAGCAGGGCGCCATGCAGCGGCGGGATGGCATCCCTGGCCTCGCTGGCGCGCAGGGCTTCGGGCGGGATATCTTCGGCCAGCAGCAGTTTCAGCCAGTCGATCAGTTCGCTGGTCGACGGCTTCTTCTTGAGTCCGGGGACCTCGCGCAGATCGAAAAAGACTTCGAGCGCTTCCTTGAGCAGTTCGTGCTTGAGTACCGGGAAATGCACGCTGACGATGCGCTGCATCGTTTCCCTGTCGGGAAACTTGATGTAGTGAAAAAAGCAGCGGCGCAGGAAGGCGTCCGGCAACTCTTTTTCGTTGTTGGAGGTAATGATGATGAGCGGCCGGTGCTTTGCCCTGATAGTGCGGTGCAACTCGTAGCAATAAAATTCCATGCGGTCGAGTTCGCGCAGCAGGTCGTTGGGGAACTCGATGTCGGCCTTGTCGATCTCGTCGATCAACACAACTGAGGGTTCGTCGCATTCAAAAGCCTGCCACAGCACGCCATGCACGATGTAATGCGAGATGTCCTCGACGCGCGGGTCGCCGAGTTGCGAGTCGCGTAGCCGGGAAACTGCGTCGTATTCATAGAGACCCTGCTGGGCCTTGGTGGTCGACTTGATGTGCCATTGAAAGAGCGGCATGCCCAGCGCACTGGCCACTTCCTCGGCGAGCAGGGTCTTGCCGGTGCCCGGTTCGCCCTTAATGAGCAGCGGGCGTTGCAGGGCGATGGCGGCGTTGACTGCCAGGGTCAGGTCGCGGGTGGCGACATAGGTATCGGTGCCTTCAAATTTCATGTCGGTGCTCGGCAATCGTCGTTGGGGGGCGATCAAATTGTAAAGGCAAACCAATTTAGGCAGGACGCCAAACAGGAATCGGCATCGTTTCGGCGCAGTTGCTCAGGCATTTAATGACGCGCCGCAACAATTTCTGGCCTGTGGAAACGGCTGCCATCAGCAATCTTTATCCCCATCAGGGTCGGACAAGGCTGTGGATAAGCTCGGGACAGTTGCTGTAATCTATTGAGCGACAATGGTTTTGAGGGCTCTGCCTAAATAATAGGCAGGTTGGCGATGGACCCGCGTTTGCCCCGATCAGGTCTAGCCTTAAGGGTGATATAACATATAAAATATATAAGACCCGCAAGTCACGGTGGCGGGCCGTTGTTTTTCGAACTATCAGGCCGCCGCCGTTGTCGTAAAATATTCGTTTCCCAGAGCAACCCTTTACGAAAGGAAGTCGCCGTGCTTGAAGCCTATCGCGCCCACGTTGCAGAGCGTGCAGCCCTCGGTATCCCCCCGCTGCCCCTGTCCAAGCAACAGACCACTGAACTGGTCGCCCTGCTGAAAAATCCGCCGAAGGGCGAAGAAGCTGCCCTGGTCGAACTGATCACCTACCGCGTGCCGGCCGGTGTCGATGATGCCGCCAAGGTCAAGGCCGAGTTCCTGGCCAAGGTTGCCAAGGGCGAAGAAGCCTGTTCCCTGATTTCCAAGGTTAAAGCGACCGAACTGCTCGGCACCATGCTCGGCGGTTACAACGTCAAGCCGATGATCGACCTGCTGGCCAGCGCCGAGTGTGGCGCCGCTGCCGCCGAAGGCCTGAAGAAGACCCTGCTGGTTTTCGACTTCTTCCACGATGTCGCCGAACTGGCCAAGGCTGGCAACGCCAATGCCGTCGCCGTCATGCAGTCGTGGGCCGATGCCGAGTGGTTCACCTCGCGTCCGGAAGTCCCGGCTTCGCAGAAGCTGACCGTTTTCAAGGTGACTGGCGAAACCAATACCGACGACCTGTCGCCGGCCCCGGATGCCTGGTCGCGTCCTGACATCCCGTTGCACGCCCTGGCCATGCTGAAGAACCCGCGTCCGGGTATTGAAGCCGACGAGCCGGGTTCGCGCGGCCCGCTCAAGCAACTCGAAGCCCTGGCCAAGAAGGGCAACCTGATCGCCTACGTCGGTGACGTGGTCGGTACCGGTTCTTCCCGCAAGTCCGCCACCAACTCGGTGCTGTGGTTCACCGGCGAAGATATCCCCTTCGTCCCGAACAAGCGTTTCGGCGGCGTCTGTCTCGGCTCCAAGATCGCCCCGATCTTCTTTAACACCATGGAAGATGCCGGTGCTCTGCCGATCGAACTCGATTGCGGCCAGATGGACATGGGCGACGAGATCGAACTGCGTGTCGATGCCGCGACCGCAAAGGTTACTGCACTCAAGAACGGTAACGTGATTGCCGAATCCCAGCTGAAGACTGCCGTGATCATGGACGAAGTCCGTGCCGGCGGCCGTATCCCGCTGATCATCGGGCGTGGCCTGACGACCAAGGCGCGCGAATTCCTCAAGCTGCCGCAATCCACCCTGTTCCGTCTGCCGCAAAACCCGGCCGACGACGGCAAGGCTTACTCGCTGGCCCAGAAGATGGTCGGCAAGGCCTGTGGCGTCACCGGCATCCTGCCCGGCACCTACTGCGAGCCGAAGATGACGACCGTTGGTTCGCAAGACACCACCGGCCCGATGACCCGCGACGAACTGAAGGATCTGGCCTGTCTGGGCTTCTCTGCTGACCTCGTCATGCAGTCCTTCTGCCACACCGCGGCTTATCCGAAGCTGGTCGACGTCCGCATGCACCGCGAACTGCCGTCCTTCATCTCGACCCGTGGCGGCGTTGCGCTGCGTCCGGGCGACGGCGTCATCCACTCCTGGCTGAACCGCCTGCTGCTGCCGGATACCGTTGGTACCGGTGGTGACTCGCATACCCGTTTCCCGATCGGCATCTCCTTCCCGGCCGGCTCCGGTCTGGTCGCTTTTGCCGCCGCCACCGGCGTCATGCCGCTCGACATGCCGGAGTCTGTGCTGGTTCGCTTCAAGGGCAAGATGCAGGAAGGCATCACCCTGCGTGACCTGGTTAACGCCATTCCGTACTACGCCATCAAGGCTGGTCTGCTGACCGTCGAGAAGAAGGGCAAGAAGAACGTCTTCTCCGGCCGCATCCTCGAAATCGAAGGTCTGCCGGACCTCAAGGTCGAACAGGCTTTCGAACTGTCCGATGCCGCCGCCGAGCGTTCTGCTGCCGCCTGTGCCGTCGCCCTGAACAAGGAACCGATGGTCGAGTACATGCGTTCGAACATCACCCTGATGAAGTGGATGATCGCCGAAGGCTACTCGGATGCCCGCACCCTGAAGCGCCGCATCAACGCCATGGAAGACTGGATCGCCAACGGCACCCTGCTCAAGGCTGATGCCAACGCCCAGTACGCCGCCGTGATCGAAATCGATCTGGCCGAAGTCACCGAGCCGATCCTGGCCTGCCCGAACGACCCGGACGACGTCAAGCTGCTGTCCGAAGTCGCCGGTGCCAAGATCGACGAAGTCTTCATCGGCTCCTGCATGACCAACATCGGCCACTTCCGTGCTGCCGGTAAGGTCCTCGAAGGCAAGTCGGACATCCCGACCCGTCTGTGGATCGCTCCGCCGACCAAGATGGATGCCCTGATCCTGACCGAAGAAGGCTACTACGGCGTCCTCGGCAAGTCCGGCGCCCGCATGGAAATGCCGGGTTGTTCGCTGTGTATGGGTAACCAGGCACAGATCCGCAAGGGTTCCACCGCGATCTCCACCTCGACCCGTAACTTCCCGAACCGCCTCGGTATCGATACCCAGGTTTATCTCGGTTCCGCTGAACTGGCCGCCATGTGCGCGCTGGCCGGCCGCATCGTGACCGTTGCGGAATACATGGAGCAGATCAAGCTGGTCAACGCCAAGGCTGCTGAAGTCTACCGCTACATGAACTTCGACCAGATTCCGGAGTTTGTCGAGCAGGCGGCTACGGTCGAGATGTAATTTGCGACATCGGCCGGTTTTTCCGGTCGACGGTAGCAATCTGAGAAAGCCCCTGTCGGGAAGCCGGCAGGGGCTTTTTGCATGGCGCACGGATTCAGCTTGGGGTTATCCGGGCGCGCGGGATGGCTATATTTGTTAGGGAAAGGGTGGGATTTGTACTATCCTGAATAAATAGCAGAACCGCATAACTGTCGATTCACCCATTTACCAAGGTGACGAATGGCATACGAATTAGTCTGGGAGCCAGAGGGCGTGATCAACCGTTTTTCGGGGGTTGTACGCGCATGGGAACTCGTTCAGTCGGTCGAAACCATTCAGGGTGATGCTCGCTTTGACGATACGCGCTACGTCATTAATGATTTTTTGGCAGTCACGGAATACGAAATGGGCGCAGAAATCCTGACGGAGGTTGCCGTCCTCCAATATGGCGCTTACAACACGAACCCCAATTGCCGCATTGTCTTTGTCACCACAGATGATGCCCTGGCGACGCTGGTCAGGGGGGTTCCGGAGTCGAGCGGCATCACGTCCTACCAGACTGAGGTTTGTCCGACGGTTTCGGCCGCACGAGACTGGCTGGATAGCCAGCCCCAGTTGCATCTGATGAGCAACGTGATGGGGTTTAGGCTCAATTAACGGTCGGCCGCGTGTTGGGGCAGGTGTTCTTCCCGATTGTCGGGTCACCTCGAGGCAGCGTCAGACCGTTGGAATCTTGGCCAGAAAGCGATCCAGCTGATTGGCGAAAGCCTGTCGGTCGGCTTGGCTGAAGGCGCTGGGGCCGCCAGTTTCAACGCCGGCGCCGCGCAGTTCTTCCATGAAATTGCGCATGCTCAGGCGTTCCTGGATGGTCGCCGTGGTGTACATCTCGCCGCGCGGATTGAGGGCGTGGGCGCCACGGCCGATGACCAGCGAGGCCAGCGGGATGTCGGCAGTGACGACGAGGTCGCCCGGGCTCAGTTGGTCGACAATGTGGGCATCGGCCACATCAAAACCACTCGGCACCTGGATGGCGCGGATGAATTTAGAGGGCGGGGTGCGCATCATCTGGTTGGCGACCAGAATGGTGTGAATCTGCCGGCGCTCGGCGGCGCGGAAGATGATTTCCTTGATGACACCCGGGCAGGCGTCGGCATCGACCCAGATCTGCATGCAATAGTCCCGGTCAGGCGGGCTTGTTGCCCATCGTTTCACCCATGCGGATGGCGCCGGTTGGCGACCATACCGGGTTGAAGGCGAGGGTGTCTTTCGGGAAGAGCATGACGACCGTTGAGCCGAGCAGGAAGCGGCCCATTTCCTCGCCCTTGTTCAGCACGATATTTTGCTCATCGTAACGCCATTCGCGAATGACGCCGGGGCGCGGCGGGTTGATCTGGCCGTGCCAGACGGTGGCCATGCTGCCGACGATGGTGGCGCCGACCAGGGTCAGCACGAAGGGGCCGAAGGCCGAATCAAAGACGCAGACGACCCGCTCGTTGCGGGCGAAGAGACCGGGTACGCCACGGGCCGTGGTCGGATTGACCGAGAACAGTTCGCCCGGGACGTAGATCATGCGTGTCAGCTTGCCGCTACAGGGCATGTGGATGCGGTGATAATCGCGCGGGCTGAGGTAGAGGGTGGCGAAGCTGCCGTTTTCAAATTGCGCCGCCAGGTCGCGGTCGCCGCCGACCAGTGCGGTGGTCGAATAGCTGTGGCCCTTGGCCTGGAATATCTGGTCGCGTTCTATCGGGCCAAACTGGCTGATGGCGCCATCGACCGGGCTGATGAAATCGGCCTCGGCCTGCGGCCGGGCACCTTCCTTGAGCAGGCGGGTGAAAAATTCGTTGAAGCTCTTGTAGCTGGCGATGTCCGGGTTTGCTGCCTCAGCCATGTTGACGTTGTAGCGGTCGACAAACCAGCGGATGACGCTGGTGGTCAGGCTGCCGGCTTCCTTGGATGCCAGCTTGCCGGCAAGGGCGGTCAGGGCCTGTTTCGGGATCAGGTATTGGGGCAGGACGGCAAGGCGGTCGGACACGGGCGAGTTTCCAGGCAGAAAGCGGAATTATAAAGGGTCGGCTGCGGGGGGAACGGTTTCGGCCGGCGCAAAGGCCGGTTGTGCGTCGGGCGCGGTGGTGCCAAAGGCCGGGGCCGATGACCAGTGTTCCTTGCGCCATTTCTCGCGCTCGCCGTTGCCAAAGAAGGTCCAGGCAATCAGGCGGCTTTGCTTCTGGCCTTGCGCCATCGGGATGATGCGCGATTCGACCACCTTGGCCTTTTTGAGGGCCAGTTCGATGTGCGGCAGGTTGTCGCCCTGCGAGAGCAGGCTGGTGAACCACATGACGCGTTTCGGGATGTTGCAGCTCTGCTCGATCATCAGTTTGACGAAAGCGCGCTCGCCGCCGTTGCACCACAACTCGCTGCCGCCGCCACCAAAGTTGAGGCGCGGTTCGGCGGCGCCACGCTTGGCGCCCGGCTTGTTGAGGTTGTTCCACTTGCGCTGGCTGACGGCGTGCACATCATCCGGCGAATTGTGGAAAGGCGGGTTGCAGATCGACAGATCGAAGACTTCGCCCGAGCGCAGCAGGCCGGTGTAGATGTTGTCCCAGACCGTCTGATGACGCAGTTCGATCTCGCCGGCAAGTTCCGGGTTCTTGGCGATGATGGCCTGGGCATTGAGCAGCGCCGCCTCGTCGATATCGACGCCGAGAAAGGACCAGCCGTACTCGGCATGGCCGATCAGCGGATAGACGAGATTGGCACCGGTGCCAATGTCGAGCACACGCACGCCGGGCCCGCTCGGGATATTCTTCTTGTTGCAGGTGGCGAGCAGGTCGGCGACGCTGTGCAGGTAGTCGGCGCGACCGGGAATCGGTGGGCACAGGTACCCGGCCGGAATGTCCCAGCCCTTGACCCCGTAGTGGTGCATGAGGATCGCCCGGTTGAGCATCTTGACCGCAGCCGGGTTGGCAAAGTCGATACTCGGCGTACCGGCCTGTGTCGTCTTGATATGCTTGGCCAGTGCTGCCGAGGTGGCTGCCAGCGCAGCAAAATCGTAGCCATCGGCGTTCTTGTTGCGGGGATGCATGGTGATCTTTCCTTCAGCGGGGTCGGGATTGTCCCACGAAAGACTGTCGCCAGCACGATAATGGGCCTTCGTCGCATGGTTCTGATTTTTAGCTGATTTTTCGCAACAACGGCAAGGATGCAAAGACCAGCGTTCCCGTTCAGTTAATTGCGAAGCTGATCACCAGCTTGTACGACGTTGCGTTGATTCGGACGGCTGTTGCCAAGGTTCGTTGGTGCAGGCCTATTTGCTGATGTGCTTCAAGCGCTGAATGGCCAGCGTCAACTCGGCGACTGAGCGGATATTCATTTTCAACATTACGTTGTGCTTGTGGACTTTGACCGTGCTTTCGGTAACGCACAGGTCATAGGCGATGGCCTTGTTCTGTTTGCCCTCGGCAACGGCAAACATGATCTGCTTTTCGCGCGCGGTCAGGGTCTCGAAACGCTGGCGCAGGCTGGTCAGCGAGGAACGTTCATTGACCGTTGCGCTGACCCGCACCAGCGCCACGGCGATGGCCTCGAGCAGATCGGTGTCTTTGAAGGGCTTGTTGAGAAAATCAATCGCCCCCGCCTTCATGGCGCGAACGGCCAGGGGCACATCGCCATGGCCGGTAATGAAGATGATCGGTATTTCGCCGCCCAGCGCCACGATTTTTTCCTGTAGTGCCAGACCGTCGAGGCCAGGCATGCGCACATCGAGCACCACACACGACAACTCGGACAGGTTTTTCTTGGCCAGAAAATCGAAAGGCGAGGCAAAGACCTCGACCGCCATGCCGGCCGAGCGAATCAGGCTGCTCAGCGATTCACGGACGGAGGCATCGTCATCAACGACATAGACAACGGGAATTTGTGAGCTCAGGCTGGCTGTCATAGGGTGACCGGAATGTTGAAGACGAAATTTGCCCCGGTGCCGGCAGTCGCCTCCAGCCGCAATCGTCCTCCGTGGTTTTCAATGATCGAGCGGCTGATCGCCAGCCCCATACCCAGGCCGTCGCGTTTGGTCGAGAACAATGCGTCGAAAATTTTCTCGGCCATATCGGGGGGAATGCCTGACCCGGTATCCATGAAACTGAACAGCACCCCTTCAGTCCCGCTGGCAATGACTGAAATGTGCAGGACAGGCTGGTTGACCGCCTTGTCCCGCATGGCCTCGACGGCATTGACGACGAGATTGAGCATGACCTGTTGCAACTGGACGAGATCGGCCTGCAACATGGGCAGATTGGGCGCTATTGATACCTCGACCTGGACGCCCGATTCCTGTAGCAGGGATTGCAACATCAGCAGCAAATCGTCGAGCAGGCGTCCGACATCGAGTACCTCTCGCCGGATGCCACCCATGCTGAGGAAATTCCGGATGCGTGTAATGACGTCACCGGCCAGGCTGGCATCGCGGTTAACCCGCTTGAGCGCGGCGACTACTTCGTCGAGATCAGGGGTCTCCCGGGCCAGCCAGCGCAAGGCTGCCTGACTGTTGGTGGCGATCGCCGAGAGCGGCTGGTTGACTTCGTGGGCAATCGAGGCGACCAGTTCGCCCATGGTTGTGAAACGGGCGACCCTGGCCAGTTCTGCCTGGGTGACGGCCAGCGAGCTTTCGGCCTGCTTGCGTGAACTGATGTCTTCAACGATGACGGCCAGCCTAGGCCCTTCCGGGTCTACCGCAGGGATCAGCGAGGCACTGACATTGGCCCAGAGGAAGCCGCCGCTACGTTTCTCGTAGCGTTTCTGGACGTGGTAGCTGTCGATCACGCCATCGAACAGGCCATGCACATTGCGCTTGGTCATCGCCCGCTGGGATTCTTCAGAAATATCGACAAATGAAACTCCGACAATGTCCGTCTCGTTGTAGCCGAGCATGTGCTGCAGGGCCGGGTTGGCATTAAGTATCCGTCCCTCGCGGTCGGCCAGCGCGATGCCGACTGCCGTGTTCTTGTAGAGGCCGAGCCAGCGGCGTTCCGAAATCTGCAGGGCAACCAGTCCATCCTGCAACGACTTGCGACTGGCGACCAGTCCGGCGGTCAATTCGCAAACGTCGGATGCCTGCGAGTTGAGTTCCTTTTGCAGAATATCAACCGTCCGTTTGACCATGACCAGATTACGGACCCGGGCCCGCAGTTCCTGGGGCGAAAACGGCTTGGTCAGGTAGTCCTGGACCAGCTCGTCAAGCAGTGTTTCGCGCAGCGCATCATCGGCCCGCGCCGAGAGCACCAGCACCGGTACGTTCGGGAAGCGTTCGCTGGCCCGGAGTTCCCGCACAAATTGCTCACCGTCGAAATACGGCATCATCAGATCGGTGATCACCAGATCGGGTGGGTTTTCCAAAGCGATGGCCAAAGCGATGGCCCCATTTTCAGCCAGGGTGACGTTGTAATCGTCAATCAGAACGTCATAGAGGAAGTGACGCAGGTCGGGGTTATCTTCGACCACGAGAATCCGACTACAGCCCGGCTTGTTGTCCCTGGCCGGTTGACTCTGCGGGGCCATAAAGTCGATGGCCTGATAGCTGACCAGGCCGGTTTCTTCCGTGCTTTCCCGGACAAACACGCCTTTCGGTGCGCGCATCGGCATTTCGATCTGGAAGATGGCTCCGCCACCCGGCGCATCGAGGACCACCACCGTACCGAGGTGCAGTTCGACAAATTCCTTGACGATATTGAGCCCGAGGCCGCTGCCACTTCCGGATAGTCCATCCTGGCCCTGGGCAAAGCGGGAGAAGATCTGCTCCTTCATTTGCGCTGGCACGCCCGGGCCGTTGTCCTGCACGCTGAGCAAAAAACGACGGTTGGCAACGCGCGTGATGGCGCAGCAGATGCGGCCACCAGCCGGTGTGAACTTGAAGGCATTCGATAGCAGGTTGGCCAGCACTCTGGCCAGTTTGGCGCGATCGACATCGGCATACAGTTCGCCGGCGCCTTCGACGAGCAGGGCGATAGACCGCTCTTCGGCGGCTGCCGCAAAGCTGCTCGCCACATCGCGCAGGAGGGCCATCACGTTGGCGCAAACGTAGGCCAGGGGCATTTGTTGCGCATCAATGCGTGCCAGGTCGAGCAGATCATTGACCTGATGCAGGAGCGACTGGGCATTGCGCTTGATGGTCTTCAAGCGGAAGCGTTCGCGCTCATCGACCTGCGCGGTCTCCTTGAGGAGTTGATCGACCGGCCCGAGAATCAGGGCCAGCGGGGTTCTCAGTTCGTGGCTGACATTGGCGAAGAATTTTGTCTTGAAGCCGTCAATTTCGCGCAGCTTCTCCAGGGCCAACTGCAGCTCCCCATTCTTGCGCGTCAATTCGGCCTCGATGGCGATTTTTTCCGAGATGTTTCGTCCCTCGGGAAGGAGGAAAGCGACATGCCCTTCGTCATCCCGAATGGGCGTCAGCGAAAAGTCGACAAATATGGTCTTTTCCCCGTGCAGGTCGCCAAAGACCTCAACGTCGCAGCGTACGAACTCACCTCGCTTGGCCTGCTCGACCATGTCGCGAACCCGATGTCGCGATTCTTCCGAGACAGCCCACCAGCGAGCCTCCCAGAAAGGCTTGCCGACGACCTCTTCGAGGCAGACGCCGGCACCCTCCAGTGCCGCCCGGTTGATCTCGAGAACGATGCCATCGATATCGAGCAGACCGAGAAACTGGTACATCTCGTCAAGAATGATGCGGGCAAGCTTTTGCCGACGAACTTCGGGGTTATCGTCGGAAACCAGTGTTACCCCTTTGACAGAGGCTTGCGTTACCTTGCCCGGCGGGCAGGATTCTGAGGTCATCGTCTCTCCATTGAATCGCGTCGGCGATCATGGCCATCAAGCAAGTCGCGCGCGTTTTTCTTGCGACTATACGAGCAAATTCCAGAAAGCAAAAAAGGGCGAGTAACTACTCGCCCAAAAACCATCGGAGGATGGGTAAACCGTTAGAAGCTGTAGCGGAAATTGAGCGTGGCGTTGTTCTGCGAGTGCGAGACCTCGATCGGTGGCGAGGTGTTGGGCAGACTCGTGTTATCCATGGTTTCCTTGAAAGCGTGGGAATAAGCGAAATCAAGCTTGGCCTGTTTCGAGAGCGTGTAGGTCAGACCGGCCGACAGGTGCTTTCTCGGGGTGGCCGGGATCACCGCGAACAGTGTCGATGAGCGTAGCGCCTGGCTGGCGAAGCGCAGACCACCGCGCAACGTCAGGCTGTCGTTCAGTTGGTAAGCCGTGCCCAGCGACAGGATGGTTTGATCCTTGTTGTCCTGCGGTAGAAGAATGTTGATATCGCCTAGACCACCATCGTGAACAAAGTTCACCTTGATGTCCTTCATCACGTCTTTCCAGAACACCCGTGATATGTCGGCAGTGACCAACCATTGCGAACCCAGTCGCTGGCTAACACCCAGATCAATGTGGGCGGGCATCTGGAAATCCTGGATTTTGATCTTGCCATTCAGGGCGACATTGCCACCCGTGGTGACTGCAGTCAGTGTGGCATCGCCTTCCATGTCGTTCATCTGGCTCTTGAAAGTATAGGAGGCACCCAGTGTCGTTTCCGGTGTCGCCTTGTAGAGCATGCCGAGCTTACCGCCATAGCCCCAGGCATCGACGCCGCTGGCCAGGAACTTGTCCTTGGTCAGACTGAAGTGGGCACCTTTCAATGCGGGCAGCATCCCGCCCAGCACTGGTACTAGTCCACCCGTAGCTCGTCCGCTACCAATCAGGTCCAGAACCTGATCGGTCCCCAGTAGCAAGTCTAGGTTGAGACCCTGCCACATGGCATCCAAGCTGCCGCCGATAGTCAATTTATCGGTCGCCTGATAGCTCGCGGCAAAGGGGATGTTTAGCACCAGCAGACGACTCGAATTCTCTAGTCCGGAAGCAAGCCCGCCATTGGCACTGGACAGGAAGCTGCCATTGCCATATTCGGTTCCCAGACCACCCTGGGCGAAGGCACCGACGCCGAAGGACAGGGCGCCGACCCGTTTGGTAAATGCTGCCTCTGGTGCGACATAGGGGCCGCGGTTATTCGAATGGGTGTCGGACGACACCGTTTCACCGGTCGTCTTGTTACGGACCGTGATGTCTGTGGTCACCAGATCCAGCCCGACCATCGCCTGGTCGCCATCAGCCATCAGCGACAGCGTCGCCGGATTGGTCATCATGCCAGCCGGGCCGACGTCGTGGGCGACAGCTGTGCCGCCCATGGCGCGCGAGATTGCGCCGTATCCCTCAAGGCGAAATACATCGGTCGCCTGGGCCATTTGTGTGCCGCCGGCCAGTGCCGATGCGACTGCCATTACAACGATTTTTCTGGTGGTCATCCCCGTCATCTCCTCTGTTATTGGAATAGAAAGCGTCTGAAATTCCCGGTGCAGCCGGGATCAAGCGTGGGTCAAAAAAAGCGGTCGAAATGAATCTGCTCGAAGGGCACCTTGTGGCCGACCATGAGCAGTTCCTGCAAGGCCTGGATCATCGGCGGCGGGCCGGCGAAATAGAATTCGTAACCGGCCAGTTCAGCCGGCAACGAACGCGCCAAGGCGTCATGGACGAAGCCGGTCTCGCCATGCCAGTCGCCGTTGTCACCGGGTAGTGAAACGACCGGGACGTAAACGATCCGGTCACCGTAGCCGGCGAGCACACGCAACATTTCTTCGCCGCAGACATCGCGGGGCGTGCGGGCTCCGTAGAAGAAGTACAGCTTACGGTCGGCCAGCAGTCCGGCCTCGGCCGCGCCGCGCGCGATGGAAATCATCGGTGCCAGGCCGGAGCCGCCGGCCACACAAACCAGGTCGCGTGGCGAGTCGGTGCGCAGGTAGGCCACGCCATATGGCCCGTCAAGGCCGATTTCGTCGCCCTCGGCGAGTTTTTCGAACAGGGTGTGCGTACCCTGTCCATGCAATACACGGCGAATCTGGAAATGCCATTCCCGTTTTTCATTGCCGATATTCGACAGGGAATATGCCCGCGAGGTGGCAATGCCGGGCAAATCCAGCATGGCGAACTGGCCGGGCAGGAATTCCGCATCGTCGTCGGAACGGAATCGGAATTCACGTATATCGTGGGTGATATCCCGCGTTCCGATCAGGCGGGCACGTTGGCGTTTGGGCAGAATCTTCGGCTGATACTCAGCGGCTGTCGGTGCCTTGATGCTGACAGGTCCGAGCGCCCGGCACTGGCAGGCGAGATGGCGGCCGCGTTTGCGGTCGCGCTCGGTCAGGCCCGGCGCATCGGTCCACAGGGTCTCGATTTCGCCTTCCATGAGTTCGAATTTGCAGGCGCCGCAGCCGCCGGAATTGCACTCGTAGGAATAGCCGAGCCCGGCACGCAGGGCGGCACGCAGGATGGTGTCGCCATCCTCCTGGGTGCAGGTGGCACCGTCTTTCTCGTTCCGGATAGTTGGTTTGATCATGGAACCCCAAAAACTAAGCTTGCGTTTGCGCCAGCACCCGCGGGTGCTGGCGCAAACTGCGCGTGACGTGACGATTACAGGCCGACCGAGCGGCGGAAGTCGCGCGTGGCCGCCTTGGCGGCTTCGGCCCCGTTGGCGACGTCGGGCAAGCCGGTGCAATAGGCATCGATGGCCTTGTCGGCCAGCGGCTCCCATTTGGCAACCCAGCCCTGGATCAGCTCGAGGTTACCCGGCGTTTCCAGTGCCATCTTGACCAGGGCGGAAATCCACCGGCGATGGCGGGCCGCATCAATTAGCTGGGCGTCCGTCACCAGGCCGAGTAGGGTGTCGCCATTGTGGCGACCCGACTCACCCAGACGGCGCAGGACGGCTTCGTCGATGGCCGGCTTGGCGACCAGGTTGAGGACGACGATGGCTTCACCCCAATCCCACACGGTCATCGACTTTTCCATCAGTTCGCGGAAGCCTTGCCAGACCGGATCGTTTTCCCAGTAGTGGCGCTCATCGACGGCAAAGCCCTTGTCCGGGAAGGCGGTTGACAGCTCCTTGGTCCGGTAGGCGGTGTGGCTGAGCCAGCGGAAGCTGTCGGCCATCTGGAAGTAATTGCAGTTGGTGATGGTGCTGGCCGGCGATACCTGACCGACATAGGCCGAGGCCATCTGGATGGTATGGAACAGGTAACGGGACGGCGTGTAATAGCGGGCCAGGGTGCCGGCCCAGCGCGGGTCGAGCGCGACATCGTGCTCGCGCTGGTTGAACTGGTCGAAGAGCCCGAAGACGTAGGTCTCCTGGCCGTCCTGCATCATGTTGTAGGTGCGGTAGACGACTTCTTCCGGGTCGCGGAAGGCGTTCCAGTCCGGGTGTTTGAGGGCGGTACCGAAGGTGTTCTTCTTGTACCACTCGTTCATGAACATGGTGGGCGACAGTTCGTACGGCGAATCCGGACGCTTGTCGTTGTAGTGCAGGTTGGCGCTGACGATTTCGTATTCGCTCGGCTTGCGACGGCGGGCGGCGAGATGGCTCCAGGTCTTGAGCGGCTTGAGTACTTGTGGTTCTGACATGTTTGTCTCCTCGATTTTTTGCTATGGGCGGACGGGTGAAGTCGCGGCCGCCTAGACTTTTTTCATGAAATAGAAACGGATGCTGTTGTCGCCGCTTTCGATCTGGCCGGCGAAGGAGCTGAGATCGACTTCCAGGTCGTTCATCTTGAACGGGCGGCCCAACTCCTCCTCGATGGTGGCGCGCTGCAGCACCATCTCCTGATCCATGTGGATACGGATGTAGGCGCGCTTGTCGTCGACGAAGAGTTCTTTCCCCGGGTTATCTATTTTTGCCGCCTCGATGATCGCAGCGGCCAGGTCGCCGGCCCGCATCACCGGCCCGACCATGTTGTTGTGATACGCCTGCCCAGAACCTGTCGTGCTCATTGCTTTCTCCTTGATGTCTTTCACCTCCGGCTCGCCAAGCTGGCTTGCCGGCCCGGATGGGCACGCCACCAGCGCCGGGCTTGGTGCACCGCGCAGCAGCGTTCCGATCCAATTCAAAATTCCCATGTTTTTTCCTTTGGCCAGTGACGAGGGGCGCTCAGGTATGGGCGAACAAAGGTTCGATGCCGTCGGTCTGCACCAGGACATCGTCGCCGTCCAACTGGACCGGGTACTCGGCCAGGGCGCAGTCGGCGGGGTTGATCCCCTTGCCGGTGCACGCGTCGAATTGCCACAAGTGCGCCCGGCAGATGACTTTCTTGCCGTCGAAGGTGCCATCGACCAGCGGAATGTCCTGATGCGGACAAATCCCCTGGAAAGCCTTGATGTCGCCGCCTTCGGCGCACACCAGCAAGACTTCGTGGCCGTTGACTTCGAATGACTCCATCTCGCCTTCCCAGAGGTCATCGAGCGTACAAACCTTTTTGAAACCCATACCAGCTCCTGTTCGCTTTCGTTTGCGCTGCGAAGCACTCAGTGCTTCGGCGCCTCCCAGATGATTTCGACGGTTTCGGTGGGCTTCAGGCCGGATTCGGAAACCCGCATCGTGCGCGGGAGAAAATCCGCGCCGCCCTGACGACGCACCCGCATGATGTGCCCCGGACGGGCACGCACGCGCCGACCGACTGAATGGACAGCGGCGGCAGCCGCCACCTCATCCATGGTGTTCTCGCTGTCGACGGCAACCAGTTGCAGCACAAAGTCGCCTTCAAAGTTCGAAGTAAGTGGAAACAACGCCATTTCTAGAATCTCCTAAATTTTTTTCGAAGCGGCGCCCGCAGGCGCCGGCTTGTCAGGCGGCTTTGCTCAGCTCGCCTTCTTTTCTGCCCGCAGGGCACGGTAGACTTCGGCCCAGGCATAGTTGTGTGCGTCGTCACCACATTCGCCGGGGGCGATGTTCATGTAGGCGAGGGCGCCGCCCAGGTCCATCGGCTGGATCATGCCGGCCAGGAAGCGGTCGACAATGCTCAGGTGCCCGGCATAGCGCTCCGGCTCCTGCTCGAAGCACCAACGGTCGACTTCCGAACCGAAGTGATAGAGGCGGCCGTTGTATTCCAGCGGGTAATCCTTGACGTTCCAGCCTTTGCCCGGCGTGCCAAGAATCGGCAGCTGACACATGTTGCAGACATAGGGCAGGGTTTCCGGGTAGGCCATCGCCATGTTGCCGTCCACCACGTTGTCGATGATGACGTCCCAGCACTGGCCCCAGGTGTCGTTCCAGCCGGGGTATTTTTCTTCCAGCCAGGCGCGCTCGTCGGGGGTGATGCCGGCTGCCGGGTTCCACCACACGGTCGGACGCCAGAAATAGGAACCCATGTGCATGCCGTGGTGGGTTTCGGCAATATCCTTGAGGAAAATGTCCCAGTACCAGGGCAAATCGAGACCCATGTCGGTCAGGGCACGCTCGAACTGGGCGACGATCCACTCCTCCATGAATTCCTTGAAGGACTGCTTGCGATGCTCGAGCGGCGTGTAGTAGTCCATGATCGGGCCGGTGAGCACTGAGAAGAGTTTCCAGGCACCCCACACGGCGATATCGACGCGCTTTTGCGCTTCTGCCTTCTGGCCGTTCTCGATCAGTACCTTGAGGGCCGGGCCGCCGATCTGGGCGTGGCGAGACTCGTCGGTCTGGATGCTGGAGATCAGGTTGGCAAAGGTATGGTCCCCGGCTTCCGCCGCATCGGCTGCCAGGCCAAGGAACTGCATGTTGGTAAAGCCGGTTTCGAAACTGAAGGTCAGCATGATGGAAACGCTGATGGCATCCCGCGTCATCATGATGTCGTCGAAGAAGTGACGCGCCGCGATCATGCCCCACTCGTTGGTGTCGTAGGCCTTGAAGGCCCAGTCCATCTGGCGGTCCTTGGAAACGTGCTCGTGCGGGAAGTAGAGTTGCATCTGGCCGTGGCGGATTTCATCCAGGCAACCCAGCGTAGACATGTTGCGCATGCCCGGTGCCTTGGAGAAGCGCATCATGCGGGCCTCGGCACTGGCGGCGGCGTATTCGCCACGGGCGATGGCACCGTAGTGGGCCTTCATCACCGATTTCCAGCCCGGATCGGCATTTTCGAAAATACGGCTGCGTTCCAGCGCCGCCTTCACCGAATAGGCGCCGGCATCCTTGTCGCGCTGGACTTTGACGTATTCCGGATAGGTCTGTTTGTAAGGCTCGTCGTATTTTTCCCAGGCATTCTGGGGCAGCCCGAAAGCACCCGACATGAGCGGCGGAAACAGTTCGTCTTCCGTCACATACGTGGGCGTCCAGTTCGTGGTCCTGGCCAGGTCGTACCAGTCCATTCTGTTAAGTAAAGCCATCAATGTCTCCTTTGTTGCGGGATTGGGCATCCGGCCATTCCCAAATCAAAGCGATCTCTGTCGCCGGGGTCACACGGCCAATCGAAAATATCGAGATTCCGTATGAGGCAAAGATATTGGGAAATCAAAAGGGCGACTATTAGACTTTGGTTTAGATGCGGCTATTTGGCCATCCCGTTTTCTAGCGGGAGTGCCGGGAAAGTCCCATCCCATTCAGCCTCCCCAGCCTGCGTGCTGTCAGGCGTTACAATCGGACTCCTCTGACATTCCGTTGGCCGGTTTTCCGCGGTGCCAGCCCTTTCCTGAAAGCATCATGTCTTCATACCGCCGCTGGCTGCCTGCGCTTGCCTTGGTCGTTCTTTCGCTGACCTGGGGCTACACCTGGGTGCTGGCCAAGCACGGTTTGGTTTACGCGCCACCCTTCGCGTTTGCAGCCGAGCGTTGTGTCGGTGCAGCCCTTGCGCTGGTCATTGCCGTCAAGCTCAGCGGGCGTTCGCTGAGGCTGGTGGCACCCGGGCAGACGCTGGCTATCGGCTTGGCACAGGTGACCGGTTTCATGGTTTTCCAGACCTGGGCGCTGGTCGAAGGTGGTCCCGGCAAGACGGCGGTACTGATTTTCACCATGCCGATCTGGACCCTTCTGATGGCCTGGCCCATCCTCGGCGAACGGGTGCGTGGCAAACAATGGCTGGCGGCGGCGAGTACGCTGACCGGTCTATTGTTGATCATCGAGCCGTGGGACATGCACGCCACGCTGTTGAGTAAAATTCTTGGCCTGATGGCGGCCTTGTGCTGGGGCATTGGCACCATCCTGATCAAGCGTCTGCGCAGCACTACGTCGGTTGACCTGCTGACCCTGACTACCTGGCAGATGATCATCGGTGCAGTGCCGCTGGTTCTGCTGGCAATTCTGGTGCCGGAGCGGGCGACCGAGTGGACGCCATCCTATTTTGGCATCCTGGCGTTCATGTCCATCGCCAGCACCGCCATGTGCTGGTGGTTGTGGATTTATATCCTTGACCGGGTGCCAGCCTGGGAGGCCAGCCTCTCGGTGCTCGGCACGCCAGTTGTCGCTATCCTCTCGTCACGACTGACCTTTGGCGAAGAGTTCAAGACCAGTGAATTGGCCGGCATCCTGCTCATTGGTAGTGGGCTGGCCCTGTTGTCGCTGCTCAGTTGGGCCGCGAGTCGCCGCCATCCGGTCGCCTTGGGGGCCGATAAACCCGTTCAGGAGCAAGCATGAACCCGCTGCCAAATACAAAGTTGTCGATGCTCGATCTCATCGCCATTCGCGAGGGTGGGAACGTTGGGCAGGCACTGGCCATCGGCCGCGAGACGGCTCAGCATGTTGAAGCGCTCGGCTTCACGCGGTACTGGGTCGCGGAGCATCACAACACGCCGGGCATCGCCAGTTCGGCGACGGCCGTACTGGTTGGCCACATGGCCGGGGCCACCCGGCGCATCCGCGTCGGTTCGGGCGGCATCATGTTGCCCAACCATGCCCCGCTGGTCGTTGCCGAGGCTTTCGGCACGCTGGCTGAACTGTATCCGGATCGCATCGATCTCGGTCTGGGCCGGGCGCCGGGAACCGATCAACTGACCATGCGCGCCCTGCGTCGGGACCGTATCGAAACGGAAGCCGACTTTCCGCGCGAAGTGGCCGAACTGCAGCGCCTGCTCGGTCCCCGACAGCCGGATCAACAGGTCATTGCCGTGCCGGGCTGCGGCACCGAGGTGCCAATCTGGTTGCTCGGTTCCAGCCTTTTTTCGGCCCGACTGGCTGCCGAGCGCGGCCTGCCCTATGCCTTTGCCTCGCATTTTGCGCCGGCCATGCTGCTTCAGGCGATCGAGATTTACCGCCGCAATTTCCGGCCCTCGGCCAAGCTGGCGCAGCCTTACGTGATGGTCGGCGTGCCGGTTATCGCTGCCGACAGTGACGAGGAAGCCGACTATCTGGCCAGCAGCACCTATCAGCGGGTGCTTGGTATTCTGCGGGGCGATCGTCGGCCGTTGCCGCCGCCGGTCGCCGGCTTCCTGGCTGGTTTGCATCCGCAGGAGCGCGCAGGGATTGCCGGTTTTCTGGGGGCTGCCGTGATTGGTGGGGCGGAAACTGTACATGCCGGGTTGCTGGCGCTGAAAGAAGCGACCAATGCCGATGAAATGATTCTCGTCAGCGACATTTTCGATCCGGTACTGCGCCTGCGCTCGCTGGAAATCACGGCACGATCGTTTGTGGACTGAACGGAAGGGTTTTTTCCGGTCAGTGTTCGCGGCCGTCGATGCGTGGCCGGAGCAGGAGCGGTATGGTCCGCCAGCCAAGAATGGCGAAAGCCGCAAACCAGCAGGTCGCCGCCAGGTGTATCCAGCCGAGGTAGGCGGCCGGTAGCCATTGCGGCGCAATAATGCGGGCGAACAGTGCCGCAAGCATGATGACCAGAACCAGCTTGTCCCCGGTCTGGAAGATGACTTTGCGACCGGTATGACCCTTGGAAATGCGGACGATCATGCCCGGAATGATCAGGCCCATGACGCCAAAGGTGAACAGATGGACAGAGACCGAGCCGACCCAGATAAAGGTCACCGCATGCCCAAGAGCCTCGATCAATAGCTGGGCGACGAGGCACAGGTAGCCGATGTACATGACGCCGATATCGAGACGCTGGAAGGCGAGTTGCGGCTTCCAGTAGAAAAAACGGATGGCGAGCAGGGTAGCGAGAGTGAGCGAGATCGCGGCAGTAATTGGTCGGGGCAGGGCAAATTCGAGTACCAGCACGAGGCCGAGTAGCTTGATCGACATGTCCAGAACTGGATGGCGCAGGAGCTGGGTCTGGAAGGCGGCTTTCATGAAACCGGTCAGTGTGCGTTCGAGCATGACCAGAAAGGCCAGGCGGAAGAGGCCGATGGCCATGCTGTAGCCGGTCGTGAAATCGCCGCCTTCAAGCATGAGGTATTTGGCGATGAGAAAGCCGGGCAGCATGATGAGGAAAAAAGCGTTGTCGCGGTAGCTGTCGGTCTCACGATGTCGGATCAGTGTCCACAGCAGCATGGCGACGATGCTGCCAAGAAAAAGATTGTTCGTTAGCAAAAATGCGGCATGCGGCCAGCTGCCGCCGAAGGCCATGCCGATCCGCTCGATGATCCAGGCGGCAGCAAGCAGTATCAGGGCAGGGCCGTGGTAGCCGCGGATATTTACCCAGTTTTTGGTGGACGTGAGCAGGAAACCACCGAGCACGGCCCAGCCGAAGCCAAAGAACATTTCGTGGGCGTGCCACTGGACAGCGGTGAAGCTCGCATCCGGCAAGGTAACGGCGCCGCTGAAGATGAGCGCCCAGATGACCGGCAAAGACATCCCGGCGAGACAGGTCAGCGAGAAAAAAGGCCGAAAGCCGACGAGCCAGAACGGGTGGGTCGAAAAATGCATGTGAACCTATGGCCGGAAAATCGATCGAAGTGGCAAGTTTAGCCACAGTTGCTTGGGCAAAATTTGATTTATCCCCGGCTCGTCAAGCATCGGCCTTAACATTGGCGTAAAATCCGTCACTTGGCCGTGAGCGAGGGGACCGGCCTGTATTCATAAGGACAATGATGAAGCGTGTGGACGATTTTCGCTTGCGCCTAGGCAAGCACGAGTTGGTGCCAATCATGATCGGCGGCATGGGGGTGGATATTTCGAGTGTCGATCTGGCTCTCGAGGTGGCGCGCCTGGGGGGCGTTGGCCACATTTCCGATGCAATGATCAAGACTGTGTCGGATCGCCGCTACAACACCAAGTTCGTCAAGGAAAAACTCAAGACCTACAAGTTTAACGTCGAGAACGAAGACAAATCACCCGTCAAGTTCGATCTTGGCAAGCTGGTCGAAGCCACCCGCCTGCACGTTGAGGCTGCCATGTCGCGCAAGAAGGGCGATGGCATGATCTTCATCAACTGCATGGAAAAGCTGACCATGAACGCGCCGAAGGAGACGCTCAAGGTCCGCATGGAAGCCGCGATGGATGCCGGTATCGAAGGCATCACGCTGGCCGCCGGCCTGCATCTCGGTTCCTTTGCGCTGATCGAGGAACATCCGCGTTTCCGTGATGTTCAGCTAGGCATCATCGTTTCCTCGGTGCGCGCCCTGCAGCTGTTCCTCAAAAAAAGTTCGCGCACCGGTCGTCTGCCCGACTATATCGTCGTTGAAGGTCCGCTGGCCGGTGGTCACCTGGGGTTCGGCATGGACTGGGCGCAGTACGATCTGGCGACCATCGTCGCCGAAGTGATCCAGTTCCTGAAGAACGAGCACCTTGATATCCCGGTCATTCCGGCTGGGGGTATTTTCACCGGTTCCGATGCTGCCGCCTTCCTCGAAAGTGGCGCCTCGGCCGTCCAGGTGGCGACCCGCTTTACCGTGTCGAAGGAGTGCGGCCTGCCGGACGACGTCAAGCAGGAGTACTTCAAGGCCAGCGAAGATGACATCGAGGTGAACCAGATTTCACCGACTGGCTACCCGATGCGCATGATCAAGAGCAGCCCCGGCATCGGCGATGGCATTCGTCCGAATTGCGAGGCTTACGGCTACCTGCTCGATGCCAACGGCAAGTGTGCCTACGTTACTTCCTATAATCGCGAAGTGCTGGCCCACCCGGGTGCCCGCAAGGTGTCTGTCATGGACAAGACCTGTCTGTGCACCCACATGCGCAACTTTGATATCTGGACTTGCGGCCATCTCACCTACCGGCTCAAGGACACGACGCGCAAGGCGGCGGATGGCAGTTATCAACTGCTGTCGGCCGAACATATCTTCAAGGATTATCAGTTCAGCACTGAACAGAAGATCGCCTTGCCGGAATAACCGCTGGCCTGACTGACGAAAACTGGCGTTGGCCGGTATCGTCAGTCCTGGTCGGGCAGCGACGAAAACCCAAAGTCATGACTATTGCCAATGTATTCCGCTGGGCAGCACGCTGTTGTCCGCTCAAAAGCGTCGCTCTCGCCTGTCTGGTCGCTCCGCTGATTGTTTTGCCGGTCAGTGCAGAGTCAGAGTCTGCGTTTTCCCTGCAGGGTTTCGGAACGCTCGGCATGGCCCGAACGACGACGGACAATGTCGAATTTGTTCGCGACCTGTCGCAGCCGCGAGGTATCAGCAAGGAGTGGAGTGGTCTGATAGACAGCGTCATTGGCGTACAAGGCGCCTGGCGTTTCAATCGGCAGCTGGAGGCAGTGGTTCAGGCGAATAGTCGCTACCGCTACGACAAGACCTTTACCCCGGATATCGCCTGGGCCTACCTCAAATACGATCCGACCCCCAATCTGAGCCTGCGCGCCGGGCGCCTGGGTACCGAGTTTTTCATGATGGCCGATTCGCGCTGGGTCGGCTATTCCTTCCTGACGGTGCGTCCGCCGGGTGATTACTTCTGGTATTTGCCGTTCTACAGCATCAGTGGCGCCGATGCGGCGATCAGTATTCCGCTCGGCGAAAATGTGCTGCGGGCGAAAGCCTTCTATGGCTATTCTGACGGGAAGATTCCCCTGGCCGAGGAACAATGGGACATTGCCGGTTCGCCGATGGCAGGTGCTTACCTCGAGTATCAAGTCGGGCCCTGGCAGGTGCGGGGGAGCTACGCCAATATTCGTTTTGAGCGTGATCTACCCTTGGCACCTGTCGTCAACCCGATTGTCGTGCCGCTGCGTGGAAGCGGTATGACAGCAACAGAACTCGCCTTCTTGAGCACCCGTCATACGCGGACCCATTACTTTTCCGTTGGTGCGGTCTACGACAATGGGCCTTGGCAGGCGCAGCTCATGCTGAACCATATCGATCAGGGCAGTCGTGCGCTCGAAAGTTCGACTGCTGCCTACGCACTGATTGGCTATCGTTGGGGCGCGGTAACGCCTTATCTGGGTTATTCATGGGTGCGTTCGCATCCGCGGAATGATTCGTTGAATTTTGTCACTAGCTACGTCATGGATGACTCTCGTTCGACCCAGGATACGACGTTTGCGGGTATGCGCTGGGATGTGGCCCGGAACATTGCCCTCAAGGCGCAGTGGGATGGTATCCGGGGGCAGGCGTCGTCAATCTTTCCCTATCGGCAGGATCGTCGGGGTAATTGGGACGGGAAGATGGACATCTTTTCGCTGACCATGGATTTTGTTTTCTGACGCCGTGGCTTTCCGTCGCCTGATCCTTCCGCTCGCGATTTTCTGGCTGCTGCTGCAGCCGGCGGCAGAGGTGCGCGCCGAATTGGTGGTGGTGGTCAATGCCCGCCTGGGTGTTGCGGCGATGACACGCAACGAGGTGGTTAATATTTTCTTCGGGCGTAATCGCCAGTTTTTCAACGGTGTCGAGGCACAGCCGGTGGAATTGCCGGAGAGCCATGCGGAGCGCGCCCGCTTTTATCGGCTGCTGGTCGGCAAGGACTTGTCGGACATTAACGTCTACTGGTCGCGGCAGGTCTTTGCCGGGCGCCTGCAGCCACCGGTCAGGGTCAGTTCAAGCGAAGAAGTCTTGAAATGGGTTGTCTCGCATCCCGGCGGTATCGGTGTGGTCGATCTGGCCAAGGCGGATGCACGGGTTCGCGTGGTTTACGAACTGACCCCCTGAGAAAATTTTTTGGGATTTCCATTGAACGTTGAGCTGATTGGCATGGTCATCATCTTTGTGGCCATTGCGGTGATTGTCATCAAGCTGGGGTAATCTTCGCATGTGCTGAGCTTTTTGTTTTGAATGCACTTCGCTGACTATTACAACAGGAGACAAACATGCCTAATCGCATCATCAGCAACATCATCGCTGGCCAGACTGTCGTTTCGGCCGGCAAGGAAAGCACTGTTCGCGCCGCTTGCGCGCTCATGGCCCAAAAGCGGATCGGCGCCATGCTGGTCGTCGAAAATAACCGGATTGTCGGCATCTTCACCGAGCGTGATGCGCTGAACAAGGTACTGGCCGGCAATCTCGATCCCGATAAGACCCTTTTGTCGCAGGTCATGGTCGCCAACCCGCAAACCATCCGGGCTGACAAGCCCCTCGGCTACGCCCTGCAGTTCATGATCGATGGCGGCTTCCGCCATGTGCCAGTGGTCGATCAGAACGGTGCGCCGCTGGGTATGGTCTCGGCGCGTGATGCGCTTGGCCAGGATATTGTCCAGCTTGAGCAGAACCAGAAGTTCCGCGAGCATCTCGAGGAAAATATCGCCTAAGCGGTTTCGGTTGGCCAGTTAAAACGCGCCAGTGTGGCGGCGAATTCGCCGGACACTGGCGCTTTTATTTTCAGTCGTTGTTGGGTGACCGGATGATCGAAGGACAGGCCGACACAAGCCAGCAGGAGGCGGTGGCAGCCGAGCTCGTCAGCAAAGTAGCGGTTGTGCCGTCCCTTGCCATAGGTGGCGTCGCCAATGATCGGGTGGGCGATGTGTTTGAGGTGGCGGCGGATCTGGTGGCGGCGGCCGGTGACTGGCGCCAGTGCGAGCAGGGCGTAGCGGCTGCTCGGATAGCGGTCGACGGCAACCGGTAATTCGATCTCCGCCAGCTTGCGAAAATGGGTCAGGGCAGATTGCGCTTCCGTACTGCTGCGTTCGCCCTGGAACTCATAGGTGTCGCGCTGCCGTGACAGCGCGTGGTCAATGGTGCCGGAAGCCGGCGGAAAGCCGCGAACTACCGCCAGATATTGCTTGTCGACCGCTCCGGCCTCGAACTGGCGGCCGAGCAGGCTGGCCATTTCCTTGTTCAGGCCAAAGAGCAGGACGCCCGAGGTTCCCCGGTCAAGCCGGTGAGCCGGCCAGACGTGCTGGCCGATCTGGTCGCGCAGGATCTGGATGGCGAAGCGGGTTTCGTGGCGGTCGATTTCCGAACGATGCACGAGCAGGCCGGGTGGCTTGTCGATGACGACGATATGCTCGTCGCGGTAGAGAATCGGAAGTTCTTCAGGCAAAGAAGCGGCTCTTTGCCTCGGTGGAGATGTCCATGCCAGTGACGTGGGCGCGCTCAAGCAAGGCCCAGTAATAGCGGTAGGAAGCCCGGTCGTGCAGCTTGCCGTCATGCTGGATCGGACCCCAGTCCTTGTCCTGCGCGGCAATCAGAATCTCGGCGGCGGCCTGGACCTCGGAGAAGTCGGGGCGCATGGCTTCGACGATCGGCACGATCTGGTTCGGATGGATGCTCCACATGCGCAGGTATCCGAATTCGCTGCGGGCGCGCCGGGCATCGCTACGGATGGTTTCAATGTCCTTGAGTTCGGTCGTCACGTTATGCGACGGGACGACGCCACTGGCCAGCGCGGCAGCACTGATTTCGCACTTGGCGCGGGCGACCAGCGGGTGGTCGAACTGACCGGGACTCTTCATGGCGCTGCCGGGAATCGCGCCGTGGTGGCCGGAAACGAAATCCATCAGGCCGAAATCGAGGCTCTCGACACCAGGCAGGGCGGCGATTTCCCAGACTTCGCGCAGGGCGCCGTGGGTTTCGATCAGGACATGCACCGGAATCCGGCGCTCGACGCCAAAATGCTGCTCGACTTGACGCAAGGCTTCGATCTGTACCTGGACGTCACCGGCGCTGCACGGTTTGGGCAGGGTAATAAAAGGCAGCCGGCTGCCGGCCATGCCAACGAGGATGTCGAGGTCTTTGCGCCAGTGCGCGTGGGTGACATCATGGATGCGCGCACCAACCCGGTTGAAACGGTTGTCATCACTCATGATGACGCTGGCAGCCATTTCCGCATGTTGGCGCTCGGCACCGGCATGGGCGCCATCTTCGCAGTCGCAGGTGATGTCGAAAATCGGCCCGAGTTCGTTCTGCAATTGCAGCGCTTTCCGCATCAGCTTTTCCGAACCGGCGTAATGATCGACGGCAGGCAGGATGGGGAAGGGCTTCTCGCCGGCAAAAAGGACGGTGTTCGGATGGCGCATGGTGTTTCGATCTGAAAAAGAAAAAGGCCGCGACATTTTATCGCGGCCTTTCGGTGAAGCTAAGAACTAATGCAGGATTACAGCATGTCCTTGACGGCTTCGGCTTCGTCGGTCAGTTCCTTGAGCGTGAAATTCATCTTTTCACGGCTGTATTCGTCGATTTCCAGGCCCTGGATAATCTTGAAGGAACCACCCTTGCACTCGCACGGGAAGCCATAAACGATGCCGGCCGGGATGCCGTAGGAGCCGTCGGACGGAACACCCATGGTGACCCAGTCGCTGGAGCCGAGGACCCAGTCACGGACGTGGTCGATGGCGGCGTTGGCGGCCGAGGCAGCGGAGGACAGGCCACGCGCTTCGATGATGGCGGCACCGCGCTTGCCAACGGTCGGCAGGAAGACGTCGTTGTTCCAGGCGTGATCGTTGATCAGGGCCTTGACGTTATTGCCATTGGATTCGCAGTTGCGGTAGTCGGCGTACATCGTCGGCGAGTGGTTACCCCAGACGACCAGCTTCTTGAACGAAGACACGGCGCGACCGGTCTTTTCGGCCAGCTGCGACAGGGCGCGGTTGTGGTCGAGACGGAGCATGCCGTGATAGTTGTTCGGGTTGGTGCGGCCAACCTTCTTGGCGGCAGCAGCGGCGATGAAGGCATTGGTGTTGCACGGGTTGCCAACGACCAGAACCTTGACGTCTTCCTTGGCGTTCTCGGCAATGGCCTTGCCCTGAACGGTGAAGATGGCGCCGTTGGCGGTCAGCAGGTCGGCACGTTCCATCCCCTTGGTGCGCGGACGGGCGCCCACCAGCAAGCAGACGTCGGCATCCTTGAAGGCGACGTTCGGGTCATCGGTGGCGACCATGCCGGCGAGCAGCGGGAAGGCGCAGTCGTCGAGTTCCATCATCACGCCCTTGACGGCTTGCTGGGCTTGCGGCAGGTCGAGCAACTGGAGGATGACCGGCTGGTCTTTGCCGAGCATTTCGCCGGAGGCAATGCGGAACAGCAGGCTATAACCGATCTGGCCGGCGGCGCCGGTAATGGCAACGCGCATGGGTGCTTTGGACATGTATCGCTCCTGTTTGAAACAGCGTGGTTGAAATTGTTCGAATTCGCTCGATTGCCCGCCTTTTTTTGCTTCCTTGCGTCAGCCGGCACGAGAGACTGTCGATGTTAGAAGTTCGGCGTTTTCCTGTCAATTCATCATGTGTCTTATATAAGATAACTTTCCGTGGACGCTGTGTCGGAAATGTGCTGAAATTTGGACCATGACTCGTGACGCCTCTCGTCCTGCACCTCGCTTAAGCTCCCCGACTTTCAGCCCGCTCTATCGCCAGATCAAGGATTTTCTCATCCGCAGTCTGGAGGAGGGCGAGTGGGGGCCGGGTGACGGTATTCCCAGCGAGGGTGAGTTGGCGGCACGCTTCAATGTCAGTCAGGGGACGGTCCGCAAAGCCATCGACGAAATGGCTGCCGAGAACCTGCTGGTCAGGCGGCAGGGCAAGGGGACGTTTGTCGCGACGCATAGCGACCCGCGTTCCTTCTATCGTTTTCTCAGGCTGGTGCCGGATGACGGTCAGGCCGCCCAGGCCGTCAGCGACCCCTTCTTTTGCCAAACCATCGAGGCGACAGCAGCGGTGGCAGCGGCACTGGGCTTGCGGGCCGGTGACCCGGTTGTGCTTGTCAAGCGGGTCTTGCGGTTCAGTGGCGAGCCGGTGGTCTTTGATGAAATCTATCTGGTGGCGGACCTGTTCAATGGTTTGGTGCTGGAAAGGTTGCGGGGCGGCGAACGTTCGCTCTACAGCTTGTTCGAGAGTGATTTTGGCGTTCGCATGATTCATGCAGAAGAGCGTCTGCGCGCTGTTGGCGCCGATGCCCAGAGTGCCGCGATAATCGGTGTGCCGCTCGGCGAGCCGCTTCTGCTCGTTGAGAGAACGGCCTATACCTATGGCAACAAGGCGGTTGAGTGGCGGCGTGGTCTTTATTCGACGCGGCATCATTACTACCGGAATGATTTGGGTTGAGCCAGTGCAGTGCATATGAACTAGGTCGGAAAGCGCCCCGCAAGGCATGCTCTACCTAGTTTTGAATGTATAATTACCGTTCTTTTCAAACCACGTAAAAGCGGATAACCGCATCTTCACGCGAGGGATGACGTTCATGGCAGAAATGACCATCAAGAAACGTCCAAAAAATTTGGACTTGACTACAATAAAGTTGCCGCTGCCGGGCAAGGTTTCGATTCTTCATCGCGTCAGCGGTGCCGGATTGTTTCTTTGTATCCCGGTAATGCTCTGGCTCTTCGGCGCCAGTGTAGGTTCCCCTGAAAGTTTTGCTGCCTTTAAGGCGGTTGCCGGATTCTGGCTGGTCAAGGCGATTCTGGCGGGCCTTATCTGGGCCTTTGTCCATCACTTCTGTGCTGGCATCCGCTTCCTCCTGCTCGACCTGCACATCGGTATCGAGAAGGAAGCTGCCCGCAAGTCGGCGGGTGTTGTTATGGCCGTCAGCCTTCCGCTGGCTGCGATCCTGATTTGGGGGGTGCTGCTGTGATTAACCGTATTGTTGTCGGTGCCCACTACGGCCTGAAGGACTGGATCATCCAGCGCGCCACGGCCGTCATCATGGCGGTCTATTCGGTGTTGATCGCTGCCGTGCTGTTGATCGTCCGTCCGTCGACCTTCGAAGCCTGGCAGGGCGTGTTCGCCAATGGCGTCATCAAGTTCCTGACCTTCCTTTTCTTCGTCAGTCTGTTCTATCACGCCTGGATTGGTATTCGTGACATCTGGATGGACTACGTGAAGCCGACTGGCCTGCGCCTGTCCCTGCACGTTCTGACCGCTGCTGCGCTGGTGGGTTACACCGCGTGGGCTGCTGCGATTCTCTGGAGGCTGTAAGCGTGAGTATTCCTGTTCTCAAGTTTGATGCGGTGATCGTTGGCGCCGGTGGTGCCGGTCTGCGTTCCGCCATTCAATTGTCCGAGGCTGGTCTGAAGACCGCCGTCCTGTCCAAGGTTTTCCCGACCCGTTCGCACACCGTTGCGGCGCAGGGTGGGGTGGCCGCTTCGCTCGGTAACTCCGAGGAAGATCACTGGACGTGGCACATGTACGATACCGTCAAGGGCTCCGACTGGCTCGGCGACCAGGACGCGATCGAATTCATGTGCAAGAAGGCCAACGAAGTCGTTGTTGAGCTCGAACACTACGGCATGCCTTTCGACCGGACCGATGACGGCAAGATCTATCAGCGTCCGTTCGGCGGCCACATGTCCAACTTCGGCGAAAAGCCGGTGCGTCGCTCCTGTGCTGCCGCTGACCGTACCGGTCACGCCATGCTGCACGCGATGTATCAGCGCAACGTCAAGGCCAACACCCAGTTCTTCGTGGAATGGATGGCCCTTGACCTGATCCGCGACGAAGAAGGTCATGTCCTCGGCGTCACCGCCATGGAAATGGAAACCGGCCAGATCGTGATCTTCCACGCTCGTGCCACCATTTTCGCCACCGGTGGTGCTGGCCGTATCTTCTACTCTTCGACCAACGCCTTCATCAATACCGGTGACGGCCTGGGCATGGCGGCGCGTGCCGGCATCCCGCTCGAAGACATGGAATTCTGGCAGTTCCACCCGACCGGCGTGGCCGGTGCGGGCGTGCTGATTACCGAAGGCGTGCGCGGCGAAGGCGGCATCCTGCGGAACTCCAGCAAGGAGCGCTTCATGGAGCGTTACGCCCCGAACGCCAAGGATCTCGCGTCGCGTGACGTGGTTTCCCGCGCCATGGCGACTGAAATCAAGGAAGGCCGCGGTTGTGGCGTCAACAAGGACTACGTCCTGCTCGACATCACCCACCTCGACCCCGCCACCATCATGAAGCGCCTGCCCGGCATTCACGAAATCGGCCTGCAGTTCGCCGGTGTCGATTGCCTGAAAGAGCCGCTGCCGGTCGTCCCGACCTGCCACTACCAGATGGGCGGTATCCCGACCCATTACTCCGGTCGTGTCGTGATGCCCAAGGATGGCGACATGAGCAGCATCGTTCCCGGCTTCTACGCTGGTGGCGAATGTGCTTGCGCTTCGGTGCACGGTGCCAACCGTCTCGGTACCAACTCGCTGCTCGACCTGCTGGTCTTCGGCAAGTCGGCCGGTGACTCGGCGGTCGAAGATCTCAAGGCCGGCCGCGCTCATCGCGAACTGCCGAAGGATGTTGCCGACAAGACCCTGGCCCGTATCTCTGCACTGGACAACCGCAAGGGTGGTGCCAATGTGCACGAAACCCGTCTTGCCATGCAGCGCACCATGCAGGATCACGCTGGTGTGTTCCGTTTCGGCGACATGCTCAAGCAGGGCGTCGAGAAGATCCTCGAAGTCGAGAAGGCAGCCCGCAATCTCGAAATCAAGGACAAGTCGATGGCCTGGAATACGGCCCGGACCGAAGCTCTCGAGATGGAAAACCTGATCGAAGTCGCCAAGGCCACGATGATCTCCGCCGAAGCCCGCAAGGAGTCCCGCGGTGCCCACGTGCGCGACGATGCGCCGGATACCGCCGAGTTCCCGAACGGCCGTAACGACAAGGAATGGCTGAAGCACACGCTGTTCTCGCCGGTCGACAACTCGATCACCTACAAGCCGGTGAACATGCAACCCCTGACCGTCGAGCCTGTTGCGCTCAAGACGCGCTCGTACTAATCGGAGTCCAGAATGAGCAAACGCATGGTTCAATTCAGTATCTATCGCTACGATCCGGACAAGGACGACGCGCCGTACATGCAGGACATCTCGGTCGAACTCGAACCGACTGACCGCAAGCTGCTCGACGCGCTGACCAAGCTCAAGGCCAAGGACGACGCGATCTCCTATCGCCGCTCCTGTCGCGAAGGTGTTTGTGGCTCCGATGCCATGAACATCAACGGCAAGAACGGTCTGGCCTGTCTGACCGATATCGACAGCCTCAAGCAGCCCATCGTCCTGCGTCCGCTGCCGGGCCTGCCGGTCATTCGCGACCTGATCGTCGACATGACCCAGTTCTTCAAGCAGTATCACTCGATCAAGCCCTACCTCATCAACAATGATCCGGCTCCGGAGCGCGAGCGCCTCCAGTCGCCAGAGGATCGTGAAGAGCTGAACGGTCTGTACGAGTGCATCCTGTGCGCCTGCTGCTCGACCTCTTGCCCGTCGTTCTGGTGGAACCCGGACAAGTTCGTCGGCCCGGCCGGCCTGCTCGCCGCTTACCGCTTCATCGCCGACACGCGCGACCAGGCGACCAACGAGCGTCTCGACAATCTCGAAGACCCGTATCGTCTGTTCCGTTGCCACTCCATCATGAACTGTGTTGACGTGTGCCCGAAGGGTCTGAACCCGACCAAGGCCATTGGCAAGATCAAGGACATGATGGTCCGTCGCGCCGTCTGATGGAAAGAGCGGACTACGAACGTCTGCGCTGGCGTTGTATTCGTCGTGCGCTGCTCGAACTCGATATCACCCTGACGCGTTTTCTTGATGGTGGCGAGTTTGAGAAGCTAAACGATGAACAGCAACAGGCGTTCGTGGCGCTTGCCGACATGGAGGATTACGATCTCTGGGACTTGCTGACCGGCAAGGCCGAGATCGATGATCCTCGCTTGGCGCAGATGGTCGCGCTGATTCGTAGTAAGAGTTGAGTAAGGTTGGCATTTTATCGTAGGAATGTTGACCGCTTTTTTGGCATTGCAGTTACAACCAACACCTGTAAAGGGATGACTCCATGACGACTGAACGCAAGGCAATTTTGAACATCGATGGACAGGCTCCCGTCGAATTCCAGATCATGACTCCGACGCACGGCAACGACTGCGTCGATATCCGTACCCTTGGTGCCAAGACCGGACTGTTCACCTATGACTCCGGCTTCCTTTCCACCGCCAGCTGCAAATCGACGGTTACCTTCATCGACGGCGACAAGGGCGAACTGCTCTACCGTGGCTACCCGATCGAGCAACTGGCTGAGAACTGCAACTTCCTCGAAGTGACCTATCTGCTGAAGAACGGCGAACTGCCGAACGCCAAGCAAAAGTCCACTTTCGAAAACACCATCAAGAACCACACGATGGTGCATGAGCAACTGACCAAGTTCTACTCCGGCTTCCGTCGCGATGCCCACCCGATGGCCGTCATGACTGGCGTCGTTGGTGCTCTGTCGGCCTTCTACCACGATGCCATGGACTTCTCCGATGCCGAGCACCGGAACGTCAGCTTCAACCGCCTCGTCGCCAAGATGCCGACCATCGTCGCCATGGCCTACAAGTACAACACCGGTGCGCCGTTCATGTATCCGGACAACGAACTGGATTACACCGCCAACTTCATGCGCATGATGTTCGGTAATCCGTGCGAGAAGTACAAGCCGAACCCGGTTCTGGTCAATGCGCTGGACACCATCTTCACGCTGCATGCCGATCATGAGCAGAACGCCTCGACCTCGACCGTCCGTCTGGCCGGTTCGTCGGGTGCCAATCCCTTCGCCTGTATCGCCGCCGGTATCGCCTGTCTGTGGGGCCCGGCGCACGGCGGTGCGAACGAAGCCTGCCTGCAGATGCTCGAGCAGATCGGTGACGTGTCCAAGGTCGGTGAATACATCAACCGCGCCAAGGACAAGAACGATTCCTTCAAGCTGATGGGCTTCGGTCACCGCGTCTACAAGAACTTCGACCCGCGCGCCAAGCTCATGCGCAAGGTCTGTTTCGATGTCCTGTCTGAACTCGGCCTGCAAAACGACCGCCTGTTCAAGCTGGCCATGGAACTCGAAAAGATCGCCCTGGAAGATCCGTACTTCGTCGAGAAGAAGCTCTACCCGAACGTCGACTTCTACTCCGGTATCGTGCAGAAGGCCATTGGCATTCCGACCGAAATGTTCACCTGTATCTTCGCGCTGGCCCGTACGGTTGGCTGGATGACGCAGTGGGAAGAAATGATCACCGATCCGGAATACAAGATCGGTCGTCCGCGCCAGCTCTACATGGGCGCCGCTCGACGCGACGTCATGCCGCTTGCCCAACGCGGCTAAGAAATAAACTGGGCGGCCGTGTGGCCGCCCTTTTTTTACCTGCGGAAAATCGTCACCAGTTGAGCGGTGACAACAGTGGAAAAAATACCCTAGAGGGGACGCCTATGACTACGATGAATAATCTGTTCGACAGCACGATGTACTTCGGCGGCAATGCGCCGTTTGTTGAAGAGCTGTATGAAAACTACCTGAATGATCCGACCTCCGTGCCGGCCGAATGGCGCGACTATTTTGATCGCCTGGCCCAGATGCCCGGCTACGTTGCACGCGATGTGGCGCACGCCCCGGTTATTTCCGCCTTTGCCGAACTGGCCAAGGATGGCGGTTTCCGTCCGGCTCCGGCGGCCGGTGGTGACAACAAGAAGCAATCTGCGGTCGGACAGATGGTCACCGCTTATCGCTCGATCGGTACCCGTTGGGCTGACCTTGATCCGCTCAAGCGTCTGGCCCGTCCGAAAATTGATGAACTGGAGCCGTCTTTTTACGGCTTCACCGATGCCGACCTGAACCAGACGTTCAGCGTCGGTTCGCTTAAAGGTCTGCCGGATACCGCCAAGCTCGGCGACATCCTCGAAACCCTGAAGCAGACCTATTGCGGCACCGTCGGCGTCGAGTACATGTACATGTCCGACTACAACGAAAAGCGCTGGATGCAGGAACGCCTCGAGAGCATCCGTTCGCGTCCGACCTACAGCGCCGACCAGAAGAAGCGTCTGCTTGAGCGTCTGACGGCTGCCGAGACCCTCGAACGCTACCTGCATACCAAGTACGTCGGCCAGAAGCGCTTCTCGCTCGAAGGCGGCGAGTCGCTGATCGTCTCCATGGACGAAGCGATCCGTACCGGCGGCAAGCTGGGTATCGATGAAGTCGTCATCGGCATGGCCCACCGCGGTCGTCTCAACGTCCTCGTCAATACGCTGGGCAAGGCCCCGTCCATGCTCTTCGCTGAATTTGAAGGCAAGAAGAAGAGCGACCTGTCGGCCGGCGACGTCAAGTACCACATGGGCTTCTCGTCCGACGTGTCCACCCCGGGAGGCCCGTGCCACCTGACGCTGGCGTTCAACCCGTCGCACCTCGAAATCGTCAACCCGGTGGTCGAAGGCTCGGTCTATGCCCGCCAGGTTCGTCGTGGCGAAGAAGGCAAGTCAAAGGTGTTGCCGGTCGTTGTGCATGGCGACTCCGCCGTGGCCGGCCAGGGCGTCAACCAGGAAATGCTCAACTTCGCTCAGACGCGTGGTTACGGCACGGGCGGCACGCTGCACATCGTCGTCAACAACCAGATCGGTTTCACCACCAGCGACCCGCGCGACTACCGCTCCGGCCACTACTGCACCGATATTTTCAAGATGGCCGATGCGCCGATCTTCCACGTCAACGGTGATGATCCGGAAGCTGTTGCGCTGGTTACCCAACTGGCCATGGAGTTCCGTCAGCAGTTCAAGAAGGATGTCGTCGTCGACATCATCTGTTTCCGCAAGCTCGGCCACAACGAGCAGGACGAGCCGATGGTCACCCAGCCGCTGATGTACAAGATCATCAGCAAGCATCCGGGTACCCGCAAGGTTTACGGCGACAAGCTGATTGCCGAAGGCGTTCTGCCGGCTGATGGCCCGGATCAGATGATCGCCCAGTACCGCGAGCATCTGGACAAGGGCGAACTGCTCTACAACCCGGTGCTGGCTGGCTACAAGCATGCCAATACCATCGACTGGACGCCGTTCCTGACCAAGAACTACATCGAGACCTGCGATACCACGGTGCCGATGAAGGAACTCAAGCGCCTGTCGAAGCGTCTGACGACGTTCCCGGAAGGCTACACGCTCCATTCCCGCGTCAAGAAGATTGCCGAAGATCGTGCTGCCATGGGCGAAGGCAAGCTGCCGGTCGACTGGGGTATGGCCGAGAACCTGGCTTACGCCTCGCTGCTGGTTTCCGGCTATGGTGTGCGCATCTCCGGTGAGGACGTTGGTCGCGGTACCTTCTTCCACCGCCATGCTGCTTTCCATGACCAGAACCGGACGAACTGGGACGAGGGTACCTATTACCCGCTGAAGAACCTGCAGGAAAAACAGGCTGGCTTCCAGTGCTACGACTCCGTGCTGTCCGAAGAAGCAGTGCTCGCTTTCGACTACGGCTACGCCTCGGCCAATCCGTATGAAATGGTGGTCTGGGAAGGTCAGTTCGGCGACTTCGCCAACGGCGCCCAGGTTGTCATCGACCAGTTCATCGCCTCGGGCGAAGCCAAGTGGGGCCGTGCCTGCGGTCTCGTCATGCTGCTGCCGCATGGCTACGAAGGCCAGGGTCCGGAACACTCTTCCGCCCGCCTCGAACGCTACATGCAGCTGTGTGCCGAAATGAACATGGAAGTCTGCGTGCCGACCACGGCCGCCCAGGTCTTCCACATGCTGCGCCGTCAGGGCGTGCGCATGCAGCGCAAGCCGCTGATCGTCATGACGCCGAAGTCGTTGCTCCGTCACAAGGATGCTGCCTGCAGCATGGAAGAGCTGGCCACGGGCGAATTCAAGCGCGTCATTGGCGAAATCGACGACATCGATCCGAAGAAGGTCAAGCGCGTACTCCTCTGCTGTGGCAAGGTTTACTATGACCTGCTGGCTGCCCGTCGGGAAAAGAAGATCACCGACATCGCCATCGTTCGCGTCGAACAGCTGTACCCCTTCCCGAAGGATTCCCTCGAGAAGGAACTGGCCAAGTATCCGAAGGCAACCGAAGTTGTCTGGACCCAGGAAGAGCCGCGCAATCAGGGCGCCTGGTACTGGATTGCCTCGCGTCACCATCTGGATACCCAGCTGGGCGTCAAACAGAAGATGTTGCTGGTCTCGCGTCCGGCCTCTTCGTCACCGGCGGTTGGCTATCTGGCCAAGCACAATGAGCAACAAAAGGCACTGGTCGAGTCCGCACTGGGCAAGATCGAGTACTGATAACTAGAGCAGAGTGGAGTCACTATGAGCATTATCGAAGTCCAAGTTCCCCAGCTTTCCGAGTCCGTTGCCGAAGGCACGCTCGCATCCTGGAAAAAGAAGATCGGCGATGCCGTCGCACGCGACGAAATCCTGATCGATATCGAAACCGACAAGGTTGTTCTCGAAGTTCCGTCGCCGGGCGCTGGTGTTCTCGTCGAAATCGTCAAGGCTGACGGCGAGACGGTTGTTTCTGGCGAACTGATTGCCCGCATCGATACCGAAGCCAAGGCTGGTGCCGCTGCTCCGGCTGCCGAAGCACCGAAGGCAGCCGCTGCTGCTGCGCCGGTCGCTGCTGCTGCCGCGCCTGCCGGTACGGCCAGCCCGTCGGCCCGCAAGATCCTCGACGAAAAGGGTGTTGCTGCCGCTGACGTCGCTGGTTCCGGCCGTGGCGGTCGCGTTACCAAGGAAGATGCCGTTGCTGCTGCACCGAAGGCCATCCCGGCTGCTCCGGCCGCCAAGGCCGCTGCCATCTCCGCACCGGCCACCGCCGTTGCCCTGGGTGATCGCACCGAACAGCGCGTCCCGATGTCCCGCCTACGCGCCCGTATCGCCGAGCGTCTGCTGCAATCGCAGCAGACCAACGCCATCCTGACCACGTTCAACGAAGTGAATATGGGTCCGATGATGGCGCTGCGCAAGCAGTACGGCGAGAAGTTCGAGAAGGCCCACGGCGTTCGCCTCGGCTTCATGGGTTTCTTCGTCAAGGCTGCCTGCGCCGCCCTGCAGAAGTTCCCCATCCTCAACGCCTCGGTTGATGGCAATGACATCGTCTATCACGGCTTCATCGACATCGGTATCGCTGTCGGTTCGCCGCGTGGTCTGGTCGTGCCGATCATCCGCAATGCGGACCAGATGAGCATCGCCGAAATCGAAAAGAAGATCGCCGAATTTGGCGCCAAGGCCAAGGATGGCAAGCTGTCCATCGAAGACCTGACCGGCGGCACCTTCTCGATCTCGAACGGCGGCATCTTCGGTTCCATGATGTCCACCCCGATCATCAATCCGCCGCAATCGGCCATTCTCGGCATCCACGCCACGAAGGACCGCGCCATGGTTGAGAACGGTCAAGTCGTTGTGCGTCCGATGAACTATCTGGCCATGTCCTACGATCACCGCATCATCGACGGCCGCGAAGCCGTCCTCGGTCTGGTGACCATGAAGGAAGCGCTGGAAGATCCGTCGCGTCTGCTGCTCGGCGTCTGATCGACGTTTGCCGGCGCCAGCGTCCCGCACAGGGCGCTGGCGCTTTTGCACATCTGAAATCTGAAAGGTTTACCCATGTCTCAGCAATTTGACGTGCTCGTTATCGGTGGCGGTCCTGGCGGTTACATCGCTGCCATTCGCGCCTCGCAACTCGGCTTCACGGCCGCCTGCGCCGAATCCAATCCCTATGCCGACCCCAAGGGCGAGCCGCGTCTCGGCGGCACCTGCCTGAACGTCGGTTGTATTCCGTCCAAGGCACTGCTGCACACCTCACACCTGTTCGAGGAAGCCAACCATAGCTTCGAAGCGCAGGGCATCAAGGTCGGCAAGGCCACCATCGACGTGCCGGTCATGAAGGCGCGCAAGGATGGCGTGGTCAATCAGCTGACCTCGGGCATCAAGATGCTGCTCAAGAAAAACAAGGTTACTTTCCTGGCCGGTCATGGTTCCTTCGTCGGCAAGGAAGGCGACTACTGGAAGGTCAAGGTTGGCGCCGAAGAAGTGCTGGCCAAGCAGGTCATCGTCGCCACCGGCTCCAAGGCCCGTCACCTGCCGAACCTGCCGGTTGACCAGAAGATCGTCATGGACAACGAAGGTGCCCTGAATCAGGAATCAGTGCCGAAGAAGCTGGCCATCATCGGTGCCGGCGTCATTGGTCTGGAAATGGGTTCGGTCTGGCGTCGTGTTGGTTCCGAAGTCACCGTTCTTGAAGCCATGCCGGATTTCCTGGCTGCCGCCGATGTCGACGTCGCCAAGGAAGCCCTCAAGCTGTTCACCAAGCAGGGCCTCAATATCCAGATGGGCGTCAAGATTGGCGACATCAAGGCAACCAAGAAATCGGTTTCCATCGCCTACACCGACAAGGATGGCAAGGCGCAGAAGCTCGATGCCGATCGCCTGATCGTCTCCATCGGCCGCCTCCCCAACACCGACGGCCTCAATGCCGACGGCGTCGGCCTCAAGCTCGATGCGCGTGGTTTCGTCGAAGTCGACGGCCACTGCAAGACCAATTTGCCGGGTGTCTGGGCAATTGGTGACGTCGTGCGTGGTCCGATGCTGGCCCACAAGGCGCATGAAGAAGGTGTGATGGTTGCCGAACTGATGGCAGGCCAGGCTGGCCACTGCAATTTCGATACCATTCCCTGGGTCATCTACACCTCGCCGGAAATCGCCTGGGTCGGCAAGACCGAGCAGCAGCTCAAGGCCGAAGGCGTTGCCTACAAGGCGGGCAAGGTGCCCTTCCTGGCCAATGGCCGGGCGCTGGGCATGGGCGATCCGTCCGGCTTCGTCAAGATGCTGGCCTGTAAGGAAACCGACCGTATCCTCGGCGTGCACATCATCGGCGCCAACGCTTCCGAAATCATTGCCGAAGCCGTTGTGGCGATGGAGTTCGGTGGTGCTTCCGAAGATCTGGCGCGCATCTGCCACGCTCATCCGACTCTGTCGGAGACCGTGCACGAAGCCGCTCTGGCTTGCGATAAGCGGACGCTGAACTTCTAATCGGCCAAGCGTTTGCCTGAAAGGCGGGTTGCGGAAACGCACCCGCCTTTATTTTTTTGGCAGAATACGACTCTCCCCAACCTTGAATTTCCAAGATGCCGCATAAGAAACTTAATGTCGCTGCTCAGGGCATGCTCGACGCCTACCAGAACTTGCTCGATGCCCGCGGCTACATGGCCGATGCCGCCCAGATGACGGCCGCCAATGCGCTGCAGAACCTGTACGGCAATCTCCTCGCCTTCAAGGTCAACCGGCGCAGTACCTTCAAGCGCCTGCTATCGCCCCCGACCCCGCCGAAAGGCATCTATTTCTGGGGTGGCGTCGGGCGCGGCAAGAGTTTTCTTATGGACTGCTTCTACGACTCGGTCCCCTATCGCCGGAAGAAGCGCCTGCATTTCCATTCCTTCATGCAGCAGATCCACCGCGATCTCGATAAATACAAGGGTGAGCCCGACCCCATGCTGCGCCTGGCCGAAGCCATCGCCAAGGATGTCCGCCTGCTCTGTTTCGACGAGTTCCATGTCTCCGATATCGCCGATGCCATGATTCTCGGTCGCCTGCTCGATGGCTTGTTCGCCAACGGCGTCATTGTGGTCATGACGTCGAACTATCCGCCCGACATGCTCTATCCGAATGGCCTGCACCGGGAAAGTTTCCTCCCGGCCATTGCCTTGCTGAAAAAGAATCTCGATGTCTACGAGGTTGATTCCGGTGTTGATTACCGCCTGCGGGCGCTTGAGCAGGTCGAAATCTTTCACCATCCGGCAGACCTGGCGGCAGAAGCAAAAATGCTCGACTATTTCCGCATGGTGGCTGGCGAAGAAGGCAAGAAGGGTGGCCAGATCGAGGTGCTCGGACGCAATATCGACACCGTCCGCCGTGGCCACGGTGTCATCTGGTTCGATTTTCAGACCCTGTGCGGCGGCCCCCGTTCGCAGAACGACTACCTCGAAATTTCCCGCGCCTACCATACGGTTTTGCTCTCGCATGTTCCGAAAATGACCACCCACCAGGCTTCGGAAGCGCGCCGCTTTACCTGGCTGGTCGATGTTTTCTACGACAACAAGGTCAAATTGATCATCACTGCTGACTGCGCCGCTGACGATCTGTATACCGAAGGTACCCAGGCCAGCGAATTCAAGCGTACAGTCAGTCGCCTGACCGAAATGAATTCGCGCGAATATCTGGCCCTGCCGCATATTGTCGCGCCCTGAGGAGCCCGCTGTGCGAACTGCCCTGAAAGCCCTGCTGACCGTAGCCATCATCCTCTGGGGCGGACTGGTCGCCGCCCAACAAGTTGAAATCATCGAACTGCGCAGCAAGAGTGCCGACGAGGTGCTCCCCGCCCTGATGCCACTGCTGGAACCGGGGGGCACGTTGAGCGGCATGAACAACCAGATTTTCCTCAAGGCCTCCCCGCGCAACCGGGCCGACATCAAGCGGGCGCTGGCTGCCATTGATACACCGACCCGCCGTCTGATCATCCGCGTTTCACAGAATCGTCAGGCTGAAGACAATTCTCGCGGCATCCAGGCGAATGGTCAGGTCGTCCTTGGCAGCACCCGGCGCAGCAGTGGCTCGGCAACGGTCTGGGACACCAAGAGCATCCGCAGCGATAGCGCCGCGCAGATGGTGCAGACCGTCGATGGTGGTCAGGCCTTTATTCAGGTTGGTCGCTCCCTGCCCATCCCGATGCGTCAGGTGGTCGTCGGTCCCGGTGGCGCAGTGATTAACGAAACCATGGTGTATCACGATGTCGGTCGCGGCTTCTACGCCGTGCCACGGGTCAACGGCGACCGGGTAAGGCTCGACATCAGCCAGCAGGCAGCAACGCAGGGCGGCTACGGCAGCATCAACAACCAGCGCCTGTCGACGACCGTCTCCGGACGCCTCGGTGAGTGGATAGAACTGGGCGGCAGCGGTCGTCAGGCCAGTGGCAACCAGGGCGGCGCCAGCACCCTTTCAACCAGCGACGCCCGTGACAATCGCTCAATCTGGCTGATGGTAGAGGAAGTCGAGTGAGCAAACCGAAACGACATATCGGGCAAAAAGTGGCGCTCGCCACTGCCGCGTTCTGTGCCTTGCTGACGCTGCCGGCCTTTGGTCTGTTCATTTGGTTGTTGACGGCGCGGGGGCCGGCCGATAGCTGGGTGCCCAGTGCCTTGGCGACGGTGGCTTTTCTAGGTGCCTGCGCCGGCGTACTCTATGTCATGAGTCGGCCACAACCGCCGCTGCCGGTCACGGGTGATTAGGCCCAAGCCAGCACGAGCCTTCGGCCAATCGTTTGCTTGCTTTGCCGGAAGTGCCAACCTAGTTGCGCAGCGGGGCAATTCATCAATCCCGGATGCTTGGTCTGCGCGCTACCTCAGGCTTGGCTAGCGAAAATTTCAAACCCGTCCGGAGGTAGCGGCCGGCTGAAGAAATAGCCCTGATAGGCATGGCAGCCCGCACTGGCCAGAAAGTCTCGCTGTGCCTCGGTCTCCACCCCTTCGGCGATGACGCCGAGTCCCAGGTTCTGAGCCAGGGCAATGACGGTCCGGGCGATTGCCGCATCGTTGGGATCGATCAGGACATCGCGGACAAACGACTGGTCAATTTTCAACTGATCCAGCGGCAGGCGCTTCAGGTAAGACAGCGACGAATAGCCGGTGCCGAAATCATCCAGCGAGAAGCACACCCCCTTGCTCTTCAGCGCAAACATCTTCTCGATAATCTCGTTCACGTTGGCAACCAACAGGCTCTCGGTCAGTTCCAGCTTCAGTCGTTGCGGATTGGCTCCGGTCTTCCTGAGCACCTCGAGCACCTGATCGACAAAGTCGGACTGATGGAACTGCTGGGCGCTGACATTCACCGCCACCGTGAGATGGGTCATTTCCGGTCGGTCAGCCCAGATCGCCAGTTGAGTGCAGGCGGTTTCCAGCACCCAGTGACCAAGCGGCAGGATCAGTCCGGTTTCTTCGGCCAGTTGAATGAATTCGGCGGGCGATACCATACCGCGCTGTGGATGCTGCCAGCGCACCAGAGCCTCGGCCCCGGTCAGCCGCCCACCAGCCAGTTGCGCCTGATAGTGAAGCAGGAACTGCTTTTTCTCGATGGCCTCGTGCAGGTCGTGTTCCAGAGCGGCGCGCTTTATCACTACCCGCTCCATGTCCAGATCGAAGAAGCGCAAGGCGTTGCGTCCCGCTTCCTTGGATTTGTACATGGCGAGATCGGCCTGTTTCATCAGATCGTCAATCGCCATCTCCTCACCGCTGAAGAGCGATACGCCAATGCTCGGCGTGCTGTGGTAGGGGATACTTCTGAGCTGGTAGGTCTGCCTCAGTGTCGTGAGAATCTTTTCGCCAACAACTTCCGTCTGACTGGCGGCATCTGTTGCGTTTCCGCTCAGGTTGGTCAGCATCACCACGAATTCATCGCCACCCAGTCGTGCCACCGTATCTCCGGCACGAACACAGTCTGTCAGGCGCGATGCAACCTGTTGCAGTAACAGGTTGCCCATGTCATGGCCAAGGGTGTCATTGAGGGTCTTGAATTTGTCGAGATCGATCAACAACAGCGCGCCATGGTTGCCGCTGCGCGAACTGGCCGTCATGATCTGCTTCAGGCGATCGAGCAGGAGGGTGCGGTTGGGCAAGCCGGTCAGTTGGTCGAAAAATGCCAGTTCGTTGATCTTGGCTTCGGCCTGCTTGCGTTCAGAAATGTCGCGACCGATGATCACCAGGCCCCGGCGTTGATGCTGGTCATCATAGATCGGCACCTTGCGCACTTCGAAGTCGTGCGGCGTGCCGTCTTCATCGACGACGGTTTCTGCGAATATGGTGAGTTTTCCGCTATCCCAGGCTTTTTGATCATCGATTAGGCACGCTTCATGGGCCGCCCGGAACTCTGGATGCAGCTCCGCCAACTCCATTTCGGTCTTGCCCTGCCACGGAATGTCATGCAACTGGAACAACTGCTTGGCTGGCTCGTTGGTGACCAGCCAGCGACTTTCGGCATCCTTGAGAAAAATGGCATCCGGGATCGACTCGATCACTTCGCTAAAGTGCTTGTTGCTTTCCGCCAGACGTTCCTCGCTAAGGCGTCGCATCCGTTCGGCCTGATTGAGCGGCCCAATGACAAACTTTCTGAGCAGCCAATACAGTGTCCCGCACAATGTGCTGCCGAGGATCAGGCTGAGCAGCGCAATGAGCGGCAGCGTGCCAAGACCATGGATGACGCGCACCTGGCCGGCAGTATTGCCATACACTGAAAAGGCTTGCTGGCGTTCGAGCGTCATGCCTGGCACGGGTTCGCCGATCACCATGACCGGTGCGCCATCTTTCTCGATGACCGTACGCGTATCCTCGGGCCGGATACCTTTAAGGCTGACCTCGATGTGTTCCGGTTTGAACTGCCAGCCATCCGGATTCCAGTTGGCATAGCGGCCGACGAGCACGGCCTGGGTGTTGGCGAGTTGCTGGGCACGGTCTGACAGATCGTTGTACTGGATGAACAGCACGACCAGCGGCAGCCCCATTCCTGTCAGCAGGATGGACAAGGCGGCTATCATCAGCAACCGTTTTCGGTTGATTTTCACTGCCGCGATATTTTCGATGGTCACCTGACTCATGGTTGTCGTGTCATCGCAGTGGCAGGTAGTCCAACTTGCCGACCAGCGCCAGCGTCTCAGGGGAATTCAACCACGCGACAAAGGCGGCGGCCGAAGGACTCGGGCTTTTTGTCACCAGGTAAAACTTCCGCATCAGGGCGTAGCTGCCATCATCGGCCGTTTTCACCGAAGGGTGGACGCCATCGAGCGCCAGGATCGTGAGCCGGGCACCGCTGACCTTGACCAGTCCGAGGTTGGTGGTGCCCAGCGAGCCGCTGATTCTGGTCAGGGCATCGATTGCCTCCAGATCGTTTTCGGCGATCGGCAGGCCGGGGCGTTTCAGGGCATTGGCGACTGCAGCGTCGATCTCGGGTGATATCGAGCGCAGCACCCTGGTTTCCGTTTCATGCTCGCCGCGCAGGATCAGGCGAATGGGGGTGTTGTCATCCCAGGTGGTCTTTTGTCCGCCAAAGATTGCGGCGACCTGGGCTCGGCTCAATCCCTTGCTCTTGCTGCTGGTTGCAAGCACCAGGGGGGTTTGCAGCCAGGGCCTGACCTGACCTGCTTCATTGACTGTCGGCATGCGCCCGGACAGGGCGATATCGGTCTTGCCGGCGGCGAGGGCGCGCAGGCCGCCGCTACTTCCCATGGGCGGGTCGATGACGTTGATCTCGATGCCTGGGTTCTTTTTTGCATACTCGGCACCCAGCAGCTTGACGATGGGCGTCAGCGACCCTACACCGCCCAGCGAGATCGTTTCGGCTGTCGTGCCCAGGGGAAAAAGCAAGGACATCACGACCAATGCCGCCGTTTGCAGGCGACTGAATGAAATCAGGATGCGCACTCCCCCTCCTTGAGAATCCCAAAAACAATGAGAAACGCCGTCAAAATATGTGCTTTTCTATCCCCGGATTTTGAAAAAGCCGGAATGCCTATGCATAGTAATTGCTCTGAGGAAATCGGCAACTAGATTCGCTGGTGAGACCGATCCAGCCAGCTACCACCGTCTCATGACAGCCGTTCCGGCGATAATATCAGATGCATATCGAATGGCCGCGCCGATGTCTCAGGGGACTCCGGCGAGATTCGCACCAGTTTTTTGGCCGGTCTTGGGTCGGTCGCCATGACGTGGCCTGCATTGTTGCTCGCCAGAAACGAAAAACCCGGCGCTTGGCCGGGCTTGTCGTTGGAGCCTGTATCAATCAGGCTGCATTCAAGGCCTGATCCAGATCGGCGATCAGGTCGTCGATGTGCTCGATGCCGACTGACAGGCGGATCATGTCTTCCGATACGCCGGCCTTGGCCATTTCGGCCGGAGCCAACTGACGGTGCGTGGTCGAGGCCGGGTGGCACGCCAGTGTCTTGCAGTCGCCGATATTGACCAGTCGGGTGACCAGTTGCAGGGCATCCTGGAACTTGCCGCCGCCTTCACGACCACCCTTGACGCCGAAATTGAGAATACCGGAAGCGCGGCCGCCCATATATTTCTGGACCAGAGCATGGTCCTTGTGGTCGGGCAGGCCGGCGTAGTTGACCCAGCTGACCTTGGCGTGGCCCTTGAGAAAGTTGGCGATCTTCAAGGTGTTTTCGCAGATGCGGTCCATGCGCAGTGCCAATGTCTCGATACCCTGCAGGATCAGGAAAGCATTGAACGGCGAGATGGCAGCACCCATGTTGCGCAGCGGTACGACGCGGGCGCGACCAATGTAGGCGGCCGGGCCAAGGGCTTCGGTGTAGACCACGCCATGGTAGGAAACATCCGGCTCGTTGAGGCGCTTGAACTTGGCTTTGTGCTCGGCCCACGGAAACTTGCCGCTATCGACGATGATGCCGCCGAGTGAATTGCCATGGCCACCCAGATACTTGGTCAGGGCATGTACGACGATGTCGGCACCGTGCTCGAAGGGACGGCACAGGTAGGGCGACGGCACGGTGTTGTCGACGATGACAGGCACGCCGTGCTTGTGGGCGATTTCAGCGAGCTTCTCGAAGTCGGTGACATTGCCCAGCGGATTGCCGACCGATTCGCAGAAGACTGCCTTGGTCTTGCCATCGATCAGCTTTTCAAAGGCGGCCGGATCATTGAAGTCGGCAAAGCGGACATCGATGCCATATTGCGGCAGGGTGTGGGCGAACAGGTTGTAGGTGCCACCGTACAGGGTGCTCGACGAGATGATGTTATCGCCGGCCTCGGCAATGGTCTGGATGGCGGCGGTGATGGCGGCCATGCCGGAAGCCATGGCCAGGGCGGCAATGCCACCTTCCATTTCAGCGACGCGCTTTTCCAGCACGTCCTGGGTCGGGTTCATGATGCGCGTGTAGATGTTGCCGGCGACCTTCAGATCGAAGAGATCAGCACCGTGCTGGGTGCTGTCGAACGCATAGGAAGTGGTCTGATAAATCGGCACGGCCACCGCCTTGGTGGTCGGGTCAGGTGAATAGCCACCGTGGACGGCAATGGTTTCGATCTTCATGCGTGTCTCTCTTGTTGTATGGAAAAAAATGAAGTTTAGCAGGCGCTGGCGCTATGCGCTGTCCTCGCTCTCGGTGGCTGGCTGGCGGGCGGCCTTGATCATGAAGCGGCCGGGGTCGAGGGCGTCGACCAGGTCGCGTTCGAGCGGCAGCGGCTCGCCTTCGAGCTGACTGAGCAGCAGATCGGCCATCAGTGCCGACCACACGATGCCGCGGGCACCAAAGCCCTGAACGCACCACAGGCCAGGATAGCGCGGGATGTTGTGAAGACGGGTATTAGGTGTGGCAGCCAAGGTATCCGGAACCGCCCCAACGATGGGCAGGCGGTCCGGCGACATTGGGCGGAAGCCGACGCGGCCATGCAGGGTGGCCGGGTCGAGGCCGGTGGCGAAGTCGGGCAGGCTCAGACGGAGGCGGGCGATATTGTCGCTGTGATCGGTAGGCCGTTCGGCGCTTTCATCATCGTCATAGGACAGGGAGGCACCGATCAACTGCCGGCCATCGATGGCCGGAATGGCGTAGCCGACCTGAAACAGAACGGTATTGAGGGGCATCCCGCTGGCTGCCGGCAAATGGCTGACCTGACCGCGTCCGGAACGCTGCGGTAGCCAGGCGAACTGGGCGAAACGCGGCGCGGCTGCTCCGCTGGCCATGATCAGGACGGGGGCTTCCGCGATGACATGGCCGGCCGCATCGAGCGCTTGCCAGCCTGGTTCGCACCTCGTCAGGCGGTCGACCGCGGTATTGAAGTGCGTTGTGATCTGTTCAGGAAAAGCAGTCAGCGCTGCCCGGCAAACCGACGGGGGTTGTACCCAGCCGCCATTCGGGAACCACCAGCCGCCGGTCATCACCGGCTGGCCGAGTTGTCGGCTGGCTTCGTCCTTGTCGAGAAACTGCAACAGCTCGGGCGGCAGGCCGAGTTGCTCGACGGCCCGTCTCTGCTGCGCCTCGTGCTCTGCGTCCCTGGCCAGATGCAACACGCCGCAGGGCGACCAGCGGGCTTCGGGCAGCCGGGCGAGGAGGGCGCGGGTAGCAAGAAAGCCGGCGCGGGTGAGGCGCGAAATCCGGTTGTCGTCGGCGCTGGGCAATGGTCGCAGCATGCCGGCCAGATTGCTTGAAGCGCCGCAACCGGGTTCTGCTGCGGCTTCGAGTACCGTAACCTGCCAGCCGGCGGCGGCCAGCGCCCAGGCCGTCGTACTGCCGGCAATGCCGGCGCCGATGACGATGGCCCGGCGGTCCGTCGGTGCGGTATGGCGCTCCGGTCGGCGCGAACGGAAGCGGCCGATCAGCATCTGTCGCTTGCCGACCGGGCCGGGGCGCTTCTCCACATCGAATTCGGCATCCTTGAGTGCCTGGCGGACATGCCCAGCCACCGTCCAGGTGGCCAGCGTGGCGCCCGGCGCGGTCAGGCGGGCCAGCCCCTTGCAGAATTGGGGCGACCACAGTTCCGGGTTCTTCTGGGGCGAAAAGCCATCCAGGAAAAAGGCGTCGACCGAGGCATCGATGGCGCGCAGTTGCGTTGCCGCATCGCCGAAGACCAGGGTCAGGATGACCTGTCCGCCATGCAGGTGCAGTCGGTGCATTCCCGGTGCCAGGGGTGGCCAGTGGGCTTGCAGGTCAGCCGCCAGTTCGGCAAATTCCGGCCAGGCCTGCTGGCAGGTGGCGAGGTCGGCCAGGGTTAGCGGGAATTTTTCAAAAGATATGAAATGCAGCCGATGGCAGCGTTGCGGGTCCTCTCGCCAGGCTTGCCAGGTGGCGAGAAAATTCAGTCCGGTGCCGAAGCCGGTTTCGAGGATGACGAAGCGGTCCCTGTCCTGCCAGCGTTGCGGAAGTCCGTTACCGCCGAGAAAAACATGACGGGCCTGGTTCGGTCCGCCGAGGGCCGAGTGGTATACGTCATCAAAGGCAGCGGAGTAGGGCGTGCCGTAGGCCACGAATTCAATTTTGGCGGGCTGCAGCTTATCCATTGGTGGCGCAGGCCACCTAGTGCAGGCGCGAATGCGGGCCTGAGCCGGCGGCCGGGGTCGGCACCGCTGCCGGGGCATAGTCGAGCGCCAGATTCCACTGGGCATTCTCGGCACCGGCGCGCAGCATGGCGCACAGGGCCTGCAGCAGATCGGCGTTGAGCCCGAGTTGAAAGCTGCGCTCGCGGCCCTCGCGGAAAGTCAGGCTGAAGGTGCCATCACTCAGGGTGTCGCATTTGACTTCACTGGTCAGCAACGGGGTGGAGCCGAGCGGGTAAGTGGCATTTGCCTCGGCAAAAGGCTGTTCGAAATTGGGCGGGGCAGCCGGTGGTGTCGTGCCGGCCACCGGCGCCGGCTGGCTGCCAATCAGGCTAGCCAGATGCGGCCACATCTCACGCAAAAATCGCCGCGTCAGCCACACCCGATATTCCTCGTCAGCCTGCGTCGATACGCGCAGGACCAGACGATCCTGAACGCTGTCGTTGGCGATCTGCATCTGACGAATTTGCATGGCTATTTGTCCCAAAGTGATGGGTGAACGAGCGCCGCCAAATCCAGGCGCCGGCGGCCGCCGCATAGCGAGCTATGCAAGGTCGCCGGCAACGCCGAGTTGGCAAGCGCAGCCACGTATCATTCGGGGCGCATGGAGGGGAAAAGGATGACATCCCGAATCGCTGCGGCATCGGTCAACAGCATGATCAGGCGATCAATGCCGATGCCACACCCGCCCGTCGGCGGCAGGCCGTATTCCAGCGCCCGGATGAAATCGGCGTCGTAATACATGGCTTCCTCGTCGCCCGCATCCTTGGCCTTCATCTGCTCCTGGAAGCGCGCCGCCTGGTCTTCGGCATCGTTCAGCTCGGAGAAACCATTGGCAATTTCGCGGCCGACAATGAACAGTTCAAAGCGCTCGGTGATGTCCGCATTGGTATCGGAGGCACGGGCCAGCGGCGATACTTCGACCGGGTAGTCGATGATGAAGGTCGGCTCCCAGCACTGGGCTTCAGCGCAGGCTTCGAACAGTTGCAGTTGCAGGCTGCCCAGACCGCCCGGCTTGACCGGCTCGCCAAAGGCCTTGATCTTGGTCTTGAGGAAGTCCGGGTCGGCCAGTTGCGCATCGGTGAAGGATGGCTGTTCGCGCTGGATGGCCTGGCAAATGGTCAGGCGATGGAAAGGCTTGGAGAGATCGAGTTCGCGGCCCTGGTAGATGAACACTTCCTTGCCCAGCGCCTCGCGGGCGGTGTGGCGGAGCAGGCCTTCGGTGAAGTCCATGAGGGTGTTGTAGTTGGCGTATGCCTCATAGAACTCCATCATGGTGAATTCGGGATTGTGGCGCGGCGAGAGGCCTTCGTTACGGAAGTTGCGGTTGATTTCGAAAACCTTCTCGAAACCGCCGACGACCAGACGCTTGAGGTACAGCTCCGGGGCGATACGCAGGAACTGCTGCATGTCGAGCGCGTTGTGGTGCGTGACGAAGGGCTTGGCCGAGGCACCGCCGGGGATCGGGTGCATCATCGGCGTTTCAACTTCCATGAAGCCGTGGCCGGTCATGAAATTGCGGATCGACGAGACGATGGCCGAACGGGCGCGGAAGGTGAAGCGCGTTTCCTCGTTCATGATCAGATCGACGTAACGCTGGCGGTATTTCATTTCCTGATCGGCCAGGCCGTGGAACTTGTCCGGCAGCGGGCGCAGCGACTTCGTCAGCAGGCGGATCTCGGCGGCCTGGATGGAGAGTTCGCCGGTCTTCGTCTTCATCAGGACACCGGATACGCCGATGATGTCGCCGAGGTCCCAGGTCTTGAAATCGGTATAAACATCTTCGCCAACGCGGTCGCGCGTGACGTAAATCTGGATGCGGCCCGACAGATCCTGAATCGTCGCGAAGGAAGCCTTGCCCATGACGCGCTTGAGCATCATGCGGCCGGCGACCTTGACCTCGACCGGCATGCCTTCAAGTTCCTCGGCGGTCTTTTCGCCATAGCCTTCAAGGACCTTGGCAGCGGTGTTCTCGCGCTGAAAGTCGTTCGGGAAGGCTTTCCCGGTCTTGCGCCATTCGGCCAGCTTGGCGCGGCGCTCGGCGATGAGCTGGTTTTCGTCCTGCTGGACCGGGGCTTGCTGTTCGGGGTTGGACATGGGGAATCCTTGGGAAAATTGGTTTGCTGCGGGCGAATGCCGATAACCCTTAATTTTCGCCGATTTTGGGTGGTTTGGACAAGGTTCGAGGATAGTCGACTCTCCACCGAATCCCCGCCCAAAATTCCCAGCCAATAAAAAAGGGAATTCGCCACCTTCGGCGAATTCCCTCGTTCAGTGCCTGCCAGCGGGCGACCCCGCTGCTAGCCGATTACTGCTTGATCGCTTCGACCGCGATGTCGATGGTCACATCGTCACCAACGTAGGGTGCGTACTTGCCCATGTTGAAGTCGGTGCGTTTGACGGTGACGGTGGCCGTGCCGCCGATGGCGTCCTTCTTCATCATCGGGTGCGGCATGGCGAGGAAGCCGGTGACTTTCAGGGTGACTGGCTTGGTCACACCCTTGAGGGTCAGATTGCCTTCGATGCTGGCCGGCTTGTCGCCTTCAAACACGACCTTGGTGGACTTGAAGGTGGCGGTCGGGTACTTGGCAGTGTCGAGGAAATCTTCGCCCTGAATGTGCTCGTTGAAGGTCTCGGAGCCGGTGCTTACCGACTTGGTGTCGATGACGAGGTCGACCTTGGCGGTCTTGGCGGCCTTGTCGAGAACGATGGTGCCGGTGGTCTGGTCGAAGCGGCTCATCTGGATGGAATAGCCGAAGTGGCTGTACGAGAAGCGCGGGAAGCTGTGCGTGCCGTCGAGTGTGAAGGTTTCCGGTGCGGCCAGGGCCGGGGAGGCGGCAGCGATGGCGAGGACGAGGGTGGCGAGTTGTTTTTTCATGGTGGTTCTCCTGTTGTGGGTTGGGGTTTATTTCGATGCAGCAGTGATACGGAACTTGATCTGGACATCGTTGGCGGCGATGTCGAACTTGGACCAGGCGCCTTCACCGATGGAAAAATCGGCGCGGCGGATGGTGAAGCTACCGTCGAAGACGCCGCTGTTGCCTTGGGCTGTGAAGGTGGCCGGCACAACGATGTCCTGGGTCTTGCCCTTGATGCTGAGTTGACCGGCCACTTCGTACTTGTTGCCGGCGAGTGACTTGACGCTGACTGAAATAAAGCGGGCTGTCGGGAAAGCCTTGGTGTTGAACCACGGCTTGCCGGCCACTTCCTGGTCGCCTTCCTGGTCGCCGGTATCGACACTGCCGAGGTCGACATCGAAAGTTACCTTGGCGGCAGCCGCCTTGGCCGGGTCGAAACTCAACTGGCTGGAAAACTTCTTGAATTTTCCATCGACGGCAACACCCATCTGCTTGTAGATGAAGGTGACGGCACTTTTCTCAGGCAGGACCTGGGTGTATTCGACAGCCTGCGCGGTGGAAATCAGCGCGGCGAAGGCAGTAGCGAGGGCGATGCGTTTCATGATCGGATTTCCTTGGAGGATGGGGGCAGCATGCGGGTCAGGATGTCGTCCTTGTCGATGAAGTGGTGCTTCAGGGCGGCGCCGATATGGCCGACCAGAACAGCGATGAGTAGCAGGTTGAGGCTTTCGTGGATGGTCGCCAGCAGGTCGCCCAGTTCCTTGTTCTTGTCGAGCAGATCGGGGATGGGCAGAAGGCCGAACCAGACCGTCTGGAAACCCTTGGCCGAACTCATCAGCCAGCCGGAGAGCGGGATGGCAATCATCAGTCCGTAGAGCGCCAGGTGGCCGGCATGGGCAGCGAATTGCATGAACTTGGGCATGCTTTCCGGGAGCGCCGGCGGGCGATGCGTGATGCGCCAGACAAGACGGATGGTGACGAGCAGGAAAGCAGTAACGCCGGCCCATTTGTGCCACGAATAAAACTTCAATTTGTCCGGCGACAAGGGCAGGTCACTCATGTAGAAGCCGAGAGCCAACAGCGCGAAGAGGAGGATAGCCATGAGCCAGTGCAGGGTCATGGCGGTGCGGGTGTAGTTAGTGGCCACGGTCCGGCTCCTCGGTTGGCAAAAATGAATAGGCATCCATGGCGATGACGTAATTGTCGATACCGGCATGGAAACGACGCGCCTGCGGGCTCTTGCCGCCGGCACCGAGTGCGACATACAAAGGCAGCAAATGTTCATCACTGGGGTGTGCCTGCAGGCCGCCCGGTGCTTGTTGACGGTAGTTGAGCAAGGCGGGGATGTCGCCAGTCTCGAGATGTTTGGCCAGCCAGTCGGTGAACTGGCGTACATAGGCTGGCGTTTGCCCGCCGCTGCGTGCCGCCATCTGGTAGTCACGCAGGTTGTGAGTGAGATTGCCGGAAGCGATGATGAGAAATCCTTTGGCAGCAAGCGAGGCCAATGCCTGGCCGAGCTGGTACGCGAGTTGTGGGCCGCCGCGGCTCTGGATGGAGAGCGGGATGACCGGCACGTCGGCATCGGGGAACATCAGGCGGAGCGGCACCCAGGCGCCGTGGTCGAGGCCGCGGCCGGTATCGGTGGCGACCGGCAGGCCTGCGGCCTTCAGGGTCGTGACCACTTCGGCCGACGCCTCGGGGCAACCGGTGGCCGGATAGTGGATTTGATAAAGCTCTTCCGGAAAACCCCAGAAGTCATGAATCGTTTCCGGCCGTTCGGCGAAACCAACGGTTGGCACGGCGGTATCCCAGTGGGCGCTGACGATGATGATGGCGCGCGGCTGGGGCAGCGAAGCAGCCATCGCTTGCAGGGCGGCGCCGGCCGCACCGGGGCTCAGGGCGAAGGTCGGGGCGCCGTGCGGGACAAAAAGGGTGGGTTGAATCTGTGTCATTGCGACAACTCCTGTGACGATGGATTGCACTGTATGCCGGTTATTTGGATCGAAATAGCCGACAATGTGCAAATTACTATTGCAGGAATTGCAACAATGGATCGACTCGATGCAATGAAGCTGTTTGTCCGGGTAGCTGAGCTGGGTAGTTTCTCGGCAGTGGCGCAGCAACTTGGTGTGGCCCGCTCGGTCGTCACACGGCAGATCGCCGGCCTCGAGGCGCATCTCGGCGTCAAGCTCATGGCGCGCAGTACGCGGCGACTGGCGTTGACCTCGGGGGGTACAGCCTATCTGGAAAAATGCCGGGTCATCCTCAATCTGGTCGAAGCAGCCGAAAGCGGCGTTGCCGAGGACAGGCTGACGCCACGCGGCAACATTCGCATCAGCCTGCCGCTGAGCTATGGCATGAAGCGCCTGGCGCCGATCCTGCTCGACTTCTCGCAACGCTATCCCGACGTTGCGCTCGACATGGATTTCAGCGACCGGCGCGTCAATCTCATCGAGGAAGGCATTGATCTGTCGATCCGCATTACCCGCCGCCTCGAGTCAGGTGATGTGGCGCGCCGGATTGGCTCAGGTCGGATGCTCGTGGTTGCATCGCCGGACTATCTGGCGCGGCATGGTCGTCCGGAAAATCCGGCAGAACTGGCCCATCACGTTTGCCTTGGCTACACCAATGCGGGCAGCAGCCAGCTCTGGCAGTTCATGGTTGACGGCCAACTCGAAAGCTTTCATGTGCATACCCGTCTCAATGCCAACAATGGCGACGTGCTGACCGAGGCGACGGCTCAGGGGCTGGGTATCAGCTGCCAGCCGGATTTCATCGCCGATACCTTCCTGGCCAGTGGCAGGGTTGAGGAAATCCTGGCTGATTTTCCCATGCCGTCTCTGGGTATCTACGCCATGTTGCCGAGCAATCGCCACGTGCCGCTCCGGGTCCGGGTGCTCATGGATACGCTGGCTGAACGGTTGGCCGCGTAACAATTGTCCGAAAAGTGTTACGAGTTACACAAATCTTTACCGAGTCGTGCCAACCGACCGTTTGGCTGAGCGTTAGTATCGTCAGGGAAACCGGTGCTTGCCATCGGTATTTTTTGTCATCAGAAAGGAATTCAGTCATGGGAATCGTGTGGACCATTGTGGTCGGCTTTGTGGTTGGCCTTGTTGCCAAGCTCTTGCACCCCAGCAAGGCCAACATGGGCTTTATCGCCACCGTCCTGCTCGGCATCGGCGGTTCCTTCCTGGCCGGTATGCTCGGTCAGGCCTTCGGCTGGTACCAGGCCGGTGAGGGTGCTGGCTTTGTCGCCTCGGTGGCGCTCGCCATCGTTCTACTGGTGGTCTACGGCCGCATCAGCACCAAGGCGGCCTGATGAAACTAATTGCTACCCTGCTGGCCGGCTGCTGTGCCGGCATGACTGCCCAGGCCGGGGCGCTCGTCGATCTCTCGGCCGAGGCCAGCCGCCCGGTCACCAACGACCTGGTGCGGGCCAGTGTCTATAGCGAAGCAACCGGCAAGAGTGCAGCCGAACTGGCGCAGCGCGTCAATGCCGATATTGCCGAGGCGCTCAAGCTGATACGGACGAAAGCCGGTGTCTCGGTAAAGAGTGGACGGCAGTCGACCTATCCGGTTTATAGCCAGGCCCAGAAGATCGATGGCTGGCGCATGCGCAGTGAACTGGTCATCGAATCGAAGGATCAGGGCGGTGTGTCCGAACTGCTCGGCAAGCTGCAGCAAATGCGTCTGGCGGTCGGTGATGTCAGCCTGCTGCCATCGCCGGAAGCGCGTCGGCAGGTAGAGGACGAAGCGACGCGCGAGGCGATTCGCGCCTTTCGCAGTCGGGCTGAAGTGATTGCAGAACAACTGGGCAAGGGCTGGAAGATCAAGCAACTCAATGTCCAGCAGGGTGGCGGCATGCCGATGCCCATGCTGCACGCGACCCGGACGGCGATGCTTGCCGATGCTGCGCCTGCACCGGCCCCGCTGGAGGCGGGAGAAAGCCTGGTTACGACGCACATCAGTGGGCAGATCGAACTGGCCGACTGATCGGCGGTGGCTGCTGCCCAGAGGCCAGTGACTCAGGCCAGCAAAGCGACTGCCTTGATCTGGGCGCGTAGCGCCAGTCTGGGGCGAATGTCCAGCTTCTCAGCCGAGCGTCGGGTAATCCGGGAGAGGAGCGGACAACCCCCTGCATCGAGTTTGACCAGGACGTGGCCCGGGGTATCGGTGGGAGCCATGGCCACGACCTCAGCATTGACGCAGTTCAGGATACTGCTGCCGGTCTGCGGGACCAGCGCCAGACTGACGTCGCGGGCATGAATGCGGCAGCGTAGCGGGGTGCCGACGGTTTCCTGACGCTGCGACACATAAATCGCGCCGCCGGCGAATTCAAGGCGGGTCAGGTCATCGGACTCGTGCTCGGCGACGCACGCTTCAATTACCACGCCGGCATCGTCGGCAAAGGTGCCGGGCAGATCGATGCGGCTCAACACATCGTTCAGGGTGCCACTGGCTACTACCTTGCCAGCCTCAAGGAGGACCAGATGATCGGCCAGGCGGGCCACTTCATCCGGGGCATGGCTGACGTAGATGATCGGGATGGCAAGTTCGCGGTGCAGGCGCTCGAGATACGGCAGGATTTCCAGCTTGCGCTTGAGGTCGAGGGCGGCCAGCGGCTCATCCATGAGGAGGATTTTTGGATTGCCGAGCAGGGCGCGGGCGATGGCGATGCGCTGCCGCTCACCCCCCGACAGTTGATGCGGCGAACGTTCGAGGAGGCCCGAAATTCCCAGCAGTTCGGCAATTTCTGGCAGGCTGAAATTGACGTCTGAACCCGGTTTTACCCGTTTTTGCCCGTACTCGAGGTTGTCGCGCACCGAGAGATGGGTAAACAGGCTGGCTTCCTGAAAGACCACACCGAGCGAGCGGCGGTGCGGCGGTACGAAAAAGCCAATCGACTCGTCCTGCCAGACCTCGTCGCCCAACGAGAAATAGCCCGCAGCGGGACGTTCCAGCCCGGCCATGGCACGCAGGCAGGTCGTTTTTCCCGAGCCGGAATGACCGAACAGTGCCGTGATGCCATGCACCGGCAAAGTGAGGTCGACATCAAGGGTGAAGTCATTGCGGCTAACCTGGAATTTCGCCCTGATTTGCTCGGTCATGCTCTTTTCCGTTGGGCCGGATTGAAGGTGTATAGCGCCATAAGTACGACAAAACTGAACAGCACCATGCCGCCGGCCAGAAAGTGTGCCTGGGTGTATTCAAGGGCCTCGACGTGGTCGTAGATCTGCACCGAAACCACCCGCGTCTTGTCGGGGATGTTGCCACCGATCATCAGGACGATGCCGAATTCTCCCACCGTGTGAGCAAAGCCGAGAATCGCCCCGGACAGGAAACCGGGCCGGGCCAGCGGCACGGCGACCGACCAGAAGGCATCCCAGGGGCTGGCGCGCAGGGTTGCAGCGACTTCCAGCGGGCGTTCACCGATGGCCTCGAAGGCGTTCTGAATCGGTTGCACGACGAAGGGGAGCGAGTAGAACACCGAGGCGATGACCAGTCCCGGAAAAGTGAAAGGCAGCAGGCCGAGGCCGAGTGACTGGGTCAGATGGCCGATCGGCCCGTTCGGCCCCATGGTGATGAGCAGGTAAAAGCCGATAACGGTGGGCGGCAGAACCAGTGGCAGGGCGACGATCGCCCCGACCATGCCCTTGAGCGCCGAATGGGTGCGAGCCAGCCACCAGGCGATGGGCGTGCCGATGATCAGCAAGAGCAGGGTGACGGTGGTGGCCAGCTTGAGCGTCAGCCAGATGGCGGCGAGATCGGAACTTTCCATGCTCAGCGGGCGGTGGGGCGTTCAAAACCGTGGTCTGACCCTGGTTTTGTGGAAGGGAAATTGCGCATGGCTGGAAGGTATACCACTCGTCCGCAGAACTTCAAAGAGACGGGGTCTAAATCCATGCTAAAGATAGGGTATTAACACCTTGAATCGAATGTGTTTTCCCAATTGCAGCGGAGTGTGAATTTGTTCACAGACGGGGTCATGCCGGTTGGGCAAAATGGACTCAACAACTTCACAATAACGGAAAACAGGCAATGTCCCTCTCAGGCGTCAAATCATCCCAGTATCAGGCTTCCGGCAAATCTGCCGGGCGGCGGGATGCGTATGCTGGCGAGACGGAGCTTTCCGTATTCAACCTGCGCGACACCCTGAGCAATATCATTGTTCGCGAAACCAATTTCAGTGAGTTTCTTTCCGCACTCAAGCAGTGCGGCATGCACACTGCCAAGCAGTAAGTTCGCCAGGCGGCGAGTGCAGTGGGTGGTGCCCATGAGAAGAATCGAACTTCCGACCTCTCCCTTACCAAGGGAGTGCTCTACCACTGAGCTACATGGGCAACCTGATGTGCCTGGGCGACTGATTTGATCAGACGCCGATATCGCGACTGGTGATCACGTTCAAGCGGGGCGCATTGTATCAGCGGATCGGCCGCTGTGCATGGCAAATTAGCGTTTTCGCGATGATTCTTGCGACAAATAAAAAGCCGGGCAGCAAGCCCGGCTTTCGTCGTTATGGAATGTCAGCCTAGCGTGGGCTGGTTGGCAGGGGTGACAGGTCCGATGCACACAGGCCGGCCAGTTCGCCGACCACGCGGTTGATCTGCTGGCCGAGCAGCCACCAGCCCCCGGCGTACGGGCGGACCGTCACGCCATGGCTGGCGCAAAGCTGCATGGCCTTGTCTCGTAATTGTTCAATCATGAATGCGTCCTTGTTCCCGGCAGATCACTGTTGATCTGCAGTCAGCCCGAGGTAGGCGGCGCTGACCACGAGAAATTTTGTGGCTGAGTAATCCGACATCTTGTCTCTCCTGTTTTTATTTGAGTCACGGGATTATCAACGCTGAATATTACAGGGATATTTCGGCTGGGAGAGAATTGAGTATCTATCAGGGGTGCCGGCCTGCGCCGATTTTCAGACGATGGGCTGGGCGTCATTTTTGCTATTTAAATGACATTTTGGAATGTGCTTTTGTCATTTTTAGAGCCCGTTGAATAGTTGTTGGCGTGTTGAGGCAGGTCAACGCAAGCCTTGCCGAGAGGTATGTAATGGAACTGTGCCAATGGACGGCGAGAAAAATGCCGGGTTTTTCGGCGTGCCGGGTAGTTGAAATCCAAGGGGGATTTGGCCATGAAGTTTTCATTTGCAGCAGGATTAATGGCGGTATTTATCGGGGGCCAGATAAATCCGGCGACTGCAGCCGAGTTCAAGGTTCTGGTGGTCATGAGCTACGAGGCGGATAACCCGTGGGTCAAGGAAATCCGCGAAGGCATTGACGCTGTTTTGGGGTCGACCAGCGAGATCACCTATTTTCATATGAATACCAAGGTGGCCCCGGCCGGCGGTCCGCAGAAGGGCGAGGAAGCCTACGCCCTCTATCAAAGCCTGCAGCCCGATGGGGTAATAGCGGCCGACGATGATGCCCAATCGATGTTCGTTGTCCCGTTCCTCAAAGACAAGGTAAAGACGCCGGTCATGTTCAACGGTGTCAATAATTCCGCGGCCAAGTATGGCTTTCCGGCTACCAATGTCTCGGGAATACTCGAACGGGCGCATGTTCGTGAATCTCTGGCTTTTGCCAAGCAGTTGATTCCGACACTCGGCAACGTTTGCTTGATGACCAATGATGTACCCGCCGGGCGAGCCCTGAAAGCCCAGGTTGAAGAAGAGCGACAGAGCTATCCGGTCAAGGTTGGTGCCTTCCACCTCGTCAAGAGTGTCCGGGAAATCGAGGCCGCCTTTAAAGGTGGTCGCCCGGTCTGTGATTCCCTGCTTGTCGACAGCCTTGAAGGGATTGTCAGCGATGCTGCCACGCCGCTCGACAACAAGGGCGCACTGACGGCATTGAGCAAGGTTTATGGCGGTCCGGTACTTGCGGGGAATCGTTATCAGGTTGATCAGGGGGCCTGGGCTGCGGTGGTCAAGACCGGTCAGGAGCAGGGTGAGACTTCGGCAGAGATGCTCCTCAAGGCCATGCGCGGAACGCCGGTTGCCAAAATTCCGGTGGTCTGGAACGTCAAGGGGCAGCGGGTCATCAATGTGACGGCGATTGAAGGACACCAGCTGGGATTGCGTCCGACGGTGCTCAGAGGGGCAACCCTGGTCAGGCAGCAACCGTAGGGAGAAGGGTTTCGACGTGTTTCACATTCGTCTTGGTGTAGGCAGCAAGCTCCTTGGGCTGGCGGTGTTCAATGCGATGGCTTTCGCCTTGATCGCGCTGATCGCCGCGCTTGCCTTCAATCGTGTCGAGATGCTGGCTTCTGACCTGGCCCGTAACCAGATCAGCGGTGTCCTCGAAAATGCGGCAAATGGCCGTGAGTTGTCCGCCATTTTTTCGGAGATCGATCTGATCAGCCGGAATTGCCGAAGCGGGACTGTCCGCGGAGACTTTGGCGGGCACCTGTCTGTGGCGCTGAACGCCGCGGCAGAAAAGCTTGAAAACCACCGCTATGCGGAAAGTATCGCCGCCCTCGCTGCGGCAACCAGCCACCTGTTTGAAGAATGCGTTGAGGTCAGGCGTGCTACGGCAGCGGTCAATCAGATCGATCACCAGATCCTTGCTGAGCTGGACAGGCTGGAAAACCTGGTCGGTCGAAGCCTGATTGACCAGACCCTTGCCGGTAAGGGCACCGACCACCTTGATCAGATCATGACCCTGACCACCGGCTACCGGCTACCGGGAAAGCATGCTCCACATTGGCAAAATGATTGTCGACCGGCCGCCCTATGCGCTAAGTGGCCGGCCAGAGAGTGATCCTGCTGTCGCTCTGATCGATGATGTGAACCTCAGATTGCAGACGCTCACTGCATCGAGCCCGGAAATCGCCAGACTGGCCAGGCAGGTGACTCGCCTGATCGCTGATTTCCGCCGGGCTGTCATCCTGTTGTATCGCGAAACGGACCGCTTCGATCTTGCCGTAACGCAGAGCCATTTGGCCAAGGCGGCGGTGTTGAAGGCGATGAGTCAGGCTGATGAGCAGTTGTCTTCACGTTCCGATGCCCTTGGCTTGCAGATTCAGCAGGCTGTCTCCGAAGCCAGCCGATGGGTGCTTGGGTTGTCGGTAATGATTGCCCTGCTATCGTTTATGGCGATTGTGGCGATTGTCAGGCGCAACTTCAACCGGCCCCTCATGGGGTTGCTTGAGCATATCGACGCGATCCGCCGTGGCCAAGCGCCGCCGGCCGTGGCGACCGGGCAAAGGGACGAGTGGCGCACCATACATGCGGCACTGCGCGACATGACGAACGAACTGGCAAAGTCCAGGGAACTGCTCCTCAAGGTTATCGATACCGTGCCCATGCGGGTCTTCTGGAAAGACCGGGAACTTCGTTACCTCGGCTGCAATCCGGCATTTGCCAGAGATGCCGGAAAGATCCTGCCCCAAGAGTTGATTGGCAAGGACGACTATGAAATGGCCTGGGCCGCGCAGGCAGATCTCTATCGCGCCGATGACCTTGCCGTTATGACCAGTGGCGTTCCCAGACTGTCCTATGAGGAACCGCAGACGACGCCTGACGGGCTATCCATCTGTCTGAGAACATCCAAGGTGGTACTGCGCAATGATGGCGGCGATGTCGTCGGTGTTCTGGGTATTTACGAGGATGTGACGGCACAAAAAGAGGCCGATGCCGAACTAGATCGCTATCGTCGCGGTCTTGAAGAACTGGTCGAGCAACGCACGAGCGAACTGCTGGCCACCGAAGCCCGTGCTGCCAGCATTCTCAATTCGGCGGCTGATGGCATCTTTGGTGTTGATGCCGACGACCACATTACCTTCATCAACCCCGCCGCCTGTGCCATGTTTGGTTATGACGCAGGGCAGGTGATTGGTCGCTCTGCCCACGATCTTTTCCACCATAGCCATGCCGATGGTTCTCCCTATCCGGCAAGTGAGTGCCCGGCGACACGGGCGGCACTGGCTGGCCGCGAATTGCGTGTTGATGATGAAACCTTCTGGCACGCCGATGGACATCCCGTCGCGGTGACGGTGGCCTGCTCGCCATTGTTTGAAAACGGACAGATTTGTGGTGCGGTGATCAGTGTCATGGACGTGAGCATCCAGCGGGCCGCCAGACAGGCTCAGGAAAAGGCAATGCTGGCCGCTGAGGCCTTGGCAAAGACGAGAAGTCAATTTCTTGCCAACATGAGCCACGAAATTCGTACGCCGATGAATGGTGTGCTCGGCTTCGCCTCGATCGGCCTGAACAACTTCCAGAATCCCGAAAAATCCCGTAACGCCTTCGAAAAGATTCTCGCTTCTGCCAAGCGCATGCTCGGTGTGGTCAGCGATATCCTCGACTTCTCGAAGATCGATGCCGGTAAATTGGTGATCGAGGCCAGCGATATGTCGCTCGGCGAAATGCTGGACCAAGTCCTGGCCCTCGCTGACAACCAGGCCAGGGCCAAAGGGCTGGGTCTACGTCGGGAGATTGATCCCGGTTTTCCGGCGCGTTGTATTTCCGATTCCCAGCGTCTCGGTCAGATACTGCTCAATCTGCTCACCAATGCCGTCAAGTTCACCCCGTCCGGCGAGGTGATCCTGGCGGCCCGCCTGGAAGGAAAGCAACTGGTCTTCCGCATCACCGATACCGGTATCGGCATGACCCCGGATGAACTGCGCTATGTGTTTGACCCCTTCCAGCAGGCCGACAGTTCGACCACCCGGCGATATGGCGGCACCGGGCTGGGCCTGAGTATCACCAGACACCTCGTTGAGTTGATGCATGGCGAGATTCGGGTTGAAAGCAGCCCCGGGGTCGGCAGCATGTTTGAAGTGCGCCTGCCGTACGTTTCTGCCGCACCGTCAGCCACGGTGGCAGAACTGTCGCCGGAAAAATTGCCCGAACATTCGCTGGTTGGTATCACCATCCTGATCGCCGAAGATGAAGTCATCAACCAGCAGATTCTTGAACTGATTCTCGGCGAAGCCGGGGCGCGGGTGGTGATTGTTGGTGATGGCCGGCAGGCGGTGGACCGGATTCGCCAGGATGGCCCCACTGCCTACGATATTGTCTTGATGGACATGCAAATGCCGGTACTCAATGGGCTTGCCGCGACCCGGGAAATATTGGAACTGGCTCCCGACTTGCCGGTGCTCGGCCAGACCGCCAATGCCTTCGCGGAAGATCGCGAAGACTGTCTTGCTGCCGGCATGACCAGTTACATCGCCAAGCCGATTGATCCAGATGCGCTGATCCGGCTGATATTGCAGACCGTTGGGCCGATCAGGAAAACCGCAAAAACCGCGGACAGACCACGGTTTTGAAACCATAGAAACTCGGAGAACCGGTGTGACCGCGGTTTCCCCTGTCAGGTCGCTCAGCGACCTGACAGTGTCACACTTCCTGGCTGACGAGTGTGCCGCGCATGGCATCGATCGATTTGGCGATTTTCAGCATTTCCTCGGAAGGGATCTGGCGAATGACTTCGCCGGTTTCCTTGTCGGTAAGCTTGACCACCTGAACACCGGTTTCCTTGTCGATCGAAAATTGCAATTCGTTCGAACTCAGGCTCCGTAGTGTCTGATTGGCGTGGTCGACGGCTCTTTGCAGGGTTTCGCGATTGGCCTTGGGTTCCGACTGGGCAGGTGTGGCTGCCGCGTTTTGCGGCTGTGCCGGCGCTGAAACAGCTTCCTTCGGCGACGGTGCCGTGCTTTGCGGCGGCAGCTTTGGCCCACCCGGTTCGGGGCCTTGTACGCGTGGCGGCCCTGCCTGGATAGGGAGTAGATTGTTCATGATGACCTCGATACTCAGGCTACTGTATTGACGGCAACCCCAACCGGGCTGACTGGTGTGCTGCCTCCCTGAGGATTCTTCAGGAAATTTTGCAAGAATGCCTGGAGATCAGGGGCCTTGGGTGGCGTTGTGGTGTCACTCGGGCTGGCTGGCTGGAGCGCTTGCACGAGCTTGGAAAAAGATGACTTGAGCGCATCGGTCTGGGCCGAGGCGGTATCCCCGGAAGTCAGGTTCTGGATCAGATTCTGAACGCGCGTGGTCAGGTCATTTTTATAGCTGTCGCTGGCTTTGCTGACTTCACGCCTTGCTTCGTCAGCGCGCTTCTCGCCGCCCTCGTTGCCCTCGGTTTCACGTCTGTCCCCACGCGACTTCACGGCCTTGAAGAGGTCATGCATGAAGCTGTGCAAGGCCTGCTGGACGTTGTTCGACGATTGGGCTTGGTTGGCGTTCGACTGAGCCCCTGACTGCGTGTCAGTCGTTGCCGTTGTCGGGATGGCTGCCTGGCTCGGCGGCGGTTGTTGTGCGGGCAGGGACAAGCCGAGGGCGCTGAGCGCGCTGCTCACGGCATCAAAAAACTGCTGCCGGCCTTTTTCTCCGCCGACGCGCCGGCGTTCTCCTTCGTTATCACCGTCATGTTCACGCCGCACCGTCCGGGGCGCCGTGCTGCCGGTGGATTGAATGGGGGTGCCGGATGACACCGCGGTGGGCACATTGATCGACATGACAGACTCCTTCACGAAAGCCGGGGCGGATTTACCCCTTCACGATCCCTGTTAACGGATAACTTTAGGGATTCTTTAGGGCCTTCGCGAAATTTATTTTCGGCGATTGACGCAGATCAACAAATTCGAGTTCTGATTTCATTTTTCGCAAAGAAGACGGTAGTCACCGCTGAATAGTCTCAACTGACGACGGTGCTGGCCAACGACGCGCCGCTGCCGACGCAGCTAGTCTTCAACCCGACCGACAAGACCTTCACCATCGCCAAGGGCGCTGATATCAAGTTGCCGTTGCAAGTGAAGATCCAGTTACGGCAGGGCGGTAGTGTGGTCTCTGAAAAGCTGGTGATGCTGACGAATGAGTTTTAACCAGCGGTGAACCAGGGGGGCTGCGGGTAAAACCGTGGTCTGTCCCTGGTTTTAAATCTGCGAAAGCCAGGGGCAACGATCGAATATCGGGGTCAGACCACGGTTTTTGCGGATCACTTACTCCAGATGTTCCACCATCAGCTGCGGGTTTTCGACGCCCATGTATTCGTTGATGGCCAGCCGGTAGGCGGCGCGGGTACGGTTGCCGGGCTGGGTGCTGAAATTGAACTGGATGGCGTCGATGCGGGTGTTGCCTTTGCGTAGCCGGAGCTTGAGGTGTTTGTCCTTGAGCACGCGTTGCTGTTCGACGTCAAACTCGTCCATGAATAGCGGGGCAGGGAAGCCCTGGCCCCAGATTTCGTTTTCCAGCAGGCGGGCGGTTTCGAGCGAGAAGTAGCCGCCTTCAAGGTTGCCGTCAGTTTCCAGGGTGCGCGTAAGGTCGGCGGGGGCGAGGAGTTCGCTGGCGACCTGGGCGAACATTTGGCTGAATTGTTCGAAGTTTTCGGCCCTGAGCGTGGCGCCGGCGGCCATGGCGTGGCCTCCAAACCGAACGAGCAGGCCGGGGGCGCGCTTGGCGACAAGGTCGAGGGCATCGCGCAGATGCAGGCCGGGAATCGAGCGGCCGGAGCCCTTGACGATGCCACCCTCACCGGGTGCGAAGGCGAAGACCGGGCGGTGCAGTTTGTCCTTGATGCGCGAGGCAAGGATGCCGACGACGCCTTCGTGCCAGCTTTCATCAAAGAGCGCGATGCCGGCGGCGGCGCTTTCGGTGTCGAGCGAGGCAAGCAGGACGAGGGCCTGCTCCTGCATGCCGGCCTCGATTTCGCGACGTTCGCGGTTGAGGGTATCGAGCTGCTGGGCGATCTGCAGGGCGCGGGCCGGATCGTCGGTGAGCAGGCATTCGACGCCGAGACGCATGTCGGCGAGGCGGCCGGCGGCATTGAGGCGGGGGCCGAGGAGGAAACCGAGGTCGAAGGCGGTGGCACGCTTGGGGTCGCGGGCGGCGGCTTTGAAGAGGGCGGCGATGCCGAGCTGCATCTGGCCGGCGCGCATGCGCTTCAACCCCTGGCTGACCAGGATGCGGTTGTTGCGGTCGAGCTTGACAACGTCGGCGACGGTGCCCAGGGCGACGAGGTCGAGCAGGTTGGCGAAGTTGGGTTCGGGGCGTTCTGGGACATTGGGTGCAAACCAACCGCGTTCGCGCAGTTCGGCGCGCAGGGCGAGCATGACGTAAAACATGACGCCGACGCCGGCGATGCATTTGGACGGGAAGTCGCAGCCGGGCTGGTTGGGATTGACGATGCAGTCGGCGTCGGGGAGTGTTTCGGCCGGCAGGTGGTGGTCGGTAATCAGCGTGGCGATGCCGTGCTGCTGGGCGCGGGCGACGCCTTCGAGGCTGGCGATGCCGTTGTCGACGGTGATGATGAGATCGGGCGATTGCTGGGCGGCGACATCGACGATTTCCGGCGATAAACCATAGCCGAGCTTGAAACGGTCGGGGAGCAGGAAATCGACATCGGCGCCGAGTGCCTTGAGGGCGCGCACACCGACCGCCGTGGCGGTGGCCCCGTCACAGTCATAGTCGCCGATGATCAGCATTTTGGCCTCGGCTTCGATGGCATCGGCCAGCAGGTGCGCTGCTTCCGTGGCGTTGGTCAGCGCCGTTGGCGGGATCAGTGACTTCAGTTCGTAGTCGAGTTCGGCCTTGTCCTTGATGCCACGCGCTGCGTAGAGCCGGGCGAGCAGCGGATGCAGGCCCTGCTGTTCAAGTTGCCAGACGACGCGGGGCGGGCTGCTGCGGGTGGTCAGTTTGGTCACAGGGTGTTTCCTTCGGCCAGATCCTTGGCCATGGCTTGCAACGGGCGGGCCTTGCGCCAGAATTTCCAGCGGTTCTTGCCATGTAGCGTCCAGGTCAGTTGGCCATAGATGGTTGGGGCGAGGATGGTCAGGGTGTCGACGCGACGGCCGAGTTCGCCGCGCAGCGGGACGAACCAGTCTTTTTCCAGCGCGTCGAAGGCGCTGCGCCAGCCGGGGCTGTCTTCCGTGAGGACCGACGGTAGCAGTGTGTCGAGGACGGCGAGCTGGCTGGTATCTGCCTCAGCATCGGCGAGCAGGCTGCCCAGACTGGCCGCGCCGGGGAGCGCCTCAATGTCGGCGGCAAGGGCGAGGCCGGTTGCCAGCGGGTTGTCGCTCCAGACGGTGGAGAACTCCGGGGCCGGCACCTTCGCCAGTGGTCCGCCACCCCATAGCCAGAGACTGTTGACGGCGGGTTTGCCCTCGGCTTGCCGGCGGGCGTTGACCGGATGGCCGTGCAGGAACATCTGCACTTCGTTGAGCCAGCGCGTAAGCACACCGTTCTTGTCGGTCAGTTCATCGTCGAGGCGGCGGCCCGCGATGTGGGAGAGCGGCTCGGCGTGATGCGTCGTGGGCGTGTGCAGTTGCAGGTACCAGCGGCGGGCGGTGGCGACGTGAAAGCGGCCGATGTCGGCGAATTCGCTGTTGAGCGCGGCGGCGATGGCCTGAGCTTCGTCGAGATCGAGGTCGAAGGCCCCGGCATCGGCGAGGACGATGCGTTCATGGTGGAAGCGCAGGTGAACCGGGTCGGCGCACAGCCAGTGACCGTCATCGCCAGCCGTCTGATTGCTTTCGCCGAGCCGGCGCAGGGCGCCGAAAGGGGCGTCGTCCAGCCCGAACTGGGTCGCCAGCAGGTGTTCGTAAGCCTGTCGCGGCTGTCGGGAAAAGCCAGCGTGGGCGGCCAGCCATTCAAAACCGGGGGCAGCCAGCTTCCCGAGGGTCAATTGGTCGTTCGGCTCGGGCCAGATCAGTTCGGGGACAAGCAGGGTAAGGCGCACGGGCAGCAGGCAAGGGATAGGCGGGCAAAAAGTGTACCATAGCGACTTTCATCGCCTGGTCTTATCCGCATGGGATTGCCCTACGAGTTGTTGATCGGTCTGCGCTACACGCGGGCCAAGAAACGTAACCACTTCATTTCCTTTATCTCGCTGATCTCGATGCTCGGCATCGGCCTCGGCGTCGCCGCGCTGATCGTCGTGCTGTCGGTGATGAACGGTTTCCAGAAAGAGTTGCGGACGCGCATTCTCGGCGTCGCGTCGCACATCCAGATTACCGGCATCAATGGTGAACTGCCGAACTGGACGCTGGTTGCCGAGCAGGCCATGAAGCATCCGGAAGTCCGGGATAGCGCACCGTTTGTCCAGTCGCAGGGGATGTTCAGCGTCGATGGCCAGGTCAAGGGGACGCTGGTGCGCGGCATCCTGCCCGATCAGGAAGACCGCGTTGCCGATTTTCGCAAGACCATTCAGAGCGGTAGCCTCGACGATCTGCGGCCAGGCGAGTTCGGCGTTGTTCTCGGTTCGGAACTGGCCCGCTCACTGCGCGTGTTTACCGGCGACAAACTGACCCTGATCGCGCCGCAAGGCACGGTCACGCCGGCCGGTGTCATGCCCCGGCTGAAAACCTTCAAGGTGGTCGGTATTTTCGAGGTCGGCATGTATGAATACGACTCCGGGCTGGCCCTGATCAACCTCGAAGATGCGCAGAAGCTCTACCAGATGGATGATCGGGTGACCGGCGTGCGGCTCAAGGTGGATGATCTTTTCCAGGCACCGCGCATTGCCCGCGAACTGGCCCGCTATATCGATGCTGATGCATACCTCAATGACTGGACGAAAAGCCACGCCAATTTCTTCCGCGCCGTGCAGATCGAGAAGAACATGATGTTCATCATCCTCTCGCTGATCGTCGCGGTCGCCGCCTTCAACCTCGTGTCCACGCTGGTTATGGCGGTCACCGACAAGCAGGCCGACATCGCCATCCTGCGCACCCTCGGGGCGCGGCCACTGTCAATCATGGCGATTTTTGTCGTACAGGGGGCACTGGTCGGCTTTATCGGGCTGGGTATGGGCATTGTCGGCGGCGTCCTGCTCGCCCTCAATATCGATACCGTCGTCCCCTTCATTGAACAACTGCTCGGCGTGCATTTCCTGTCGAAGGAGGTCTACTACATCTCCGATCTGCCATCCGAACTGCAATGGGGCGATGTCTGGGGCGTCACCCTGATCGCTTTTGTGCTCGCCCTGCTGGCGACGCTTTATCCCAGCTGGCGGGCTTCCCGCGTCAATCCGGCCGAGGCCCTGCGCTATGAGTGAGCCGATTCTGATCGCCCGTGGGCTGTCCAAGGTGTTTCGTGGCGGCGGGCTGGAAGTGCCGGTTTTGTCGGGCATCGACCTGCGCGTCAATCCCGGCGAAACCGTCGCTATTGTCGGTGCGTCCGGCTCCGGCAAAAGTACCTTGCTGCATTTGCTGGGTGGGCTGGACACGCCCACTACGGGCGAGGTAACACTGATGGGGCGCGATTTTTCGGCGCTCGGCGAGGTTGAACGGGGCGACTGGCGTAACCTTCACCTTGGTTTCGTCTATCAGTTCCACCATCTGCTGGCTGAATTCTCTGCCCTGGAAAATGTCGCCATGCCGTTGCTCATTCGCCGCATGTCGCGTGAAGAAGCGCTGGCCAAAGCGGCCGATATCTTGATCGCCGTCGGGCTCGGTCATCGCCTTGAACACCGGCCGGGCGAGCTGTCTGGTGGCGAGCGTCAGCGGGCGGCGATTGCCCGGGCGCTGGTCAGCGATCCTTCGTGCCTGCTGGCCGACGAGCCGACCGGCAATCTCGACAGCCAGACTGCGTCTGTCGTTTTCGGCCTGCTCATCGAGCGGGTACGCCAGCAGCAGACGAGCCTCATTGTGGTGACACACGATCAGCGACTGGCGGCCAAGGCGGATCGCATTTTGAATTTGAACGACGGAATTATTTGCCAATAGTTTAACAAGTGTAAAATTTTAATAAATGTTATTAAAATATCATTTGCGTTGTGGACGTCCGCACGTCGTTCAGGAGACATGAAATGCAAGCGATCTTTTCCCCCGCCATCGCACTGATGAACCGGCTTCGTTATAACAGCAAGTTTTTGCTGCTTGGAGCGGCCGTATCGGTTGTCATGGTGGTCCTGCTCTATTCTGTTTTTTCCTTTCTGAATCGCGATATCGACACGGCCCGCCAGGAGCTCGCCGGGCTGCAGATGCTCAAGCCGATCAACCAGATGGCGCAGGTGATGCAACAGCATCGCGGCTTGTCGTCGGGGGTTCTCAACGGCAATGAGGCGATGAGAGAGAAGCGGGCAGCCAAGGAAAAAGAGGTGGCCGCCGCCATTCTGGTGACCGATGCGGCATTGCCGCCGGTGTTGCGTGATACAGCGGACTGGAAGGCGATTCGGTCTGACTGGGATGCGATCGGTGCTCAGGGCCTGACGTGGACGGCCGCCGAGAACATCAAGCGCCATACCCAGATGATTGGCAAGGTATTGCAGTTCATGGTCACGGTGGCCGATGAGACGCAACTGACCCTCGACCCGATCATGGATACCTACTATTTCATGGATACCCTGGTCACCAAGATGCCGGCGATGCTCGAGCAATTGGGTGTGACGCGGGCGCGGGGGACCGGTTTGTTGACCAAAAAGGAAATGTCGCCGCAGCAGCGGGTCGATCTTTCCTCGGTGGTGGCGCAGATGGATGGCACGCTGCAGGCGCAGAACGTCAACCTGGAAAAAGTGATGCGTTTTTCACCGGCACTCAAGGATGGTCTGTCGGGGCCAACCAAGGAGTTTTCGGCGGGTGCGGAAAAGATTTTTGCGCTGGTGCGCGAAGATATCCTGTCCGAGAAATATGCAACCGCACCGCAGGATTATTTTGCCATGGTCACCCAGGTCATCGATCTTGGCTACAAGGTGATGTACGACACCCTGATGCCGCAGTTCGAACGTCAGTTGCAGGAGCGGCTCAGCCAGTCGCAGAAGGTACTGGCCTTCGAGGTCGGGCTGGCGGTATGCATTGGCCTGCTCGTCGCCTATCTGGGTATGGGTACCTACTTTTCGGTGATCAACAGCGTCGGCGATTTTTCACGCGGGGCGAGCCGTCTGGCCGATGGTGACCTGACCGCCAAGTTCGATACCGATGGGGTCGATGAGCTACATGCTGCCGGCAAGGATTTCAACGGCATGGCAGCGGCCTTCCGGAGTCTGCTCGGTGGTGTGCAGGGGGACGTTCGTCAACTCAATCAGGCTGCCGAGCAACTGGCCCTGTCGAGCCAGCAGATTTCTGCCGGGACCGCCCGGCAAAGCGATTCGGCGACCAGCATGGCGGCTGCCGTCGAGGAAATGACGGTCGGTATCGATCACATTTCGCGCAATGCACAGGATGCCCAAATGTATTCGCGGGAGTCCGATGAGGTTGCCACACGCGGTGGTCAAATCGTCCAGTCGGTGGTTAATGAAATCCAGGCTATCGCCCAGACGGTCAATGACTCGGCCAAAGCCGTCGAGGCTCTCGGCCGGCAGTCCGAACAGATTTCAGCGATTGTCGGGACGATCAAGGAAATCGCCGATCAGACCAATCTCCTGGCCCTTAATGCCGCCATCGAGGCGGCGCGGGCCGGTGAGTCGGGCCGGGGTTTTGCGGTTGTCGCCGACGAGGTCAGGAAGCTGGCTGAGCGGACGGCCAAGTCGACGCACGAAATTACCGCCATGATCGAGGCTGTTCAGGCTGGCACCACGACGGCCGTATCGTCGATGAAGCAAGGCGTTTTGCGCGTTTCGTCCGGGGTTGCCCAGGCGCAGCTGGCGGGCGAGGCTATCGGCCAGGTTCAGGCACAGTCGCGCCAGGTGCTCAATGCCGTCTCCGAAATCACCGTTGCACTACGTGAGCAGGCTTCCGCCAGTACCGATATTGCCCAGAACGTTGAGCGTATCGCCCAGATGGCCGAGGAAAACAGTTCAGCAGCGAGCGGCAACGCGAATACGTCGGAAACGCTGCGCAAGCTGGCGCAGGGGCTGACCGGGGCGATTGCCCGATTCCGGACTTGAGGCGAGATGCGGGGAACTAAGCCCTAGGCCCTGGTCCCCGTTGTCTTTCGACGTCGCCAGGCGCTGATCAGGTAGAGTCGCCAGGCGGCTCGCGTGGCGAAGTAGCCGAGTACCGCGAGTCCGCTGGCCAGGAGGACGAGGCCGATGCCGAGCGGTTTGGCAACGGCCAGCATCCAGGTCTGCATGGCTGTCGTCCAGCCGATGAAATCGATGGCATTGAAGGCGGGCGGCACGATGAATCCGTTGCCGTCGTCGATAGTCATTCGGCCGATCTGGTAAGCCACCAGGTAGAGCGGGACAATCGTCAGCGGGTTGGTGTAGAGCGTCACGAACATGGCCAGCGGCAGGTTGACGCGAAAGATCAGGGCGCAGATGGCGGCGCCGAGCATTTGCAGCGGGCCGGGTATCAGCCCGCAAAACAGTCCTGCCGCCACCGCCCCGGCCGCCGAGTGCCGGTTCAGGTGCCATAGCCGGGGGTGCAGCAAGGACGATTCGAACGGCTTTAACCAGGGGTTGTTGCGTATCGTCTGGTGATCCGGCAGGTATTTTTTCAGAGTGCGGCGCATGGCGCCATTATTCACTCCGCCAGCCAACTCGTCACGCCTGCATTCATATTCATTAGGCCGGTTTGGTTGGGCGCCCAAAATATTGTATTGGCATATTTCGGGATTAATATCCCGCCATGCGCCTGTACATACTTTCCTTCGCCGCCGCTGTTCTTGCTTTGCAGATGCAGCCAGTCCTCCCCGAATGGGGGCCGTGGGCGGTCGGCGGCATGCTGCTTGTGTTGCCGCACCTGCGCTGGTCGGGTACGTCGCTTCGTGTTCTGGCCCTGCTGTGTTGCGCCGCGCTGGGGTTTGCCTGGGCGAGTTGGCGGGCCGAGATCCGGCTGGCTGACCAACTTGCTATCGGGCAGGAAGGGGTTGATCTTGAGGTGATCGGCGTGGTCGCTGGTTTGCCGCAGGATTTCAGCAACGGGACGCGTTTTGAGTTTGACGTGGAGCGGGTGATAACGGCAGGTGTTGCTGTTCCCGGACGCATCATGCTGTCGTGGTATGTCGGCCGGCGCGATGATGCATCGATCGAGCGGCTGGCGGTGCGGCCCGGCGAGCGCTGGCGTTTTACCGTCCGTCTGAAACGGCCGCATGGCAATGCCAATCCGGGCGGCTTCGATTACGAGGCCTGGCTGCTCGAGCGCAATATCCGGGCGACCGGGTCGATTCGTCCCAATCTGCCGCAACGGATGGATGGCATGGTGTGGCAGGTCGATTACGCCCTCGAGCGGCTGCGTCAGGTAATTCGGATTCCTTTGCCCGCCTTCTGCCCGAGACGTCCTACCCGTGGGCCGGCGTGCTGGTGGCCCTGGTCATCGGTGATCAGAAGGCGATTCACGGCGAATTGTGGACGACCTTCAACAGGACGAACAACCCATCTCATGAGTATTTCCGGGCTTCATGTGACGATGGTCGCGGCCCTTTTCGGCTGGCTGGTGTCCTTCTTCTGGCGGCGGGTGCCGGCGCTGGCCTTGCGGCTACCGATGCAAAAGGCCGGGCTGCTCGCGGCCTGCCTGGGCGCCCTGGCTTATTCGCTGCTCGCCGGTTTCGCCGTGCCGGCGCAGCGCACGCTATACATTGTTGCTGGTTGCAGCGGCCGCCATGTTGTCGGGTCGCATCGTTGCGCCAAGCCGGATTCTCTGCCTGGCCTTGCTTGTCGTGCTGATGTTCGATCCGTGGGCGGTACTGGCAGCAGGCTTCTGGTTGTCCTTCGCTGCGGTCGGCGCCTTGCTGTATATCGGCTCGGCAACGGTTGGCGAGGCTTCAGGCTGGCGGGAAAGAGTCCGCGCCTGGGGCATCGTGCAATGGGCCGCAACGCTGGCTTCGCTACCGATACTGCTCCTCGTTTTCCAGCAATTTTCGCTGGTTTCGCCATTGGCCAATGCCCTGGCCATACCGGTGATCAGCTTCGTCGTCACGCCGCTCGCCCTGCTCGGGGCGCTGGTGCCGTGGTGGCCTATCCTTTGGCTGGCCCATCAGGGTCTGGCCTGGCTCATGGTCTTTCTCGAATGGTGTGCCACCTGGCCGGTCTGGGTGGCTCCGGCGCCACCGTTGTGGGCAGTGCTTGTCGCCGGGGTCGGCGTGGCAGTCTGTCTGCTGCCGCGTGGCCTGCCGGGGCGCTGGCTGGGGGCCATGCTGTTCGTGCCGGCCCTGTTCTGGCCGGTATCCAGGCCAGCCGAGGGCGAGGCTTGGGTGACCGTGCTCGATGTCGGGCAGGGGCTGGCCAGCGTCATCCGCACCCATCGCCATACGCTGATCTATGACCCGGGGCCGCTTTACAGCGCCGAGTCGGATGCCGGGCAGCGGGTGGTCGTGCCCTACCTGCGCTGGTTGGGCATCGTCCAGATTGACCGCTTGATGGTGACGCATCGCGATAGCGATCACGCCGGCGGTATCGCCTCGGTGCGGGCCGCACTGAACGTGGGCGACATCGTCTCCTCGGTTGCCGGCCTTGACGGCCAGCGTTGCCTGGCCCGACAGCGCTGGGTCTGGGAGGGCGTAAGTTTCGAGGTGCTGCATCCGGCGGCCGAGGCTTATGCGGTGGCTGGGAAGGCGAATCACCTGTCCTGTGTGCTGCGGGTCGAGGCGGCCGGTCGGCGTCTCCTGCTGACATCCGATATTGAGGCGCCTGACGAGGCCGCACTGCTTTTTCGCTACCCCGGTGATCTGGCCGCTGATCTTCTCCTCGTGCCGCACCATGGTTCTAAGACGTCATCGACACCAGCTTTTCTGCAGGCTGTGGGCGCAGCCCAGACGGTCATCCCGGTCGGCTACCGGAGTCGCTTCGGGCATCCCAAAGGCGAGGTGCTGGCCCGGTACGAAGCGATGGGGGCGACCATCTGGCGTACCGACCTCGATGGTGCGGTAAGCATCACAATGGGCGGGAAGGGGCTGGCAGTATCAGGGTTTCGGCATGAACATCGTCGTTATTGGCATGGCCGGTGATACATTGACGGGGGAGGAGAAAAAAATGAAATTCAAACAACATATCGTGCAATGCCTCGGTCCCTCTGGCTTGCACCGGATGGCCTATACCGAGTGGGGTGCCCGCGACAATCCGCGCGTCCTCGTCTGCGTGCATGGCCTGACCCGCAATGGCCGCGATTTTGATGCGCTGGCAGAAGCCATGTCCGGACACTACCGGGTGATCTGTCCGGATGTTGTCGGCCGTGGCCAGAGTAGCCATCTGCGTGACCCGGCGGCCTATGGCATCCCGCAATACGTGGGTGACATGGTGACGCTGATTGCCCGCCTTAATGTCGAGACCGTGCATTGGGTCGGCACCTCGATGGGCGGCCTGATTGGCATGGGCCTGGCGGCGCAGGCGGCAACGCCGATCCGCAAGATGGTGCTCAATGATGTCGGGCCGGTGATTACGGCCGAATCGCTGCAGCGTATCGGCACCTATGTCGGCACCGATCCCGACTGGGCGACCTTCGACGAGGCGCTGGCCTTCGTCAGATTGGTCAGCGAGCCATTCGGCCGCCTGACCGAGGCGCAGTGGTATCACCTCACCGAAACGAGCGTCATGCAGGGTTCCGATGGTCGCTGGCGTTTCCGTTACGATCCTCGTATCGCCGAGCCGTTCCGGGCCGCCTTTGCCGATAAGGATGTCGATCTGTGGCCGCTCTATGAGCAGATTAAATGCCCGACCCTGGTTGTTCGCGGCGCTGATTCCGATCTGCTCACCCGCGAGACCTGGCAAAAAATGGCGACTTGCGGCCCGCAGGCAAAACTGGCCGAAATTGCTGGCGTCGGGCATGCCCCGATGTTCCAGTCTGACGATCAGATTGCCATCGTGCGTGACTTCCTGTTGAGCCCATGAAGCATATTGTCGTTCAAGGGCTGAAGCTCGAATATCGGGATTACCCGGCGACGGTGGAAGGGCAGCCGACCCTGCTGCTCCTTCACGAAGGTCTGGGCAGCGTCACCATGTGGCGGCATTTTCCGGAAAAGCTGGCGGCGGCAACCGGTTGTCGATTGATCGTCTGGTCTCGGGCGGGTTATGGTGGCTCGGAGGCCTACCCGGAGCCGCGGTCGCTACGTTACATGCATCGCGAAGGCGAGGAAATGCTGCCCGCCCTGCTTGCTGCCCTGGGCATAGAAAGGCCGCTGCTGATCGGCCATAGCGACGGCGGCAGCATTGCCCTGATTTTTGCCGGGGCCTTTCCGGAGGTGCCGCTCGGTATTGCCGTCATGGCGCCCCACGAGTTTGTCGAAGAGGTGACGCTGGCCGGTATTCGCGCCGCCAGGACGACCTGGTTAACGACTGACTTTCCGAAAAAACTGGCCCGCTACCATCACGCCCAGACCGAGCGGGTCTTTGCCGACTGGAACGATACCTGGCTGTCGCCGCCCTTCCGTGACTGGAATATCGAGGACTGCCTGCCCAAGATTCGCTGTCCGGTGCTCGCCATCCAGGGTGAGGATGACGAATATGCCACGATGCGCCAGATTGACGTGATTGCTGAAACAGTGCCCGGCACGCAATTGCTCAAGCTGCCGCGCTGCGGCCATTCGCCGCACCGTGATCAGGAAGCGGCGGTGATCGACGCTCTGGGCGCCTTTGTCAGCCGGGTCAACGGATCCTGAAGATAGTAGCGGCAGAGCAGGCCGTAGATGGCCGGATATTCATCGGCGATGACATCCGGTGTCTCGAAGAAGCACTCGGTAAACACGGCGAAAAATTCGACCGGATCGGTGCTCGCGTAGGGGTCGATGTGGGTGTCTTCGCCACTGTCGACGCGCTGGCAAAAATCGTTGAAGGCGTCGTCAAACTTGGCTTGCCACTCGGTTTCGGTGATCCCCGAATGCAGCGCCGGCATGCCGTCGGCCTCACCGTTGAGCATGTCCAGCTTGTGGGCGAATTCGTGAATGACGACGTTGTAGCCATCGCCGGCCATTTGCACGTCGTGCCATGAAATGATCAGCGGACCACCCTCCCAGGCTTCACCGGAGAGCGTGTCGTCGAATTCGTGCACGATGCCGGATTCATCCTCGAAGCGGCGCGGCACGACGAATTCGTCGGGGTAAACGACAATGCCGACCCAGTCGCGGTAGGCCCCCAGGCCGAGTTTGAGAATTGGCAGGCAAGCCTGAGCGGCGATAGAGACGCAGATTTCGTCGGTCAATTCGAGACCGTGGGCGGTGCTGAATTCCTTTTCGGCGAGAAATCCTTCGGCCAGCGTCTTGAGTTGCCTTTCGTCGTCCACTGCAAGCGCATCAATAAATGGCAGCGAGACAACCGTCATCGCCCATAACTGATCGGGAATATGCGCTGGCTTTTTGCTGCGAAAGCGGTCGAGCAGGCTTCTCATCGTTTCATGGTGAGCCAGATGCCGGTGAAGATCAGGCCAATGCCGAGGTAGTGGTACCAGAAGGGAATTTCACCGAGGAACAGGAAGGAGAGCAGGGTGCCGAAGACCGGCATGAGGTGGATGAACAGGCTGGCCTTGTTGGCGCCGACGTCGGCGACGCCCTTGTTGTAGAAGATATAGCCGAGAAAACTGGGAAAGATGCCGACGTAGGCCAAGGCACTGAGTGATCCCCAATTGATCGTGATCTGGCGGCCCTGCATCAACTCCCAGGCGCAGGCCGGGCCCAGGGCAGCGAGGCCGATGACGGTGGTCGCGCCGAGCATGAGCATGGGGTGAACCCCGGCCGGACGCCAGGCCAGGGCGACGGTGTAGATCGCCCAGTCAAGTACGGCGACGAGCATCCAGACGTCGCCGATATTGAGCTTGAGATGGGCCAGAACGGCGAAGTCGCCACGCGACACGATGGTCATAGCACCGCATAACGATATGACCACGCCGATCCCTTCGATCGGCCGCAGATGTTTGCCGAGAAAGGCCCATGAGATGGCGATGGTGGCGATCGGCACGAAGGAGTTGAGCAGTGCCGCGTTGGTCGCACTGGTGTCCTGCAGGGCGATGTAGGCAAACGTGTTGTAGCCACCGACGCCGAGCAGGCCGAGTACCGTCAGTGGTTTCCAGCCCTGTTTCAGCAAGGGCCACTGGGCCTTCAGATGGGGCAGGGCGAGCGGCAGGATGAGGGTTAGGGCGATCAGCCAGCGCCCGAAGGCCATGGTCAGCGGCGGCACATCGCCGCGGATGCCACGTCCGACCACCATGTTCCCGGACCAGAAGAGGACCGTCAGGGTGAGCAGGAGATAGGGGTTGGCGAACAGTTTTTTCATCGTCGGCAGATTATGCCTGAACCGGCCTTGGTCGTGCCGTGGTGCCGCATGGAGAGCAAATTTCCGCTAGCCGCGCCACCCCAGAGTGATCGGACTTATAATTCCATTCATGGTTTCCGTCGTCCATTCTGTCGCTTCGCTGAGCGACTTCGATCAGTTTCTCGCTACCCTCGGCGAGGGTTTGCCGACGGGTGATGCCGAGCGTCTCAGATCGGCTGTCGAGTTTGCCTGGTCGGCCTATGGCGAGCGCACGCTGGGGAGTGGCGAGCGTATCTGGTCACACGCGCTGGGCATGGCGGTGATTATTGCCGGCCTCAAGCTCGATGCCGAATCACGCATTGCGGCACTGCTCTTTGCCATTCCGGCTCAGGACGAGCATGGCGTCGCCACTATCGAAGCGCGGTTTGGCAAACCGGCGGCGCATCTGGTGCACGGAATTTCCCGGCTCAACCGCTTGCGCCCGATTACCAAAGGCTTTGTCGCAACCAATGTCGAGGCTGGCGAAGTCAATCCGACCGAGATGAAGGCGCAGATCGAAGTCCTGCGCAAGATGCTGCTGGCCATGGTCGAAGATATCCGTGTCGTGCTGCTGCGTCTAGCCAGCCGGACGCAGACCCTGCGCTACTACGCCTCAAACCCCGATGATGACCTGCGCGTCGAGGTTGCCCGCGAAACCCTGGAACTCTATTCACCGCTGGCCAACCGGCTCGGTGTCTGGGAACTGAAGTGGGAGCTGGAGGACCTGTCCTTCCGCTTCATCCACCCGGAAACTTACAAGAAGCTGGCCAAGCTGCTCGACGAGAAACGCAGCGAGCGCGAGCAGTTCATCGTCGATGCCGTGGCCAAAGTGCGCACCGAACTCGAAGCGGCTGGCGTCCAGAACGCCGAAATCTACGGCCGGCCGAAGCACATCTACAGTATCTGGAACAAGATGCGCAAGAAGGGCGTAGAGTTCTCGGAAGTGTACGACGTGCGCGCCCTGCGCATCATCGTCGACGATCTGCGCGAGTGCTACACCGCGCTCGGCATCGTGCACAACCTGTGGCTGCCGATTCCCAAGGAATTCGACGATTACATCTCGAACCCCAAGGGCAACAATTATCGCTCCCTGCACACTGCCGTGCGTTGCCCGGACGGGCGCAGCCTGGAAATCCAGATCCGTACCTGGGAAATGCACAAGCATGCCGAACTCGGTGTCGCCGCCCACTGGCGCTACAAGGAAGGCAGCAAGCGGACGACCGAGGACGACTACGACGAAAAGATCGCCTGGCTACGCCAGCTGCTGACCTGGAAGGACGAAGTCGCCGACAGTTCGGACTGGGTCAAGCATTACAAGCAGGCGGCGCTCGACGAGACGATCTACGTCATCACGCCGCAGGGCAAGGTGGTTGACCTGCCAGCCGGGTCAACGCCGGTCGACTTTGCGTATCGCGTACACACCGATCTTGGCCACCGCTGCCGGGGTGCCAAGGTGGGCGGCCAGTTGGTGCCGCTCAATACGGCACTCGAAACGGGACAGGAAGTCGAGATCGTCACGGCCAAGATCGGCGGTCCATCGCGTGACTGGCTCAATCCGCTACAGGGCTACATCCACACCAAGAGCGCCCGGGTCAAGGTACGCACCTGGTTCTCCAACCTAGCGCTCGAAGAAACGCTCGGCGAAGGACGCAGTCTGATCGCCAAGGAATTGCAGCGGGCTGGACAGACCGGGGCAAATATCGAGGAACTCTCGCACAAGCTGGGTTTTACCCGCGCTGACGATCTGTATATTGCAGCTGCCCGTGGCGACCTCAATCAGCGCCAGTTCCAGGCCGTCGCAAAGGGTGGCGACCTGCTCGCCGAAACCCAGTTGCCGGATGAGGTGCTGACCAAGCCAAGTAAGCCGGTGCAGGGCAATCAGGGAATTTTGATCGTTGGCGTAGACAAGCTGCTGACGCAGCTTGCCCGTTGCTGCAAACCGGCCCCACCGGACGAAATCCAGGGCTTCATCACGCGCGGTAAGGGGATTTCCATCCACCGCATGGATTGCCCGAACTTTTCAAATCTGGCGGCTCTGCATCCGGAACGGGTCATCGAAACCGACTGGGGTCTGACCACTACCGGTGTCTTTGCCGCCGACATCATTGTTGATGCGCACGACCGTCAGGGCCTGCTACGGGATATTTCCGAAATATTTACCCGCGAACGGCTCAATGTCGTCGGCGTCAACACCCAGTCCAAGCAGGGTAAGGCGCACATGAGCTTTACTGTCGAGATCACCAATCTGCAACAGATGCAGAAGACCCTGGCCCTCATCCATGAGGTTGAAGGGGTGGTCGGGGTGCGCCGCGCCTGAGTTGGGCTGCGGCTGTCGGGGTGGTTCTTCGTAACAGGCTTGGCCTGCTACGAAGAAAGTCCTCGATAAAAGCGGGGCTTCCGTCTTACCAGAGATGCCACCAGGCCGTTTTGGTCGTCAGGCCATCCTTGTAGAAACGGCTGGTCGGGAAGGTCTTCTTCATGACGCGCTCAGCGTCATCACGCAGGTCGTTCATGCCCATCTGGTCGTAGGCCGTGATCAGGACGAACATCGCTTCTTCGATGGCCGGTGCCTGCGGATAGGTCTTGATCGCATACTGGGCCCGATTGGCGGCTGCAATATACGCACCCCGCTTGATGTAATAGCGGGCAACGTGAACTTCCAGCGAGGCCATGGCATTGATCAGGTAGTTCATGCGCAGCCGGGCATCCGGCGCATACTTGCTGTCCGGGAAACGGGTGACCAGTTCCTTGAAGGAATCGAAGGCGTCGCGTGCCGCCTTGGGGTCGCGCTCGGTCGGGTCCTGGGTGCTGATGTAAGCCGTCAGGCCGAGGTCTTCGTTGAAGTTGATGAGACCCTTCAGGTAATAGACGTAATCGACGGTCGGATGGCTCGGGTGCAGTTTGATGAAACGGTCACAGGCAGCCAGTGCCGAACCGGGTTCATTGCCTTTCCAGTATACGTAGCCGAGTTCAAGCTGCGCCTGCTGGGCGTAGCGACCATAAGGATAGCGGGCCTCGATCTTCTCCAGCATTTTGGCGGCCTTGTCCCAGTTGCCGTCGGCCTGAGCATCCTTGGCTTCGCCATAGAGCTTGCCGGCTGACCAGCCGGTGGTTTCGTCGGCCTTGTCAGCCAGCGAACCACAGCCGGCGATGAAAGCAGCAATGAAAACAGCCATTAGCACGCGGAAGAGGGCGGGGAATGACTGGAATGCGGGTAAACTTCGCATCATGAATGATCCTGTTGAAAACTCCGGCGATTATAGCCGAACTGAACCGCTCTGCCTGACCGTTCCTGATGCCTCTTATGGACGGCGTCTCGATCAGGTATTGGCCGAGCTTTTGCCGCAACATTCCCGCAACCGTTTGCAGGGCTGGGTGCGTGATGCCTGCGTGCTGGTTGATGGCAAGCAAGAGACCGAGCCCAAGCGCAAGATGATGGGCGGTGAGCGCCTCGTTATCAGCGAACCGGTCGATATTCGCAGCCAACCCGAACTGCCCGAAGACATACCGCTCAACGTTGTTTTTGAGGATGAAACCCTGCTTGTCATCAACAAGCCGGCCGGGCTGGTTGTCCATCCGGGCAGCGGCAACTGGAGCGGCACCCTGATGAATGCGCTGCTGCACCACGTGCCCGGCATCGAGGCGGTGCCACGGGCTGGCATCGTGCACCGACTGGACAAGGACACCAGCGGCCTGCTCGTCGTCGCCAAGACGGTTGAGGCCCAGACCCATCTGGTCCGTCAGTTGCAGGAGCGTACGGTTCGTCGCATCTATCTGGCTCTGGCAGCCGGCGCCATGAAGCATGAAGGCACGGTCAACGAGCCGATTGGCCGGCATCCGTCGCAGCGCATCAAGATGGCCATCGTGCCTGAGAACCGGGGGGGCAAGCCGGCGATTACCAATATCCGCATCCTGGAACTTTTTCCCTACACCACCTTTGTCGAGTGTTCGCTGGAAACCGGGCGGACGCATCAGATTCGCGTGCACATGGCTGCCATCCATCATCCGCTGGTTGGTGATCAGGTCTACGGCAAACATAATCCGAAACTTCCGGAGTTTCCCCGTCAGGCCTTGCATGCAACCCGCCTTGGCCTGGTCCATCCGCTGACCGGCCTCAAAATGCAGTGGGAAGTGCCGCTACCGGAAGACATGCGCGACCTGCTCGACTCGCTGCGCTATGGCTGATCTGCTGGTCCCCGACTGGCCCGCACCGGCCCGCGTCCGCGCCGTACAGACGGGGCGCGCTGGCGGCTGCAGCCGGGCGCCGTGGGATAGTTTCAATCTGGGTGACCATGTTGGTGACGACCCGGCAGCGGTGGCGGCCAATCGGGCAACGCTGCGTGCCCGTTTGCCGGCCGAGCCGTTATGGCTCAGTCAGGTCCACGGCAATGTCGTGGTCGATGCGCGAAATCCGGACACCGTCGAGGCCGATGCCGCTTTTGCCCGACAGTCCGGGGTGGTCTGTGTCGTGATGACGGCCGATTGCCTGCCGGTACTTTTTTGTGACCAGGGCGGGGCGGTCGTTGCGGCAGCGCATGCCGGCTGGCGTGGTCTGGTGGGCGGGGTGCTTGAGGCGACCGTGGCGGCGATGGACGTCCCGGCCGATCAATTGCTGGTCTGGCTGGGGCCGGCCATCGGGCCGTCGGCGTTTGAAGTTGGCGATGAGGTGCGTGCCGCTTTTGTTGCCGACGATCCTGGTTCCGGCGAGGCGTTTGTCCGGCATGGGCCGGGCAAATGGCTGGCTGACCTTTATGGGCTGGCACGCCGCCGCCTGCAGCGCATCGGTGTGCCAGCCATTTATGGCGGCGAGGCCTGTACGGTCAGCCAACCCGATCATTACTTTTCCTATCGCCGCGATGGTGTCACCGGTCGCATGGCGACGCTGATCTGGCTGGCCGACGACGACGGCGTATAATCCGCGGCTTTTCTATGAACCGATTTCTGTGAGCACTCTTTCCTGGATTATTGCCGTCTCCCTGGCTGGCGGCGTCTTGAGCGTCGGGGCTGCGGCTGCGCTGAGCATCGCGCTGGGCGCACATCGCATCAACATGCTGATCTCCTACGCGATTGGCGCCCTGCTCGGGGCGGCTTTCCTGGAAATCCTGCCGGATGCGCTTGAGCATGGCGATATGCATCGGACGACGGCGACCGTTCTGTTCGGCATCATGGCCTTTTTTGTGCTGGAGAAACTGGTTCTCTGGCGGCACTGCCACCACGACCACTGCGAGGCCCATGATGCCCATGCGCCAACCCATGATCACGGACGCTCGGGCCTGCTCATCCTGGTTGGTGACACCTTTCACAATTTTGTCGACGGCATCCTGATTGCCGCCGCCTTTTTGCAAAGCACCGAGTTGGGCATCGTCACGGCGCTGGCCATCATCGCCCATGAGATTCCGCAGGAAGTCGGTGACTATCTGATTCTGCTGCATTCCGGTTATAGCCGGTTGCGGGCGCTGGCCTTCAATCTGTTGTCCAGTATGGCGACGCTGGTCGGTGCCATGCTGGCCTACTTTGCCCTGGCTGAACTGACTGAGTGGATTCCGTCGCTGCTGGCCCTGGGCGCGGCGAGCATGATCTATGTCGCCGTGGCCGACCTTATCCCCGGACTGCACAAGCGTTCGGAAATGAAGGAGTCGATTCTCCAGGTACTATTGATTGGTGCCGGTATCGCCTCGATCGCCATTGTTCAGGCGCTGGTTAGCGAGTAATTCGCGATGCGCCCGGCGCTGCCGCCGGGTTTTTGTCCCGCCCAGCCAGAGTAGCAGGGAGCAGGGGAGCAGCCCGTAAAACAGGAATGAAACGATGCCGGCGACGACGCTGGGTTCGTTGACGGCAATCAGCAATGTAACGTACAGCCAGCCGATTGCAACAATGTACATGGTGGGAACCTCGATGGGGGCCCAATTATGCATGCAAATTCATTGACAGCGCTGAATCCGGTATGCAGAATCCAATGGCTCAAACCCCCCAACACTAGAGACGAGTCTTCCCATGGCACAGGGATCGAACAATAACGACGCATTCGCGGGTTCTGCCGCGCAGTTCATGCAGAACGGCCAGAACATGATGCAGCAGTTCATGGACTATCTCGGCAAAGCGGGGGGGCAGGCCGGCGCAATGCCGCCGCCGGTCGACCCGCAGGCGATGACGGCGCTGCAAAAACAGTTCATGGATCAGCAGATGTCGCTCTGGCAGTCCGTGCTCAACAAGCAGCCGGGGCAGGATCCAGCCTTCAAGGTGACCCCCGAGCCGGGCGACCGTCGTTTTTCCGCCCCGGAGTGGAAAGAAAGCCCGATCTACGATTATCTGCATCAGGCCTACCTGCTCAATACCCAGTATCTCAAGCAGGTGGTCGAGGTGATCCCGGCCGAGGATGCCAAGGCGAAGGAGCGGATGCGCTTTCTCGCACGCCAGATGGCAGATGCCATGGCACCGTCCAATTTTGCCGCGACCAATCCGGAATTCATCAAGCTGGCCCTCGAAACCAAGGGACAGAGCATTACCGATGGCATCAACAACCTGATCAGGGATTTCGAGAAGGGCCGTATCTCGATGACCGACGAGTCGGTGTTCGAGGTCGGCAAGAATATTGCAACGACCGAAGGTGCTGTCGTCTACGAAAACGACCTGATGCAACTGATCCAGTATTCGCCGCTGACGCCCAAGGTGGCGACGCGGCCGCTGGTCGTTGTGCCGCCGTGCATCAACAAGTTCTACATCATGGACCTGCAGCCGGACAACTCGCTGATCCGCTTCATGGTCGACCAAGGCAATACCGTGTTTCTGGTGTCCTGGCGCAATCCATCGGAAGCGCACGGTCACATCGGCTGGGATGATTACCTTGAACAGGGCCCGATCACGGCTCTGAATGTTGCCCGTGAAATCACCAAGGTCAAGCAGGTCAATGCCCTCGGCTTCTGCGTCGGCGGCACTATCCTGACCTCGTCCCTGGCGGTTCTCAAGGCGCGGGGTGAGGATCCGGTGGCCTCGCTGACCCTGCTGACCACGCTGCTCGATTTCTCGGATACCGGTGAGATTGGCCTGTTTATCGACGAGCAGGGTGTTGCCGCACGCGAAGGAACGATTGGCAAGGGCGGCCTGCTGCCCGCCCGCGATCTGCAGAATACCTTCTCCTTCCTGCGTGCCAATGATCTTGTCTGGAACTACGTCACCGGCAATTATCTGAAGGGCGAGAAGCCGAAGGCTTTCGACCTGCTCTACTGGAATTCGGATTCGACCAACCTGCCAGGGCCGTTCGCCTGCTGGTACATGCGCAACATGTATCTGGAAAACAACCTGCGGGTGCCGGGCAAGCTTGATATGTGTGGTGCCAAGGTCGATCTCGGCCAGCTCGACATGCCGGTCTACCTGCTGGCCACGCGCGAAGACCATATCGTGCCGTGGCAGTCGGCTTACCAGAGCACGCGCATTCTCGGCGGCAAGGTGCGTTTTGTGCTGGGTGCTTCCGGCCATATTGCCGGGGTGATCAACCCGGTCAGCAAGAACAAGCGCAGCTACTGGGTCAATGACAATGTAAAGAACGAAGCCGAGGCCTGGCTGGTCGCGGCGGAAGAGAAGAAGGGAAGCTGGTGGGCCGATTGGTCTGACTGGCTCAAACCGTTGTCGGGAGAACAGCGGGCACCGCGCAAACCGGGGAATGCCAAATACAAGCCGATTGAACCGGCACCAGGCAGATACGTCAGAGAGCGCGCGGTATAAATACTTCTCACGGAGACAATAATATGTCGCGAGTTGCACTGGTTACAGGAGGGATGGGCGGTCTCGGCGAGGCCGTCTGCATCAAGCTGGCTGCCCTGGGTTTCAAGGTTGTGACGACCTATTCACCGGGTAATGCCAAGGTTCAGGACTGGCTCAAGGGCATGAACAACATGGGGTACGGCTTCAAAGCCTACCCGTGTGACGTGACCGATTTCGACTCGGCGCGCGAATGCGTCGACATCGTTACCCGTGAAGTCGGTCCGGTTGACGTGCTGGTCAACAACGCCGGCATAACGCGTGACATGACCTTCAAGAAAATGACCAAGGGTGACTGGGATGCTGTCATCCACACCAATCTCGATTCGGTCTTCAACATGGCCAAGCAGGTCATGGATGGCATGGTCGAACGCAAGTGGGGACGCATCATCAACGTCTCGTCGGTGAATGGGCAGAAGGGCGCTTTCGGGCAGACCAACTACTCGGCAGCCAAGGCCGGCATGCATGGCTTTACCAAGGCATTGGCCCTGGAAGTGGCGAAGCAGGGCGTGACGGTCAACACGATTTCTCCGGGCTATATCGGCACCAAGATGGTCACCGCCATCCCGCAGGAAATCCTCGATTCAAAAATTCTGCCGCAGATTCCGGTCAATCGACTGGGCAAGCCGGAAGAAATCGCCGGCCTTGTCGCCTACCTTGCTTCCGATGAAGCAGCCTTCGTGACCGGCGCCAATATTTCCATTAACGGTGGTCAGCACATGTTCTGACCGGCGTACTCTTTTTACCCCGCTTTATCTAATCAAGGAAGGAAAAACTATGACACAACGTGTTGCTCTCGTTACCGGCGCTATGGGTGGTCTTGGAACCGCAATCTGTCAGGAACTGGCCAAGGCTGGCCACAAGGTGGTCGCTTCGTATCACCCGCAATTTGACAACAAGGACGCCTGGTTGGCCGAGATGGCTGAAGCCGGCTTCAAGGATCTGGTTTGCGTTGCCGGTGACGTCTCCTCGCTGGAAGACTGCCAGAAGATGGTTGCCGAAGCCGAAGCCGCCTGTGGCCAGGTCGACATCCTGATCAACAATGCCGGTATCACCCGTGACCGCATGTTCGCCAAGATGGAAAAGGACGGCTGGGATGCAGTGATCGCTACCAACCTGACCTCCCTGTTCAACATGACCAAGCAAGTCTCCGCCAAGATGGCCGAGCGCGGTTGGGGTCGTATCGTTAACATCTCCTCGGTCAACGGCGTCAAGGGTCAGGCTGGCCAGACCAACTACTCCGCTGCCAAGGCTGGCGTTATCGGCTTCTCCAAGGCACTGGCTGCTGAACTGGCTGCCAAGGGCGTGACCGTCAACGTCATCTGCCCTGGCTACGTTGCCACCAAGATGGTTATGGCGATCAAGCCGGAAGTTCTCCAGTCGATCATCGACACCGTGCCGATGAAGCGTCTGGCCAAGCCGGAAGAAATCGGTGGCGCCTGCGCCTACCTGGCTTCCGACATCGCTGCCTTCATGACCGGCGCGACGATGAACATCAACGGTGGTCTGTACTACCAGTAATCTGCCGCACAGCCTTGTGACATTCAGCATGAAATATTGCTGAATTTTTGCAATGCAACAGGAACGGGCGCGTTTAAGCGCCCGTTTTTTTTGCTATAATGTTGCGCTGCACACAAAACTGTCTTAAGGGATCAAAGCATGTCGGAACCGGTACGCCTGATCAAGAAATACCCCAATCGTCGTCTTTACGATACCAAGACGAGTGCGTACATCACGCTTGGTGACGTCAAGGAACTGGTCCTCAAGTTCGAGGTTTTCAAGGTTCTTGATGCCAAGACCAATGAGGATCTGACGCGCAGCATTCTGCTCCAGATCATTCTGGAAGAAGAATCCGGTGGCATGCCGATGTTCTCCAGCGAACTGCTCTCCGGCTTCATCCGCTTCTACGGCAGCACGATGCAGGGCATGTTGGGCAAGTATCTGGAAAACAACATGAAGACTTTCGTTGATTTTCAGGGCAAGTTGCAGGAGCAGTCCCGTACCCTGTACGGTCCAAACGGTGGCGACAACACCCATATGCAGACGGATTTCTGGAACCAGTTCCTGAACTTCCAGCAGCCGGCCATGCAGAACATGATGACCGCCTATATGGATCAGTCAAAAAAAATGTTCCAGTCGATGCAGGACCAGATGCAGACCCAGACGCGGACAATGTTCACCGGCTTTCAGTACAACCCGGGCGACAAAGCGGAATAAGCGCTTTCCGGGCCGCACTCGGTCCGGACATTTCGGCAAGCCAAAGACGTTTTCTTTGAACAGCTTGCCGACTATTCGGTCACAATCTCCCTTTCTGTATTTGACTGGAGATTTCCCATGACCGATCTGTTTTCCCCGGCCCGTTTCGGTGCCATTGATCTGAGCAATCGCGTCGTCATGTCGTCGCTGACGCGAAATAGAGCCGGTGTTGGTAACGTGCCGACCGATCTGGTGGCTGAATACTATCGCCAGCGGGCCAGTGCCGGTCTGATTCTTACGGAAGCCTCGCCGATTTCTCCGGAAGCCCATGGCTATCCGCGGACCCCCGGCATTCATAGCGATGAGCAGGTCGCCGGCTGGCAAAAGGTGACGAGTGCCGTGCATGCGGCTGGCGGCAAGATCGCTATCCAGCTCTGGCACGTCGGTCGTATTTCACATCCGGACCTGCAGCCTGGCGGGGTATTGCCCGTTGCACCTTCGGCCATCAAGGCGGCCGGCCAGGTATTTACCGGTCAGGCAATGAAGGATTTCGTCACCCCGCGTGCTCTCGAAACGGCGGAGATTCCGGGGCTTGTTGCCAGCTATGCGCAGGCAGCACGCCAGGCGATGGTGGCAGGTTTCGATGGTGTCGAGGTACATGCCGGTAACGGTTATCTGCTCGACCAGTTCCTGCGGTCATCGACCAATCAACGTACCGACGCTTACGGTGGCAGCAAGGAAAACCGGGCGCGTCTGCTGTTGGAAGTGCTGACCGCCGTGTGCGCCGCGATCGGCAGCGACCGCGTCGGGGTTCGTCTGTCTCCGGTGACGCCGTTCAACGATATCAGCGATGAAAATCCGCAGGCAACTTTCGAGTACATAGTCGAGCAACTCAATGGGTTCAATCTGGCTTTCCTCGATCTTTTGCAAGGAGCCGGCGGGGCGCCGCAAGCACAATGGCTGCCCTTTGATTATGACCGGCTGCGGGCCAACTACCAGGGCAACCTGATTCGCAACAACGGTTACGATTTTGCCAGCGGCAGTGCAGCCGTGCAGAGTGGTGGAGCTGACGCCATTGCCTATGGTCGCCTGCTCATGGCCAATCCTGATCTGGTTGAGCGCTTCCGCCGTGGCGGGCCGTTCAATCAGCCAGATTACGAGACGCTCTATAGTGGTGAAGAGCGTGGTTATACCGACTATCCAGCCTTGTCAGCGAAATGACTCTTGTCTTGAGTCAGTGCGATCCGGTGACGCCGATTTCATTTGATTGGCCGCAAAGTGCCGGCTCATTGGTCGATCTGGCAAAAGGTGGGGTCGACCTGGCCGGGCTGATCATGGGTGGAACTACCACCATCGAGTCGTGGCTGATTGCGCAGCGGGTGTTGCCGGCCTTGCGTGACAAAGGCTTGGCCACGCTTTGCTTCAACCTGGATTTTCATCACCAGGAAAAGCGCTCGGCCTTGTGTCTTCCGTTGCCTGACGGTAGTGCCTTTATCTGCAATGCGCTTGGCGTGTGGTCGCCGCTGAAAAAAGACGAGGCTGCGCACGAGATTCAATACATTGGCTCGCGTTATGCGCCGGGTGACCACTGGCAGGGCTGTTTCGATGCCTGTCTGTGCTTGCCTGACGGAACAAGCCATCCCTTGACACCGTGCGATGTCGCCAGCTTTTGGGCTGAGCTGACCGGGGAAAGGCTAAGCGGTTTTGCGTCGGGTATCTTGGACCACCTTGAAGCCATCGGCCATGGTGTGGTCGACAAGGTATTTACGACGCAGGGCCGTCTTGGCCTGTAGCGGCAAACCTAGGTCTTGAGAGCCTGAAAACCGAGGCCGGGGCTGGTCGGTAGCGCCATGCATCCGCTGGCGATGCGTGGCGCGCGCCCGGTATCTTCGGCCAGCCATTCGGCCGTGGCCAGACCATGCACGGCAGCGGGCGCCACAGCAGCGGCCAGATGGGCGCAGGCGAGCAGGCCGCAGCTGCTTTCCAAGCTTGAGGTGATGATCACCTCAAGGCGCGAAGCCCGCGCCCGTAGCGCCAGTTCGATACTGCTGAGAAGCCCGCCATGGCGCGCCGGCTTGATGACCATGCGGCGCACCGGCGGGTGGCGGAAGAAATCGGCGTCAAGGAGTTCGACCGATTCATCAATAGCCAGCGGAAAGGCCGCACTGGCCTGCAACTTTGCCAGCAATGGCGGGGTCGGCTCGGCGAGTGGCTCCTCCAGTGCTTCAATGGGCAGGCCGGCACAGGCCGCAATGAAGGATTGTGCATCGGCAACGCACCAGGCACGGTTGGCATCGAGGCGAAGGCCCAAGGTGGGTGGGAGATAGCAGGCCAATTGTTGCAGGGCGGCAATTTCTTCGGCCACAGGGAACTGGCCAAGTTTCAGTTTGACCACGGAAAAGCCCGCGTCTGCCGCGGCCACCAGCATAGCCCTGTCAACATTGCCGATTGGCCCGAGGTTCTTATTGACCTTGAGCCCGGTGACCGGCGGCTCGCCACTTAACCAGGCGTTGAGGGGTAATCCGGCTTGCTGGGCCTGTAGATCAAGGTGGGCGCATTCTTCCGCGAAGGCGGTGGCCAGCGGCTCGGTGATGCCGAATGTCGGCAGCGGCGCACAGTCTCCCCAGCCGGTCAGCCCTTCAGCCGATGTCAGGCGTAGCAGGCGCCCCTGCCGCTGATCGATTTTGCCGAGGCTGGTTTGCCACGGGCGGTTGAGCGGCAGGGCGTAGGGCAGCCAGTCGGCGGCAACCAGTTTCACGGACGCTTGCGATACTTGCCGAAATTCGGCGGGCGACGTTCGAGCCAGGCATTGCGGCCTTCCTGGCCTTCTTCGCTCATGTAGAAAAGGCCGGTCGCATTGCCGGCCAGTTCCTGGATGCCGGCCAGGCCATCGGTATCAGCATTGAAACCCGCCTTGATCATGCGCAGCGCCATGGGTGACAGCTTGAGCATGTCGCGGCACCATTTCACCGTTTCTTCTTCCAGCTTGTCGACCGGCACGACCGCGTTGACCAGTCCCCAGTCGAGCGCCGTGGCCGCATCGTACTGGCGACACAGCAACCAGATTTCCTTGGCGCGCTTGAGGCCGATGGTACGGGCCATGAGGCCGGCGCCGAGGCCGGCATCGAAGCTGCCGACACGCGGGCCGGTCTGGCCGAAGCGGGCGTTGTCGGCGGCAATCGACAGGTCGCAGACGAGATGCAGGACGTGGCCGCCGCCGATGGCAAAGCCGGCAACCATCGCCACCACGGGCTTGGGCAATCGGCGAATCTGCATCTGCAGATCGAGGACGTTGAGGTGCGGTGTGCCGCCTTCGTCGATATAGCCCTCCGCCCCGCGCACTGTCTGGTCGCCGCCGGAACAGAAGGCTTCGTGGCCGGCCCCGGTCAGGATGATGGCGCCGATACTGTTGTCGCGGTGGGCGCGGTGGAAGGCATCGATCAGCTCGCTAACCGTTTCCGGGCGAAAGGCGTTGCGACGTTCTGGCCGGTTGATAGTGATGCGGGCGATGCCTTCGGCGGTATCGTAAAGGATATCGGTGTACGGGTGAGCGCTGTTCCAGCAGATGCTGTCGGTCATATTGGCAGTGGTCGATGGCGAAGTGCGAAGTATAGCGGGGAGCGCATGCCGATCAGTTCTCGATGGCCTTGCCTGATACGGCCAGCCATTTGAACAGGGTGGCAAAGAGCGCCTCGGGTTTCACTGGCTTGCCGATATGCTCATCGATACCGGCGGCCGTGCACAGCGCCTTGTCTTCAGAGAAAGCATTGGCGGTGAGTGCCAGAAGCGGAGTTTTTTCCCGGCCGGGGAGTGCCCGGATGGCCCTCGCCGCTTCGAAGCCATTCATGTTGGGCATGCGCAGGTCGAGCAGGACCAGCCGGTAGTCGGCCTGTTTGACCATGGCAACGGCTTCGACGCCATCATTGGCAATGTCTACGATGAGGCCGACCGACTCCAGTAACTCGCGGGCCACCTCCTGGTTGACGGGTTCATCTTCGGCGAGCAGGACGCGTACGCCGGCGTGGCTGGCGCGAAATTGTTCTTCGATGGGCGTTGCCTGCTGACTGAGGTCTGCCGCCGTAGGGGCAGCTGCCTTGGCGAGCCGCACCGCGAACCAGAAGGTGCTGCCTTCTCCGGGTTGGCTGTCGACGCCGATATTGCCACCCATCAACTGGACGAGGCGCTTGCAGATTGCCAGGCCAAGTCCGGTACCGCCGTATTTTCGGGTGGTCGAACTATCGGCCTGCTCGAAAGCATTGAACAGCCGCGGTTGATCCTCAGCCGAAATGCCAATGCCGGTATCCTGTACCTCGAAGCGAATCAACGCGGATTGCCGATTTTCTTCGACCACGCTGGACGATACGGTGACGGTCCCATGGTTGGTAAATTTGATGGCATTGCTGGTCAGGTTGAGCAGAATCTGTCTGAGGCGGGTGGCATCACCGGTGAACCTGCAAGGTTGGTTGCCTGGACCATTGATTTCCAGACGGAGATCTTTTTGGTGGGCGAGGGGACTGGCTTGCGCGTCGAGCGACTCGAGCAGTGTAGACAACTCGAAGTCGACAAGGTCGAGTTCCATGCGCTCGGCTTCGATCTTGGAGATGTCGAGAACGTCCTTGATGATGCTGAGCAGGTGCTCTGATGCCCCCTTGACCTTGTGCAGATGTTCGATCTGCACGGGATCGGTGGCTCGGCGCAGGGCCAGGGCGTTCATGCCCATGATGCCATTCATCGGGGTGCGCAGTTCATGACTCATATTGGCCAGGAAGGTGGTTTTTGCCCGGTTGGCTGCTTCCGCTGCTTCCTTGGCAATCGACAGGGCAGCGGTTCGCTCGGCCACCAGGTTTTCAAGGTGGTCGCGGTGTCGGGCCAACTCGGTTTCGATCTGCTTTCGTTCGGTGATATCGCGACCTGAGCCGACGGTCCCGATGAGCTTGCCGTTTTCATCGAAGAACGGGGCTTTGCGGACCTCCAGGAAAAGATGGCTGCCCTTGACGTTGCCAAACTCTTCGAACGACGACGGCTGGCCTCGCTCCAGAGTGATGCTGTCACTGTCCTGGCAAAGCTCGCCGAAGGTGTGCCACGTCGGATTGTCGGGATGGCTGGCCCGTTGCCTCAGGGCAAAAAACAGGTCGTTCTTGCCAACAGGTTCGTTGGTGTCACTGGCAATCAGTAGCCCATCGCAGATCGCCTTGTTGGCGAAAAGATAGCGTTTTTCAAGATCTTTTGCCCAGATCATGTCGGGGACGTTGTCGCACATCAGGCGCAGCAAGGCTGCCAGCTGGCGCGATTGCTCGGTCGTTTCAGCCAGTTCTGCGGTGCGTTCGGCAATTTTCGCCTCAAGCTCCTTCTCGGAGTGCTGTAATGCCTCCTTGGCCAGACGTTCGGCGCGTAGGGCTTCTCCCTGCGCCAGTTCCTTTTCATGACGCAAGATATGAATCCGGTTGGCCAGGGCAAAGGAAAAAAGGAGCATTTCGAGAGCGGAACCGATCTGCATGCCGTAGGTGGTCAATGGTGTAGTCGGTACCCAGTTGAGGGTTCGCATCGACAACATGGCAACCCCCATCAGGAGTAGGGTCCACGCCGTCAAGAAGATACCTGCCCCAGGCTGACGTCGCTTCAGGGCAACCAGCCCACAGGCTGCGGCAACCAGCGAGTAGGTTGTGCCGACGATGGCGGTCGCGATAGCGCCGGGCCGATAGCCATAAAAGGTCGTGATCAGGGCCGTGGCGACGCAAAAGAACTGTAGGAGGCGTAGTAGTTTGTCGGAGGTTGGCGAGTTGCTGCCGGTGTTCAGGAACAGTCGGGTAAACAGGGCACCAAAGTAGCCGGTCAGGCAGAAACCGACGGGCAGGGCGACATCGCCCCAGACCGGGAGCGTGGGCCAGGCAAACTGATTGCCGAGTCCGAGCACCGACAACTGGGCAATGACCATCCCGGTCAGGCATAGCACATAGGCGAGATAGATTTTTTCCCGCAGGGAAAAATAGAGCAGCAGGTTGTACAGCCCCAGCGCCAGCAACATGCCGAAGTAGATCGACAGGATGGTGTATTCATTCTGGTCATGGGTGTGCAGCGCTGCGGGCGACCATAAGGTCAGGGGAAGCGTGAGGCTGCCTTCGGAGCGGACCCGGAGGTACACGGTCTGCTCGCGGCCCGGGGTCAGCTCAACCGGAAAGATCAGGTTGTGGTGGATGAAAGGTCTGGCCGAGAATGCTTGGTGGTCGCCGCTGGTTACCTCGATCAGGTCATTGCCGTGGCGGGTATAGAGCTTGACTTCGTCCAGCGAGGGATAGGCAATTTCGATCAGCCAGCGGGAGGCCGCATGGGCGTCCGGCATCAGTTTCAGGCGCAGCCAGTAGGTCGACTGGGTATAGCCAAAATTGAGGTCGTTGCTGCCGGGTATGGTCGCGAACTGGCCTGCGACATCGGGTCGTTCGATATCGGCAAGTTCGAGTTGCCCGCTTTTGTCTTCCAGAATCTCGACATGAGGTCTGAGAGGGACCTCGGACGTCTCGACTGTTAGCCGGACTTCGGCGTGGGCCGGCAGCACGGTGAGCAGGAGGACAAGAAATAGCGTGCGTATAAGTGGCATGGTCTGGTGGAAACTCGTTTTCAAAGATTCTACGCGAAATGCCATCGACAAATGCCGGTTCGGCACAGCATGGCCGACCTGACTTTGCCGTCTGCATTTGTCCCATCGACCTGTTGTTTTCTCCGTGCGTTTGAACTCGGCGCATGTGAGAATGTCTACCTGACTCTTTGCCGGAACCCAATCGTGAAAGAACGTCGCCGCTCCCCTCGCGTGTATCTCAAGGGCCATGTCTACCTGAGCCTGGGTGGGCATCATCTTGATTTGCCGGCGGCCGACATTTCTGTTTCGGGGATTGGCGTACTGATCGATGCCGCCATTCTCGGTGCCAAACCGAGTGGCGAGGTGGGCGTCTGCCGTATTGATTCCCCTGATCTCTGCGGGCGCGTTGAAGCCTACGTCAGCGTGATGCGCACGCGTCGCTTCGGGGAGCGCCGACTGGTCGGCCTGCGCTTTGAGTCGATCAGCGACGACGAGCTTGAGTTGATCCGCGAATACAAGCGGAAGTGCCGGGAAGCCCCGGCAACTTCCTGAGGGTTATTGTTTAGGGCCGGAAGAAGCTCTCCAGATCCTGAAATACTGCATGGTCGGCGTTGTGCCGGCAGATGGCGGTGACATCCTCGAGCTTTTCCACCTGCTTCATCATTTGTGCCAGCCGCAGGTCTTCATTGACCAGCAGCCAGATGCGGCTGTGGCGACCATCGCCGACCGGCAGGCAGAGGATGCCTTCGACGTTGTAGGCGCGGCGCGAGAAAAGGCCGACGATATGTGACATGACACCGGCGTGGTTGTTGACGTCGATTTCCAGCACGGCGCGGGCCAGGGCATTCTGTTCGTTACGGTTGATGGCGTTCATGTCAGGCTCCAATCATGTCGCGGTTGGCGGCACCCGGCGGCACCATCGGATAGACCTTCTGCTCGGTATCGATACTGGCATGGATCAGGCAGGGGCCAGGGCGGTTGATGGCCTCCGTCAGTGTGGTGGCGGGATCTTCCGAGGCGTCGAGGTCGACGGCAGCAATGCCGAAGCCCTGGGCAATTCGGATGAAATCGGGTGATGACCGGAATTGCGACGCAAACAGTCGTTCTCCGTAGAACAGGGTCTGCTGCTGATGGACCAGGCCGAGGGCGGCATTGTCCATGAGCACGATCTTGATATTGACGTTCTCCTCGGCGGCGGTAACCAGTTCCTGAATATTCATCATGATCGAACCGTCGCCCGTAAAGCAGACCACCGTCCGCTCGCGTTCGGCCAGCGCTGCGCCAATGGCGGCGGGCAATCCGAATCCCATCGTCCCGAGCCCGCCCGAGGTCAGCCACTGGCGCGGTCGGCGCAGCGGGTAGGCCTGGGCGACCCACATCTGATGCTGGCCGACGTCGGTGGCAATGATCGCGTCGTCGTCCAGGCAGGCAGCAATGGTGCCAATCAGGCCAAAATGTGAGCGTGGATTGTCGGCCCCGGTCATGTCGAGGGGGAACTGCGTTTTCAGTGCATCGCAGCGTTCATTCCAGACATCACGCGACTGTTCATCAACGGCTGGCAGCAACTGGCTGAGTGCTTCACCGATGTCGGCCGTGATGCCAATGTGGGCGGTTTTTATCTTGTCGAGTTCGGCCGGGTCGATGTCGATGTGAATGATTTTGGCCTGCGGACAGAAGGCGGCGACCTTGCCGGTGGCCCGGTCGTCGAAGCGGGCGCCGACGGCGATCAGCAGGTCGCATTCATCGAGCGCCAGATTGGTGTAGCGCGCTGCATGCATGCCGAGCATGCCCATCGCCAGTGGATGATCGACCGGCATTCCGCCGAGCGCCATGAGGGTCATCACGGTCGGCAGACGGGATTTTTCAGCCAGTTGGATGGCGGCCGCCGACGCGCCGGAATGGATGACGCCGCCACCGAGGTAAAGAATCGGGCGGGCCGCAGCGTTGATCATCGCGGCGGCTTCGGCAATCATTTGCGGATTGGCCGGAGGAGGAAGTTCGGCGCGACCCGGTTCCGGCCATTCACTGATCTCGATGGCCTGCGTCTGGACATCTTTCGGGATGTCGACGAGGACCGGCCCCGGCCGGCCGGAGGCGGCGATCCGGAAGGCTCGGGGGATGACCTCGAGCAATTCTTCGGCCGATGAGACGAGGAAATTGTGCTTGGTGATCGGAAGGCTCAGGCCGTAGGTGTCGACCTCCTGGAATGCATCAGTACCGATCATCGCCTTGGGCACCTGGCCGGTGATGGCGACTACCGGAATCGAGTCGAGCTTGGCATCGGCAATGGCCGTCAGCAGGTTGGTTGCACCGGGGCCGGAGGAGGCCAGGCAGACCGCTGGCTGACCGCTGGCGCGGGCCATGCCCTGGGCCATGAAACCAGCCCCCTGTTCGTGACGGGCAAGGACATGATGGATGGCGGTCGACTGCCCGAGCGCATCGTAGATGGGCAGGATGGCGCCGCCGGGAATGCCGGCAACGGTGCAGATGCCCTGGCGTTCGAGCAGACGCACGGTGATCTGGGCGCCGGTAAGTGTTTCTGTCATGGAGTCTTCCTTTTGGTTGGTGGCTCAACCGGCGGGCTCCAAAAACAAAACCCCCACCGGTTTGCGCCGGCGGGGGTTGGGGTTCTGTCCTGCTCTGCTTACCCGATCCGCGACGGCGCGTACGTAACGACGCCTGCTACGACTACGCGAACGACGACCAGTTCCCCAGCACAGGCAGGGGCGGAGCAGAAGTTGCGGCGTATCGACATGGATTCTTTGGGGATCGGATAAAAAAACAGTGTGCGAACTATGAATGAGCCATCCAGAAAAATCAACATTCAGGCTGAATTTTAGAAAAATACCGGGGGAAAATATTTCTATGGCATTGTCTCTTTGCCTAAAGTAGTAGTCAGCCGCTGAAACTTCAAATAGACTGAGATAGACGCAATAAGCAATTGAAAAATTTGCGAATTTGGGAAATAAATGACAAAAAAGCGCAAGGTTCTGGTGGTTGATGCATCAAAAGTAGTACGTGCATCGCTAACCAAGCAGTTGTCAAACCGTTTTGAAGTGCGTGACGAGCCAAATGATGAATCGGCATGGCAGACCATGGTGCTCGACAGCGCCATTGTCGCGGTCATATCCGGTATCAGCCAGAGTGCCCAGGGTGAGTCGAGCCTGATCGCCCGCCTGCGCGAAAGCAAGTTGTCGCGCCTCAAGAATGTCCCTTTCTTCCTCTCTGTCTCAAATACCTATTCCGAGGCGGATCGGGAAGAAGCACGTAATAGCGGGGTGACCGGATTTGTGGTCAAAGGGGTGACCGACCCCTCGATCGAAAGCATCGTGGCTGCCGCGATGGATTGGCGAGAAGATCCTGCCGAGGTGCGTCAGCCGGCACCTGCTGACGACGAACAGGCGGGGCAGTTCCAGGTACAGTCGGATATCGGTATCAGCAACATCATGGGAGATATCACCCGGCTGTTGAACCCTCCTGCCGACGAACCCAGTGAAGATGGTAGCTATAGCGAAGATACCGTACTTGCCGAGGAAATGCTGGAGGAGTACCTGGCGACCAATGTGCCCGAGGCGCGCGATGGTCATGGCGTCGGTGTGCTCGCTTTTGGCCTTGATGGCTATGATGATCTGGTTCAAAGCTATGGACCGGAACTGGCCTTCCGCTCGGCACAGAAATTCTGTTTCCTGTTGTCGCGCAAAATTCGCCCGGAGGACTATATTGGTCAGTTGGCCAACGGCCGGGTAGTCATCGTTACGCGCTCGACCACGCCTTCTGTCTGCGCCGGATTCGCCAACCGGGTCTGCAAGGCGATGGCCAGTGCACAAATATCCGTCAGTGGTCAGCGCATTCACCTGACCATCAGTGTCGGTGTCGCCGTCGTCCCCGATGACGGCGTCGAGTTGACCGAGCGGGGCGTCCTCGAACTGGCCTATGACCGTCTTGATGCAGCAGTCAGCGCGGGTGGAAACCAGGTGGTGGTGACCTCGAAACAGGCCTTTTCCGATCCGGAAAAATGCGCTGCATTTGCGCGGCAACTCAAGGAGTTACTGGCAACAATTGAGCCTGCCGCTCTTCGGCCTTGCCTGGGTACGGTCGGCATGCAACTGATGCCGATACTGCGGGAACTCGACAAGAATTTCCGTTTTGAACTGCCGATTGAGGACATGAACAAGCGCTTGTGGGATCGGGCACGGGCTGAGCGCATGGTGACCTGAGCCCGGTCATCGTCAGACAGCAAGGCCGGCTTGATGCCGGCTTTTTTCATTGTCGGCCGTTTTGTTGGATACTTCGTGCCATTGAAGCATGTCGGGTTGATCGGCATGAGGCGTCCACACGGGGAAAAAGCGTATGACCCACCTGCAGGAAAATCCGGAGAACGGCAGCGTTCGGCTTTTTCACGCCAGTCTTGTCTGGCCGCTGCAACTTCAGCCGCTGGCGATTACCGGTAGCGAGGGTCGGCACTGGGAGATTTTCGAGTCGCGTAGTGAAACCCATCCGTGGCGACGCATCGACGATGAGTTCATGGACGACCCGGGTCAGTTCAAGGAGCGCCATTACCGGGAGTTTGTTTCGTTCCTGCCTTACGTTCAGCGGTTTCTCTACGGTGAAGGCCGCTCGCGCAATTCCTCGCCGGATGATCCGCCGGGCGGGTCGCCGATGCATGTCTTCCGGCGCAAGGATATCGCCCAGCTGCGCCTGACGCTGCGCAAGGGGCAGGTACCGGTCGAGCTGAATATCGTCCATCTTGATCTGTATTTCTTCCATGATCTGGATATCGTCCAGCTCAATCTGGAAGTTCGTGGCAACGATCTGCCGCTGGCGACCGTGCGCGATATCCTCTTCCGTTTCGGGCGTGCCTATCCGTCTGGCTGGGAGGAGGGGGGCGAGGGCCTGCACAACGTTTATCTGGCCGAGTGGATCGGCCTTGACGGTGAGGTGGTGGCCCGCTCCGACGCAGAAAAACGGGAGAAATACCTGAGCTATGTCTGCCAGCATCGCAGCCCCTGTATTTCCGAGCACTGGGCCAGCCTGTTGCGGCCGATGGTGCTGGCGCATTCGGACGAGGCGGGTGACCTGCGTTACCGGCTGATCGAGTACCAGCGCATGCCGGTCATGGCTTATCTGGCCATCGATCAGCCCCGCCGCCTGAGTCGCGAGGACTGGGTGCGGATTGGCTTGGCCACGATGTTGCATCCGAACGAGACTTTGCCGATCAACGAACCGGGCGTCATCGAGTTTGAAAAACGCTATTGCCATGATCGTTTCTGGACTGACAGCGAGGCCGGCCCGAACACCCGATTCATGTGCACCGGCAATGCCTTCACTGTCGTCGGTGATGCTGTTTTCCCCTTTTTCATCGATGGCGAGCGCGGCGTTCTGGCTCAGTTTCGCCATCAGTATTTCCTCGTTTTTCTGATTGCCCACCTGCATCGGGCTTCATTGCTGGCCTTTTCCGAGGTTCTCGTCGATGCGGTCAATGACCTCGATATCCGCGACGATAATTCGGTCCGTCGCTTCAAGCGCCGGATCCGTGCCAATTTTGAAACCTTTCTACGCTTTACCCACCGCTACTGGTTTCACGAGCTTTCCGAAAGGCCGCACGTGCAGGCCATGTACCGGCTGTGTTCCAACCATCTGCGCAACGATGCGTTGTACGACGATGTCCGCAACGAAATCCGAGAGATGAGTCATTACCTCGACAGTGATTCGCAGCGTCGCCAATCGAATACGGTTGTCCGGCTGACCGTGATCACCATCCTGGGTTTGATTGCCACCGTCACCACCGGTTATTTCGGCATGAACATCATTCCCTTTGGCGAGGGGACTATCCTCGAGCGCAGCCTGCACGGGCTGTTCGCCACCTCCACTTTTGTCGTGCTGGTGCTTTTTGCCGTGGCCAAGTCGAAACGCCTGTCTGATTTTCTTGAGGCCATGTCGGACGAACGCCTGACGCTGGGCGGAAAGTTCCGGGCGCTGTGGGGGGTGGTTGGCAAGAGCGAACGCTGACTATGGCCTGATCAGCCAATAATTTTGTCAATTTCTTTGAGTTCAGAATTAATATACCTAAGTGTGTCTGCAGTGTTGCAAACCGAAAGGATATTGATGCGTCTGAAGTCTCTCTTTGCTCTCTCATTCGCCTTGCTTTTCGGCTTGTGTAATACGCTTGGTGCAGCCGAGATTCAGTCGGCTTTCCGCATTGGCATCGCCCCGCACACCAGTGCGCGTGTCATTCTGGAAATGTATCAGCCCTTGCGCGTCTATCTCGAGAAGGCACTTGGACGGCCGGTCGAAATTGTGACGGCCGGCGACTTTACCGAATATGCCCGGCGAGGCATTCAGCAACAATATGACCTGGCGGTGACGACTGGGCATCAGGCCCGCTTGTTCGAAACCGATGCGGCTTACCTGCCCTTGCTGACCTACCGGACAGATTTCAAGGCGGTGCTCCTGGTGGCGTCGAGCAGTTCCTACCGCGAGCCCAGAGATCTTGCCAACACAACTGTGATTGGACTGTCACCAGCCTCGCTGGTGACCATTTGGGGGCAGCATTGGCTGCATCGAAATTCAGTTGCCAACGTCAATATCCGCTATGTCAGTGCTTCGGACAGCGTGGCGCAACTGGTATTGAACGGCGAGGGGAGTGCCGGGATGACGTCGCTCGCCAATTATCAGAACCTGCAGCCGGCGGTTCGCGACAGATTGCGCATTCTGAGTGAAAGCCTGCCCCTGGCTGGCCGCGTTTATCTCCTGAATAAACGCCATGCGGCCATCAAGGACAAGGTGATTTCTCTGTTGTGGGCATTTGCCGAGACGCCCGAGGCGCAACAGTATTTCCAGAAATACAAGCTCGATGGATACCGCAAGCTCGATCCTCGTGAGCTGGTTGAAATGACACCCTATGCCAACGAGGTCAGGCAGGCCTTAAAGCAGAGCAAATGATCTGTTTAGCTGAATTCTGATGAAAGTCGCTTTCTGGAGATCCCTGCGCGGCCGCTTGTTGCTTCTGGCTTTGCTGGTCGAAGCGACGATGCTTTTTTTTCTGATCAGCAACAGCCTGCGCCTGCTGCGCGACCATATGGGCGAACAGGCCAGGGTTCAGGCTGAACAGATTGCACCGATTCTCAATGCAGCCCTGGTGGCACCGCTGGCCCAGTCGGATTACGCGACGGTGCAGGCTGTTCTTGATGAAAGTCATTCGGCCAAAGGAATCAATTATCTGGCGGTCATCGATGTTCGGGGGAGCGTGGTGGCGATTGCCGGCTGGTCGCGAGATCAGCCCTTGCCAGTACCGGATGAGCGGTTTGATCTCGATATCACCGAGCATCTCCCGCGCTATGACGTCGAACGCCCGATCAGCCTGGCCGGGCAACGCCTCGGTACGCTTCACTTTGGTCTGGATCTGACCGAGATCATCGCCGCCCGGCAAAATCTGCTGACCCAGGGGCTGGTTATCGCCGCCGGCGAACTCCTCCTTTCCGCTGGTCTGTTGGCTTTTCTCGGGCTGCTGATCACGCGCCAGCTTTCCGTCTTGACGCGAGCCAGTCGCGAGGTGGCCGAAGGGAAGCTGACGCCCCCGCCGGTTCCCGAAGGTGACGATGATGTGGGTCGTCTCGGCGCAGCCTTCAACGCCATGTCGGGGGCGGTGCGGGAGCGGGTCAATCTGCTCACCGATGCGCGCAACCAGATGGCAGAACTGGCGGAGGCGAGCCGGCTGGAGCATGCGCGTCTCGACGCCTTGCTTGCGGCGATGGAGTTTGGCGTTCTCTTTTCAGATCAATGGGACAAGGTGGTCTACACCAATCAGGCTTTTGCCAGGCTGTGGCACCTGGAGGACTTTACTACCCTGTCGCGCGGACTTCCCCTGACAACACTGCTAGCCCGCATAAAATCGTTGGTCAGCAATGCCGAAGACTGGGCGGCGGATCAAGGCAACCTGCGGCGCGAACTATTCTTGTCCGACGGCAGGATACTGACCTTGCATCGCGTCGGGGTGCGTGCGTCGGGCGAGGAGATCCTTGGACAACTATGGATATTCTCCGATGTCAGCCGCGAGAAATATGCCGCCCAGCAGTTGCTTGCCGCCAAGGAAGCGGCAGAGGCAGCAACCCAGGCCAAAGCGTCGTTTCTGGCGACGATGAGCCATGAAATTCGTACTCCGATGAATGGCATCATCGGCATGATGCAGTTGGTGCTGGGCACGCAACTTGACGACGAGCAAAGGGAATACCTCCTGCTGGCACGGTCGTCGACCGACACCTTGTTGACTATCGTGAACGACATTCTGGATTTTTCAAAAATCGAGGCCGGCAAAATGGAGTTGGAGTTGATTCCATTCGAACTGGAACGACTTATCCTCGACGTGCAGGGAATCCTCAATGCGTCGGCCGCTTCGCGCAACGTCCAGCTGGTTTGCGAGATATCCCCGGGGCTTTCCGAACGTTTGCTGGGTGACCCGACGCGATTGCGTCAAATTTTGACCAACCTGATGACAAACGCCATCAAATTCACTCGCGATGGCGTGGTCAAGCTTGTTGCGCGGGCAGGGGAAGGCCGGCCCGACGGGAAGGTTGATATTGAGATTCTGGTCATCGACAGCGGTATCGGCATCCCGGCCGAAAAGCTCGGCAGCATCTTCCTGCCATTTACCCAGGCCGATCACTCGACGACCAGAAACTACGGCGGTACTGGCCTTGGACTGGCCATCGTTTCGCATCTGGTTGGCTTGATGGGTGGCCGGATCTCGGCCGAAAGCACGGTTGGTCAGGGTAGTACTTTCCGCATCAATATTCCGCTACGCAAAGCCGATGTTGTCATGCCCGCCCAGCCATCGACACCGACCCTGGCGAGCGGCATGCGTCCGTTACGCATTTTGCTGGCAGAAGACAACCTGATCAATCAGAAGGTTGCCCTCGGGTTGTTGCGCAAACACGGACATGCCGTGCATCTGGCGACCAACGGCGAGGAGGCAGTCGCGGCGTATATGGCGGATGGTCAGAATTTCGACATCATTCTGATGGATATGCAGATGCCGACGCTCGATGGGGTCGAGGCAACCCGGCAGATCAGACGTTACGAGGCTTCTGGCCGGCGCATTCCGATCGTCGCCCTGACCGCCAATGCCAGTGGCGTGGATCGTGAGACCTGTCTTGCTGCCGGTATGGATGACTATGTTTCAAAACCATTCCAGATCAGCGAAGTACTGGCGGTGCTGACCCGGCATGTCATTGACCGACAGCCGGACTGACGGGGTGCGCTGGGCAGGCCCTGCTGTTTTGGCGGCAGCCGGCAAATAAAAACCCGGCCGCAGCCGGGTTTTTCGGACAGGTTCTGCCAATCAGGCGCTGACCGGCATCTTGCCGATCTTGATCTGCCATTCCTTCGGGCCGGTGTTGTGCACGCTGACCCCCGACGAATCAACGGCGACCGTTACCGGCATGTTCTCGACGTCGAACTCGTAGATGGCTTCCATGCCGAGATCGGCGAAGCCGACGACCTTGGCCGACTTGATTGCCTTGGCAACCAGATAGGCGGCACCGCCGACGGCCATCAGGTAGGCGGACTTGTTGTCCTTGATGGCTTCGATGGCGACCGGGCCGCGTTCGGACTTGCCGATCATCGAAATAAGGCCGGTCTTTTCGAGCATCATGCGGGTGAACTTGTCCATCCGGGTGCCGGTGGTCGGGCCAGCCGGGCCAACGACTTCGTCACGCACCGGATCAACCGGGCCGACGTAGTAAATCACGCGGTTGGTGAAGTCGACCGGCAGCTTTTCGCCCTTGGCCAGCATGTCGGCAATACGCTTGTGGGCGGCATCGCGGCCGGTCAGCATCTTGCCATTGAGGAGCAGTTTCTGGCCCGGCTTCCAGGCAGCGACTTCTTCCTTGGTCAGGGTGTTGAGGTTGACCTGGGTGGCCGACTTGAGGTCCGGCGTCCACGTCACGGCTGGCCAGTCCTCGAGTTTCGGCACGTCCAGCTTGGCCGGGCCCGAGCCGTCGAGGTGGAAGTGGCAGTGACGGGTTGCCGCACAGTTGGGGACCAGTGCCACCGGCAGGTTGGCAGCGTGACAGGGGTAGTCGAGAACCTTGACGTCGAGCACGGTGGTCAGGCCGCCGAGACCCTGGGCACCGACGCCGAGAGCATTGATCTTTTCCATCAGTTCAAGGCGCAGTTCTTCCGGGCGCGTGAGCTTGGCGCCGGTAGCTGCCTTGGCCTTGAGTTCATGGATGTCGACCGGGGCCATGATCGATTCTTTGGCGAGGAGCATGGCCTTCTCCGGCGTGCCGCCGATGCCGATGCCGATGATGCCGGGCGGGCACCAGCCAGCACCCATTTCCGGGATCTTCTTGAGCACCCAATCGACCAGATCGTCAGAGGGGTTGAGCATGGCGAACTTGGATTTGGCTTCCGAACCACCACCCTTGGCGGCACAGATCACTTCAACGTGATGACCGGGGACAATTTCGAAATGGACGACGGCCGGGGTGTTGTCCTTGGTGTTCTTGCGGGCACCCGCCGGGTCGGCCAGCACCGAGGCGCGCAGCGGATTGTCCGGGTTGCCGTAGGCGCGACGGACGCCTTCGTCGATCATCTGCTGGATGCTCATGGTCGCATCCGGCCAGGTGACCTGCATGCCGACCTTGATGAAGACCATGCCGATGCCGGTATCCTGGCAGATCGGTCGGTGGCCTTCGGCGGACATCCGGGAGTTGGTCAGGATCTGGGCGATGGCGTCCTTGGCGGCGGGGCTTTCTTCGCGCTCGTAGGCTTCACCGAGGGCCTTGATGTAATCAAGCGGGTGGTAGTAGCTGATGTACTGGAAGGCATCGGCGACAGACTGGATGAGATCTTCTTGTTTGATGGCGGTCATGCGCAACTCCGGGTCAGTGGTTTTTCTGGTGTTGTTGAAGAGCGAGGGTCTGGGTCATGGTCTTGTCTACCATCGCCATGGCCAGGGCGGAGAAAAGGAATACGACGTGGATGATGACCTGCCATTGCAGCGTATGCTCGGACAGGTTGGCAGCATTGATGAAACTCTTCAGCAGGTGGATCGACGAAATGCCGATGATGGCTGTCGACAATTTGATCTTGAGGACGCCTGCATTGACGTGTGAGAGCCATTCCGGCTGGTCCGGATGGTCGTCGAGATCAAGGCGGGAAACAAAAGTTTCATAGCCGCCGACAATAACCATGACGAGGAGGTTGGCAATCATTACCACGTCGATCAGACCGAGCACGGCGAGCATGATTTCGGCTTCGCTGATGTGGGCGGCGTCGATGGCGTTATGGACGAGATGGCTCAGTTCAACCATGAACAGCCAGCAATACACCACCTGAGCAACGATCAGGCCGAGGTAGAGCGGTGCCTGAATCCAGCGGCTGGCGAAGATGAAGGACTCGAGATACTTGATGGGCGAACTCATGGGCGGGCATTGATGGGTTGGGGAGGCGAAGTTTATCACGCGACCCGGTTGCTGCTGGAGTCCCCGAAATGCTGCGCCGCAGCGTGATTTCGTAAGGCCTTTGTAAGATTATGTAAGTCTAATGCCGCTTCAACGCTGGCGGGGGAGTAGGTTTTTCTCCAGCTTGCGCGGCTTTACAAAGCTCTCGGGGCAAACCCGGGATCCAATCGGTTGTTTCAACATAAATTGCGAAGTACCGCAGAGGAGAAGAATATGTCGAATGAGTCCGTGCAGCTAATTTATCCGTCTGACGAAATGGTCAAGAACGCGGCGGTTTCGGGGATGGACGCCTATCGGGCGCTGTGCGCGGAAGCGGATGCCGACTACCCGGAATTCTGGGCCAAGCGCGCCCGTGAGTTCATCACCTGGAAGCAGCCCTTTACCCAGTCGCTTGATGAATCCAACGCTCCGTTTTTCAAGTGGTTTGCCGACGGCAAGCTGAACGTCTCCTACAACTGTCTCGACCGCAACGTCGAAGCCGGTCTGGGCGAAAAAGTCGCCATCATCTTCGAAGCCGACAACGGCGAAGTCACCAAGGTGACTTACAAGGAGATGTTGTCCAAGGTTTCCAAGTTCGCCAATGCCCTGCGCGGCATGGGTGTCAAGAAGGGTGACCGCGTCGTCATCTACATGCCGATGACCATCGAAGGCATCTGCGCCATGCAGGCCTGTGCCCGTCTCGGCGCCATTCACTCCATCGTTTTCGGCGGCTTCTCGGCCCAGTCCCTGCGCGATCGTATCAACGACGCCGGTGCCGTTGCCCTGATCACCTCCGACGGCCAGTTCCGCGGTGGCAAGGCCATCCCCCTCAAGCCGATCGCTGACGAAGCCTTCGCCATGGGTGGCTGCGAGTCGGTCAAGAACGTCATCGTCTTCAAGCGTACTGGCGGCGACGTCAATATGGTTGCCGGTCGTGACACCTGGCTGCACGATGCCGTTGCCAACCAGTCCGACGTCTGCGAACCGGAATGGGTCGAAGCCGAACACCCGCTCTTCCTGCTCTACACCTCGGGTTCCACCGGCAAGCCGAAGGGTGTCCAGCACTCCACCGGTGGCTACCTGCTGCACGCCATCATGACCATGAAGTGGACCTTCGACATCAAGCCGTCGGACGTCTTCTGGTGTACGGCCGACATCGGCTGGGTTACTGGCCACACCTACATCACCTACGGCCCGCTGGCCTGCGGCGCTACCGAAATCGTTTTCGAAGGCGTCCCGACCTATCCGGATGCCGGTCGTTTCTGGAAGATGATCCAGGATCACAAGGCCACCATTTTCTACACCGCACCGACCGCCATCCGTTCGCTGATCAAGTCGTCCGACACCAACCCGGCTGTCCATCCGAAGAGCTACGACCTGTCTTCGCTGCGCATCCTCGGTTCGGTCGGCGAGCCGATCAACCCGGCTGCCTGGACGTGGTACTACGAGAACGTTGGCGGCGGCCGTTGCCCGATCGTCGATACCTTCTGGCAAACCGAAACCGGTGGTCACATGATCACCCCGCTGCCGGGCGCTACCCCGCTGGTTCCGGGTTCCTGCACCCTGCCGTTCCCGGGCATCCAGTTCGCCGTGGTCGATGAGACCGGTGCCGATCTGCCGTGGGGCCAGGGTGGTATCCTGGTTTGCAAGAAGCCGTGGCCGTCGATGATCCGTACCATCTGGAACGACGACGAGCGCTTCGTCAAGTCCTACTATCCGGCCGACTTCCAGGGTAAGTATTACCTGGCTGGCGACGGTGCGATCCGCGACAAAGACACCGGCTACTTCACCATTACCGGCCGTATCGACGACGTGCTGAACGTTTCCGGTCACCGCATGGGCACCATGGAAATCGAATCGGCCCTGGTTGCCAATCCGCTCGTTGCCGAAGCTGCCGTTGTTGGCCGTCCGGACGACCTGACTGGTGAAGCCATCGTTGCCTTCGTCGTGCTCAAGGGCCAGCGCCCGACCGGTGACGACGCCAAACGCATCATCAAGGAACTGTCTGACTGGGTTGGCAAGGAAATCGGTCCGATCGCCAAGCCGAAGGACATCCGTTTCGGTGACAACCTGCCGAAGACCCGTTCGGGCAAGATCATGCGTCGTCTGCTGCGTGGTCTGGCCAAGGGCGAGGAACTTACGCAAGACACCTCGACGCTGGAGAACCCGGCTATTCTGGAACAGCTCAAGGGTTAATCCTTAGTTCCAGCATGAGCCAGGAGGCGGCGAACTTGCCACGCTGCCTCCAACTACTAAAAGGCAAGGAGGAGACAATGGTCGCCCATAAGGTGGCCTCCCGTGTAGTCGCATCAGACTATATGCCAACAACGGCTGGCACGCTTGGCGTGCCAGCCGTTTCCTTTTTCGGGACGGGATTGTGAAAAGAGCGAATCCGACCCGCCAGCGACTGGCTGCACTCGGCCTGCTTGGCGTGCCACTGTTGACCTATCCACTGCTCAGTCTGCCGAGCGGGCAGTGGGGTGGTATTCCCGCGACCTATCTGTACCTGTTCGGTGTCTGGGCCGGGCTGATCGGTCTGGCGGCCTGGGTCGCCGAGCGTCGGAGTAAATAGATGCTTTCCGGCTGGTTCATTGCCTTATTGGCCACCGCCTATCTTGGCCTGCTGTTTGCCGTTGCCCGTTTTGGCGATGCACGGGCGGACGCCGGTAAATCGATTATTTCAGCCAACGTCTATGCCCTGTCACTGGCTGTCTATTGCACATCGTGGACGTTCTATGGGAGCGTCGGGCGGGCGACTTCCGGCGGCCTGTCCTTCCTGACCATCTATATCGGACCGACCCTGATGCTCCTCTGCGTCGGTGTCATCATCAAGATGATCCGCATCAGCAAGGCGCAGCGCATTACGTCGATTGCCGACTTCATTGCCTCGCGCTACGGCAAGAGCCAGCTGCTGGCCGGTATGGTGACGGTCATTGCGGTGATTGGCGTGGTGCCCTACATCGCCCTGCAGTTGAAGGCGATGGCGGCCAGTGTCGATGTGTTGCTCGAACAAACCGGAAGTAGCGTCGAATTCTGGGGTCTGGATTCGACTTTTTTGATTGCTGTCGTGCTGGCCCTGTTTTCCATCCTGTTCGGTACGCGCCATCTTGATGCCACCGAGCGACATGAAGGCATGGTCGCGGCCGTGGCGTTCGAATCGGTGGTCAAGATTGTCGCCTTCATGGCGGTGGGACTTTTCGTGACCTACGGCATGTTCGGCGGACTCGGCGATCTTTTTCAAAGGGCTGCGGCCAGCGCCGATTTCAGCCGGTTGCTGCAGCTCGATACCAGCCGGGCAGGGACGTGGACGGCATTGGTCATACTTTCCGGTCTGGCAGTGATTTTTCTGCCCCGTCAGTTCCAGATCATCGTTGTCGAAAACGTGGACGAATCGCATCTCAAGCGCGCCGTCTGGCTCTTCCCCCTTTATCTGTTGCTCATCAATATTTTCGTGCTGCCGCTGGCCTTGGGCGGCTTGCTGCATTTTGGTGCCCAAGGCGCAGACCCCGACACCTTTGTGCTGACCCTGCCGCTCGCCCGCGGGGCCGAGGCGCTGGCCCTGCTCGCCTTCATCGGCGGCCTGTCGGCGGCGACCGGCATGGTCATTGTCGAAACCATCGCCTTGTCCACCATGGTCTGCAATGACCTGGTAATGCCCTGGTTGCTGCGCTCAAGCTGGCTCCAGGCAGAAAAGCGGCAGGACCTTTCCGGGTTGCTCATCAGTATTCGGCGCGCTGCCATCGCCTTCATCCTGCTTCTTGGCTATATCTATTTCCGCGCCGCCGGCGAGGCCTATGCGCTGGTCGGCATCGGACTGATCTCCTTTACTGCCGTCGCCCAGTTTGCCCCGGCCATGTTCGGTGGCATGTACTGGAAACAAGGTACTCGGGCCGGCGCCGTGGCTGGCCTGCTGGCCGGTTTCGTGGTGTGGTTGTATACGCTGCTGCTACCGTCCTTCGCCAAGTCCGGCTGGATGCCGAGCGGCTTTATCGAGACGGGCTTGTTCGGCATCGGCTGGCTCAAGGCACAGGCGCTGTTTGGTTTGGCCGGGATGGACGAGATTTCACATTGCCTGTGGTGGAGCATGCTCGCCAATATCGGTGCCTATGTCGGGGTTTCGCTGCATTCCCGTCCGGATGCCGTCGAGGCCAGTCAGGCCGAACGCTTTGTCGACGTATTCCGTTTCGATGCCCGCAATGCCGAGGCCCGATTGTGGCGGGGCAAGGCCTCTCCGGATGCGCTGGTCGGACTGCTTGAGCGTTTTCTCGGAGCAACGCGCGCCCGCCAGCAACTGGCCGCTTATGCAGGGGCGCGCAAGGTGGCCGATTGGCGAAAGCTGCCGGCCGATGCCGACTTTGTTGAGTTTGCCGAAGCCGAGTTGGCCGGGGCGATTGGTTCGGCCAGCGCTCGCGTCATGGTGGCCTCGGTGGCGCAGGAGGAGGATCTTGGTCTCGAGGAGGTGCTCGATATTCTCGACGAGGCGACCCAGGTACGGGCGCATAGCCGCGAACTTGAAGCCAAGCAGCGAGAGCTGGAAGCAGCCACGGCCGAATTGCGTGAAGCCAACGAGCGTCTGCGTGAAGTAGATCGCATGAAGGATGATTTCATCTCGACGGTGACGCACGAATTGCGAACACCGCTCACCTCGATCCGTGCCTTATCCGAAATGTTGTACGACGACCCGCGTCTTGAGCTGGCCGAGCGTAGCCGCTTTCTCGGCATCATCGTCAATGAGGCGGAGCGCCTGACGCGTCTGATCAACCAGATTCTTGACATGGCCAAGATGGAATCGGGACGTGCCGAGTGGACGACCAGCGCGGTCGATCTCGGTGAAGTGGTGCGCGAATCGATGGCTTCCCTTGAGCATCTGTTCCGCGACAAGGATGTAGCGCTGGCCGGCGATATTCCGGGCCCTGGTCCGGTGGTTCAGGCCGATCGTGATCGTCTGATGCAGGTCATGATCAATCTTTTGTCGAATGCCGTGAAGTTCGTCCCGGGTGGCGCGGGGCGGGTCGACGTCCGCCTTGTGCGCGATGGCGAGCGTGTGCGCGTTGAGGTCAGTGACAACGGACCGGGCTTGACGGCCGAAGAGTGCGATGTCATTTTCGAAAAATTCCGTCAGGGTGGCAACACGATGACTGACAAGCCGCAGGGGACAGGGCTCGGATTGCCCATCAGCCGGCAGATTGTCGAATATTTTGGTGGTAATCTCTGGGTTGAAAGTCAGCCCGGAGCTGGAGCGAATTTCATTTTCACGGTGCCTTTGCCGGCACCTGAGGAATAACAAACGGAGACAAACCGCATGACAAAAAAAATCCTGATCGTCGACGACGAACCGAACATCATTATTTCGCTCGAGTTTCTGATGAAAAAAGAGGGCTTCAGCGTCGCCGTGGCCGGTGATGGTGAAGAGGCGCTGGCCAAGGTCGAGAGCTTTTCGCCGGATCTGATCCTGCTTGACGTGATGATGCCGAAAAAGTCAGGTTTCGAGGTTTGTGAAGCCCTGCGCGCCGATCCCTCGAAAGCCGGGGTGCTCATCGTCATGCTGACCGCCAAGGGACGCGACACCGAAGTGGCCAAGGGCCTCGCCCTCGGGGCCGATGCTTACGTAACCAAGCCGTTTTCGACCAAGGATCTGGTAGCGCGCGTCAAAACCATGCTCGGCGTTGGCTGAGTCGCAGTTTCGGCCACGCGGTCGTCAAGCATCGACGGCCAGATAGAAATCCCCATTTGTTGGAATGCTCGCCATGAAGGCTAAACATCGTTTTATCGCCGCGGTGATTGTGCTCGGTCTGTTGATGACCGGGCCGTTTGTCGTTACCTCGCTGCTTGTCTGGCTCGACATGAAAGAGGCCGAGCGGAACATGCTGCTCGACCTGCTGGTTTCGCGGCTGCCGGTGGGGACGATGATGACCCTGTTCGGTTTTGCTGTCGGCGTCATTGTCCTGCACAAGCTGTTCAAGCAGTACGTCGAGGGCCTCTTGCGGATGGCAGAAACGCTGCGCCTGATGCTCGGTGCCAACCGAAATTTCCGGGTGACTATCGAAGGCCCGCCGGAGGTCCAGCAACTGGCCCAGGCGGCCAACGATCTGGCGCAGCAGCGCGATGCCCTGATGGACGATGTCGATGCCCAGATCGCCACTGCCAAGGCTTCCGTTGAAGAAGAAAAGAACCGGCTGGCGGCGCTCATGTCGGAACTGGCCCAGGCTGTCGTGGTGTGCAATCTCGACGGTCGCATTCTCCTCTACAACAACCGCGCCCGCCTCCAGTTCAAGGCCCTGTCGCAGGGACCGACCTCGGTCGCCGGCGGGGCGCTGATCGGCCTTGGCCGCTCGATCTTCTCGATTCTCGAAAAGAGCCAGGTCGAACATGCCGAGGAGGTCATTCGCCAGCGCCTGAGTGCCGGCAAGACTGCGATTTCCAATTTCATCACGACGACGCGTGGCGGCCAGATGCTGCGTGCCCAGATGGTGCCGGTGCTTGCCGCCGGCGGCGAGGAGGGCGAAGCGGCAATGTCTGGCTACGTGCTCACCGTCGAGAACATTACCCGCAGCATCGAGCAGGAAGCGCGGCGTGATCAGGTACTGCATTCGCTGACCGAAGGTAGTCGCTCGACCATCGGCAATATTCGCGCCGCCGTCGCCAACCTGATTGATTACCCGGACATGGAGCCGGAGTTGCGCGAACGTTTCGTCAAGGTGGTTGACGACGAAGCGGCCAAGATGAGCCATAGCCTCGACCAGACCATGGGCGAGTTTTCGGACTCGATGAAGACGCGCTGGCCGCTCGAGGACATTCTCGGCATCGACATCATTGCTGCCGCCCAGCGCCGTATCGATGACAAGCTCAAGCTGCCGACGAAGACCGAGGAACTCGACGATGCGCTGTGGATCAAGGCCGACAGTTACTCGCTGGTCTTTGCTCTGGTTTGCCTTGCTTCGAAATTGCAGGATCACTACGAACCACGTGAGCTCCGCTTCCGCCTGACCTCGACCGGTCGTCTGGCCTATCTCGATCTGATCTGGGCCGGCCCGGCGATGTCCTCGGAAACCTTCTATACGTGGGAAATGGAAACCATGCAGATCGGCAGTGAAACCTCGCCGCTTACCCTGCGCGATGTCATCGACCGGCATGGCGGAGAAATCTGGTATCAGCGCGAAAAGGCGGCACACCGGGCCTTCTTCCGCTTCGTTTTGCCGGTTGCCATGCCGGCGGTCGAGCAGGATCAGGACGAGCGCACGCGAGGCAAGGGGCGGCCGGAATACTACGACTTCGATCTGTTCAAGTTCGAGGACAAGAACATCGACCTCGACCGCAAGCTCTCCGATCTCACCTATACCGTGTTCGACACCGAGACAACCGGACTGGAGCCATCGAATGGCGACGAAATCATCCAGATCGGGGCGGTCCGCATCGTCAATAATCGCTTGCTGCGTCAGGAAACCTTCGATCAGATTGTGGACCCGGAATGCCCGCTCAAGCCAGAGTCGATTCCCATTCACGGCATTACCGAGGACATGGTGCGCGGTCAGCCCAATATCGATGTCGTGCTGCCGGCCTTCCACGGCTTTTGCGAAGACACCGTGCTGATCGCTCACAATGCCGCCTTCGACATGCGCTTCCTGCAACTCAAGGAAGAGCGCACCGGCATCCGCTTCACCCAGCCTGTCCTCGATACGCTGCTCCTCTCGGCGGTCATTCATCCGAACCAGGAATCGCACAAGCTGGACATTATTCTGGAGCGCCTGGGTATTTCCATTGGCACGCGCCACAACGCGCTCCAGGATGCGCTGGCCACTGGCGAAGTCTTTCTCAAGCAGGTCAAACTGCTTGAAGACATGGGCATCGTCACCGTTCGGCAAGCCCTTGAAGCGGCCGAGAAAACCTATTTCGCCCGGGTGAAATACTGAGGTCGTCGTGAATACCGACTTTACGCTGCGCAGTCGGCAGCAACTCGAACTGGCGGCGGCATTGCCGTCGCTGACCAACCTTGATGGCGCGCCGGCGCTGTCGGCCCGCCTGCGCGACTACCTGATCGCTGCCGTCGGTGGCGGTCTGGACGGCGGCGTGGCAACGCGCCTGATTTCGGTTTTCAATGATCGCCTGACGGCCAGAGTGATCGAGCTGACTGCGGCTCGCCACCGCCTGCCGCCGGTTGCCTGGTGCTGGCTGGCGCTTGGCTCGGAGGGGCGGCACGAACAGACCTTCGTCACCGATCAGGACAACGGGCTGATCTTCAATGCAGCGAGCGGACAGGAGGGGGTGGCCTTGCGGCAGATTTTCCTGCCTTTCGCGCAGGAGGTTAATCAGCATCTGGCAGCATGTGGGTTTGCTTTATGCAGCGGCCAGATCATGGCCGGCAACCCGGCCTGGTGCCTGTCGCTTGAAGAGTGGCGGGAGCGCTTCATGGACTGGGTGCGACGTCCGGAACCGCAGGCCCTGCTCAACGCCAGCATCTTTTTCGATCTGCGTCCCCTGTTCGGCGAGGTGGCTCTGGGCGAACGACTGCGCACACTCCTGTTGTCCATGACCAAAGCTACGCCGTCCTTCCAGCACCTGATGGCGGCCAATGCGCTGCAGGTCGATGTGCCGCTCAACTTTCGTGGTGAGATTGCGGTCGGCCAGGGAGAAGCGATTGATTTGAAGAAATACGGCAGCCGGATTTTTGTCGACGCGGCACGCATCTTTGCCTTATCGAGCGGGAGCCCGGGTGTCAATACGGCTGAGCGGCTAAACCAGGCGGGGTCGGCGGCCGGATTGCCGGACAGCGAAATTGCAGCGGTGGACGCGGCATTTTCGCAGATTCTGCGCTTGCGGCTGGGGCAGCAGATTGACGCCATGACGAGAGGGGAAAGCGGTGGCTATGGCCTGAAGCCCGCCGCCTTGCATGACATGGATCGGGCCATCTTGCGCGAGGCGCTGAAGCAGGCAAGACGCCTGCAACAACGTCTCAAGTTAAACTATGCACTTTGAAGAAAAATGAGGTTGTCGTGAGTACGCAACAGCAAACAGGGCAGGAAAAAGAACAGGCCGTCGGCCAGGTGGAAATGTCGCTGCGCCAGGATGGACGCACCCGGATGGCCGGAAATACGCAGGCATTCCTGCGCAACCATGCGCCGTTCAACAAGATGCAGCCGGATGCGCTGCAGCGCTTCGCGGAAAAGGCGAAGATCGTCTTTTATGCTGCCGGCAGCCTGATTATCGGTCCGGATTCCGGCAAGGTCCGCTATTTCTATCTGATCGAATCGGGCAAGGTACAGGCCCGTCAGGCGGGTGAAGTCACCGTCACCGAATATTCGATCCTCAGCCTGAGTCCCGGGGAAAGCTTTCCGATCGGCGCCGTGACGGCTGGCCGGCCGTCGACCAATATGTATACGGCCGTCGAGGATACCTTCTGCTACCAGTTGCCGGCCGATGACTTCCTTGCACTGCTGGCATCCAGCCCCGAATTCAACCTGTTCTGTACCCGCTACATCGCCAGCCTGCTCGACCAGTCGCGTCGCCAGTTGCAGTTGCAGTTCTCCCAGCGCGCCAGTGAACAACAGACCCTAAACTCCCCGCTGGCTGGCATTGGCTCGCGTTCGCCGATCACGGTATCGCCCGAAACGCCCTTGCGTACTGCGCTGGAAACCATGTCCAAGGCCGGTATCGGCTCACTGGTGGTGGCCGGTGAAGACCGCAAGGCGGTCGGCGTGTTTACCCGGACCGACCTGCTCGACCGTGTCGTCCTGGCCGATCTCCCGCTGACCTCACCGGTTAGCCAGGCCATGTCGGCCAATCCCTTCATGATTGAAGAGCACGCGACGGCCTACGATGCGATGTTTGCCATGGCGACGCACGGCATTCGCCATGTCTTGGTGACCGATGCCGAAGGCAAGCTGACCGGCGTTGTTTCGGAGCGTGACCTGTTCTCGTTGCAGCGTGTCGGTCTGCGTCAGATTCGCCAGTCGATCGATGGGGCGCACAATGTCGAGGCGCTGCAACAGGCAGCCGCCGATGTTCGCCAGTTGTCGTTCAACATGCTGGCTCAGGGTGTTGGTTCCGAGCAGCTGACCCAGTTCATTTCTGCCCTGAATGATGCGCTGACCCGTCGCGTCATTCAGCTCAACCTTGAAAAGCACAATTTCGACGGTATCGAATGGGCCTGGCTGGCCTTTGGTTCGGAAGGACGTGATGAGCAGACCTTCAGTACCGACCAGGATAACGGTATCGTTTTCGCGCCGCCCGAGGGGACTTCAGCCGAGGCGCTGAAACAGCGCTTCCTGGCCTACGCGCTGGACGTCAATAACGATCTCGACCGTGTTGGCTTCCCGCTGTGCAAGGGCAACATCATGGCGAGCAACCCGCAGTGGTGCCTGACGCTGGCGGAATGGAAGGAGCAGTTCTCCAACTGGATTCGCATGCCGCAGCCGGATGCCTTGCTCAACGCGACCATCTTCTTCGACTTCCGTCCGCTCTACGGCAAGGCCGAACTGGCGGATGCCATGCGCCGCCATTTGCTGGCGCAGACGGCATCGAACCCGATGTTCCTGCGCGCCATGGCCAAGAATGCCCTGGATGTCGAACCGCCGCTCGGCAAGATTCGCGACTTCCTGACCGATCTTGAACCCGGCCATCCGGGCAAGATCGACCTCAAGAAATATGGCTCGCGCATCTTTGTCGACGTGGCCCGCATCTACGCCATGGCCAGTGGTGTGCACAACACCAATTCGATCCAGCGCCTGCGTCTCGCTTCGCAGCGTCTGTCGATCCGCAGCGAAGAAATCAACGCGGTGCTTGAAGGCCTCAATTTCATTCAGTTGCTGCGCTTGCAGCACCAATATCTGGAAGGTGAACCGGGCACCCAGGGCGACAACCTGATCGATCCCGACACGCTCAATGAACTGGATCGCCGGATCCTGAAGGAGTCCTTCCGTCAGGCACGCAAGATCCAGACGCGCCTCAAACTCGACTACCAGGTGCAATGACCATGCTCGGACTCAAGAAATTCCTGTTCCGGGGCAGTGCGTCGGCCAATCTGCCGGATGATGTGCGGGCCTCGCTCGATGTCTGGCGGGCCAGCCCGGCACCATCGCTGGACGACATGCACTTTCATACCCGCTACGTCGTCGTCGATATCGTCAGCAGCGGACCCAACCCCGACAGCGACCGTCTGCTCGGGCTGGCCGCCAGCTCGATCTGGAAAGGGGCGATCCAGCCGGACGATACCTTTTATGTCGATTTTTCGACACTGGACGGGGAGGGGGCTGCGGTCGACCGGCAACTGACAGCATTTTTGTTGTTTGCCGCCAAGTCACCGCTCGTCACCTACCATATTCCCTATGTCGGCGGTTTTCTCCAGCGCGCCTTCAAGGAACGGCTCGGCGTCGATTTCCAGCCGCAGTGGGTTGATCTGGCCTGGTTGCTGCCGTCGATGTTCGAGGACAAGGGGGATTCTGTCATGCCGCTCGATCACTGGATCGAGGTCTTTGGCCTTGATGCGGGTAGCGGACGGCGCGATGCGATGGCCAATACCTTGTTGCTGGCCCGCATCTTCCAGATGATGACGGTGCGCGCCGTCGGCAAGCAGGTCGATACGGCGGCTCACCTGATCGACGAGTCGCGGGCGAGCAGTTTCCTGCGGCGAAATCACTAGCCCGGCAAGGATGTTCGCGTCATTGTCCAGGCTGCAGCGCTACTACCTGTATTACACAGGTACCTTCCTGGCATTCATCGGGGCGCTTGCCGTGCTCGAACAACACGGCATGCCGCCCCGCTGGATCGGTTACGCCTTCCTGTTCTTCACCATCTCGATGTACGCGCTGATCGGCATCGTCTGCCGGACTTCCGACGTTTCCGAGTACTACGTGGCGGGTCGGCGTGTACCGGCCTTCTTCAATGGCATGGCGACCGGTGCCGATTGGATGAGCGCCGCCTCGTTCATTGGCCTGGCGGGCACTCTCTATCTGTCGGGTTTTCAGGGGCTGGCCTACGTCATCGGCTGGACTGGCGGCTTCGTGCTGGTGGCGCTCTTGCTGGCCCCGTATTTGCGGCGTTTCGGCCAATACACCATCCCTGACTTTCTCGGGGCCCGTTACGGCGGCAATGCCATTCGGCTGGTCGCGGTCGGGGCGGTAATTCTGGCATCCTTCGTTTACGTAGTAGCGCAGATTTATGGCGTCGGTGTCATCACCAGCCGCTTTGTCAGCTTGCAGTTCGAGATCGGTGTTTTCGTCGGCCTCGCCGGCATCCTCGTCTGTTCCTTCCTGGGGGGGATGCGGGCGGTGACGTGGACGCAGGTGGCCCAGTACCTGATCCTGATTGTTGCCTACATCACGCCGGTTGCCATCCTTTCCTACAACCAGACTGGTAATCCGGTGCCGCAACTGGTCTATGGCCGGGTCCTGCAACAGGTATCTCTGCTTGAAGATGACCTGTTCCAGCGACCGGCTGAGCTCGAAGTCCGCCAACTTTTTCACGAGCGCGCTGACCTCTATGCCCAGAAGATCATGCAGCTGCCGCAGTCGCTCAATTTCGAACGCGAAAACCTGGCGAAGCAGATCAATCAGCTCAAAGCCAGCGATGCCCAGATGAAAGACATCGTTGCGCTGGAAAGGCAGTATCGTGATTTGCCTCGTGACCCCGAGCAGGCCAGGGCGCGCTGGGAAGAGGCCATGTTTCTGGCTGTTGAGCGGAGCAAGCCGCCAATTCATCATGCTGAAGCCTTTCCCGGCGAGACCGTCGAGGAACAGGACATCATGCGCATCAATTTTCTTGCGTTGATCTTCTGCCTGACCATCGGAACGGCCGCCTTGCCGCATGTGCTGACGCGCTACTACACGACACCGACCGTCCGCCAGGCTCGCGAGTCGGTGTTCTGGTCGCTGTTGTTCATCCTCTTGCTTTACATCACTGCGCCGGCTTACGCGGTCTTTGCCAAATTTGAAGTACTCACCCATCTGGCCGAAATACCCATTGCCAAATTGCCGGGCTGGGTCGCCGCCTGGGCGAAGCTCGGGCTGGTCAGTATCGAGGACATCAACGCCGACGGTATTCTCCAACTGGCTGAACTGTCGCTGAATCCGGACGTCATCGTGCTGGCGACACCGGAAATTGCCGGCATGCCCTATGTGGTATCCGGTCTGGTTGCCGCTGGCGGTCTGGCCGCGGCGCTATCGACAGCGGATGGCCTGCTTCTGACCATCACGACATCGTTGTCCCATGATGTTTACTACCGCATCTTCCGCCCGGAAGCCTCAACCCACTTCCGGCTGGTGATCTCGAAGTCCATGCTGCTGGTGGTTGCCATTCTCGCCGCCACGGTGGCCGCGCAAAAGCCCGGCACCATTCTCTCCATGGTTTCCTGGGCATTCTCCATTGCCGGTTCGGCCTTTTTCCCCGCTCTGGTCCTCGGTATCTTCTGGGAAAAGGCTACCCGCGCCGGCGCCCTGGCCGGCATGGTGGTCGGTGTCCTGTTGTCCATTTATTACATCATTCGGGTCGAGTTCGACAGCATCCCCTTGCTCGGGATCAGTGGGTTCAACATGGAGCCATGGTTCCATATCCAGTCCACCTCAAGCGGACTTTTTGGTGTCGTCGCTGGTTTCTGCACCATCATTGTGGTCAGCCTGATGACCAAGCCTGATCCCCGAGCTGCCAGCTTCCTCAAGACCATCCGCTATCGCAACGGAACGGAATCGTAATGCCCGCCGCCGACATTCATTGGCAGAAGAGTCGCCGCCTGACCTTCATCCTGCTGCTTTTCTGGGGCCTCGTCACCTTCGGACTGACCTGGTTTTCGCGCAGCATCAACGAAGTTATCATTCTCGGCTTTCCCCTCGGCTTCTACATGGCCGCCCAGGGGGCTTTGGTCATCTACCTGTTGATTATCTGGTGGTACAACCGCCAGATGAAAAAGCTCGACATAGAATACGGTGTCGAGGACGACTGATCTGCAGTGAGCCTTTTCCTGATCGGCGCCCTGCGGGCCATTGTCGAAATGCTTGGTTGGTGCCTGCTGGGGCAGGGAGTTCTGTATGTGATTGCCGGACGCAAGCGGGCTGACAATCGGATTTATCAGTTGTTTGCCTTGATTACCTCCCCACCGCGCCGGTTGCTGGCGATGCTGATGCCCGGTACAGCCAGCCCCGTCCTGATCGGCTGCATCACCTTCGTCGTTGTCCTGATGCTCTGGCTCGGACTCGCTTTTGTCCGAAAGTTTCTTTGACCAATCGGTCTATTCTGCTACAATGCGCGGCTTCCGGAGGGGTGGATGAGTGGTTTAAGTCGCACGCCTGGAAAGCGTGTGTAGGGTAATCCCCTACCGCGGGTTCGAATCCCGCCTCCTCCGCCAGAACACACCAATTAAAGCGCCTTTCGGGGCGCTTTTTTGTTGTACCCCCAATCTACATCCCTAATATGAGTAGTGATTGGATGGCATCACCTGAGACGCTAAGGCCTGTGTGAGGGTTCAGTTTGGCTGCCGGTCATGGGTTTCAGGAGGACCTTGTCCTCGCACATGTCAACAATGACAACTTTTGCCTCACCCATTACATAGGCACCATCCTTGGGGATAGCCGGAGGGACAGTGTTGGCGACCACATGGATGGACGATGTGCTATTGCCGGTCTTCGGCTCGAGCAATTAAATAAGAAAATATTAGGTGTCAAGACTTGACTTATCCCCACTTGTTACCATTGGTTACAGAGAGGGAAAGCAGTTCACTTGGGGTGAATTGCCAAATGTAAGAACCCCGTGAATCCGCACCAATTCAGGGCTTTGACGATAGCCTCTTATTGCATCAACGTAACCAAAACCCTTGTCAGACTGAGATTTAACATCAATTTACAGGTGTTGTTCACAGAGTTATCCACAGGTTTTGGGGACAACTAAAAATCCCCTTTTGGCTCATGGATTTAGTATGGGTAGTTAAGCTATCGGAGGAGAAAACGGAGGCAATGGCAACCCAATACCGGCCTACCGTGTCTCCACGGTCTTCCCCGTAGTGCCGCTAACCCCATCAACTCACACCGACCGATCAATGCCTGAACCGATTGCCAGCGGTTCGTTTCAGGACTGGTCCTGACTTCACAGGATTACCGGGTATGCGCTGATCAATCCGATTGATGATCCGGCTGTTCTGGCGATGGCTTTCTGCTGATATGGCGGGCCCATGAAAAAAGCGCCCTTGGGCGCTTTTTTCATGGGGCCGAAGCCGGTTGATCAGCCGCGGATGGAGTCCGGCAACTTGTCCTGAACCAGCTTGAGCAGCGGGGCAAAGACCTTGGGGGTACCGGCAATGAGGTTGCCGGTTTCAAGGTAGCTGGCATCGCCACGCAGGTCACTGACCAGGCCGCCCGCTTCGGAGATGAGCAGCGCGCCCGCCGCCATGTCCCACGGGGACAGGCCAAATTCCCAGAAGCCGTCGTAGCGGCCACAGGCGACGTAGGCGAGGTCGAGCGAGGCGGCGCCAGGGCGGCGCTGGCCGGCGGTCTTCTGGGCCAGTTCCTTGAAGATGGCGAGGTAGGTATCGATATGATCGAACATGCGGTAGGGGAAGCCGGTGCCAATCAGCGAATCCTGCAACTTGGTGCGCTTGGAGACGCGGATGCGGCGCTCGTTGAGAAAGGCTCCAGCACCCTTGCTGGCGGTAAACAGCTCATTGCGATTGGGGTCGAAAACGACGGCCTGTTCGATAATGCCACCCTTGGCCAGGGCGATCGAGACGGCATACTGCGGCATACCGTGGATGAAGTTGGTGGTGCCATCGAGCGGATCGATGATCCACTGGTACTCGGTCTCATCGCCACCCTTGCCGGCAGTCTGGCCGGACTCCTCTGCTAGAATGCCGTAGTTGGGATAGGCTTCCATCAGGACTTCGATAATCGCGGCTTCGGCAGCCTTGTCGACTTCGGTGACGAAGTCGTTGGGTTGCTTGGCGGTGACTTTGAGCAGGTCGAGGTCGTTGGAGGCGCGATTGATGATCTGGCCGGCACGACGCGCTGCCTTGATGGCGATATTCAGGGTTGGATGCATGAGCTTAAAGAGCTGACGGGTGGCCGAGGCCGCCCAATCTATATTTGAAAGACCGAATTTTACACCATGAAGCCTGAAGTCCTGCTGTCCCGTATCAGAGTGGTCCTGTGTCGCACGAGTCATCCCGGGAATATCGGTGCAGCGGCCCGCGCCATGAAGACGATGGGCCTGACCAATCTTTACCTGGTGGAGCCAAAGCAGTTTCCGGATCCGGAGGCGGATGCCCGGGCGACGTCAGCCGTAGACGTCCTGCACAATGCCGTGGTTACCGGGTCGCTCAAGGAGGCGCTGGTTGGCACTTCGTTTGTTGTCGCTCTTTCGGCGCGTCAGCGCGATATCGGGCCGGTGCTCGGAGCGCCGCGCGAAACGGTGGCGCGCTTGATCGCTGAAGCAGGGCAGGGTGAAGTGGCTCTGGTCTTCGGCAACGAAACGGTTGGCCTGAGTAATGATGAAATTCTGCATTGCCATGCGGCGGTGACGATTCCGACCAATCCCGACTTCAGCTCCCTCAACCTGGGTTCAGCCGTTCAGGTGCTCAGCTACGAGTGCCGCATGGCGGCCTATGCTGAACGGCCGCCGATGGTCGAACAAGGGGTGACGCCTTTTGCTTCGCCGGTTGCCACCCATGATGAGGTGGAGGGGTTGTATGGTCACCTTGAAGCGGTCATGACCGATACCGGATTCTTCAATCCGGAGCAGCCGGGGCGTTTGCTGCCCAAGCTGCGGCGCCTGTTTGGGCGGGTTCGTCTGGAGAAGGACGAAATCAATATCCTGCGCGGTATTCTGGCGTCTACACAGGTCAAGACCGGCCACGGCCGCAAGGGCTGAAGGCCGCCCGGTCAGGCAAAGCTGCTATGCATCTCGCTTGCCATGGCCTCGATTTCCGGGTGCAGGTGGCCGTATTTTTCTTCGAGAAGTGCTATTTCCGTCGGAATTTCGGCCTGGTCCTGCATCAGCCATTCGAAATGTCCGCCGCTGAGCATGTTGGCCACGTAAATGGTATCTGACAGGTTGCGGATGGTCGTCGGCGTCGGACGCATGCGATCATGGTCAATCGTCGCATCGACGATTTCTTCCGGGATGCCGAGGGCGTTGAGCAGCGAAACGCCGATACTTTCATGCCACTGGATGATCAGGTATTTGACCGTGTCCGGCCGGTGCCGGAGTTCTTCGTACTGGGTGGCGCGATACAGCATGTAGAAAGCCCCCAGATCGTGGATCAGGCCAGCCAGCATGGCTTCCTCACGATTCTGCCGGGAGGTGTGGCTGGCGATGACATTGGCCGCGGCAGCGGTCTTGATCGAGTGGTCCCACAGCGAATGGGTCAGCTCGGAAAATTCGGCCATGCCCTTGGCCCGCAGCAGCTGGGTCATGACGATGGCCAGGGAAGCGGTTCGTACCGCGTTGACGCCCAGTCGGGTAATCGCTGACTTGATATCAACCAGTACCTGTCCACCGGGATTGTAAGCAACCGAATTGGCAAGATGCAGCAGCTTGGCGGAAATCAGTGGCTCGACCGAGACGGCGTGGGCAATATTGGCAATGCTCTGCTCGGGGTCGTTGAGAATCTTGCGCAGACGCAGGACGGCGTCGAAATAGGTGGGAAATACGACTTCGCCGGACAGCTCCTTGGCAATGTCGGCGAGCATCTGAAAGCGTTGCGACTTGAGGGCGTCGCCTTTCTTGTCCTGGTCGTTTTCTGTGCTGGCAGTCATCATGCCGTATTATTCAACAAAAACCCCGCCTTGTGGGCGGGGTTCGTGGTCTGGTGTTCGGTAGAACAGATGGGGGTGATTTCCCGTCATTCGCCTGAATTAGTTGCAGGCGTCTTTCAGGCCCTTGCCGGCGCGGAACTTCGGCGACTTGGCGGCCTTGATTTCAAGGGTCTTGCCGGTGCGCGGATTGCGCCCGGTACGGGCAGCGCGCTCACCGACGTAGAAAGTGCCGAAGCCGATCAGATTGACCGTGTCGCCAGCCTTGAGGGCAGCCTTGATGGTTTCAACGGCGGCATCCAGCGCACGGCCGGCAGCTGCCTTGGAAATATCGGCTTGGGTGGCGATGGAGTCGATCAGTTCAGTCTTGTTCATTATGGTCCCCTAGTGGATGGATTTGGAGTGGTGAAAACTTTGCGAGGACGGATTTATATATCCGGCGAAATCCTTGTGTCAAGCGGATTTTCGGGGATTTCCCTAGCGCCGGGAAACGGAAAGGATGGCGGGCGGTAAGACGCCGGCATCCTTTCCTTGCAAATCAATGAGTAAGCACCGTTGCTGCGGCCGCGGCGTCAGCCGATGCCTGTACAGCAGAATCTGCAACAGCCGGCTCAGGAAGGGCTTCCGGCATGCGCTCGAGGGCGCGTTCAAGGACTTGATCGATCCATCTGACGGGGACGATTTCGATCTTGTTCTTGATATTGTCGGGGATCTCGGTGAGGTCCTTGACGTTCTCTTCCGGGATCAGCGCCGTCTTCAAGCCACCACGCACGGCAGCCAGAAGCTTTTCCTTGAGACCGCCGATGGGCAGCACTTCGCCGCGCAGGGTGATCTCTCCGGTCATGCAGACGTCGCAGCGGACCGGAATGCCGGTGTAGGACGAGACGAGGGCGGTAGTCATGGCGCTGCCGGCGGACGGGCCGTCCTTGGGCGTCGCACCTTCCGGCACGTGGATATGGATGTCGGTCTTCTCGAAGGCCTCGTCCTTGATGCCGAGGCGACGGGCGCGGGCGCGCACCACGGAGCGGGCAGCTTCGACCGACTCCTTCATGACATCGCCGAGCGAGCCGGTGCGCAGGATATTGCCCTTGCCCGGCATGTTGGCGCATTCGATGGTCAGCAGTTCGCCGCCGACTTCGGTCCACGCCAGACCGGTGACCTGGCCAACCTGGTTTTCCTTTTCGGCCATGCCGAAGCTGTAGCGCTGGACGCCAAGGAACTTGTCGAGGTTGCGGGCATTGACGGCAATCTTGCTGTCGCGCTTCTTCAGCACCAGGGTTTTGACGACCTTGCGACAGATCTTCGAGATTTCGCGTTCAAGGGCACGGACACCGGCTTCGCGGGTGTAGTAACGGACGATGTCGCGAATGGCGCTGTCGGCCACAGCGATTTCAGTCTTTTTCAGGCCATTGGCCTTGATCTGCTTGGGTAGCAGATAGCGCATGGCGATGTTGACCTTCTCATCTTCCGTGTAGCCAGCCAGGCGGATAACTTCCATCCGGTCGAGCAGGGCCGCCGGGATGTTCAGCGTGTTGGCAGTGGCTACGAACATGACGTCGGAGAGGTCGAAATCGACTTCGACGTAGTGATCCTGGAAGGTATGGTTCTGTTCCGGGTCGAGTACTTCAAGCAGGGCCGACGACGGGTCGCCACGGAAGTCCTGGCCCAGCTTGTCCACTTCGTCGAGCAGGAAGAGCGGGTTGCGCACGCCGACCTTGGTCAGGCTGCTCAGGATCTTGCCCGGCATTGAGCCGATGTAGGTACGGCGATGGCCGCGGATTTCGGCTTCGTCACGCACACCGCCGAGCGCCATGCGGACGAACTTGCGGTTGGTTGCCTTGGCGATCGACTGGCCGAGCGAGGTCTTGCCGACGCCGGGAGGGCCGACCAGGCAGAGAATCGGCGCTTTGACCTTGTCCACGCGCTGTTGCACGGCGAGATATTCGACGATGCGTTCCTTGACCTTTTCCAGACCATAGTGGTCGCTGTCGAGAATTTTTTCGGCTTCGCGCAGATCCTTGCTGATCCGCGTCTTCTTGCGCCAGGGCAGGCCGATCAGGGTTTCGATGAAATTGCGCACGACGGTGGCTTCGGCCGACATCGGCGACATCAGGCGCAGCTTCTTGAGCTCGCTCATGGCCTTCGCCAGGCCTTCCTTGCTCATGCCGGCGGCGTTGATCTTCTTGTCCAGTTCCTCGAGGTCGGCACCTTCTTCGCCCTCACCGAGTTCCTTCTGGATGGCTTTGACCTGTTCGTTGAGGTAGTACTCGCGCTGGCTCTTTTCCATCTGGCGCTTGACGCGGCCACGGATGCGCTTTTCGACCTGGAGGATGTCAATTTCGGCTTCGAGCTGGGAGAGCAGGCGGTCGATACGGTCGCGAATGCTTTCCATTTCGAGCACTTCCTGCTTCTGCTCGAGCTTGAGCGGCAGGTGGGCGGCGATGGTGTCGGCCAGACGACCAGCATCTTCGATGCCGGCGATGGAGGACAGCACCTCGGGCGGTATCTTCTTGTTCAGTTTGACGAACTGGTCGAACTGGGCAACCACGGCGCGGCGCATCGCCTCGATTTCATGGTCTTCAACGCCCGGCTGGACGATCGGCACGGCGGTCGCCATGAACACCGAGGATTGCACCTCGATGGCTTCGACGCGGGCGCGCTGAGTGCCTTCGACCAGTACCTTGACGGTGCCATCAGGCAGTTTGAGCATCTGCAGGATGTTGGCCATGCAGCCGATGCGATAGAGGTCTTCCGGTTCCGGTTCATCCTTGGCGGCCGACTTCTGGGCCACGAGCAGGATATTCTTGCCGGCTTCCATGGCCATTTCGAGCGCCTTGATCGACTTCGGGCGGCCGACGAAGAGCGGGATGACCATGTGCGGGAAGACGACGACGTCGCGCAGCGGCAGCAGCGGCAGTTCGACGGTTTCCGGGAGCGTGTTGGGGTTCGACATTACGATGCCTTTGAAATAGGTATGTGCCCCTCAAATGGGGGCGGGGAACCGCAATTCAAGACCCGGCTCAGTTGGAGCCGGAAACCTTTGGCTGATCGGCGTAAATGAGCAGGGGCGGGGTGTCGCCGGTGATCATATTTTCGTCAATGACCACCTTTTCGACATTCTCCATGCCCGGTAGTTCGTACATCGTGTCGAGCAGTGCATGTTCGATGATCGAGCGCAGGCCGCGGGCGCCGGTCTTGCGGGCCAATGCCTTCTTGGCAATGGCCGACAGGGCGCCGGGGCGGACTTCGAGTTCGACGTCCTCCATGCTGAACAGCTTCTGATACTGCTTGATCAGTGCGTTTTTCGGTTCTGTCAGGATCTGGATCAGGGCCGGCTCTTCGAGTTCCTGCAACGTGGCGACGACGGGCAGGCGACCGATCAGTTCGGGAATGAGGCCGAACTTGATAAGGTCTTCCGGCTCGGCATCGAGCAGGACCTGACCAACAGCCTTCTTGTCTTCCTTGCTCTTGACCTCGGCACCAAAGCCGATGCCGCCGCGCTCGGAGCGATTGAGAATGATCTTCTCGAGGCCAGCAAAGGCACCGCCACAAACGAACAGGATATTGGTGGTGTCGACCTGGACAAAGTCCTGGTTCGGGTGCTTGCGCCCGCCTTGCGGCGGGATCGAGGCAACCGTGCCTTCGATCAGCTTGAGCAGGGCCTGCTGGACGCCTTCACCGGAGACATCGCGGGTAATCGACGGATTGTCCGACTTGCGCGAAATCTTGTCGATTTCGTCGATGTAGACGATGCCCTGCTGGGCCTTCTCGACATCGTAATCGCACTTCTGCAGCAATTTCTGGATGATGTTCTCGACGTCCTCGCCAACATAGCCAGCTTCGGTCAGGGTCGTTGCATCGGCCATCACGAAAGGTACGTTGAGGAGGCGGGCGAGGGTCTGGGCGAGCAGGGTCTTGCCCGAGCCGGTGGGGCCGACGAGCAGGATGTTGCTCTTGGCCAGTTCCACTTCGCCGGCATTCTTGGCGGTGTGGCGCAGGCGCTTGTAGTGGTTGTAGACGGCAACGGCGAGGATGCGCTTGGCGACCTCCTGACCGATCACATACTGGTCGAGAATCGAGCAGATCTCGCGCGGCGTCGGCAGGTCGGAGCGACCGGCCTTGGCAGCTTCTTCCGGCAGTTCGTCGCGGATGATGTCATTGCACAGGGCAATACATTCGTCGCAGATGAACACGGACGGCCCAGCGATGAGCTTCTTCACTTCATGCTGACTCTTGCCGCAGAACGAGCAGTAGAGCAGTTTTTCCGGGCTGCCTTTGGTCATCTGTTGCTCTCCGATCAGGCCGCGTCGCGGCGGGTCAATACCTTGTCGATCAAACCGTATTCTGCCGCTTCGGCGGCAGAAAGGAAATTGTCGCGGTCGGTGTCTTTTTCGATGCGCTCGAGCGGCTGGCCGCTGTGCTCGGCCATGATCCGGTTGAGGCGGTCACGAATCGACAGGATTTCCTTGGCGTGGATGGCGATATCCGAGGCCTGGCCCTGGAAGCCACCGAGCGGCTGGTGAATCATGACGCGCGAATTGGGCAGGGCAAAGCGCTTGCCCTTGGCGCCGGCGTTGAGCAGGAAGGCGCCCATCGAGGCGGCCTGGCCGATGCACAGCGTCGACACGTCGGGCTTGATGAACTGCATGGTGTCGTAGATCGACATGCCAGCGGTCACCGAACCACCCGGCGAGTTGATGTAGAAATAGATGTCCTTGTCCGGATTTTCGGCTTCAAGGAACAGCAACTGCGCCACCACCAGATTGGCGGTGACGTCGTTCACCGGGCCGACAAGAAAAATCACACGCTCCTTCAGGAGGCGCGAATAGATGTCGTACGCGCGTTCGCCGCGTCCGCTCTGTTCCACCACCATGGGGACCATGCCGAGTGCCTGTGGATCCCAATTGCTTGCGTTGTCGATATTCATGTCAGCCCTTGTGTGTTGCCGTTTCGTTACATTCAAGACGATTGTCGCTTTCGCGACAAGGTCCGGATTGCTGCTAATTACTGCTTCTGACCCATCAGTTCATCAAAAACAGCCGCCTTGTCGGAGACCTTGGCCTTGCCCAGTACCCAGGCAACGACGTTGTTCTCGATGGCGACGCCTTCGACTTCCTGCAGGCGCTGCGGTTGAGCGTAGTACCAGCGGATGACTTCTTCCGGGTGCTCGTAGCTCTGGGCCGATTCTTCGACCATGGCGCGAACTTGTTCCGGCGTTGCCTGAAGCTTTTCCGTCTTGACCACCTCAGCAAGGATCAGGCCAAGGGTGACGCGACGCTTGGCCTGGTCGGCAAACCATTCCGGCTGGATCGGCATGTCCTTGACCTTCATGCCACGCTGTTCCATGTCCTGGCGGGCAGCTTGCATGAGGCGCTGGATTTCCATGTCAACCAGCGAGGTCGGGATGGAAATCGGGTTGGCCTTGATCAGAGCTTCCATGACCTGGTCCTTGAGCTTGCCTTCGATACGGCGCTTGACTTCACGCTTCAGGTTGGCTTCGATCTCGGCCCGCATCTTGGTCACGTCGCCATCGGCGATGCCCATGCTGGAAGCGAATTCGGCGTCGAGTTCCGGCAGCACGGCAGCTTGTACCTGCTTGACGGTGATCTCGAACTGGACCGTCTGGCCAGCCAGATCCTTGGCGTGGTAATCAGCCGGGAAGTTCAGGTCGAAGGTTTTCGATTCGCCAGCCTTGGCGCCTTCAACGGCATTTTCGAAATCAGGCAGCATCATGCCCTGACCGAGGACGAAGGGGTAATCCTTGGCTTCGCCACCCTGGAACGGTACGCCATCCTTCTTGCCGAGGAAGTCGATAACAACGCGGTCTTCCTTGGCGGCGGCACGGTCGGTGTCCGCATACGAAACACGCTGCTTGCGCAGGATGTCGAGGGTCTTGTCGACTTCAGCCGGGCTGACTTCGAGAACCGGACGCTCGATTTCGGCGGTCGACAGATCGCCCGGGGTGAATTCCGGATAAACCTCGAAAATGGCCGAGAACTCGATGTGCGTGGTGCTTTCGGTGGCCTTCGGCTCGATGCGCGGGTAACCGGCAACGCGCATTTTCTTTTCGGTAACGGTTTCGCCGAAGACGCGGTCGAGTTCTTCGGAGAGCACTTCGTGACGAGCCTGGTCGCCATGCTGTTGCTTGACGATGTTGAACGGCACCTTGCCCGGGCGGAAGCCGGGGATCTTCATGTTCTTGCCCATGCGCTTCAGGCGCTGTTCCATGACCTTCTCGACATCGGCAATGGCGATGGAGAGGTCGATGCGGCGTTCAAGTTCGTTAGCTTGTGCAGTAGTTGCTTCCATGAGAGTTCCTTGTGACTTCGGAGCCGAAAAATAAAGCGGATAATAATATCACGGCAGGCCCGCTGCTGGATGCTTCAACCCAGCGGCAGCTGTCATTGCAGAATTCAACGTATTACCTGTAGACAGCGGCAAAGGAACTTCGTACAATGCGCGGCTTCTTCAGCGGCGGCTGTAGCTCAGTTGGTAGAGTCCCGGATTGTGATTCCGGTTGTCGTGGGTTCGAGCCCCATCAGTCGCCCCAGAATTTAAAGCCCGAAATCGTTGTGTAACAATGATTTCGGGCTTTTTCGTTTTGGGCAATCAGATTCATGTTTTGATGAATTTTTAGAGTTTTTGCATCGGCAGTGTCACCGAATTGTCCCGGATTTTCCTGCCTTTTCCTGATATTTCCCGAATTTCCCGTCCCCAAATTGTCCCCTTGCCTGCTTATCGTTGAACGATAGTTCATGAAGTCGAAACCATATTTAGGTGGCGATTTTCGTTATCTTAGGAAAGCGACATTACATTTTATGGCGTCCAAAATATAGCCACTTTGAACTTCGTTTGGGCGTGATGATGGACTGGAAAGATCACTTTAAAAATGCAATCGTCGTTAGGCCAGTCGATGCTTTTATGGCTCTCCAAGGGTGCACTCGCAAGACTGCACAGAACATTGTGGCACTTGCTCTATGCGGAAAATACGATTTTCCGTTTCCGATCCGTCGGATAGGGATTGGCAAGCCATTTTGCAGGGTAAATGAGGTTCTGGCAGCCATTGAAATGGCCAACCAAATTGCTGGCCCGCTTCCAATTGCTCTCGAAGCAGCATCTGATAAGGCAGTTTCGAAAGAGCCAATTCGACGGGGTCGTGGGCGCCCAAGAAAAGGTGCGATTGGAGGTTAGTGAGCAGGGGGAAGTCGGTGGCGTCCCTGATGGAGGCGAGATGCTCAGCTTTTTTTGGGCGGGCTTAAGTCAGGCCACGACAGTAGCCTGATTGGTGAATTTCCTATAATGGTTTGCCTTGGGGGAATCGTTTAGCATGTTTCTAGTCGGTTCAAGTAGTCTGTGATAGTTCAGTCAAGACTGCCTTCCAAGGTTCCCAGCGCCACGGATTCCGTTGTTTTTCGGGTGCTGGCGATGGCTCACCTCAGCCTAATTGCCGAGAAAATCCTGCGAAACTTATGCTTTACCAGGTTGTTGCCTCTGGTGCGAAATGTGCGGTTGTAAGTTTGAACACTATTGGTATTAAACGGGGCTGCCTATATCAGGAAATCATCCCCGTTTATGTGTTCAGTCTATTTCTTTGGACGGCCCGTTTTGATGCGTTCAAGCAGGCCAATTGCCTTGACGAGTTCAGTATCATCAAGCTTGGCTAACGCTACCAGAGCAACGCGCAATATTTCACTTTTTTTTACCTCAACGCCTGCGGCCAGGGCACGCTGCTTGAGGGTTGCAAACAGCGTGTAGTCGCTTTCCGGAATGGTAAAGCTGTCTCGAACCAGTTTGGGTTTCTTGACCTTGCTTGCTTTCTCGATTTTCGGTGCTGCGGCAACTTTTTCTTTAGCTGCGGCTGGGCCCTTCTTCACTCGTTTGACCGGTGCCTTAGGTGCCAGAGTTGGCTTTTCAGCCGCTGTATGCTTGACCACCTTTGCAGTGACAGCCTTTTTTTCAGCCTTGGGTTTGGCAGCGATTTCCTCTACCGCGGCAGAAGTGGCAACATGCTTATTGGGTTGTGGAGGCGTGGCTTCAGTCGTAACGGTTACGTTCTTTTCGGCGACCGGCGCTGCCACTTCGGATGCTTTGACTTCGTCCTTCTTGGGCTGTGTTGCAGCTTCTTTGCTCATTTTGCTCTCCTGAGTCGGTGTTAAAGGTATAAACTATATAAACACTTTATACACTAAATGGACGTTAAGCAATTTAGATGCGCAAATTTATGGTGGCCAACCCCAAAGGAGGGTGTGGCAAATCGACCCTGGCAATTCATATGGCAAGCTGGTTTGCTCAGCATGATGAGATTGTTTATTTGGGCGACCTTGACCGGCAGCAATCAAGCCGGCATTGGCTGGACGCCCGGCCCAGTAATCTGGCGCCTATTCGCCACTGGGAAATTTCCGAAGATGAAGTCCTGCTGCCACCCAAAAACTGCAACTTCGCCATTCTCGATACACCAGCCGGATTGCACGGGAAGCGGTTGAAAGAGGCATTGAATTCGGTAGACAAGGTCGTCGTTCCTGTTTCCTCTTCTCGTTTCGATATGCTGGCCACCCGCGAGTTCTTTGAGGAACTGGCTGCAACCAAAGCTGTGCGCAAGGAACGAGTAGATATTGGCATCGTCGGCATGCGCGTCGATGTGCGTACCCATGCTTACGGCCAACTGCTGGAATTCCTGAAAGAGTTTGATCTGCCAGTCGTTACATGCATCGCACAGTCTCAACGCTACCTGCAGGCGGCCGATACTGGGGTGACGCTTTTTGACAAAGATGCTAATTCCGTGGCCATAGACACCCAATGGCGTCCGTTGTTGAATTGGCTGATTAGGCGCCACTGAGTGTCAGATTTGATAGGATTTTCTCAAAGAATTACTTAGGAGACAAACAGCCATGATCCCCATTGAAATCTTTTCTCACAACACCACAAAAATCACGATTCAGGCAGGACAGCCACTCTTTCGAGAGGGCGATCTTGGGAATCAGATGTACGTCCTTGAAACCGGGAACGCTGAGGTTTTTGTTCAGAATCAGCGCGTCGAAACGCTTGGACATGGCAGCATCGTGGGCGAGATGGGCTTGGTATCGCCAGGGCCACATTCTGCGAGCGTGATTGCCAAGACGGATTGTGAGTTTGTCGCCATCGATGAAAAACGGTTCCAGTTTCTGGTCCAACAAACGCCCTATTTTGCCATTCAGGTTATGCGCCTGATGGCGGAGCGACTTCGGGCAACTAACAAGTTGCTGGTGGCACCGGTCTGACATTTGCCTGCCAAAGACTACTGAAATACGTCTGAAATATACTGCTCATGCTTTGGGCACCATTAAAGGTAGCCTACTACATTGCCGATTTTCACGTGGTTTCAACAGGATACCCCCAGAGTTATCCACATCTTTTGTGGGTAACTCTATAGATCATTAATTCCTGCGGCCACCAACTAAGCTACCTTGCCTCAGAGAAAAAATGTTCGTATCCAATTTTTAAAGTGGTTAAGGCGGGAGGTTATCCGTCGTTTTTGAAAAATCGCCCCTAGCACAATAAATTTTATACGTCATAAAAAATTCACAAACGATTTATATAGTTTATTGGAATTGACTGCTAGTCTTCTTCTGTACCTTCTGTATAAGCAAGGACTACGCTGTGACTCAAAATCTACTATTTTTTGCTATTGGTGCGACTTTGGCGGCAAGTTGGTTCCTAGTTCCACAGTTAGTTGGCAGCCAAAATCATTACATGCGCGTTGCCGCAACAATGAGCCTCTATCTGAGTGTTTGCGGGGGGATTTTTGTGTTTGCAAATATGAAATCTGCTCTCGCTGCCCTGGAGTTGGGCTTGTTATTTACAGTTCTCATGAAACTCATTCTGCTTAATTTGAAAATGGTACACACTGCCAATTATCCCAAGCACCATCGCTGCTATTAAGCTCATCACAACCATACTGAGGTGTGACAGAAATTGATTGTATCGACGTTGCGATCTTCAAATTTTGACGGTAAACGATGGCTTGAAATTACCGATACATTTATTCATTTTTGGTCTTTTCTCATCAGCTCAGATAAAAAAACTTCTTGCTTAACCGCAATGTTCAGTTTTTTGGTTTTTGCAGGGCGAAAGGAGTAAGAAATGGAAATTTGGATTTTGATTGTTCTCATTTTTGCTTGTGGTGTCTTGGCAATGGCTGAGATGGCTGTTGGTGCAAGCCGAAATTCCCATCTGGCGATGCGCGTAGAGCGAGGTTCCGCTGCCGCTGCAGCCGTTCTTGGATTTCGCCAGCATGCCAGCAGACTTCTAGCAACCACCCAACTTGGAATTACTGCCTTGGCAATGCTGTCCGGAATCTATGGAGAAGCATTATGGGTTCCTCGTTTGCAGGACTGGCTTGTTGCCTTCCAGCCTATGGGGCAAGCTGCGGCCTATGCGCTGGCGATATCCATTGTTGTTACGATCATCACCTTTTTCTCCATTGTGTTTGGTGAGGTCATCCCCAAACGCCTCGCGCTTTCACACCCGGAGGTGATCGCAGAAGCATTGGCGGGTCTCATTACCTTTCTTCTTCGACTGGCTCATCCGCTGGTTTTCATCGTTTCGAAAACGTCCGATTGGATTCTCGGTTTTTTCCCCAACAAAGGGTCGGCGGATGCAACTGCTACCGATGAAATTCGCTTTCTTATCGAGGCTGGGCGTAAACAGGGAAACCTTGATCAGACCGAGAGTGAAATTCTCGGCAATGTCTTTCGGCTCGACAATCGTCGAGTCGCAGGAATCATGACGCCGGCAGCCGATATAGTCTGTCTCGACCTCAGTGTTTCCCGCGAAGAGAACCTGAAGATGCTTCAGGAGCGCGCGGTATCGCGCTTCCTTCTCTGCAAGGGAGGAATTCGCAATGCCTTGGGCTTCGTGGAAAGCAGAGAGTTGCTCAGAGTGCTGTTGAATGGGAAGGACTTGGATTTCGGCAAGCTTTCGCCAAGCCCTCCGCACTATGTGCCGGGGACGCTGTCCCTGATTGGCCTCCTCGAGTTTTTCAAGGCTAACCAAACACAGACCGCTTTGGTCGCGAACGAATTTGGCGCTACAGAGGGGCTGGTTACCTTGTCGGACCTGATGGGCACCGTAGTCGGAGATGTGCTGTCGGGAGCGGCAGAATCACCACTTGCTATTCAGCGTGGGGATGGCAGTTGGCTGCTTGATGGATTACTTGCCATTGACGAAATGAAAGAGGTGCTTGGTATCAAGGTGCTTCCCGACGAGGATCTCGGTAATTTCCATACGGTCGGTGGCTTTGTTATCGTTCATCTTGGCCGGATTCCGAAAAAAACCGAATCATTCAATTGGAGCGGCTGGCATTTCGAAATCATGGACATGGAAAAAAATCGAGTCGATGAAGTGCTGGCAACGCCGATCGGGATTTCAGAAAAATCCTAATAAGCTGTAACTTCTTGGCTGTAGTTGACCAGCTCCCATCACGTTCATTTAACAAGAAAGGTATAGCCTCGGTTAGGGCGTCCGTTATCAAGCTACTCGCATAGTTTTTTCAGCGAATTTTCAGATTTCCGAGGGTCGGCCATAGAGATGATGTTGAATTGCATCGAAATCTGACCCGGGTCAGTTTTGCGTGCAACTCAACAGAGATGATTCAAAAAGCTACAAAGTTGCTCCGCGAGTACAGAAAATGGCTTGTTCAATTGCCGCAGGCGACCAATTTTTTGTTTGCCGCGCGTACTCCTCTCGGTCGATCTGCCAAAATATTTTTGTTCGGAGTTGGCGTGATCTTACCGCTTGGATCACTGATCTGGGTCGCGCTTTACCTGCACGGCAATGGCATATTGGCCTCTGAACGGTTGGTCAAACCCAATTAGCCATCCTAGATGGCAAACCGATGCGCAGCGGTCCCGTGGCTACTAGGCTCCCCGCTTGCCTATAAAGCGGTAATACGGTGCACGAAGACCTGGTAGATAAGGGATTTTTGCCCGGCATTCCGTGGTGGCGCATTCATTGAATGTGCTGCGCAGTAGTGGCAAATGCTTTTCTGACAGGTGCACGCCATCATGCGCGAACCATTGTTGCCAGAAGGCATTGCCAAGCCGGCTTCCCGCATTCGGGAGATGAAAATCGACAATGCCGAATTTCCCCCCGGGAGCAAGCATGGAATACGCATTGGCAACTACGTTGCGCCACTGCGGCATCATGGTCAGCGAATACGACATGAAAACGATGTCGACAGCGCCTTCAGGTTGCCAGGTTGTTGCGTCGCCTTCGACTATATTGACTGTCCGGTAGCCTGCACTTCGTTTTCTGGCCTCGCCCAGCAAGGCGGGGCACAGGTCGATCATGTCGAAACGCTGAATCGAGTGAATAGTATTCCCCATCATTTGCAGGCTGCTGCCGGTGCCACATCCAAGTTCAACGACGCGATATCCGGGACGTAGATCGAGTTGCTCTATCAGCTCGGCACGGCCTTGCAGGAGGCGGGCGCGAAACGCGTCGTAGCGCTCTGCTTGCGGCGCATAGAAGGCTTCAAGGTTGTCGGCATGAGAGCCGTTTCTCGGCTGTCCGCGCAACAGGCTCCAAAGGGTTCGGGCGTCGGCAGAAATCTCAGGAATGGCCATGAGTTTTCAATTGGGCTATGGTGAAACCGGCGTAGGTGTGAACGCGATCTTCCTGTTGGAGGCGTGCAGCCAGTTCCATCTCAAACTCGGCTACATCCCTTAGGCGGCTGCGTTCTGGTCCGACGCGGAGCCAGTCAAGAAAGGGCGGATTGGCATGGGCGCTGCGAAACAGAATGCGGGCAGATGGCGCAGCGCGTTTCAGTATTGCATCCCACTCCTCGATCAGTGCTTCGGGGTAATAGCAACTCATCCAGTCCATGTGATCAAGGAGTACAAAGCGACTGATGGGCTCATTACCCGCATCAAGATATTCGGTCACCGTACAGGTGTGGGTTTCGATGCAGTCAACCAGTCCACCTTTGAGCGCGTTGAATCCTTCTTCCTTTAGGTAGCTTGGGCAGCAGTCCCGGGTGTAGCTACCGGTCAGGTAGACACGCCAAAAATAGTTGTCTTGGACCGGCAAATGGCGAAAGACATATTCGATCGCTTCGCGAATGAACCCCGATACTCCGCCGGGATGTTGGCTTTGAACAAGGCGTCGCTGGGGATGTGGGACGCCGAGCAGGCTCATGGTCAATTGGCGGTTTAGTACCCAGTTGATGACGGGCGTCCATAGTTCGCGGGATATGAACCTGTCGTAGATCTTGCGCTGGGAACCCAGGCTTTTTGCAGCGAATAATTTGGCGAGCGGACGAGCCAGCTGGGGGCGCAATTTGAAATATGTGCGAAACCCACGGGCAACAAACCCAGCCAAACCATGAAAATAAAAGCTACCTTGTCGGCTATTGAACCAGTTGATGCGTCGATCCCAGTAATCTTTGGCGAACTCAGAAAGCTCGGTGCGCAGATGTTGGTGGTAGAGAGTGTGCGCATCAGGGTGAATACCTTCGCCAAAGAAGGCAAAAAAATCATCGAAATCAAGCTTTCTGATTCCGGCAATCTTTAGTTCAAGCAGTGCATTTTGGCGAGGATTCGCATCAACGGCATGAATTTTTTGCGGTCCTTGCAAGGCATAGTCAAGCGCGTTGCAACCGGCACTTGTTATGACCAATACAGTATCTTCGGGGCCGATGTGGAGTGCCTGAAGGTCTACAGCTGGATCTTCCCAGCAGGTGTTGTAGACCAGGGATCGAGCGTACAAAGCATCGAATATTTTCTGGTCAATCCGATCTTTCAGGGTCAGATTACTTATGAGGCCGGCGATTTCCGGACTTAGTGGTGCATTCATGTGAGCTGGTCATTGGTTGGTATTCCGAGACCTTAAGTGCCACGTATTACCAAGCCATGACACAGGCACGCTATTTGAAGACTACTTGTATTGACCCACGTGAGGCATTAAAGAGAAAACATGACAGTTGAGCAAACGTTGATTCTCTTTTGATGCAATGTTGTTTTCTTCCCGAACGTTAAGATTTCAGAATGAATTTACCCTGAAAGATTTTTAATGCAATTCGGTATGACCTATTCAATATAAATTAGACGCTGAATTGCAATGTGGAAGCTCTGAGTTTATCGGCCAGGGTGTGCACTTGGTATCTCAGCGCCACACCGAATCCGGCAACTCCGATGAAGGAATTTGGCGTTGTGGCTTCATATAATTCAAGCTACAACGGATTCGACCAACGCGTCAGTCAGTCTGGATTGGGTCTGTTGAATTAAGCCAAGACGCTGGCTTAAATCAGCGCAAAGGGCGCGGAATTGAGTGATACAGCTAACGATTTCCTTCATTTCACGGGCAGGAGGAATCGGTATCAACACGGAGCTTAAAATTTTCAGATTTATGTTTTTCTGAGCTGTTGCTGGCGCAAACTCAAGCAACCGCTTCCTCGCTGTCGCCATAAACGCAAGAAAATATTCCGTATTGCCAATAATCGGTGAGGGGACAAACCCAACCACGCTATCCGGAAAACAGGCATCAAATCCAAGTATTGCTGTATCAGCGATATTGGCAGCGATCGTGATACATAGAGTCCCCTTCGGCCACATTTTGCTTTGTGCAAGGCCTTTTTCGCTGTATTTTGAATAGTATTCGCTGATAACTTGGTCTGCTCTGGCAACCTCGCCTGTTTGAACCAGAGGATACTTTCCAGAATTGAACAAACGAGGATCGTTGCGAGGGCGGTGTTTTGACTTTCCTCGTCCAAATTCTCCTAGCTCAGGGAAACGAGCCCACTCCCAACCCTGAGGTAACTCAAACGGCTTGTCCTCGTCTCTGATTGGCGGAAGAGGTTTGTCGCGCTTTATTTTTCCAGCCGCGACCAAACGTTCTTTTTCGTTGCGGATTTTTTGCAGCAGCGCGCTGGCCGGTTCGTCGGAAGGGTCTTGCGGAACGAGCAGGCCGCGGACGGCAAGTTGAAAAATGGTTTGTTCTAGGGCGCCGACCGCAGCGGGGCGATCGAGTAGCAGGTCGAAATAGATTGCGATGTATCGCCAGTTTTCGGACAGCGCGTGGGCCGATTCGCTGTTGACCAGGGTCTCGAACAGGCTGCTGACTAGCCGGGCATGCTGCTCTGCCTCCAACTTGCCCTTGGTTTCCAGTGCATCGCAGAGGGTCATCAGTTCATCAACACGGGCCACGATGCGGGATTGCTGATCGATGGGAGGAACGGGGATGGGTAAAGGGTTTAATTTCCTTAGAGAAATGTTTGCGATATTCGTGGTTTGACTCGCACTGTCAATGAGCATTGATCGAGCGTATTCAGTGCGAAGCACGATCATTAAAAACTGGGGCAAGATTGAGCGAGGGCGCAATACCGACAAAAAACCGCCAATTGTTGCTTCGACAACTGGAATTTCGGTAACGATAGCGACTTTCCCGACAAGTTCTCGACTATTAGCCATCGACATAACGATATCGGAGCACTGAACAATTTGCTCCTCCCGGCCCATGAACGAACGATCAATAAATAGCAGATCGTCCCACTCAATTCTGTCTTGGACGTTGGCAGTTCTCAAACAACCAATTCGACCTTCTGCAGGCTCCTTTGTTTTTTTGTTAGCGGGGAATGTGATGCCTCGTATAACGCCAACTACATGGCCAAGACGCTCCCACTCCCAAGCCAAAGGCAAAGGAAATGGCGCCTCTTCATCATCTATCGCCGCCAGTGGCTTGTCAGCCCGGATCTTGCCTTCCTTGAGCAGCCGTTCCTTCTCGGCCCGGATATTTTCCAAAACCACACTGGCTGGTTCGTCGTTGACGTTGTGAGGCACCAGTTTGCCCTGAACTGCTAACGATAGGATCAGTTCACGTAGACGGGCGACGCCGTTGGGTGCGCGTGCGATCAGATCGAACTGGCCCAGCAGTGGTAGTTCAAGTGCCGCGAGGTAATGGGCGCTCGGTTCGCAGGCTTTGAGCATGGCGTTCACGCCTTCGTTCCGAGCGACTGGGCGAGAATGCCCTTCAACTGGTCACGCAGATTTTTGGCTTCTGCGCTTAGGCGGGCATATTCGGCCAAAAGCGCGTCGGGGTCGTAGGCAATGGCGTCCGGGCTGTGCGGGTTTTTCTGGTCGAGGTTGTAGCCGTTAGCCTTGAGAGTATTGATATTCACCATCCAGGCATACTCATTTTCGACGCGGGATTTGAAGCCATCGGCCTCAATGCCCCACCAAGCTTTTTCGGTGGCAAATTCCTCGATACGGATGGGCTTGGTCTTGGAATAGCTCTTGTAGCCTGCCGGGTAAGGGTGCTCGTAGTACCAAATTTCCTTGGTGGGCACGCCCTTGGTGAAGAACAGCAGGTTGGTCTTGATGCTGGTGTAGGGGGCAAAGATGCCATTGGGCAGGCGCACGATGGTGTGCAGGTTGCACTCGCTGAGCAACTTTTCCTTGATGCGCGTTTTGACGCCTTCGCCGAACATTGTGCCATCAGGCAGAACGACGGCGGCGCGGCCGTTGTGCCTGAGCAATTTGATGATCAGCACGAGGAAGAGATCGGCGGTTTCCTGGGTGCGGACGTCGGCCGGGAAGTTAGCTTCGAACCCAGGTTCCTCGGTGCCGCCGAAGGGCGGGTTGGTTAGGATTACGTCGACCTGATCACGCGGGCCATAATCTATCAGCGGGCGTGAAAGGGTGTTGTCGTGGCGAATCTCGCTGGGAACTTCGATCCCGTGCAGCAGCATGTTGGTGGTGCACAGCAGGTGCGGCATCTGCTTCTTTTCGACACCGCGAATGGCGGCTTGCAGCAGGGCGTCGTCCTCGACGCTCTTGCGCTGGGTTTTCAGGTGTTCGAGGGTGCAGGCCAGAAAGCCGCCGGTGCCGCAGGCCGGGTCGAGAATTTTTTCACCAAGGCGCGGATTTACCTGATCTACCATGAATTGGGTCACGGCTCGCGGCGTGTAGAACTCGCCGGCATTGCCTGCGCTTTGCAAATCCTTCAGGATTTTTCATAAAGGTCGTTGAACAGATGGCGGTCAGTACGGTTGTTAAAGTCGATCTCATTGATCTTGTTCACCACCTGCCGCAACAACTGGCCTGATTTCATGTAATTCAAGGCGTCTTTAAACACCTGCTGGACAACATAGCCGCGCGGGTTGTGTCGCGGCTCAGCATCCAGGCCCTTGAGCTTGGGGAAGAGGGTGTTGTTGATGAAATCCTGCAGTTCCTCCCCAGTCATACCCTCGGCGTCGGCCGCCCAGTGACGCCAACGCAGGAGTTCGGGGATCGGCGACTTATAACTGTCGCGCAGCAACTCAAGTTCGGTTTCTTGATCGTCGAATATTTTCAGAAAGAGCAGCCAGGCAAGCTGGGAAATCCGTTGGGCGTCGCCATCAACGCCGGCATCCTGGCGCATGATGTCCTGGATGGATTTAATGAAGGTCGTGCTGATGGTCATGCGGTGCTGATTTCCTATTTTTGAGTTCTGCTGCTTGTCTATTGAGTATGGAAGCCATCCTCAACCTGCCCTTTGCAACCAGCGGTGCAGGCTCTTATACAGCGTCGCTGGATGACAAGGCTTGACCAAAAAATCATCCATTCCAGCAGCTAGGCAACTTTCCCTATGTTCATCGAAGGCATTCGCAGTCATGGCCAGAATACGAATATTTTTCCCGCGATCTCGCCGCCGTATTTCCCGAGTTGCTTCAAGACCATCCATTCCGGGCATTTGCATATCCATCAGAATCAAATCGATTGATTTTTCTTCGGTTATGCGAATGGCATCAAATCCGTTGCTCGCTGTTTCCACTTCGACACCAGCGTCTTCGAGAACTGATTTGGCGAGTTCGAGATTAATTGGCTCGTCGTCTACAACTAGTACCAAGGCGCCCCTGGCTAATTCACGTAGTTGCTCTTTCACGTCGTTGATGTCGACTTCTCGATATCTTTCCTGGTTGCTCTGTAAGGCCTGGCAGTAAGACGGGTCGTTGTTGCGTTTCAGACGTGCAGTAAACCAAAACGAGCTGCCACTACCGCATATCGATGTTGCCCCGGCTTCACCTCCCATCAGGCCAGCGAGATGGCGGGTAATCGCCAATCCCAGACCTGTGCCACCATATTTTCTCGTCGTGGAAGCATCCGCCTGATGAAAAGCCGTGAAGAGTGTCGCAAGTGTCTCCTGTGAAATTCCAATACCGGTATCTCTTACTTCAAATTTAACCACTACAGTTTCGCCGTTCTCGCTAAGTATCTGATAGCTTAGAGTAACTCCACCGTGCTCAGTAAATTTGATCGCGTTACTGACATAATTCAGTATGGCTTGAATCAAGCGCGTCCGATCGCCAAACAATATTCCACTTACCGGTAATTTTGATAATTTGAGGTAAATGCCCTTGGCGTTGGCGATTTGCCCCAGCATATTGGTTACCGTCGAGATCACATCGGCAAGTTCGATTGGTTCTTCGACTAAAGCCAACTCCCCTGCATTGATTTTCGATAAATCCAAGACATCGTTAATTATCGCCAGTAAATGCTTGGCCGAACGTTCAATAGTTTCTAGGCGCTCGGCTTGTTTCCCAAATAATCCATCTTGTTTAATCAGATGGGTCATCCCAATAATTGCATTCATCGGGGTTCGGATCTCGTGACTCATGTTGGCCAGAAATGAACTTTTCGCTCTTGCCGCCGCTTCAGCGGCATCCCTAGCATCGACCAACTCCTTTGTTCGCATATGCACAAGCGCCTCTAGGTTTTGTCGATGGGTGGCAAGTCGAAGCGATTGCCTCTTGTGTAGCTGTGCCATGATCCGAAGTACATCTTGTGCGTGGCCTATTCCACTATAGCGACCGTCCGAGACCAACAAAAACCCATCAATAAGTACCTTTTCGCCTGCGCTTGCAATCAGGATAGAAACCTCCTGTAATGGTGTTCCCTCCTCCACAATTAACGGATCCTTGTCCATAAATACAAGGCACGTCTTGTCGAGGTATATCTCTTTGTAAAAAGGTTTGGCCAAACTAGTCATAAAAACAGCATGGCTGATAAGACCAATTGGCCGCTGAGTTTCCTGGGTGATGACGGGGATGCTTGAAAGATTTGGATGGGCGAGAAATAGTTCAAGTACATGTTGCGTCAAAGCAGTATCGGCTACTGAAAGGCATTTGGATAGCACTTGAGCTGCTAGCGGAAACTCATCAGCCGCGGAGGTATTATTAATATTTTCTGTGCGACCTCCCTGGAAACTGTCAAGGCCGGGTGAATACATCGCTATCTCCAATGCCAAATGTGATCTACAGAATTCTTGTATAGCAAAGGCATGTTTCACCGTTGTGACGGTGTAAACCTGAATCCGACCATTAATATCAGTGCAAAATATCCGATTATAGAAAATCGCCCCACCAAATTGGCTGCAAAGGCCTGTTCGTTGTTTGTCGGCTCGGGTGGTACTAAAATCTTGTCGAGGCATAGCCGTGTCAAGCCATAATCAGGCACCCTCAAATTAATACTTTCGGGCAAGACAGAGTTCTGCTTTCCATAATTTTCGCCTTTGCTTAAGGCCGATGCCTCGCCTTTCAGGAGCATTCTGGAACGACCAACTGATTTTTCGTGCCCATCAGCTGAGCTTGGATCGAAGGCTTGCTACTGGTGCGTCTCAGAATTTCAAGTTGCTCTGTCAGGCGGTGTGGGGGTGTCAGATCAACTTTAATTTCTGCAGCTAAAATATCGCCATGCTCAGATCCGAACTCGTCGCCAATTTGGCGCAGCGCTTCCCTCAACTTCAGCAGGCCGATGCCGATATGGCAGTCGCCGAAATTATTGCCGCCCTGCGTCGTACGCTGAGTGCTGGTCACCGAGTTGAGATCCGTGGGTTCGGTAGCTTTGGCCTGAACTATCGTCCGCCACGTATCGGGCGTAACCCGAGGACAGGGGGGGCTGTCAATGTGCCAGCCAAGTGGGTGCCGCACTTCAAGCCAGGAAAAGAGCTGCGCGAGTTGGTTGATGCGCGGTGATCAACGACAGCCTCGATGTAATGGCTGTGCGCACTTTTGGATAACGTTCGATCAGCACTGAATGCCGAATTCAAGAATTATTGAGCCGCAGGTTTTTTGGCTTTCTTCTTCGCCACACTGGCATTGTCATCAGCTGCTTTTGTCGGGGGAGAAACTTCATTGGCGCTATGCCCAACCGATGCCAAGAGCTTGCAGAACTCCTTTTGCGCGCCATCGGCCGATCCGGTGACACCACCGGAGGTAGAGAATGACACCTCAACACGAACGCCCGGTTGGGATTTTTTGATCACGAAATTCAAGGGGACCGTCTTACCCTGTCCAAACGTAACGGTCTGGCTTGCGCTGATCATGCCGGCTTCCTTGCTGCTGCTATTGACCTGATACCCACTCGTTGCCACAGACTGAAGCAAGGCATCAAAAGCACCGCTGACCGTCTTCTTGGGAAATTCTTCGAAGGTGCTGTAGCGCGTTCCGGTCCAGAAACTGCCTTCAGTGGTGAAGTTGGTCGCACATGCCCCCAAGTTGCTGGGCACCGCCGCAGACTCTGGGCGAACTGTCGATTGGCTGGCACAACCCGCGAGCGTGGCAAGAAAGGCGGAAAGGGCGATGATTTGTTTGGAATTCAATTTAATTCTCCCTGAATGGCACTCGGATGGTGCCGTAGTCCTGCATGTTAAAAAGGTGATCTCCCTGGCTGGCGCTAACCAGAAAGACGAGGTGGATGTTTCGCGGTGGTGTTGAATTTGGGCATCAGTTTCCTGAGCCATAACGTCAGCCGGGTGCGAAGGGGCAGGGGATACATGGCCATTCCGTCGACCAATCGGCCGTTGTGACACACGAGATGGCCGTAGCGCTTTGGCACTGGGTCATAGCGGGCCAGACGTTCAGCGATGATTTCACTTTCCCAGCGCATGCTGCACCTGCCCTTTTTTAGCTTGTGCATCACGCAACCAATTCCATATCTGCAGTGGCATGAACGATGTCGGCTGTTTTGATGCGGGTTAATTGATCATCAGCGTCGTGCCTGGCGATCGCTCGGTTAATCGCCATCTGAAGAATCTCCTTCACATTGGCAATGGAGTGGCCTTCCAGTGACAGGGCAATTGAGATCGGGGTGACACCCTCTGCGAGTTCGACGCGCGCCGCTGCTTCCCATCGTTCGATATACGTGCGCAAGGTTCCAAGGTCCGGGACATCGAACTGGACCTTTTCGGTGAACCGACCGCCCCGCAAGGCAGCAGCATCCATCGCATCCGGATGGTTGGTGGCCGCAATGAACAGCACATCGGGAATCTGACCGGACGAACCATCGATGGCTGCGAGCAATTTATTGGTGATTGCCGCGTATGAGCTATGCCGGCGATTGGCCAGTACATCGTCCGCTTCATCAATGAAGATGACACAGGGCCGCAGGTCACTCGCTTCCTCTATGAGCTCATCGATCCGGTTGGTATTCGCGAGAAGGTCTGTGCCGCTCACCGACAGAAATGCCCAACGTGCTGTTTTGGCCAAGGTGCGAGCGCTCAAGGTTTTACCCGTGCCCGGCGGCCCATAGAACAGGACGCCTCGGGGAATGGTGCCACCCCGCGACTCGATCTCGACGACTCGTTGCATCCGGTAAGCTAGGGAGTTGAGTTTCTCCCGAGCATCCGGCATCAGGGTGAGCCCATCAAGCGTCGGCGTATTCTCGGCCAGTTGCCCCTGGCGTCCCTGAATCCGACGCAGTGCGAGGCCCAAATCGTCGTAGCTGATCAACTGGCGTTGCCGTGAGGCCTTTCTGGCTTCTTCGACAACAGCACTGATGCGCGATACGGAGAAACCTTCCCAACGTTGGGTGGCGGTTTCAATGGCCGACTGTTCCAGGCGACCTTTGGCCTGTGACTTGATCAGATGACGACGGGCATCGGCATCCGGCACCGGTACTTCAATCTTGAAATCGAAGCGCCCCTCGCGAATGGCCGCGCTATCGAGTCGATCCAGATGATTCGTGGCAGCCACGACTATCACCCCTGAGCGACGAATATTGACGAGCTCCGTCAGCAGAATATTGACGGTCTTGCCGCTATCCTCGCTTGAGTTCATGGCGTCCCGGTCAGTCAGCAGGCTGTCGACTTCATCGAAGAACAACACGCAGGGTGCATGAGCCCGTGCTTCGGCAAACACGGCAGGAATTCGTGAAGGGGAATCGCCAATCCACTTCGAGACGACCGAACCCACCGTGAGCGTCAGGAAAGGCAGCTTCAACTCGCCGGCCAGTGCTTCAGCCATGTAGGTCTTGCCATTACCCGGTTTGCCGAAGAGGAGAATGCCATTGCGTGCCTTATCGCCCCGCTGGTGGCTGGTCACGATATCCTGGCCGGCCATTAGCAACCGTTCTTTCATTGCTGCCATGCCGATCACGTCAGAGAACCGGATCTCCGGCATGCGGATTTCACATAGGTGGGTTTCGGCCAAGGGTTCAGCTGCTTCGGCTGGTTTGGCCATCATTTGCTGTAGCTTCTGAGGCTCGTCCGATTCGTCCTTCGTCCATTGACGGTAAAAATAATGCTGACGAATCAATGTCACGACCACCACTGCACTGAGCATCCAGAATTCCGGGAAGTGTGCCCAATTTCCCCAGAGGCGTAGGAACATGAGGGCGCATAGGAACAGATGCATGCGTGAAATGGATGGGATGACATGGTGGCTATCCAAAAGCAGTTGAAACACCACTACGCCAGAGATCAGGGCAAGCCAAACGCCAAAAAAGGCGATGAACAACTGAAATTTCCCGAGGTCGGGAACGGGATTGGTATTTCCCCACAAGGAAATGATCACCAGCAATACCGAGATAACGGCCACCATGGGGTTCAAGCCTTCGACGCCGCTGATCGCGAAACGCAATAAACGATTACTCATAGCGGCTCTCCAGGCGCGGGGCGGGCCAGAGCATTTGACGCATCCAGCTCAGTTCGCCCTGATGCTGATCGATCGCCTGCTGGATAGTCTCAAGGGCATTCGTGTTGGCTGCTTTGCGGGCCAGGGTGGCGCGCAAAACGACAAACATCCTGGCCTGAGCGATGTCGTATTCCCACTTCGTGCTGATCGATTTGCATCCGGGCGTTGACGCGCACAGCGCGGTCGCGGCTGAGGGTGAAAATGGTGGCGGTGAGGATTCCCACTTGCGCAGATAAAAGAGCAGGCAGGTGAATAACAGGATGCCGATCAGCAAAAATCGCAGAGCAAGGGAATAGGCGGTCAGGTTGCGCATGGAGTCTCCTAAAGAACCAACTCTACCGACCGAAAGTTCGATTTCAACCGCGATTTGATGGTCGCTTTCACGAATGCCAAGATCAGCACCTGTGGCTACTTACTGCTGATTCAGTGACAAATTGACCGACCGTGCTTTCATGATTTCGCGGACCGCCTTGTAAATCTGCCAAGGTCCGACCAGCCAGCCGAGGAGGGCGGCGACGAAAAGATGGAAGGACAACGCCATGAATCGTGCAGCTGGGTGAAAGTAGTGATGGCCCGGCGGGAAGTAGCGAGTTAAAGCACTCCAGCCGAAGGGGAGAAAGCTGGCCATCAAGGCGAGCGTGGTGATCGTCTGCCACGCCATGGCCGAGTTGCTGAGAATAGATAGGGTGCCCACTAGCAGCACACCGCTGATCGCCAACTGCTTGAAGAAGTAACGGGTCACGGCATTGTTATGCGCGATGACGCAGCGACTGCAGAGCACAGCGTCATTGTCGGTCTGGCATTTCGAGCACAAGGCCCGCTGACAGCCTGTACACAGACCTGTGGCATCGTTCTCCGGATGATTGGCACATTTCATAAAAACTCTCCCTGATTATTTGTAATGAGTACGCATAACGCATTGTGACGTAAACACGGCTGACGCAAAAGCATCTAACGGCGACCATCGGCAGATGGTTGACACAAATTCGATGCCAGCTGAAATCACGCTTCGCCAGATTCTTGGCGAGAATTTGAAGCGCCTGCGCGCTGAGCGTGAGTGGTCGCAAGAAGAGTTGGCCTACCAGGCTCAACTGCACCGCACCTTCGTGGCACACGTTGAGCGTTGCCAGCGCAACATCTCCCTCGACAACATCGAAAAGCTAGCTCAAGCCTTTCAGATTCCGGCTTTCCAGTTACTGACCCCGATGTTTCCAGGCGAAAGTCGCCTGACCGACTGATCGCTTGGACCGGGCTAGCTCAGTAATAGATAAGACAGAACAGCGCCGGCGCTAATCCCTGTCACTGCAGCAAGGCAGTCGGTGAAACAGGCTTTGACGCGCAAGAATGTGCCATGGTGGCGATGTGCCCAATGCGCCAATTGGCGAAAATCATCCGCAGCTTTTTGATGCCGGCCGATACATCGTTCCAAAAACTCCAATGTGGCGTAGGCCCGTGCGCGCGGACTGACACCTTTCAGGTGGGCATGTGCGCTGCGGCTGTCGCGTGACGCGAAATCAATCATGAAGCAGCGGCGAGGGATGTGGCGTGGTGTCGGCATGATTTCCTTTGTTTGGCTCAGATGATCAATCAAGGCTACGGATCAAAATTCCAATTTCAACTGCCTTTTGTAGTCATCGCGAAACTTTTTCGAATTGGAAATCAGGGCTGCAATCGCACCTTCTTTGTTGTAAAAAGGCGAGTCCTGAGTCTGACGAATATCCCATTGCACCTCGATCGGCTCAAGCGCAACGCGTCGGGAAAAGCGGCGGGCTGCCGCCATGGCCGATCGCATACAGCGCCGTTGCAATGTACCGTGCCGCCGTAGTCGCTGATTCCCGGCTGGGGTATTACGGAGCATTTCAAGCAGCAGGCGTATCTCTCGCATTCTTAGCGTGAGGCGCTGGCGGTCAGTACTGAACGGAATGGTGAAGTTATTCACCGTGAGGCGGAGCTTGGCTTTTTTCATGATCGTGATCCGTCAACCTAGGGGATGGCGCTGCCAAGATGGCCGTGCGCTGATGCATCCTGATCTTCTGTTGTACCGATCAAAAATTGGATTTCAACTCGAAATTTGCGGTTGAATTGACATTTTTTTCTGGTATCGGCGAGGAATTTCGCGCTGAAATATGGGGCGATATTCGTCATGTGCGGTTTGAAATCCGCATGCTGATCGATAAAACGGCGGACGTGACCAAGACCGAACCCCGCATTTGGGTGGTCAATTTTGCTGTTTTAGACACGCGAAATTCATTGCCAACCTTGGCAAACTGAGAACAGGTTGGAGCAATGCGGGGAGTAGCCAACTAACCCGCCGTGCCTTTCTGCGCCGACTGCTTATATGTCCCGGCTCATGCCTGGTCAGAACAATTCATACATAACGAATCGTATCGTACGGTTCGTATCAGATTGAAAGAAGCCTATGCCACGTGCAGTCACAATCAACTATGACGATGTTGTTCGTCACTCAGAGGCAATCATCGCCGAGGGCGGAAAGCTGACCTTGCGTCTGATTCGTGAGCGGCATGGGTCGGGGAGCCTGGGCACGATTCAAAAGCATTTCCAGCGCTGGGAGAAGACGCAGGCATTAGCACGCCAAGCGGCATTGAGTTTGCCGTCATCGATACAGCAAACCATTCTCGAGTTTGTCTGCAACGAACTTTCTGCAGGGCGTTCTGAGCTTGAGCACCGCTTGTGCCAGGCAGCCACTTATGCCGATGAATTGGCGACGGAAAACGAGCGCCTAGTAATGAAGCTTGAAGAGCAGCTAAATACAATTGATGCCTTGCGAAGCGAAAAGTCTGTCCTGGAAGGTCGGCTAGGTGAAGTTGAAATCGTTGTCGGGACGCTTCGTGAAGAATCGGCTCGGGAGCGTCAAGCCGCAGAAATTGCACGGACCGACGTTGCCAGGCTGATGCTTCGTCTCGAGAGACTGCCTCTGCTGGAGGCTGAACTCATCGATGCGCGCAACGCATGCTGGCTGGTTGATAGTAGCCACGCCGAGGTTGCGAAAGAACTTGCTGTTGCCAAGTCGGCATACCAGGCACTGGAGCTTTCCAAAAATGTTCAGTTTGAAAACCTGCAGTCCCGTCTTGCCGACACGCAGGAAAAGCTACAAATGGCCACCGCACAAGTTCAAGAAGCTCAAACAGAAAGATTTAAGGCCGTAGCTGAACTTGCTGCCGTACACGCAATGCGTGCAGATGAGGGTTCCCGTGTCGCCGAGAGAGTCGGGGCTCTGGAGGGTTCGCTGACAATACTGCGGCAGTCAGTTTCAATCCCGGATCAGAACAATTCTTTTTGAGTTTGCCGCGGTGTCAAACGAAGTGGGGGAGGGGGTACCGATTCTATTGCCGCTTCTCGGCCAAAGCTGACTTTCGCACTCCTGCCTGAATCAGGCAGCTATGCATCATTTAGCTGCCGCTTGGTCTTTGAAGATTGCAAATGATCATATAGTTGCTCAAACATCTCATCAGCACCCCATGCCTGTGCTGCTGTAAAAGCAATCGGATACTTGTATGGCCAGGCAAGGCTCACCCGCATATTCGCTCCAAAAGACGCGATCCCCTGTGATCAGGTTAATCAGGTCTTCCTCGAACGTCTCCTGGAAATGGGGGAGGGCCTTGAGCTTGTCCCGGAACGCCGCTTGATGCTCCCTGGTTTCGGCATCAATCCGCTCGGGCCCCTTGACGAGCTTGATGGTGATCTTGTCGTTCCCTGGTATTTCGGCATCTTTGATGAAGGCATGGATCAAATCTCTTACCAGGTTTCTATCGCCCGATTTTTCCACGCTCGTAATGCGCGTACTGTAAAACCGGTACAGCATGGCAGTGCCAACTAAGTGGAGGTACCCGGCGATCGCGAGGAACGGAAAAACCAAAAAGCTGGCCAAGTGGGTATCAATGAATACGTAAATCAGCCCGACAGCGGTTCCGATGAGTAGGGTGGCTGCCGATCTGGTGGCAATGGCGAGACGTTGGGCGCGTTGTTTGGCTGGGGAATTGTCCTTCGTTACCAGGCTGATCAGTACAATCAACGCGACGGCCAGCGTGCCGATGACGCCCAATGCTAAGGCTTGTTCTTCCGTTATATTGAACATGGTTGGGAGGGTTTCCATTTGAAATTTGTTTGCATGGTGAATCTAATTTACCGATGCAAACCGCAATTTCAACCGCCATTTTTGCCCTTGATGAATATTTTTGAGCGGGGCAGCGATATGGCTGTGCAGGCGACGGCTGCAGGCATAACGCTACGGAACAAGCCCCCGGGGTGGTCCATTTTTGATCAGTCGGCTCAATCCATCGCCATTGATGCAACTGGCCCATGCCGTAGTTCAAGGAGGTTTGCGGCAGGTACGGATTGAACCGCAAATGTCACCCCATCGGGCCCCGCGAACTCGATTAGCACATGTTCTGCATCCAGAACCTCAACCACTGTCCCGACCTGGCCGCGGGGCAGCCTGCCGTGGTCGGCCAGAAGGGCGATTACCGCGAGGAGTTTGGGGGGTACGGCCATTGATGCCCCGTGGCGAACGACTGATGAAGATTCTCGGAAACAAGGGGTTGATCGAAGCACTCAGAGCCTGAAAAGGCCTTATTTTAGTTCGCCTGCCGTTTCAGGTCGCCTTCTCGGCAATAAAAACGCTGGCGTGCACAAATCTTCAACTGCAAGCCAAGTTTCCTTTGCGTTTTTACACAGTCTGGGCCACAACCGGCCGGTCGAGGTTACATTTCAATTTCTGCTGGTGACGCGCCCGATGATCGAGTTGACTGGCCGCTATTCGGCGAGCAAATTGATGACCGCACTACCGCAACCCGGCCATTTTCGGACATGGCCACCGGCTAGTGCTGTAGTAGTCGGTTGTTGGCCTAGGCCATTGGCGACCCGCCTTCTACCTTATCAGCCAGAACGAGATTTTCACCAATTGTGTGACGATTCCCGCAGCAAATGCTGGAGAATAGTAGGCGAAATTTACAAGCAGCCCGACACCAGCCAACCAGAAGAATTCCTACAAAGTATGCTTGTCCGCACCGTCAGGGTTCATCTGTCGGAGTTTTTCGATGTTGCTAACCCAATCATTCATCGCATCCTTATCATCCAGCAACTGAGCGACTGTTTTCTTAGCTGCTCGTTGATTTGATCGCATCGAAAAATTGGTGGCATTGGATGCTGTGACTAACGGCTGCTGATTGTCCATTTGCTATTCTCTCTAAGAAATGTTGGCCAGAAAATCTGCCAAAACGGCCTGATTGGACTCACACTGGTTTTTATGGTTTCGAAAATTATACCAGTCTAAGGGGCGCCGAACTCATTGCGGAATTCCATCGGACGAGCATGTTGCCTTTGATCAACTTGGTGTCGCAAGGTAGAGCCAAATTCTGGCTTTCGATAGACTCCGGTGCATCTTGATTTCACATGCAGAGTCATGGCCACCGAAATTGAACTAAAGCTTTACTGTTCTCCCGACGAGATTGCTCGCCTTGAGACTCACCCCTTAATTACAGCAGGCGTTGAAACCAAAACCGCAAAGCGCCTAGACAACACTTACTACGACACCCCAGACCTAGCACTGCATCAAGAACGAATTGCGCTTCGTGTTCGAGCCACCGCTACGGAACAACTGCAAACGGTCAAATGTGCTGCTGATTCTATAGCCGGTCTATCGGCTCGCCCAGAGTGGGAAACCACGTATTCGGGCGCATTCGATTTTAGCGGTGTTGATGCCCGAAAGGTTCGTGCGTTCTTAAAGCAACGACAGTCGAGCTTGGTACCGGTATTCACAACATCGTTTGAGCGACGAACCTGGCGTATTGATGTTTCCAAGAATATTGCCCTGTGGGTCATGGTGGATACCGGAACCATATCGTCAGGTGACCGCATCGTGCCGATTTCTGAAGTAGAACTGGAACTGGCACAAGGCAACCCAGAGGATCTACTCGATTTTGCTATAGCTTTGGCAACCCACCTGCCTTTGGTACCCCATGATGTCAGCAAGGCCGAACGTGGCTATCAGTTGTTCTTGAACCAAACAAATAGCCCGCAGAAGGCATCCCCAAGTCCTCTTGGTATCAAACAGAACTCGGCAGATGCTTTCCGCCTCCTTGCCTACCAAGGGATGCAAATGTGGCAAGCCAATCTCTTAGGCACCCTGACATCACAGGGCCAGGAGTATGTTCATCAATTTCGGGTTTCGCTTCGTCGCCTCAATAGTCTCATCAAGGTCTTTAAGCCAGCCTTGGCTAGGCGTTTTCAGTCGCAATGGACAACACGCGTCAAAGAGCTGTCACAGATTACCGGCGATGTCCGCGACCTGGATGTGATGCGGTCTGGCATCGTGGAACCTATGTTGCAGAGTGATGATCCGGAAATCCTCTCTCATGCAAAGGCTGCACTTGCTGCTTTGGAGAATGCCAAGCATGTAGCACTTGAGCAGGTTCAACAACTGCACTACGGCGGCCCCGTCCTCTTGTTTGCGCGCGATTTGCACGACCTGGACACAGATGATTTCCCGAAAAACATGCCGCGTTTCGCCGAAAAGCAACTTGCAGGCTTGCACCGCAATGCGGTAAAACGGCTAACCAAAACGCTCAAAGCGCCAACCCCGGAACAGGCCCACCGATTCCGAATCGCTTTGAAACATCTGCGCTACACCTGTGAATTTTTTGCGCCGCTATTCGATCAGGCCGAGATGCTGGAATACGCCAAAGCGATTGCTAGCTTGCAAGACGCCTTTGGATTCATCAATGACTTTCATGTGGCCCTTTCCAGCCTGCATGAATGGGAAGAACAAGAAGAAATTTCTAAGGAAACACGCGAATGCGTTGCCGCGTGGCATTCCCCGCATGCTCAAAAGGTATTGTCAGATGCCTTGCAAATTGCCGAGTCGGTAATGAGCCGCTGCCAGCCTTGGTGCACCGAATGTGAACGCAGAGGGATGTCGTCGATTCGTCGTCGCATGCAGGATGACATAAAATTTAATGTCGAATAGATAATTGAACATGGGGTGTGCGGAAGTGTTTTGTCAGGCAGGTGCTAGAGAGAATGGTACGGTGGAAAGCTAGAACAATATCAGTCTTCAACTAAAGGCTAGCGGTAATAAGCTAATGTGATATCGGGGCGAAAATGCCCCAATTCTTGACTTAACACCTTTTGAGCTTCCTCAAAAGAAAGACCTAATTTGCAAAGTATCTTCGTGCGAGATTTTGCATAGCTATGCCGTAACCCGTGAGCACCATGTGAGAAACCAAGTGCGGTTTTCGACGCATTAGTAAAACTTTGGGAAAAGGCCTGTCCGAACCCAATGTCATAATACTGGTTATAAAATATTTCGCGGTCGACGACCTTATTCGGCACCTCCAACCGACGAAATTCAAGCATCTCGGCCAGATTTTTCGCTAAGGCTACTTCTCTTCTTAACCCACCTTTGCCGATAACTATATATTTTTGGACATTGTCCTGCCCATTAAAGCGACGGGAGTCCCATTGTCTGTGCGGGGATGGCTGAATTTCATTCGCACGTCGAATAGTTGCAAGCTCATGCGCTCTTAAGCCAGCCGAAAATGCGACTACGGTCGATAAGGCATTCTTCTCGGTTTGATGTCTAATCACTCTTGAAATTTCGTCTCCCGTGTAGGATCGCGAGTTTCGGTAAGTGTCAATCTGAGATCGAATTATCGGTAGCTTTATGCTATACGCAACTTGTAACGAGTTTCGATTTTGATTTAACGTCGACTGTTGAACGACTTCTGATCGTTCTTCTAAAAAGTTTCGAAGTTGGGATGCATTGTCTTGTTGTGATGGATGCAGTCCATTAATTTCTCGCCACTGTAGGTATACGTGAAGGGAGTACTTCAGGTCACGCTTCGTTCCCAAGGATGCAATCTTCCCTTGCTGTGTCGCGGATTTTCGCGGAAGCCTTGAAACGTACTTTTTTGAAACGAGTCTCTGTGCCTGTTTCATGATTGGGTTTTTTGATTGATTTGGCATATTACTATTCGCTATTCTGTGAAGCAGCGATTAATAAAGCGCGATAGTTGACTTATTGAGCCAGGCATGGATTTGTCACCGTATTTGCGTTTGAGACTTGATGAAATGACGCTTAGTGACTTTCCTCGCGCGCGCATTTGCAAGATTTCTTCTCTATACGGTTGAAATTTTGACGCGCGATTCCGCATGCGAGGTCTCGTAGATTGAGTCGCCGATGCGCTCTCAGCAGGAGACAATATCTCCAGCAAATTGTGAAGAAAGCCGTTGTCCATCAGATCGAACCTCCAACATGAAAATTGACGACATGTAAGTAAGAAATTCAACGAGGTTTGTCGTCGTTGTACCCTCCCTTCTGAGGCAGGACGGCACGTGCCCCCGATATGCATTCAAAGCGACTCCCTAGGGCGAGGAGTGCGTTGTCAATCAGCTAAAATGGAATGAACTAAATCGCAGTGATGTGCGATCGTCGAACGGCGAAAAGCCGGACGTGGTGACGCCGAAACGTATGAATGCTTTATGAAAATACGTGCGCCACAGCTGGCGACGTGAAACTCCTGAGCGGAGCTTCTTTTAGCAGTAATCAGCGCAGCAATTGAGTCAAACCACTCAAGCCTTCCTGAATCTGCAGAACAGGGTAGATAACTAACCTGACCTTTCCAAGAGTACAGAAAGGATTTTTTATATAGGCAGGTTTAGGCCACGCTTACCTTTTGTTTCTACCTAGATTTTACTGAATTTTTTTGCACATGCAAGCTAAATGCAACGATTTTTATCGTTCGGAATTTTTGCATTTAGGGATTCTCGAAAAATTCCTAACTGCAAGATATATATAGATTATTTCGTGTGTTTTCGCCCTGACACAGCGGGTGATACAAGAGCCAAATAATGTTTGTATTATGCGTTGAAGAGCATCGAAAAAATCGATCATTCGGATTTGAAGTCATAACCGTGTAAAAAATGTGGCATATAGTGTTTCAGTTATTTTTGTAACTTTTGTTCCTGTCCAACTACTTTATGGTTCTCGGTAAAAGCGCTTCCTGATAGTTTTCCTCACATGTTCTGTCTATAGACAATCTTCGATTTGGCACACATGCAACGTATCCCTCAGTCTGTTCAGGAATCGATCGAAGGCGGGCATCTCCCATCCCCGCCGGAAATTCTCTTGCGCCTGATGAAAACCGTTGACGATGAGCAGGCGACGATGGGAGATCTGGCGAGTATCGTCGAGCAGGATCCGGGATTGGCCAGCCGCATTCTGAGTGTCGCCAACTCACCGGCACTGCGCCGAGGCCGAGAACTCAATAGTCTTGAAAACTGTCTAGTGGCGCTGGGAACACGCCTGGTTCGCTCTCTGGCGACCTGCCTTTCCATTCAAAGACTGTTTGACCGCAATCCCAAACTTGACGCAGCGACTGTTGCCGACTTTTGGAGCCATTCTCTGCTGGTTGCCGAGCTTGCCCGCAGCGTAGCCGAACTGGCGGACTATCCTCGCCCAGACGAAGCCTATCTGTCGGGGTTGTTGCACGACATCGGAGAACTGATCCTGCTGACAGCACTGGGTGACCCGTATCGTCGCTTTCTGAAGAATTCGGCTGAAGACGCCAAACTTCAGGCTGAGGAAATCCACCTGTTTGGCACGACCCATGCCGAGGTGGGGGGCTGGCTGATCGATCAGTGGGGACTGGACACTCAGTTAGCCGATAGCGTGGCCTTTCATCATGCTTCTGCCGTGCAGATACTGACGGCCACCTCGTTGCCGCAGATTATCTGGATCGCCCAGACGATAAGCACCACTGACGACAATTCGCCAGAAATGGGCATGGTCCTAAATCACAGCAGTCTCAAGCTTGAGATGTCTGCGCTGCTCGCTGCCAAAGAACGTTCGATCCAGCGCACCCGTCAGATTGCAGAGGCATTGGGCATCACCGTTTCCGAGGAATTCCCGAAGCGCAGCACCGCTATCGCTGCACCCATCGCACCTTCTACCCCTCCGTCGAGCAAAGCTGAGGAGGATATGGCGACGATTGTCGGCGGCATGGCATTGTTGCAACCACTTCAGCAGGACTTGTTTCAGCTCGGGAGCGATACTGAGGTACTGCTCGCCTTAAGGGAGTCCGCGCGGATTCTCTTTGAACTCCCGAAAGTGGCCATCCTGCTCGCCAACGATAAAGGCGATGCGCTGTCTGGCGACAAGGTTGGGGCGCAGCCGGAAATTTTCCGGCAACTTTCCATCCCGATGATTTCAGACCGCGCATTAGCTGCCGCTGCCGTCATTGGTCGCCAGGTACGAACCACCTTTGATCAGAGCGAATCGCCGACCTTGCTCGATGTGCAACTGGCCCGAGCGCTCTCTGCCGATGGCCTGCTTTGTATCCCGATGTTGGCGCGCAGCCGCACTGTCGGTGTGATGATTTGTGGCTTGTCGGAAAAGCAGTACGGTCGTCTTCAGCGCCGGATTCCCTGGTTGGCCAATTTCGGCAAAATCGCTGCCATCAGTCTTGATGCCCTGACTGAGGCGAACAAGCATCGCCAGCAAGTTGAAGAGGAACTGACCCACCAATTTACTCGGCACGCTCGGCAGATTGTCCACGAGGCGGGAAATCCCCTTGGCATCATCAAAAGCTATCTCAAAATTCTCGAACGGAAACTGCCGGAAGATGGTGTTCGCGAGGAACTGACTATTCTGACCGAGGAAATTGATCGTGTGGCCAATATTGTGGGGCACATGACCCATGCCCTCAAACGCAGTGCTGAAGCCACAACTATTGATCTCGTCAGCGTTCTCAATGATTTGCTGCTGCTCTATGCGGACCCCTTGTTCAATTCTCGGGGAATACGGATCGAAACGGCCCTTCCCCAGATCGGACTGCCCGTTCAGATCAATCGTGACAACCTGAAGCAAATCGTCCTGAATCTCTGGAAGAACGCCTCGGAAGCGCTCGTTGCGGGAAAAACCATCAAGATATCGGTCAGCGACAACATCATTCATGATGGAGCGAGCTACGTTCAGTTGCGTGTCGATGACAATGGTCCGGGCATGCCGGAAGAGACTATCCAGTCCATCTATCACCCGAAACCAGTGACAGACACCTCACAACGCGGATTGGGCCTTTCCGTGGTTGGCTTATTGTCCAAGCAGGAAGGGATCTTGATCACCTGCAGAAGCCAGATAGGCGCTGGAACCAGCATTGCGTTGCTGATTCCAAAGAGCCGAAAGCCTTCGACGGAGCCGTAGCGCATGAACGCCATCACCGCGCTATATGAACTCGCCAATGTGCCAACCATTCAGGCGTGCCAGAACGTTCTGATTGTTGACGATGAGCCACGCTTTCGACGCGCCTATATGGAGTTGCTGGCCGGTGATCAGCGATCAATTACCGAAGCCAGCACTGGGCAGGAGGCCATCGCCATACTTAAGGAAGGCAAGACAGACCTGGTCATTCTGGACCTGATGCTTCCCGACATCTCCGGTCTGGAGATCATGGAGTGGATGACCACCCACAGAATCGACACCTCGGTGATCATATTTAGTGCGGACAAGTCGATAAACTCGGCCATCCATGCATTGCGTCATCGGGCCTTTGAGTTCCTGCGCAAGGATTGCGACCCTAACGACATGATCATCGCTGTTGGCCGGGCCTTAGCCAATCGACAGCGCGACAAGGAACTCGCAATCGTCTCTGCCCAGCTCCAGCATTCGGAGCAGTTGCACCGATTCCTCGTCGAGCAGTCGCCCGACATGATCTTTACCCTGGATCGTGAAGGTCGATTCACCTTCATCAATGGGCGCGTCAGCGCCTTGCTGGGCTATGCCCCAGACGAGTTGGTCGGACAAAACTACACGGGTGTCGTGGATCCGCGTGACCACGAGCATGTGCAATATGCCTTCAACGAAAGGCGAGTTGGAGAACGCGCCACGAGCAACCTTGAAGTCCGCTTCAAGCGAAAACCTTCCATGCCGCGCATGGGAGGGAACTCGGTCATGACGGCAATTTTGAGTTCGCAGGGTGTCTACGAATCGACCGCCAGTGAATCTTCAGAGGTCTTCCTTGGTACATCTGGTGTCGCTCGCGACATTTCAGAGCGCAAGAAAGCAGAAGAAACAATCACCTTCCAAGCATTTCATGACCTTCTAACCAAGCTGCCCAATCGAATACTGTTCGTTGACCGCCTGGAGATGGCGATTGCCCAAGCTACGAGACGTAAGGAAAAGCTTGCCGTGATGTTCCTGGACATTGATCGGTTCAAGTTGGTGAACGATACCTATGGTCATCAGGTTGGAGATCAGTTGCTCCGGAAATTTGCTGCTCGCGCCCGGGGGTGTTTGCGCACGGGCGACACTCTGGCACGACAAGGTGGAGATGAATTTACTGCCTTGCTGCCGACCATCGGCAATATTGAAGATGCGCACGTCGTTGCTGAGAAAATCATCGAGGAACTGCGCAGGCCATTCCTGCTTGGCGAAACCCAATTTCTGGCCACAACCAGCATTGGCATAGCGGTTTACCCTGACAACAGCACGAACGCCGAAGAATTGATTCGCTGCGCAGACATGGCGATGTACCAGGTTAAAGCGCAGGGAAAAAATGGCTATGCAGCTTTTCAGCCGGATATGCACACGGCCCACCTTGACCGCTTGTCCATTGAAAACGATCTGCGGAAGGCCGTTAAGGAAGGCGATCAGTTTGAACTGTATTTCCAACCGCAGATCGATGCCGAATCGAGAAAGGTCATCGGTGTCGAAGCACTGATTCGCTGGCACCACCCCAGCGCGGGCATGATTAGCCCTGATGTTTTTATTCCTATTGCTGAAGATACTGGGCTGATCATCACCATTAGTGACTGGGTCCTGCGCGAGGCTTGTGCGCAATTAGTGCGACTCAAGAAAGAAGGGTTCGGAGACCTCAGATTGGGCGTGAACCTTTCGGCCCGAGAGTTTGATCGCGCCGATCTTCTGGAGCGAATTCGACTTCCTCTCGATGAATTCCGGATTTCCCCAGAATCACTCGAGATCGAAATTACCGAAAGCCTCCTCATGAAGGATGCCGAGAACATTGTGGCACGGGTGAAGCATCTTCGTGGTACCGGTGTAAATATTTCGATCGACGACTTTGGGACTCGCTATTCGTCCCTAAATTACCTTCGCCGTTTCTCGGTCAGTCGGATCAAGATCGACCAGTCCTTTGTGCGTGACCTTAAGACATTTAGCGATTCATTTGCCATCATTCAGGCGATTGTTGGCATTGCCAAGAATTTCAATCTTCAGTTGATAGCCGAAGGCGTAGAAACCGACCATCAGGTTGCCATCCTTAGGCAACTTGGGTGCAATGAAATGCAGGGATATTTTTTCAGTCGGCCACTGCCGAGTGCCCAATTGATGGCGTTTTTGCGCCTTTCAAACCAGTTTTGAAGCCCGGTGGTGAGGTACGAATTTTTTGGCTAGCCTTTACCTGAACCAGCTACTCCGGGTGGCTGAAACGAGATAATTCATTTACCGGAAGCCGTTCGGGTTGTTGCTCTGCCAGCGCCAGGCATCGACACACATAGCATCTATGTTTCGTTCGGCACGCCAGTCGAGTACAGCGGCAGCTAAAGCAGGATCAGCGTAGCAGGAGGCCACATCGCCAGATCGACGTGGCGCTAATTCGTAAGGCACCGACCTGCCGCTGGCTTTTTCAAAAGCACTGATGACATCGCGAACGCTGTAACCGGTTCCGGTGCCAAGATTGACTTCAAAGCATTGTGCCTCGTTAAGGCGCTCCAATGCCTTTAGGTGACCAAGTGCCAGGTCCACGACATGGATGTAGTCACGTACGCCAGTTCCATCGGGGGTGGGGTAATCGTTGCCCCAGATTTTCAGTTTCTCGCGGCGGCCAACCGCCACCTGTGCGACAAAAGGCATCAGGTTGTTTGGGATACCTTGCGGATCTTCGCCAATCATCCCGCTGGCGTGCGCACCGACCGGATTGAAATAGCGCAGGATGGCGATTCGCCATGATGGGTCAGCGCGATAGAGGTCGCGCAGCATGTCTTCAATAACAAGTTTTGTCCGTCCGTACGGGTTGGTCGCCGACAGCGGGTGATTTTCCATCAGGGGCAATTGTTGTGGTTCTCCATATACCGTCGCCGATGAACTGAAAACCAGTGTCTTGACATCACAGTCACGCATCGCGCTGAGCAGACGATGAGTGCCGATAACGTTGTTGTCGTAGTAGTCGAGGGGATTCTCGACAGATTCGCCGACGGCTTTCAGTCCGGCAAAATGAATGACTGCTTGGCACTCGAACTTTCGCAATGCAGATGCCAGGGCATCTTGGTCGCGAACATCGCCTTCGACGCAGTGAATTTTCTTGCCGGTGATTGCCGCGACCCGCTGCAGGGATTCCCGATGGCTGTTCGAGAAATTGTCGAAAACTACGACCTCCTGACCTGACTGGAGTAGTTCAACACAGGTGTGTGAGCCAATATAGCCAGCGCCGCCTGTCACAAAAATCATCGTCGGTTACCAATAAGCTAAAAGCCTGATATTGCTAGCTTGAGGTGAACAACGTATTACCGCGAATGTGACGAATTCAGATTCTTGGAAGTCTCTGCTGAGTCCTACGACATCTGTCTGTTCATTAACCAGCGGTAACGATTGAGTACGGCGGGAACGTAGCGATTGGTTTCGTTAAACGGCGGAATTTTCATGCCCCAGCGACGAACGGCATTTTCTCCGGCATTGTAGGCGGCTAGCGCCAGCGAGAGGTTGCCGCCAAACTGGTTGATCAGGAGAGACAGGTAGCGGGCACCGCCCTTGAGGTTTTGTTCGGGGTCGTTCCGGTTCGTCGTGCCAAAACGTTGTGCGGTCTGCGGCATCAACTGCATCAGCCCAACCGCCCCCTTGGGTGATTTTGCATCGGGGTTGTAGCCGGATTCGACCATGATGACTGCGTGCAGCAAGGCTGGTTCAAGGTCGTTCTGCCTGGCAATGCTTTCCACCAGCGGGGTATACAGGCGCATGCGATCCGATGCGCGGCTTGCGTCGCCGTGCCTAGCCAGCGATGTCCTTGGAAGATCGTTCGTCCGTAGAAAAAGGTTGAATCCACCGCCATCCGGCATGTCGGAGAATACCGGAACACCACTGTCGTCGCGGACGTAAATGTCGGCCATGGCCGGGAGGCACATGGCGAACAGCAGACTTGCTACGCCCAACGCCTTAACGGTGCCTCTGCCGGTCTTCGCTTCTGCAGGATTTCCTTGTCCGTTCATTTCGATGATGTCCATGTGAGGATGGATGCTAGTGGAGATATGTGACAACTTCGTATCGACGGTGTAGTTAAGGCAGATTATTCGAGGTGACCTCATTCATGGTTCTGTCACACGAGGCAACTAGACTCGGCGCTCCCAAACCGACTTGATTGCCTTACCATCGATGAATCCAATTGCTCGAGGCATTTCCTCACCTATCCGGCGCTTGCGGTCGCTGGGATTCACCTTGCTCGAACTGCTGGTGGTCATGGTCATCATCGGCTTGCTGGCATCCTACGTCGGTCCGCGTCTCTTCGCCCAGATTGGCAAATCCGAGATCAAGGCTGCCCGCGCCCAGATCGACTCGCTGGAAAAAGGGCTGGATCAATATCGACTGGATACGGGCAGCTATCCGACCACCGAGCAGGGCCTCGTGGCGCTGATGTCTGCTCCGTCCGGTGTCACCAGATGGTCGGGGCCGTATCTCAAGAAGGCGCTGCCAATGGACCCCTGGGGGAACGCCTACGTCTATCGCATGCCGGGAGAACACGGCGGCGATTTCGACTTGCTCTCCTACGGCAAAGATGGTCAGCCCGGCGGCAGCGGCGAAGCGGAAGACATAGGTAACTGGTAACGGCAACATGCGCCACAAGGTCAAGGTCCTTCGCCAGGGAGAAGTGGCATTCCTGGACATTGACGCCCGGAATGCCGAAGAAGCATGGCAACTTGCTGAGCGGCAGGGGCACTCGGTGCTGTCGGTCGGTGCGGCCTCGTTCTTGAGCGGGCAACTGGGTGGGCGCAAGACGAATTTTCCCCTGAAGCTTTTCAGTCAGGAACTTCTGGCCCTGCTTGAATCCGGTCTGACGGTCGTTGTCGGCATCGAGGTGCTCGCCGAGAAGGAGCGCAACGCCTCGGTCCGCGGCACGCTGGAGCATATTCTCGGGCGTCTGCATGAAGGCCGCCCGCTCTCATCTGCTGTCGAAGAACTGCCCGAGATATTTCCCAGGCTTTACGTCGCCAGTGTCCGGGCCAGCGAAAAGACCAGCAATCTTGATGAAGCCCTGCGGCGTTTCATCACCTATCAGAGCCAGATCGACGATGTCCGTGCCAAGCTCGTCAGCGCCTCGATCTATCCGGTACTCCTCCTCGGCGTTGGTGGCCTCATCATCATCTTTCTGCTCGCCTTCGTGGTGCCGCGCTTCAGCCGCATCTACGAGGATTTGCATGGTGAACTCCCCTGGCTGTCGCGCGTTCTGCTCGAATGGGGGCACCTTGCCGAGAATTATGGGCTGAGCGTCCTCATTGCTGTCGCCATCCTGGCATTCGGCGCTTTCCGCCTGCTGCAACAGGAGTCGGTCAAGGCAAAACTGGGGGCACTGATCTGGAAATCACCGGCCATCGGCGAGCGCTTGCGGATATTTCATCTGTCGCGCTGTTATCGTACGACCGGCATGCTCCTGCGTGGCGGTATCCCATTCACTGCCGCGCTCGAGATGGTCGAAGGGCTACTGACTCCGGTGCTGCGCCCACGTCTGCGCCTAGCCACTGCACGCATCAGCGAAGGGGTGCCGGCTTCCCGGGCCCTTGAGGAAAACGGGCTGACGACGTCGGTCTCCCAGCGTTTGCTGCGGGTCGGCGAGCAGACCGGCAACATGGGCGAAATGATGGAACGCATCGCTGCCTTCCACGATGAGGAAATGGCGCGTTGGATCGACACGGTCAGCCGGTTGTTCGGCCCCTTGCTGATGATGTTCATCGGCTTGTTGATCGGCGGCATCGTCATCCTGCTTTACCTGCCCATCTTTCAGGTTGCGGAGAGTATCGGATGAACGCCATCGACCCCAACTTCGCCATGCCCCGCGCCTTTTCTGCCGCCGACATCGTCGCCGCCCACCGCGCGGCCGGCGCTCAAACACTGGTCGCCATCCTCGAGCAGCAAAGCGGGATGGACGCCGAGGAATTCGTGGCGGCCCTGGCCGCGACGGTCAAGCTTCCGGTGTGCACGATGGGCGAACTGAATGTGCGGGCGGCCTGTTTCGACCGCCTGTCCTTTGGCGAAGCCCTGCGCATGCATTGCATCCCGGTCCGTGATGCAGACAGCACGGTCAAGGTCGTGGTTGCCGATCCATTCGACAATGATCTGCGCGACCGGCTCAGCGAGCTGTTCGTCCACCTGCCGCCGATCCTCGTCGCCCACAGCGCCGATATTGCCGCCCGCCTGAATCGCCACGAGGATACATCAACGGCCCTCGATGGCATGGGCACCATGGAGACTACGCGGGAAGCCGGGGCGATCAGCGAGATTTCGCTCAAGACCATCAGCGCCGATACCAGCCCGGTCGTCCGCCTGGTCAATTCGACGCTGCACGATGCCCTGAAGGCCGGGGCCAGCGATGTGCATATGGAAACTAGCCACACCGGGATGACCATCAAGTGTCGGGTCGACGGGGTGCTGGTCGCCGTTGGCGAAATCCCCGGCGTCGATCTTGCCGAGCAGGCGATATCCCGTATCAAGGTAATGGCCGAGCTTGATATCTCGGAGCGGCGGGTACCGCAGGACGGTCGCTTCCGTGTCAATTACCAGGGCCGCGAAATCGACCTGCGGGTCTCAATCATGCCCAGTATCCATGGTGAGGACGCCGTCTTGCGCATTCTCGACCGGCGGGCACTATCGGCCGAACTGGCCGGGCTGACCTTGGGCAGTCTTGGCTTTAGCGCGGCCACAATCGAGCAGTTGCGCGACCTCTCGGAACAGCCCTACGGCATGCTTCTCGTTACCGGGCCGACCGGTAGTGGCAAGACCACCACGCTGTACGGCGCAATCGGTGAAATCAATCATGGGCGCGACAAGATCATCACCATCGAAGATCCAGTCGAATATCAGTTGTCCGGGGTATTGCAGATACCGGTCAATGAAAAAAAAGGGCTGACCTTTGCTAGGGGTCTGCGCTCGATTCTTCGGCACGACCCGGACAAGATCATGGTCGGCGAAATCCGCGACGGTGAAACTGCCCAGATTGCCGTGCAGGCGGCGCTCACCGGCCACCTTGTGTTTACCACGGTGCACGCCAACAACGCCTTCGACGTGCTCGGCCGCTTCACCCACATGGGCGTTGATCCCTACAGCCTGGTTGCGGCGCTCAACGGGGTGGTTGCCCAACGACTGCTCCGGGTCAATTGTCCCGAATGCACCGAGGATGTGACGCCCGACCCGCGCCTGCTTGCCCGATCCGGCATTGTCGGGGCCGAAACCTATCGTTTCCGCGCCGGGCGCGGATGCGGCCACTGCCTAGGTACTGGCTACAAGGGACGGAAGGCAGTGGCCGAAGTCCTGATTCTCGATGACGAATTGCGCGACATGATCACCAACCGCGAGTCGGTCAGCCGTATCAAGGAGTCAGTGCGCGCCAAGGGCGGACGCTTCCTGCGCGATGCAGCCCTCGATATGGCGAGAGACGGCGAAACCAGTCTTGAGGAGGTCAACCGTGTGGTTGCCTGATGTCCTGCATGTGGCCTTTGTTCCGACGGGCCTTTGCCTGTGCACGGTCGACCCAGTGCGGCGCAAGGTGCGCGAATATAACGAGATTGCACTCGGGCAGAGTGCCGCCGTAGCTGGCGAATCATCCTGGCAGCCCTGGGTCGACGCGCTGGCGGCCTGGCTTTGCGAAAGACCCCGGCAACGCTTCAACGTCTCTGTCGTGCTGCCTGATGGACTGGTGCGCTATCAGGTCTTGCCCTGGCGGTCCGGCATCTCAATCAGTGCTGAATGGCAAGCCTATGCCGCCTACCGTTTCCGTGAGGTCTATGGTGAAAGAGCCGCTACCTGGCGCTTCCAGGTGGCCCTGACTCCACCCGGCGAAACTGCCCTGGCCACGGCGATCGACGCCAAGTTGCTCGAGGCGCTGCGTGGCGTGGTCAGCAAGCCGTCAAAGCTGGTCTCGGTGCAACCGCGTTTTGTTGCCGGCTACAATCACTGGCGGCAAAAGCTCAAAGGCAAAAGCTGTTGGTTTGCCACCCATGAACACGGCCGCGTCTGCCTCGGGTTCATCCAGCAGGGGCGCTGGCAGGTGGTGCGCAATGAAAGTTGCGCGGAACTGTCGTCGCAGGGCATGGCCGAACTGTTGCACCGCCTCGATCTGACGCTCGACGAGTCGGCCCGGAGCGCACCTGTATTCTGTACGGGTGAATTTGCCGACGAGGCGCCGCAGAGCAGCCTGGCCGGACATTCGCTGCACAGTCTTCGGCTTCCCGTGGACGGCCACCCCGGACGGCACCAGATGGCCATGGCCAGGGGGTTGTGAGCATGCGCCGGATCATTCTCGATTATGTGACGCCGCCCGGACGTCCGTTCTTTGCCTGGATCATTCTCGTTGCCGGTGCCGTGGTCCTTGGTCTGGCCGCCGATGGCTATGCCGACCGGGTTGACGAGGTACAACTTCTCGAGACACAGCTGACCCGTCTGAAACGTCAGACCAGCGCGCCGCAGACTGCCAAGGGCCGCAGCCAGGTGGCTGCCAAGGAGCGCAGCGAACAGCGCGAGCGCGAACTCCTTGCCAAGGCGTCGGGGGTGAGCTGGGCATCGCCGCTGACGGCCATCGAGACGGCGCTGGACAGGGACGTCGCCTTGATCGCCCTGAACCAGGAGTTTTCAGCACGACGCATCAAGCTGGGACTGGAAGCTAAAAGCATCGCCGATGCCCTGGCCTTTGCCGACCGCCTGCGCGCTACGGGTAAGTTCGACGATGTCGTTCTGACCGGGCACGAAACCAAGAAATCGTCGGGTGTCGAAGCACTTGGCCTGACCTTCGTACTCGTCTGGAAGGCGACGACATGAAGCCGGGCAATTCCCTGGCCTTGCTCTGGCCGCGCGTGCGTTTCCATGGCCTCGCCATGGGCTGGCCGGCGCTGCTCGGCCTGGCGCTGGCGGCCGGCGCCGTGGCGCTCGAACTGATGGTCGTCGATGATCTCGATGCACGCATCGAAAAACTGCAGCAGAGCCGCTCCAGCCTGCGGAAAAAGCTTGTCGCCGCTAGTTCGCAGAGCGAAATCCGGGGGCTTCTGGTGTCCGAACTGGTGGATGTTAACGCCATTGATTCGGTTATCGCCGGTGTTCATACGGCCGCCCGGAACAGTGGTGTTCGTCTCGAGCAGGGCGACTACAAACTGCAGCCCGAACCGGATACCCGCCTCTTGCACTATCGCATAGCGTTTCCCGCCAAGGGCGATTATCTCCAGCTCCGGCGCTGGCTCGACGAGGCTATCGAAGCCCAACCCGGGTTGATGGTCGAGGAGTTTTCGCTGCGCCGGGATGATATCGGCAACGACATGCTGGAGGCTCGCGTTAGTCTCGGTTTGCTGGTGCGGCAACCATGAGCCGCTGCTTACTCCTGCTGGCGATGATTGTCGTGAGTCTGCCGGTCTGGGCGGCGGATGTGGCCTCACCGGAGAAGCCGGCCGCAGTAGGCCCGGTCAGTCTGTTTCCGCGCCAGAGCTGGCTTCCTCCGCCACTACCCGCACCGCCGCCGCCGAAACCGGTGGCGCCGCCATTGCCTTTCCAGTATCGCGGCTCATTGCTCGACGATGGGAAGGTCACCGTCTTTCTCGCCCAGCAGATGCGTCAGATCCTCGTCAAAGAAGGCGATGTCATCGACAACACCTATCGGGTCGACGGCATTTCGCCGCAGTCGGTCGCATTTACCTATTTGCCTCTCAACGAGAAGCAGCAATTGAGTACAGGAAGAAATCAGTGATTGCCAAACAATACAGGCCGCTACTGCTGGCGCTGCTGGTCAGTACGCTGCTAGCGGCATGCAGCAGCAACCCGGCCTTTGACGAAGGGCGTCGCCTGCTGGCCGAAGGCAAGCAAGAGCAGGGCGTCGAACTGTTGGCCAAAGCCTTGCGCGACAAGCCAGATGATCCGGAAGTGCGTAGCCAGTATTACCGTCAGCGCGAGATCCTCTCCGGGCGTCAGCTCAGCGTGGCCGAAAGCACCCGTGCTGCGGGCAGGCTGGACGAGGCCGAGACCCTGTTTCGTCAGGTCTTGAAGACCGATTCCGACAACGTGCGGGCCAATGGTGGGCTGGCCGAAATTTCAGCGGCGCGCCGTCGTCAGGGTGTCGTCCGGGATGCCGAAACCTTGTTGAAGAAAAGCGATTCGGTGGCGGCAGAAAATCTGCTGCGCATCGTGCTGACGGAAGACCCGAATCAGAGCGAAGCGAGGGCCAGTCTGAAGCGCATCCGCGACGATGAGGCGAATGCGCGGTCGACTGCCCAGGGAATCAACGGTCCGTTTGCCAAGCCGATTACCCTGGAATTCCGCGACACGCCCCTGCGCGCCGCCTTCGAGGTAATGTCGCGAACGGCCGGCCTCAATTTCGTCCTCGACAAGGATGTCAAGGCCGACGTCAAGATCACCCTATTTGTGCGTAATGTCAGTATTGAGGATGCTCTGCGCCTGATCCTCGTAACTAACCAGCTCGACCGCAAGCTCCTCAATGACAACTCGGTGCTGATCTATCCCAATATTCCCGCCAAACTCAAGGAATATCAGGAAACCGTCGTCAAGACCTTCTACCTCGCCAATGCCGACGTCAAGCAGGCCCAGGCGCTGATCAAGAGCATGATCAAGAGCAAGGATGTCTTCATCGACGAAAAGCTCAACCTGCTCATCGTCAAGGACACGCCGGATGCCATCAAGCTCGCCGAGAAACTGATCGAATCGCTCGATCTGGCGTTGCCTGAAGTGATGCTCGAAGTCGAGGTGCTCGAAGTGTCGCGCAATCGCCTGCTCAACCTTGGCCTGCAGTTTCCCGATCACGTCAGTTACGGCAAGCTGACCCCGGATAGTACGACTGCCTCGTCCAACGGTACCCTTTTAGTCAATTCGACCGCTTTTGGTGGCGCGCTGGCTCCAGGCAATATCGATCTGGCGCGGGCGACGGGCCTGACTTCATTCGTCCTCAACCCCGGCATTACGCTCAACCTCAAGAAACAGGACGGCGACAGCCGGTTGCTGGCCAATCCGCGCATTCGGGTCATCAATCGCGAAAAGGCCAAGATACACATTGGCGATAAGCTGCCGGTATTTACCACGACCTCGACGGCCAACGTCGGCGTTGCCGCCTCGGTGTCCTACCTCGATGTCGGTCTCAAGCTGGAAGTCGAGCCGACCGTCCATCTCGACGAAAACGTCGAAATGAAGGTTGGTCTGGAAGTCAGCAGCATCGTCAAGGAGGTGGCTGGGCCGAGCAACTCGCTGGCCTACCAGATCGGCACGCGCTCGGCCAACACGGTGCTTCGTCTGCGCGATGGCGAAACCCAGATTCTGGCGGGACTAATCAACGATGAAGAGCGCTCCAGCGCCAATCGCATACCGGGACTGGGCGACATGCCGGTTGTCGGCCGCCTGTTTTCAAGTCAGAGCGATAGTAAGAACAAGACGGAAATCGTCCTGCTCATCACGCCGCGGGTCATCCGCAATGTGGTGCGGCCGGAAGCCTCGGCACCAGCCATTGTTTCGGGAACCGAAATGGCGGTCGGCGTGGCTCCGTTCACGATCAGGGCAGGGGGGCTGCGCGGCATTTCGTCGGGCGGAGCGAGCCGTCAGAACGAGATTCTGGCTGTTGAACCGGCAGTCGCCGATGCGCCACTGGCTGAAGTGCAGCAGGTTGCGCCACCATCCGTCGAGGCTGTTCCGGCCCCGGCGGCCGGTAAATAGGTTAGGGTGCAGGGTGCGTAAGGCGCGCGGCTTCACGCTGATCGAACTGGCGGTGGTGGCTGCCGTTGTCGGCATTCTCGCCGTCGCGGCAGTGCCGCTCGCCGAACTCAACAGCAAGCGGGCCAAGGAGCAGGAACTGCGGCGCTCGCTGCGGGAAGTTCGGGTCGGGCTGGATGCTTACAAAGCGGCCGTCGATTCGGGACATATCGCCAAGCGGGCCGGTGGTAGCGGCTATCCACCGCGCCTCGAAGACCTGACAGCCGGAATCGGCGACATTCAGACCCCGACGCTGACCAAGATTTACTTTCTTCGCCGCCTGCCGCGCGATCCGACCTTTCCCGATGCCACCGTGCCCGCAGCCCAAACCTGGGGCAAGCGCAGCTACGCCAGTTCGCCCGAGATGCCGACCGAAGGTGACGATATTTTCGATGTGTACTCGCTCTCCGACTCCACGGGGATCAACGGCGTTCCCTATCGTGACTGGTAACGCATGAAAAAGAACGGATTCACACTCATCGAGCTGATGGTGGTGATGGCCATCATTGCTACCTTGCTGGCTATTTCATCGCCGAAATATTTCCAGCATCTGCACCGTGCCCAGGAGTCGGCACTGCATGAAACGCTCTTTGTCGTGCGCGATGCCATCGACAAATTCCATAGTGATCAGGGGCGCTATCCCGACAGCCTCGATGAACTTGTCGAGCGCCGCTACCTGCGCAGTCTGCCCATCGATCCGGTGACCGACAGCACAAGCACCTGGGAGATCGTGCCGCCGCCTTCAAGCAAGACCAAGGGTTCGGTCTACGACCTGCACAGCGGGGCGCCGGGCGAGAGCCGCAGCGGCACCCCGTTCGCCGAATGGTGAAGCCGGGGGCGTCACAATGAAAGGCCGGCAAGGCGGCTTCAGCTATCTGTTCACACTGTTCATGGTTGCCCTCGGAGGCATCATGCTGGTCGCCTCGACGCAGACGGCGTGGATGGAGTCGAAGCGGGACAAGGAAGCGGAACTTCTGTTTGCCGGCAACGAGATCAGGAACGCTATCGAAGCCTACGCCAAGGCAACGCCGCCACTGCAGGCCAATCCCGGAGCAACCGGAACGGTCGGCGGGGGAGGGCAATACCCCATCCAATTGGAGGATTTGCTGGCAGATCACCGCCATACGCCACCCCTGCGCCATTTGCGCCGGATATACATCGATCCGATGACCGGCAGCAAGGAATGGGAGCTGATCCAGGAAGGCGGAAGGATCATCGGCGTCTATAGTCGGTCGCTGGAAAAGCCCCTGAAAACGGCAAAGTTTGGGAAAGGCTACGAGTCTTTTGCCAAGGCAAACAGCTACGCCGACTGGAAATTTTCCCCGATCCAGCAGGACACCGCCAAGCCTGCGGCGGCCATTAATGGACCTGTCGGTAATCCGTCAGCAGCGGGTCCGACGCCTGCTGTGTCGCCCGCCGATGAATCGCCATCCTCACAGCAATCGTCACCACTGTCGCCAATTGTCGAGTTCCCGCCTGATCCAACACCGGTCACGCCTGATAAACCGGCACAGCAAACTGCCGATGGTCAGCAGAGTAATGCGTATCGTGTCCTGCAATGCGTGATCGCTTATGGCAATGCCATGCGCGAGTGTCGTCGCGCTTCGGGTAATTCGGCCTGCATGGCGGGTGCCCAGGCCAGTCGCGATGCCTGTCTGGCCGGTGGGTGATCGCAATGGTCCGATCGGACTATTGTTGATCGATGAACGGACACGTTTAGGTCACACTTACGAAATCTCTGTTTCCCATAATCAACGCCTCGGCGCATGTCCCGTCCCCATGGCATGGGTGATGGTCTATCGCCATCGGTAATTCATCGACCCGCACGGGTTTTCCGGATTGTTTCGGGATTGTGTGCGAGGGATGGATCAAAGGCAGTTCATAGTTCTCACGCCCCCTGGGGTGACGAAGAGCGGGAATCGGAAAAGAAATCAGTGAACGATCTTGTAACCCTGGACAGCGTTGATGCCGAACGCCTGCTATACGCAATTGACACGTCGTTGAAGGTGTATCGCCGCCACCAGTTTTTTCTCTGGGTGCAGGGCGGCTTGCAGAGCATTCTGCCGCACGATACGCTGGTCTGTGCCTTTGGCGACCTTTCCGGAGGTCGTTACAAGATCGAGGCATTTTCCAGCCAGGAAGTTGACCGCGGTTTCATCGACGATATCGGACATCCGACCGAAGGACTGCTTTCCAAGCTGATCAACGAGTGGCAGCGCCTTGGCTGCACCCCCGCCATCATTCAGACCAGTGCGGCTGCAGGTGCGGCGCACCCCTCGCTGATGCCGGAACTGCACCGGCACGACGTGAGTTGCATTGCCGGACACGGCGCCTATGACTTTTCCGGAACGGAGGGTGCCTATTTTGCCTTTCTGCGCGTGCCCGAGCCGGTCTCGCCCCGCTTGCGCTACATGCTCGAAGTCTTCGTGCCATACCTGCGCATGGCACTGATTCGCGTCGTTGAAAGCGAAGCCGGTAATGACGCGGGGCTTCTGACCTCGCCGAAAGCATTGCTCAGCTCGCGCGAAATCGAGGTTCTGCAACTGTTGCATGAAGGCCGGACCAACCACGAGATCGGCCAGCGCCTCGACATCAGCCCGCTGACCGTGAAAAACCATGTGCAGAAAATTCTCCGCAAGCTCAATGCCAACAACCGCACTGCGGCCGCCGCAAAAGCCAAGGAATATCGCCTGGTTGACCTGGGTACTACGGAAAGCGCCTGAGGGGCGCACCGTTCAAGTCGCGCGCCCCGGCAACCATGGCATGCAATTGTCCTGACTGGCAAATGAAATGAAATCCTCGAATGTGCGTGCCATCCAAACGGTCAAACCGATGAATGACATAACCAGGCTTAGCGAGATTGAACAGGGCGGTCTCCTGCATGCCATTGAAACGGCCATTGATGTTCACAAGCGCAGTCAGTTTCAAGCCTGGATGGCCGGGCCATTCTTTCAATTACTGCCCCACGACAGCCTCGTCTGCATCGAGGTCGGCGATCACGGCAAGGTCAGCCTCGTCGAGTTCCTGCACCACCGCCTGGTCGACGCCGAACTCATTGATTTTCTCTGCGATCCCTCACAAGGACTGGCCATGCGCCTGATCCGCCTGTTTCGGACCAAGGCGCGCATGTCCTACGCCGTCGATACCACCTTGTTCGAATCCCTGCTCAAGGCATATCACCAGAACCGGCACCCGGAATCGAGCCAGCTGACCAACGCCGTGGTTCATCGCACCCGGTTCATGTCCGGGGCGGCCTATTTCTTCATTTTGTTCAATGTCCCGACCGAGCACCTGCAACGCAGTCCGCATCTTTTCAAGTTGCTCTCGTCGCACCTGAAAATGGTGCTGTCGCGGGTAATTCACACGCACGAAATGCATGGCCATGTCTCCCTGACCGAGCGGGAAATCGAAATTCTCGGCTGGATGGCCGGCAACAAGAGCAATCGAGAAATCGGCGTGGCACTGGCGATCAGTCCGATCACCGTCAAAACCCACGTTAACAAGATATTTCGCAAGCTCGATGTGCAGAATCGGGCCGATGCCGTGTCGCGCGGACAGGCGATTTTCGCCGCACGGCGTCTCGAGAACAAGGACTGACGGCCGGTCACGCGCCTTGCGTGGCCATGTCCAGAGGGCTTTTTTCGATGCCTAGTCCGTACGGACTATTAATGGCCGTTTCCGGGTATGTAGCGCTGTCACAGACTGTTACTAAAGTAAGCGCATCTGTGAAAAGTAGTCGGGAGTAGCGGTAGCCACCTCTCAGGCCAGACCTGCTGGAAAAATCAGGCAGCGCGAGAAGGCAGTTAGCCGTGTCCTAAGGTTTTACGGACTCTACCGGTACGCCGGTTCACGTTCAATTCGACCTTATTGGAGTTTTATTATGAAATTCAAGTTCAAGGCACTCGTTGCCGCCGTCGCCTTGGCTGCTGTTGCTGGTCAAGCTTCTGCTACCCTTGCAGCTCCGGCCTCAGCCGCTGCTACCTCTGATGTGATCTTCTTCGCCATCGACCAGGCTGCGGGCAATTCTTTTGCCTTTGACCTGGGCGCTGTCTCCGGTCTGACCACCCTGAACCAGAACATCACGGGTTCTGCTTTCAACGCCTACCTGGCTGCCGAAGGTGGTTCGCTGGCCAATACCACCTGGGGTATCGTTTATAACCAAGGTAACAATGCTGCATCCAGCCTGTGGGGTACCACCGTTACCGCTGGTACGCTCATCGGCAGCGAAACCTCTACCAAAATGTCCGGTGGCCGTGTTGTCCTGAATAACTTCTTCGCACTGACCGCTCTGACTGGTGCTGGTACTTCTGCCTACACCAATGCTGCCAATGCTGGTAATTTCACCAATGGCATGAAGAATAGCTGGGGCGGCAACGCTGCTGGCTGGACGACCGACAACGTCGTTGGTACCGCTGCTGATTTCTACACCGTGACTGCTGCTACCAGCGCCGCTGGCGGCACCCTGGTTGCTTCGGGCATCACCTTCGACGGTACGACTGTTGCCGTTGCTGCCGTGCCGGAACCCGAAACCTACAGCATGCTGGCCGCCGGCCTGCTCATGCTGGGTGCTGTTGCCCGCCGTCGCAAGGCCTAAATCCAGGCCAGTCCGGGATGCAGGGTGTGCCTGAGTTTCGGGTACACCCTGATCGCCGGGCTTCATGACTCATTACCGTACCCAGATATTCATCCCATTCAGGAGTCTCCCATGAAAGTCAAATTCCTCGCTGCTGCCTGCGCCGCCCTTGGTTGCGCTTCCGCCTTTGCCGCCACCTACGATCCGGCGACCACCGTCGCTGCCCAAACCGTTTACATCGCTGGCGCCTCGGCCCAGAAGAACGCCCTGTACGCTGCTGTCCCGACCACCGTTTTCGACACCACCAGCCACGGCGTTCTGTTCATCAACGGCGCCAACGGTGCGGTGGGCTGGCTCGGCGATGCCAAGGCTGCCTACGGCGGCGGCACGATGCTGGTCATCTACAACAGCACCAATGGTTCGGCCGCTGGCCTCAACCAGGTCATCTCCGCCGGTTCGCCGGAAGCCGAAGCTGTCGTCATGGCCTCCGGCAATATGACCGGTTGCGGCGCCAAGTCCGCTGTTGCAGCACCGCACACGGCTGCCGAGCAGATCACCTGTACCGGCCCGAACGCTGCCCGCGAAGCTGACGTGGCCCTGTCTGACGTCTATGCCAACGAATTTGCGCCTGGCCTGCTGAGCGCCGGTTCTGCCCTCAAGGCTGCCTCCACCTCTGCTTCCACCGGTATTGAAGGCTTTGGCGTCATCGTCAATGGCAATCTGTACGACGCGCTGATCACCAAGAACATCGCTGACGGCCTGCTGCCGGCTACCTGTGCTTCCGCCACCGCCTCCACGCTCGTGGTCGGCACCGGCAATGGCGCCTGCCAGCCGAGCGTCCGCTCTGCTGACTACGCCTCCTTCGTGACTAGCGGCGGCCAGTTCAACTCTTCCGACGCCTTCGGTGTTGCCGCCAACGACATTACCCTGTGCCGTCGTGACGACCTGTCCGGCACCCAGGCTGCCTCCAACATATTCTTCCTGAACAATGTTTGCGGTCTGGAAGGCCATTTGGGTGCTATTCCCGTCGTTACCAACGCCGACTCCAATGCCCCGACCTACAACGTGGTCGACGCCGCCAACGTTTCTACCGGCAAGGCTGAAGTCTGCGTCTGGTCGGGTTCTGCAACCGGCACGTCGGCCATGACCGGCTATGGTATTGGTGTTGTCTCCCTCGGCGAGAAGGATGCTGTTGATACGGCCCTTACCAAGCCCTTCTACTTCGTCAAGCTTGACGGCGTGAGCCCGAACTACAAAGCTAACGGCGCTTATGACAGCCTGCATCGTGCCAACCTGCTGAACGGCTCCTACAAGTTCGCCACCGAAATGGCTGCCTACGTCAAGTCCACCACCAGCCTGACGACCGGCGCCGGCAAGGTTGCCCGTGCCATCGCCGACGACATCGCCAAGGCCAACCTGTCGAACCTGACCGGTATTGCCTACCTGGCCGGTACCGCTGACGCAACCAAGACGGCTCGTTACACCAAGGGCGGCAACAACTGCTCCGTGTGGCAGTAATTTGACTTGAGGCGGCGCATCGGCGCCGCCTGTTGTCCTGAAACACGACCCTCTGCAAAGGGGGCCGTGTTTATTGTTTTTCTGAACCCCGGTCTGTATGCCCGGTAACAAACAATCGCAAAAATTGCAAGCCATGAATCTGTCCGCTCGTTTTTCATCATCGCCTGTCGGCGTTCTGAGCCGCATCGCGCTGTGCCTGATGGCCCTGCAATTTGGACCATCCGCCCAGGCCATCGACGCGGACCCGGCCATACCCCGCTTTGATATTCTCGAGTACGACGTTGAAGGCAATACCCGTCTGAGCGATGTCGATATCGAACAGGCAATCACCCCCTTTCTCGGTGAAGGCAAGACCCTGCAGGATGTCGAAGCTGCCCGTGGCGCCCTTGAGGCTGCCTATCACAAGGCCGGCTATCTGACGGTCCTGGTCTCGATTCCCGAACAGAAGGTCGATGACGGCAATGTGCGACTGAGAGTCATTGAAGGGCAGATCGAAAGGCTGCGCATCAAGAATGCCGAATTCCACAGTTCAAGCCGGATAAAGCAACAGTTGCCGGAACTCGCCGCAGGCAAGATTCCCTACTTTCCAGAAGTCCAGCGCCAACTGGAAGCGCTCAATCGCAGCGCCGACCTCAAGGCGACACCGGTGCTCAAGGCGGGTCGTTCTCCGGGGCTGGTCGAAGTCCAGATCGAAGTCGATGACGACCTGCCCGTCCACGGGAGCCTGGAACTCAACAACCGGCAAAGTCCCAACACGACGCCAACCCGCCTGTCCGGTAGTTTGCGCTATGACAATCTCTGGCAACTGGGTCACAGCGCCAGCCTGAATTTCCAGAGTTCGCCGGAAAAGACCGATGAAGTTCGGATGGTAGCCGGAACCTATGTCATGCCGACCGATGACCGGGGTAATGCGCTGGTCATGTACGCCGTCATCTCGCGCAGCAAGTTTGCCTCGCTGGCCGGGTCGCCCGGGCTGGGAATGCTGGGCAATTCGAATATTTACGGCACCCGCTATGCCATGGCGCTGCCCGGTCTGGAAAACTTCACCCATTCCCTGAGCCTCGGCCTCGATTACAAGGACGTCAAGCAAACGGTGGTGGTCGCCGGTTCGTCCGAACTGCCAACCCCGATCACCTACGTGCCTCTGGTTGCCGCCTACAACAGCAATTGGCTGGGCAACGCCAGCACCACATCGTTCGATGCTACGGCCACGCTGGGCATGCGTGGGCTTCTCGGCAACAACGAAGCAGAGTTCGCCGGCAAGCGGCAGGGCGCCAGCGCCGATTTTCTTGCTCTGCGTGGCGGACTTCTGCACACCGAATCAATCGGCCGCTGGTCGCTGGCCGGCAAGCTCGACCTTCAGTTTGCCTCCGGTCCGCTGGTCAGCAACGAGCAGTTCTCTGCCGGTGGCGCCGAGAGTGTGCGCGGCTATCAGGAAAGCGAACGCGTGGGCGACCGGGCCGTGCGCCTGGCATTTGAAATGCGCACCCCAAAGGTCAACCTCATGAAGGCGGGCGAACCGCTGTGGCTGAGTGGCCTAGCCTTTTACGAGGGGGCCAAGCTGTGGACCATGCAGCCGGTCTATCCGCAGCCCTCGACGCAACTCTTGCGGGGCGCCGGCATTGGGTTGCGGCTGGCCGGCAAACACGGTCTGAGCTTTGATCTCGACCTGGCACGTGCCCTGGATAACGCCGATATGACCCGTTCCGGCGACCTGCGGGTTCATTCCCGCCTCTTGTGGAATTTCTGAAAATGACCCTGCGTAAATCGACTTTTCGTCGCAATTTTCTGAGCGATTACCGCAAATCCGTTATCGCCGACGCGATCCAGCGCTGCTTTGATGGTTGCGCCGTGGTCGCTGCCGCCGGTCTGCTGGTCTGCAATCCGGCCATAGCGCAGAGTGCCCGTAACTGGACCGGCAAGATTCCCTTACCAAGTGGTCCGGTCAGCCAGAACCTTGTTTCCGGCAGCTCCACCATTCGCCAGCCGCAGATTGTCGCCGGCAGCTTCAATCCCTATCAGGTCAATGGCACAACCGCGACCATCACCCAGACCGATGCAGCAGGCATCCTGCGCTGGGATAGTTTTGATATTGCCCCAGGTTACAAGGTTACGATCATTCAGCCGGGAACATCATCGGTGCTGCTCAACAAGGTCAGTGGCGGCGCCTTCGACAACCAGACCGCCATCGACGGCATGCTTCAGGGGGTGGGCCAGATTTACATTTACAACCCCAATGGCATTGTGTTCGGCAAAAACTCCCGGGTGGATGTCAATTCCCTAGTGGCGACTACACTTAAGATCGACGACAGGCGTTTTCTCGAGGGTTTGCTGGCTCCGAACATTTCTCCGGTATTCATTGCCGATCCGGATGCCACGAAGACCGATGCCAATGGCGTGGTTTCGCTGGTCGGCCGGCCCGGTGCGATTACCGTCGAAGGCGATGGCACTGGTCAGGCCAGCATGACGGCCGGGACCGGCGGGAAAATCCTGCTCGTTGCACCGAGCATCGTCAACAACGGCCAGCTTTCCGCGCCGGATGGCCAGGTCGCCCTGGCTGCCGGGCAATCGGTCTATCTGGCCAGCCCCAGCGACATCCGCATGCGGGGCCTGCTGATCGAGGTCAACAATGACGCGGTCAATAGCGCCAACGGCAATCAGGCCATTCCGGCAGCGGGCAGTTCGGTGGTTAACGATGTTTTCGGCAAAATTTCGGTGGGTACCGGCAACGCCACGCTGGTTGGCCTTGCCGTCAACCAGATGGGCATGGTGTCGGCAACCACTTCGGTCAATGTCAATGGCTCGATCTACCTGCATGCCCGCGACGGTGCGACGCAGGGCAGCATTACCGCCCCGACGCCGCCTAACCATGGCGGCACACTGGTACTCGGTTCCAACAGTACGACCCAGATCCTGCCGACTTTGGAAGATCCGACAACCACTTCCGGCAGTTCCTTCAATCCCTCGCTGGTCGATCTCTCAGGCAAGAGCGTGCATCTGCTCAGCAATGCGAAGATTGTCGCCCCCGCTGGCGAGGTCAATGTCAGCGCCAGCGTGAGCGCGGAAACCCGGGGCGTCACGTCCACCCCGGGCAGCGGCGCCAGCATCGCACTCGATTCCGGTGCGCTCATTGATGTCTCGGGTACGACCAGCACCAAGCTGGCGATGGAAAGTAATGTCATCAAGGTCGATCTGCGCGGAACTGAATTCGCCGATGACCCGCTATTGAGAAACTCCATCCTGCGCGGCCAGACGGTCAGTGTTGATGCGCGCAAGGGCAACCTCAAGATCGCCAATATCCAGGGTTGGCTCGATCTCGTCGAACATGGTGTGGGCGAACGGTCAGCAACTGGCGGCACGGTAAAATTACAGGCCGATGATGCCATCGTCTTGAATGCCGATTCGAAGATAAATGTTTCAGGCGGTATCGTCAGCTATCTCGGTGGCAATGTGGTTACCTCGCAATTGAGCTCGCTTGGTCGCTATTTCGATATCAACAGTGCAACGCCGGACCGGATCTATGACGGCGTAGTTACGCCTGCGCCCGATCCGGTCACCGGGCTGCCCGATCCGCGAACTTTTGAGGCGGGCTACACCCAGGGTTATAGCGCCGGCACCATCACTGTCGTCGCCCCGACGCTGTCCCTCGTCGGTACCCTGAGCGGCACGGCCTCACCCGGCCCGAAACAGCGGGATATCTCGTCGGCGGGGCGGCCGTTGGGCGGCGCACTGGTTATAGGAAATCAGGTGGATCTTAGCCAGTCGCCCGATTTCGTCTATCAAAACAAGGTCACCATCGGCAGCGCGAACTCGGGCCTGGTGATTGATCCGACCACGCTGACCGACGCCGGATTTTCGCGTCTGAGCGTCTATGGTGGTGGCGACATTACGGTCAACGCCCCGGTTAAATTACCGGCAGGCGGCTCATTGACACTGATTTCAGCCGGAACGACCGAAATCAGTGCCCCCATCTCCGCGCCCGGCGGCAAGATTTCTGTGGGTTCGCAATCGCAGGTCACGGTCGATCCGGGCGTGCGGCTCGATGTTGCGGGCAAATGGACCAACGATCGCGTTCTTTCGGCGGCGGAAGTGGACGCTCAGGGCAACCCGATCAGTCCGCTGGTCAATAGCGGCGGTAGCATCAGTTTGAGCGGGCCGAGCATGGTGGTCGGCAGTGGCGCTTCTTTCGACGCCTCGGGCGGCGCCTGGATGAATAGCACCGGAAAGATTTCGGCAGGGACCGGTGGCAGCATATCGATCAGCGCATCGACCGATCCGGCATTTTCCCTATTGTCACTGGGTTCCGACCTTTCATTCAGCGCCTATGGCCTGAATGCCGGTGGCACGCTCACGCTGTCGGGTCGTGGCTTCACGCTCGGCGGCACGCCTACCGATGTCAATGATCTGGGGCTGTCCAGCAGCTTTTTCCAGAAGGGCGGCTTTGCCACCTACGACATCCGCGCCGCCCGCAATATCACCGTGGCGTCGGGCGCAACGATAGCGCCACGCGTGGATAACTGGATGTCCAACCGCCTCACGGCAAACGTTGCCAGCGGAAAGATGAGCGATGCCTTCAGCATCGCCACACTGCCGCTGGGATCGGTGCTTGGTTCACGTGGCGCCAGCAGCCTGCGCTTGTCGGCCCTGCCGCAACTTCTCGACGGCATGGGAAAAATCGACGTCGAGGCGGGTGCCAGCATCGTCACTGATCCGGGTGCCACGGTCAGCCTCGCCGCTGGTCGCCAGATCACGGTGGACGGCACCATCGAAGCGCATGGCGGCACGATCAACCTGACGCTGACCCCGGCCATCAACAGCGGTCTTCCCTATCGTCCGGAACGCAGCATTTGGATCGGCTCGCAGGCGGTTCTCGATGCCAGCGGTACGGCCAGCCGTCTGTGGCGGGACGGAACCGCTCTGACCCAGGGTAGTCTCCTGGGTGGCGGCACTATTCAGATCGGGCGTTTCGACAGTGGCAATCTGGTTGCCGCACCCGGCTATGTCGTGGTCGAAGCAGGGGCCCGACTGGATGTTTCGGGTACCACGGCAACGATGCAACTGCCAGTTGGATCGGCATCACGCGGTGGACAGCAGTCGAATCTTGTCGCCAGTGCCGGCGGCAGCATTGACATTCGGGCAAGCCAGGGTCTTGTCCTGGAGGGCACGCTTGCCGCGGCAGGTGGCAATACCACGGCGGCCGGCGGTAGTCTGTCTATTGTGCTCGACCGGGAATGGAAGCCGGGCAACCTGGATCCGGCCGGTTATCCTGCGGCGGCCCGAAATCTTCAGGTGACGGCCGACAACCGAAACATTCCGACTCTTCCTGCTGCCGATACGCCCCTGTCCGGCTGGGAAGGGCAGGGCTTCGTATTGGCCAGCAGCCTCAATCGGGGCGGCTTCGACTGGATCAAGCTGAAGAGCCAGAACGTCGTGAGTTTTGATCTCGGCAGAGGCAGTCTGGCACTCCGTGCGCGCGCCGGCCTGACCGTTGACGCCCCCGCCATTGCTGCTGCGCCCGGGGCTCTGGCCAACAGTTCGTTGACCCTCACTGCACCCTATGTCCAACTGGGTAGTGCCGATTGGCGTTATCAGACAGCCCCGGCATCCTCTGCTTCGACGGTTGGTGGCGTTTCGCTGGTAGCCGATGCAGGCACGGTGGACCTGATTGGCTACAGCGCCCTGCAGGGTTTCGATGCTGCATCAATCTATGCCACGGGTGATGTCCGTCTGGTCGGGCAGGTTGCAGCCGATCTGAATGCGACGCCGCCGACCTCTCAGCCCCTGATCGAGTCTACCGGCCGTTTTTCGGTGACCGGGAAGATGGACTTAACGTCGGCCCAGGTCTATCCGACATCGCTTAGCCAATTCGAGCTTGCAACGACGGGAAGCGGCAATGAAATTTCATTTGCGAGCAACGGTAATGCCGCGACGCAGCCGCTGACAGCAGGCGGCAGCCTGACGGTCACGGCGCAGAACATTACGCAGAATGGCGTGGTTCGCGCACCGTTGGGCTCGATCGTTTTCGATGCAGTCGATACCCTCAGCTATGGTGCGGCAAGCCAGACCTCAGTCAACGCCACCGGTACCATCCCCCTGGGTTTCGTGCAGAACGGCCGGGACTGGCTGTACGACTTTGGCAACGGAAATGCCGTTGATCTGAACAACGTCAATGCCACCAACTACTACGCACTGCCGGACAAACGCATCGTATCGCGGGGCCGATCGGTCAATTTTGGTAGCGGGGCGATCCTTGATCTATCTGGTGGTGGCGATCTCTATGCTTACGAGTTCACGCCGGGCCCTGGTGGGTCACGAGATGTCCTGGCCAAGGCAACAGGCAGTGCCTCGGCCAACGTCTTCGCCATCTTGCCGGGTTACAGCATCCCGGTCGCGCCGCGCGACTATCAGTATGCCCAGGACGGTGGTCTGAAGCCGGGTGACAGCGTCTACCTGTCTGGCGTCAGCGGTCTCGCCGCTGGCTATTACACCCTGTTGCCGGGCCACTATGCACTGATGCCGGGTGCCTTTACGGTTTCGGCTGTCGCCGGTACCACCGACATGGTCAGTCGTGGCAATAATCAGAAAGTTGACGGCAGCTGGATGGTTGCCGGCTACCGGGCGACGCTGGGTGGCGGTAGGGATAACCGCTGGTCCGGCTTCCTGCTGACATCGGCAGCACAGGTACGCACGCAGTCCGAATTTGCCGACTATTCGGCCAACAAATTCCTCTCCTCCCTTGCCACATCTCCCGTGAGTGGTGGCCACGTCGTGTTCGACGTATCCCAGTCGCTCAATCTTGACGGCGTGGTTCGTCTGGCGGCTGCCGCCGGCGGCAGCAGCGGGATTGCCGACATTTCGGCTCCCGAGATCGCGATCGTTTCCGACCGTGCGTCCGCCTTGCCGGGCGAATCGGGCGCCGGCGCACTTAAGCTGGCCGTCGGTGACCTGACAGCCTTGGGGGCCGACAGCCTGTTGCTGGGCGGTGTGCGCACCGCCAGTGGCGCCGTCGATCAACTGGTGGTCGGAGCGGACAAGATCATTGTCGCGAACAGTGAAGCGACCGCACTCACCGGTCCGGAAATCATTCTGGCGGCAAACGGCACCATTAAGATGAAATCCGGCAGCTCATTGGTTGCTCAGGGAACACTGAGTCACACGCCGCGCGCGCTGGCAATTTCCGACAAGTCGTCACCGACCACCGGTGCCGACGGTGCCTTGTTGCGGGTCAGCACCGGCGCCCAGATAACAGCCCAGCGTAGCCAAATCGCTGCGGATGGTTCTATTTCTGCGCCGGCCGGTGCGAAGGGAACGCTTGAGGTCGAGGCCGGAGCGAAACTGGCCGCTACCGGCTCGGTCATGCTCGATGCCACCAAGTCGACGCTGGTTGGCGGGCCGCTCGCTCTGGGCAACGGTACCGCCCTTGGCCTGGGCGCCAACCGTATCAGCTTCGGGTCCGGGGCTCCGGGCGATGTCTCGGGCCTGAGATTTGACGATGCGGCGCTGTCTGCGCTGAACAATCTCTCCAGCCTGAGTTTCACCAGCTACAGCACCATCGATGTTTACGGCACGGTCAATCTGGGCAACAGCGCAACCCAAAATCTGAGCTTTATGGGTGCCGGCATGCGTGCTATGGCCGGCGGCCACCCCACACAAGCCACATTCACAGCGCAAACCATCCGCTTCGACAATGCCGGAGTCGATGCGACGACCGGCGCTAACGGCGGCAGCGTGACATTCAATGCCAGGGATATCGAGATCGGCAACGGTGCCTTTGCTCTGCACGGTTTCACTACGGCGACACTCAGCGCCAGCAACGATGTCCGGGCAGCCGGAAAGGGTGGCGCATTGAGTACTGATGCAAACCTAGTTGTCGCAGCCGGACGGATAACCGCACGCGGCGGTGCAGATGCAGCCTTGACCGCTGCCGGAGCGCTGCACTTGAACCAGGGTCACAGCGTCGTGGGTACGCTGGCCGCACCGGAATCGGGCGGCAGCCTGTCGTTTGTCGGCAATGACATTGTTTCCGACGCGACAATTGTCGCCAATTCAGGCAAGGTCAAACTGACTGCCTCCGACAGGATCGATATAAATCGCGGCACGATCAGCGCTGCCGGTACGTCGCAGGTCTTCGGTAGTACCGTGGCCTATGCACCCGCCGGCAGCATCGCGCTGGATGCCGGCAGCATTTTGCTGGGCAGCACCGCGACCCTCGACGTTTCCTCAGTTGGCGCCGATGCCGGCTCGATTTCGGTAAAAGCCGTTAATGGCAGCGGCACAGGCCAGGCAACCCTCAACGGCACCATGAAGGGAACGGCCAGGTCCGGTATCGACGGTTTCGTTCCGGCCCAGGGGCGTTTTGCCATGGATGTCGACCAGCTTGACCCGGCCATGAGTTTTGGCGCACTCAACGCCAAGCTCGACAGCAACGGTTTTACAGAATCGCGTGCTTTCCGGGTGCGTCATGCCGACGTCGCACTGGCCAATAGCGAAACAATGACAGCTCGTCAGAGCGTCATCGCAGTCGATAACGGCAACATCAACATTGCCGGGAAAATTGATGCGCGCGGCCCCAAAGGCGGTAGCATCGAGCTTTATGCGGCCGAGGACCAGGCAGGGACGGGTAGCGGCAATATCGTCATCGCCAGCACCGCCCGCCTGGTCGCATCGGCAAGCACCGTGGTGACCAGTGCAGCTGGCTCGACCGGTGATGGCGGCAGTATCGTCATCGGGACGGCTACGGCAAACGGTAGCCAGCCGACGGCCATTAGCGGGGATGCCAGCATCACCGTAAATTCCGGTGCTGTGCTTGATGTCAGCGGCAATGGAGCCGGCCAGGGCGGTACGTTGCTGCTGCGGGCGCCTCGTCTGAATACCAACAATGATGTGGCAATTGTTGCCTTCGATACGTCGACAGTGCAGGGAAGCCGCTCCATCGGAATTGAGGCCTACAAGGTTTACACGGCCAGCAGAATCAGCGCTGCTGCAGATAGCTCCACCAACCTCAATGTGGCCAATACGAGCGGTGCTGCGACTGGCAAGATGTATACCGAGGCCAATACGTTCATCGCTAACGCCAGCACCATTCTCGGTCGGTTTGCCGGCAGTCAGTCGGTGGCGCTGATGCCCGGCATGGAAGTGCGCTCCACGGGCGACTTGACCGTCTCCGTCAACGAAACCCTGGCTACCGGCTCCAAGCAGAATCGCGGCTGGAATCTCGACACGTGGCGATTCAACGGCCAGCCCGGCATGTTGACACTTCGCGCCGGCGGAAATCTGCTGATCAACGGCTCGATCAGCGATGGCTTTGACAAGGCGACTGCGGCGACCGCAGCCATGCCGGATTGGTCGCTCGATACATCGGCCAGAGGCGCATCGTCATGGAGCTACCGCCTGGTCGGTGGTGCCGATAGTGCTGCAGCCAACCCGCAGGCGACCCTGCTCAACACGGGCGATGTGCGACTGAGCTTCGCCCGCACCTCGGGAACCGGTACCGACCTACCGGTTGCCATGGTGCGTACGGGTACCGGCTTCATCAACATCGCCGCCGGGCGTGATGTCCTGCTCGACACCCTGGATCTGACGACTGGCACCCTTCTTGGCGGCTCATTCGTCAGCATGGCCAACTTCAGCGGAAACCCGACGGTTGGCGCAAGCCTCTATACCGCCGGCAAAACCAGTGCCTTGTCGACTGCGATCAAGAGCAACAACAATGCGGCGTATGGCAGCACGACCTCGACCGGCGCCGGCTTCACGAGTGGCGGTGGGGCAATCAGCATTCTGGCGGGGCGCAATGTCGTGGGGCCGGTCACCAACCAGATGATCAACAACTGGCTGTTTCGACAGGGCCGAAGCTACGAAGATGCAACCGGTGCGATCCTCTTCGACAGCAAGAGCGGAAAGTTGCAAAACACCGCCTGGTGGTCGCGGCCTGATTATTTCAACCAGGGCATAGCGACTTTCGGCGGCGGCGACATTACGGTGATTGCCGAAACCGGTGATGTCACCAATGTCTCCGCGAGCGTAGCCACCAACGCCAATTTCTCTGGAACCTCTCCAAGCAATGGGCAGTTGATTGAACAGGGTGGCGGCGATCTTCTCGTCCGTGCTGGTGGCGACATCCGTGGCGGCGTGTTTTATGCACAGAAAGGTAGTGCCACGCTCAGCGCTGCCGGATCCATTGTTGCCGGCGACCACATTGTTGAAGACATGAGTGTTTCCGGTACCGGGCCAAACGGTGGTGCGCTCGTTTCGCTGCGTCCGGTTCTTGCCGGCGGCGATACGCAGTTCCGGGTAAGCGCAGGCAAGAATCTGGAGATTGAGAGCGCCTTCAATCCGACAATGGCTGTCCAGAGCGCGACCAACGTCACCGGAAACATCGGCGACCCGTTTACCCTGACCCCGGGTACCCTGCCGGAAAAATTCAGCACCTATTTGACCTACGGCAGCACCAGCGCCGTAACCCTGACATCCGTCTCGGGCAACGTGCTGCTCAGCGAAAACGCCAATGCGATCAAGGCAGCTGGCGGCACCGAACTTCTCGACCTAGGTGACAGCTTCCTAGGCTTCTATCTGATGTACCCCGGCACACTGCGCACCGTGGCCCTGAACGGAAATATCACCTTCCAGCACGGCTTCAGCCTGGCGCCTGCGGCATCCGGGCAGCTTGACCTGCTCGCCAAGGGTAGCATCGTCGCCCAGTTCAATCGCGACGCGAATGGCGTACCAACCGGCACCACGCAGCCGATCGTCATGATTGATCGCGATCCGGCAACGATGCCGACGGCGCTATCCCCCAAGGGGGTTGATCAGTCCATCGTCGATGCCCTGCAAGCCGGCGCCGATGGCTTGTCATTCCACACGGCGGGCGGCTTGCATGCCAGCGATACGAATCCGGCTCACATCATTGCGATCAACGGCGATATCGACTTCCGGGGTGATGGCTATTTCCCGGCCACGGTCGTTCTACCCAAACGTGCCGAGATATCCGCAGGTCGCGATATTCTGGACTTCGGTTTTGCCATTCAGCAGCTATCGACGTCCGATGTCACTACGGTCACTGCCGGTCGGGACATCGTGACGACGACCAAGGTTGGCGGCAAGAACGTGGTGGGTGACGTGGTGACCGGACCCGGGCGCATTGATTTCACCGCTGGCAGAAATTTCGACCTGGGCAATGGCACCGGCGTGGTTACCCGCGGCAATCTGGACAACCCCTATCTGCCTGCACAAGGAGCAGGAATCGATATCGTCGCGGGGGCAAGACCGGACTACGCGGTATTCATTTCGCTGTTCTTCAATGCCAATAACTTTAGTGCGGCGGATTTGCCTGCCACGGGCCAACAAGCCTTCATCGCCTATATGACCCGGCTTTATCCGTCATTGGGAACGAACCTGACAACCCTGACGCAGCGTTTCAATGGACTCCCGGACGCCCAGCGGAATGGCTTCTTCCTGGCCAACAAGGAATTGCTGAATGACGCGTTTTTCAATTATGTCCGCACCATTCCTTCCTCCGAACTTATGGCGGGTTTTCTTTCTCCGACGCTGACTTCAGCCTGGCTGCGTGCCCCGGAGGTAAGCACTCTCGGACTCTCGCAATCAACGGGAACGACCACCGACACCTGGCCAACGGGCGATCAGGTGAAACTCATCGCGTACATGCGTTCGCTTGACCCGTCGCTGCCTTCTGAAATCACGCCGGATCGCGCGGTCGAACTGTTCAAGGCCTTGCCGATCCCGAAGCGCATCGCATTTGTAACGTCCTACACCGACTACCTGTCATTCCTTGGCAGCAGCAGTGATAAAGGCAAAAATTTTAACCTTGAGGTCTTTGATGCCATCATCGCCGGCCTATTCCCGACTGCATCGATTACCGGCGGCGACGTCAACGTCTTTGGCAGCCAGCTGAAAACAGATCGAGGTGGCTCGATCAATGTCTTTGCGCCAGGCGGGTCAGTTTATGCGGGCCTGACCAACATCCCGGGCTATCTGAAAACAAAGAAAGCCTCCGACCTCGGTATTTTCACGATCGGCGGGGGTGATTTGCAGTCCTTGGTTAAAACCGACTTCCTGGTCAATCAGGGACGGGTCTTCACGCTGGGTGGCGGTGGTATCACGCTGGTTTCCCAATACGGCAATATTGATGCCGGAAAGGGGGCGAAAACGGCGCAGTCTGCACCACCGCCCTTGCTGACCACCGATGAAAAAGGCAATACCCAGGTTGATATCTCGAGCTCGATTTCCGGCTCCGGGATTGCGACCCTGAGAGCCGGGCCCGATGTGCCGGAAAGCAGTGTCTATCCGATTGCTCCGCGCGGCATCTTCGACGCAGGTGACGCTGGCGTTCGCTCGACCGGCGGAGTCAATATCGTCGCTCAGACCGTTCTAAACGCCAATAACATTGCTGCTGCAGGCAGTGTTTCCGGCGCCAAGACCACCGACACCAGCGGCCTCGGTGGGGCCGTTGCGACCCCGGCCAGCACGCCTGTCGCCAAAACGGACAGCTTCAACAACACCGGAGCGGCCGATCCCAACGCCGCTACCAGCTTGACCGTTGAGTTGCTTGGTTACGGTGAAGCCAGTTCCGCCGGGGTTGTTGCGCCAGCTGCTCCGGTTACCGCACCAGCTTCCCGCAATACGCAACAGGCCGGACGGGAAGAACGCACCGCTGAGCGCAACTTTCAACAGCCGGTAACACAAGGCAATCAGACTGTGACGCCTGTTGAATCAGACGACCAACGCAAGAAGAAAAAGCTCCTTTGACTCCCCAACCATTACTGATGAAACCCATGACCTCAATGCGCTCCGGCCTGACGGCCCTCCTCCTTTCCGTGTCGTTGTTTGCCCATGCGGGAGACTGGGCGCATAAACAGAAGGTGACGCTCGACACGACGCCGACGGGGGCGGAACTGAAGCAGGAAGTCACCCAGATTCCCGTGGCCGTGCGTCTGCATAGCGGTAATTTCACTTTTGCCGATGCCAAGCCGGATGGTTCCGATGTGCGCTTCATGTCGGCCGATGGCAAGACGCCGCTCAAGTTCCATCTGGAACAGTACGACCCGACCAACGAACTGGGCATGGCCTGGGTGCAGGTGCCGCGCGTTGCGGCCAATGCCAAGGCGGCCGGCTTCGTGATCGAGTGGGGCAAGGCCGATGCACCGGCTACTGCCGATGCCAAGGGCACTTACGACGCGGCGCAGATTTTTGCCCTGCACCTGTCCGCCCCGGATGTCGGACGCGACGCGACCGGCAATGCCAATAGCGCCCGTGAAGCCGCCGGCAAGCCGGTAGCGGCCGGGCCGATGGGTGGCTCGCTGGAATTCGATGGCGCCTCGCGTCTGGTCCTGCCGGCCTCGCCGTCCCTGCGCATCGCGTCGGCTAACGGTTTTACCTTCACCACCTGGGTCAAGCCGGTGGCAATGGAAGGCGGCAAGCTGATGAGTATCGGCTCGCTGAGCATCGGCCTGGTCGCCGGCATACCGGTCGTTTCCCTGGGCACCACCCAGGTCAAGGCCGGCACAGCGCTCAAGCCGGGCCTCTGGCAGCATCTGGCGGTGACCGCCGTGGCCGGCAAGGTTTCGCTGTTTGTCGATGGCGCAGCTGCTGGCAATGGAGATCTTGCCCTCACCGATCTAGCCGGCGATGTCGTCCTGGCTGATGGGTTCCGTGGCGAGGTCGATGAAATCGGCCTGGCTGGCGTGGCGCGCTCGGCTGACTACATCAAGGCGCTGGCTGTGAGCCAGTCGGCAGAATCGCCGATGGTCAGTTTCGATGAAGAGGTGGGCGGCGAAGGCATCAACTACTTCTCCATCCTGCTCGGCGCGGTGACGATTGACGGTTGGATCGTCATCGGCATCCTGATCATCATGTTCGTCATCAGCGTCGTGGTCATGGTCGGCAAGGCGCAATACCTGTCACGCCTCAAGAAGGGCAATGCAGAATTCCTCGAGCGCTTTGGCGAGTCCTCGGCCGAAATGCTGACGCCGGGTTCGGCCATCGCCGAAGCGCAGGCTGATGACCCGCTTCTGCGTCATTCGAGCATTACGCGCCTGTATGCCGTCGGCCTGCGCGAAATCGCCCACCGCTTTGACGCCATGGGCAAGCTGGGCGACACCCCGGCACTGTCCGGCGCCGCCCTCGATTCGATCCGCGCCTCGCTCGATGCCACGCAGATTCGTGAAGGCCAGCGCATCAACAGCCAGATCGTGCTACTCACCATCGCCATTTCCGGCGGCCCCTTCCTCGGCCTGCTCGGCACCGTGGTCGGCGTCATGATCACCTTCGCGGCCATTGCTGCAGCTGGTGACGTCAATGTTAACTCCATCGCGCCGGGTATTGCGGCAGCGCTGGTCGCCACCGTGGCCGGTCTGGCGGTCGCCATCCCGGCGCTATTCGGCTACAACTGGCTGGCTTCCCAGATCAAGAACGTGACGGCTGATATGTCGGTGTTTGCTGACGAGTTCATTACCAAGGCCGCGGAACTGCATTCGCGCTGAGAGGTTTGATAAATGCAGGTTCAGGAAGAACTCCAGGCCTATGACGATATCAACGTCACGCCCATGCTCGATCTGGCTTATGTGCTGCTGGTCATCTTCATCATCATGACCACGGCCTCGGTACAGGGCGTCAAGGTCGAGTTGCCGAAGACTAAGAACACCGCCAGTCTCGCCAAGCCGGGGACCAAGGCGGTCACCATCTCGGAGCGGGGTGATATTTTTCTTGACGCCTATCCGGTAACTCTGGAGGTCCTCGGTCAGCGCATCGATCAGCTCAAGGGCGGCAACCCGTCCCTGCCCATAGTCGTCAAGGGCGATGGTAAGGCACATTACGGCAAGGTTATGGCCGTCCTTGAACTGCTCAAGTCGCACGATATTACGGATGTCGGGCTGGTCACGGTGAGAGCCAAATAGCATGCACGTTCAAACCGAAACCAAACCCTACGACAGCATTAACGTCACGCCGATGCTCGATCTCGCCTATGTGCTGCTGGTCATCTTCATCATCATGACCACGGCCTCGGTGCAGGGTCTCAACATCAACCTGCCCAAGCCAAGCAACAAGCCGAGTACGGTCAAGAAGGAAATGCGCATTGTCCAGGTCATGCCGGGCGGCCGCCTGCTGCTCAATGGCGCCGGGGTCTCGATGCCGCAGCTTGAGTCGCTGCTGACGGCCCTCCACAGCCGTGATCCCGAGTTCTCGCTGGTCGTCAAGGGCGATCCCGAAGCCGATTATGCCAATGTCGTGGAAATTATCGACCTGGCCGGACGCCTCAATATCTCAAACCTCGGTCTGGTCACCGCCAGGATAGGAACCTGACATGTCCCAACACGAGAATGAAGAGAAAGCGGATCGCCGCAAGTTGATCATCATGGCCGTGGTCGTCGTGGTTATCGTGGCGCTTGTCGGCTGGGGACTCTATGGAATGTTTGGCGGCAAAAGTGCCACCACCAAGAAGCCACCCAAGATATCGCTGATTCCCAACACGCCACCACCACCGCCTCCACCGCCGCCCAAGGAAGAAAAGCGCCCGGAACCTCCCAAGGAGCAAAAGGAGGTGAAGATGAACGAGGACAAGAAGGAGCAGCCTCCGGCCGACCCCTCCCTGAAAATGGAAGGCGCCGCTGGCGACGGCCCCAGCATGTTCGCGGCCGGCAAGGTGACGAGCGAAGACCTCAGTCGCGTTGGGGCCGGCACGGGCGGCGGTCTGGTGAATCCGTTCAACACCTACGCCATGTCCATCAAGGGCGAGTTGCAGCGCCATCTGGCCAAGCGCCCAGAACTGAAGCGCCGCCAGTACAAGGTTGATCTCCTGCTCTGGGTCGCCGACGACGGCCGCCTAAAGCATTACGAGTTGGTCGGTTCGTCGAAAGATGATGAGACCGATGAATCCATACGGGCAGTCCTCGCCACGTTTGCCACATTTTCCGAACCACCGCCGGCAAAAATGCCGCTTCCGATAAAACTGCGTATCGTGGCCAGTGGCCGCGGGTAATCAAGACCCATGAAAGCTCTGTAATGCGACCTATTCCTACGCCCCCGACCAAAATTTCCTGTGCCGTGCTCGCCGCCATGATCGTTCTTGGCACGCCGATGGTTGCCAAGGCGGCCGAGTCATCCCCGGATGCCCAGCGCGAAATGCGTGAGCAGATCAAGCGCGAGCTGCGTGCCGAGATGAAGGCGGAAATGGTCGACGAAATCCGTCGCCAGATCATGGCCGAACTTGCAGCCAGCGGAGTCGTTGCCACGGCCCTGACAGCGGCAACCCAGAGTCCGGCCGCAACTGCCGGTGTCCCGGCCGACGCGAGCAAGGGCCGCGTCGTACGCGTCCCCTACATCCCGGAATCGATGAAGCGCGAAATTCGCGAGCAGTTGAAGGGTGAAGTGCTGGCGCAGGCCAAGGAAGAGCGCTGGGGCAACCCCGGTGCCCTGCCGGAATGGCTGGATCGCTTCACGTTCGAGGGCGATGTGCGATTGCGCGAGGATTCCATCCGGCTCGGGCAGAGCAATACACGTTCAGGCAGCCTGGCGGGTAATACTTCCGGCTTGAGTCCTTCGCTTCTCCCCGGCCTGACGCGCGGCGCTGATCTGGCCGGCAATGTGGACAACGTGAATACGACTGAAGATTTCAATCGTACCCGCCTGCGTCTCAGGTTTGGTGCGGCGGCCAAGGTTTCCGATTCGGTCACAGCTGGGTTTCGTCTTGCCACCGGTATTACCACCGGCCCGACGTCTACCAATCAGACCATGGGGCAGGGGTTCAACAAGTACTCGCTGGTTCTCGATCGGGGCTACCTTACCTTGCAGCCGACTTCGTGGCTCAGCCTGACGGGCGGCCGTATCGCCAATCCTTTTTTCAGTACCGATCTGGTTTGGGCTGATGACCTGAGTTTTGAAGGTGTGGCAGCAAGTGCCTCCGTTCCTTTCTCTTCAAGACTCCGCGGCTTCGCCTCGGTTGGCTGGTTCCCCTTGCGTACTGACAATCCGCTACAGACCAAGTCTCGTGACCTGACCGGCGTACAGGCTGGTCTGAAGTGGCATCTTGCATCGGCGACCGATCTCAAGGTCGCGGCGGCACTGTATGACTATCGTGGGATAGCTGGCGCAATTGAAACCGATGCCCGCTATAACCTTGGCAATCCCGTTCCCGACTACGGCACACGCTATGAATATCCGAGCAGCATGCGGCAGCGGGGAAATACCTTGTTTACCGTAAATGCCAATACGGACTATATTTTGCCTGCCTACTGGGGCCTCGCCTCCGAGTTCCGCGAATTCAATCTGACCGGTTCGCTGGATATCGCCAACTTTGACCCTGTACATATTGTCTTGACCGGCGATTACGTGCGGAATCTGGCTTTCGATCGCAGCAGGATCGCAGCTAGAACCGGCTATACCATTACGGACGGCAAGGATTCAGGCTATCTCGGCAAGATTGGCGTCGGATACCAGACCACCTATACGCCGGGCAGTTGGAATGTCTCGCTGGCTTATCGCTGGCTCGGCAGCGATGCTGTGGTCGATGCTTATACCAACTCTGACTTCGGTCTGGGTGGCACCAATTCCAAGGGCTACATCCTCGGTGGCAGCTATGGAATCTACAAGAACACATGGGTGTCGGGCCGTCTGATGGCCTCGCAGCTGATCGACTCGATGGCGCCGAAAATTTCGTCGACGGCAACGTCCACCAAGCTTTCAGTCGACCTGCTCCAGGTCGAGCTGAATTCGAGGTTTTAAGCAGACATGAGAAAAATACTTGGAAAGCCGACATGGCAGGTCTTCGGGGTTGTCGCCATGCTGGCGGCTGGCTCCGTGATGGCCGCCGACAATTCCGGCAAAGATCCTTCGCGCCGCCTGCAGCAACAACTGCGGGTCGCCGAGCAGGAAAAGGCCAAACTGGCCCAGCAGGTGGCGACGGCGGAAGCGCAGGCGAAGGAAAGTGAGGCTAAGCTCGCCGAGAGTCAGCGCGTTGCCGAAGCCGCAACCGTCAGGTCAGCCCGTTTGACCAAGGAGCTTGCGGTGTTGCGTGAGCAGACGAGCAGCGAAAAATCGGATTTGACGACCCGCCTGGCCGATACCGAACGCAAGCTAGCCGAGTCGAAACAGGCTTTTGCAGCTGAAAAGCTGCAGATGGAAGGGGCAGTGGCTCGTCTGCGGACGGGGTTGGCCGGTTGTTCCGAGCGCAATGCCCGGATGTACAGGCTGGGTAATGAACTACTCGACAAATACGAGGCCAAGAGTTGCCTGAGTTCGGTGCTGCAGGCCGAGCCGTTTACAGGATTGAAGCGGGCGCAAATCGAAAAGATGATCGAGGAAGATCGCGAAAAATTCGACAAGGATCTGCTGAATCCCTGAGTTTTCGGCGACCTGAAGCGATGCCGAATGCATCGGTTGACGCTTCGCCGTTGCAGGGATCCGCATCAACATGAATTCACTTCCTCGCCTTGGTCCGGTGCTGGCCCGGAGTATCCCCTTCGGCCTCTATATCGCCTTTCTCGCCGCCGGGCCCTGGTTTGCGCCGCATTTTCCCGATGCGCGTTGGATCTATGCCCTGCAGATTGGTGCCGTGGCGGCTGCACTCGGTCTGCTGCTGCCGCAGTTTGGTGAATTGCGCTGCAGCTTGCGCAACGCCCTGGATGACTGGCCGGCAGCACTGCTGGTTGGCGTTGCCATATTCATTTTGTGGATCAATCTTGATCAGGCATGGGCGAGCCTGGGCGACCCCACCGGCTATGATCCACGTGATGCTACCGGAGCCATCGACTGGCGGCTGGCGCTCTTGCGCGTGGTCGGTGCGGCACTGGTGGTGCCGCTCATGGAGGAACTGTTTTGGCGTTCCTGCATCATGCGCTGGATAGAGCGGGCGGATTTTCTGGGTCTGCCGCCTGGCAAGGTTGGGTGGCGCGGGCTGATCATCTCGTCGACTCTCTTCGGCAGCGAACATTCGCTCTGGCTGGCCGGCATTGTCGCCGGTCTGGTCTACGGATGGCTGTACATGCGGCGGGGCAATTTATGGACGGCGGTCATAGCCCATGGGGTGACTAATTTTCTGCTCGGGATCTGGGTGCTTTACACCGGCAACTGGCAGTTCTGGTAAGGGTGCCCTGGCCTGATCAAGGCGGTAGGGATTGGACTCCTTCTTCAGTTCGCGGTAGCGACTGGTCACCGCCGGAACGTAGCGCCGGGTTTCGGCAAAGGGGGGAATCTTTCGGCCGTGTGCTTCGACGGTGCCTTCGCCGGCATTGTAGGCGGCGAGCGCGAGGTTCAGGTCCTGATCGAAGCGGTTCAGGAGCTGACGCAAATAGGCGGCACCACCCTTGATGTTTTCACTCGGGGAGAGCGGGTTGATGACCCCGAAGCGCTTCGCGGTGGCGGGCATCAACTGCATCAGACCGATGGCCCCGGCCGGCGATACGGCATTGGCCTGATGGCCGGATTCGGTGGCCATGACGGCGTGCAGGAGTTCGGCATCGAGATGCTCGCGGGCCGCAGCTTCCCTGACTGATGTGTCATGGGGTAGCACGGTCGTCGCGGCCGTGGCGGGCAACTGCATCCGATAGACTTCCGGGGTGGCCAGTTTGAGGCGGTATGGCGCCGGGTCAGCATTAGCCCCGGCCCAGACCTGGCCGCTGGTGAGAGGCGCTGACAAGAGGCAGGCGGCAATTACTGCGCCAAACTCAGTCCGCATCGGTGGTGATTGAAGCGCGACTGGCGAGCAGGACAGACCCCCCGGCACCGGCCGCATCAGCCAGCAGGTCGGCCAACTCGGGCATTCTTCCTGGCTCGAAAAATTGCAGAGATTTGTCAATGGCGCCCAGTCCGATGGTCAACATCAATCCTAGCAGCGGGCGACGACATCCAAAGCCGAGGGCGACGAAACAACCGATGGTGAAATAAGCGATGAAATGGGCTGCCTTGTCCCAAGGCGGCACGAACAGGCCAATGGCAATAGGCGTCGAACCGAGGATCAGAATGCTCAGGGCAGATGCCGCGGCAGCCCAGCCAGCAAGCCTGGCCGCTCCCAATCTAGTAAGCATGTTTGTCACGGAAGACGACGAGAACGGTTTTGACAATGATCCACAAATCCATGCCGATCGACCAGGTGCGCAGGTATTCGAGATCGTAGTCGACGCGCTTCTGCATCTTGTCCACAGTATCCGTTTCGCCCCGGTAGCCATTGACCTGCGCCCAGCCTGTGATGCCTGGCTTGACCTTGTGGCGGATCATGTAGCCCTTGATTACCTTGCGATAAAGCTCATTGTGGGCAACCGCGTGGGGGCGCGGCCCGACGATGCTCATGCGGCCCTGCAGCACATTGACGAACTGTGGCAACTCGTCAAGTGAACTCCGGCGCAGAAAGCTGCCAAAGCGCGTAATGCGCTGGTCATTTCGGGTTGCCTGGGTGATCTGGGCACCATCTTCGCAAACTGTCATTGATCGGAACTTGTAAACCACGATTTCCTGCCCATCGACACCGTAACGCCGCTGCTTGAACAGGATCGGCCCTGGCGAGCCGAGCTTGACGCCTGCGGCAATCACCAGCAGCAGCGGTGAAATCATGATCAGGATCAGAATTGACAGGACAATGTCGCTGGAGCGCTTGATCAGCCCGCTGACCCCGGTAAACGGCGTTTCGCAGACAGCCACCACCGGCATGCCGCCAACGCTGTCCATCCGACCCTGAATCAGGTCGGTGAGAAAAATGTCGGGAGCGAAAAAGATCGATACCGTGGTGTCGCGCAATTGATCGAGCAGCGTCAGGATTCGCGGCTGCGAGGCCATCGGCAGGGTGATGTAGATGTGATCGATGCGATGTTCCTTGACGAAATCGGCCAGCTGGTTGATGGTCCCGAGCAGCCTTTCCTGGGCACCGGCGTTATCAAGGCGGTCGCGACCCCGGTCGTCAAAGAATCCGAGCAGCTGGGTGCCATGGAAAGGATTGTTTTGAAACTGGTTTGCCAGACGCAAACCGATTTCAGTCATGCCGACGACAATCGCCAAATGCCTGTTTTCATGCTGGCTGAGGATGCGGAAAGCAATCTGGCGCACCAGTTCATGGGCGATGACCAGAATGATCGGCGTGGCGACGAACCAGACCAACAGGGCTTCCTGGCCAAACAGACGGATGTAGCCACTCGATATGCCGAAAAACAGGAGCATCAGAACCAGCGTCAGCCAGCCGAAGACCACTTCGCGTACAACCCGTCGAAATCGTGTCTCTATCCGCGAGGTGCCGGGGAATGTCATCGAAAAGACGATAAGACCAAGCAGAACGTAAGGGGCGTCGATGCCGTAGTCGAAAACCGTCGCGCTGCCCAGCAGTACGGCCAGAATAACGGTCGGCTCAAGCAGCATCCCGATCAGCGACAAAATGCTCAGCTGTGAGTGAAATACGTTAGTTTGTCTGTTTAGGGTGGTGAACATGGGATACCTGCCAAAGAAGGGCTAGGGTATCTTCTGCTCATGTAAAGATTGTGACAGGCAGACGCCGGATCGGTAAAGGAATGGTCACATTGCCTCGCTAGACTTGGCCGCATGCATTCCAATCCCCCCCGCTGGCGTACGCTGCCTTTACTGCTTCTTCTGCTGGCCTCCGGGGTGAGTGCAGATGAGGCGGATGCCTTCAATATCTTTGGCGGCAGCACGGTCGTTTTCGACGACAATATCTTCCGGCTAGCACCTGGCACTAGTGCCAAGGCGGTTTTTGGCACTGATCAGCGCAGCGATGTCATTCGTACCAGCTTTGTCGGCGGAAGTTTTGACAAGTTGATCGGCCGGCAGCGTCTGAAGCTGGACATGACCTTGAACAGTGTGAATTTCTCCCGGTTCTCCCAGCTCAACAATACCGGGGGAAATATTAGCGGGGCCGTTAACTGGCAGCTAACCGATGACCTGACCGGTACGGTCGGCAAGAGTCGCAATCGCTCGATGCCGGGTTATCGCGATCAGCGCACGCTGGTCAAGAATATTCTCAGTGTCGACAACGAGTACTTGAACGCTGATCTGCGCCTGCAACCCTCGTGGCATCTGGAGGCGATGACCAGTCAGGTGGCGAGCAGTTACAGTGCCGAGGCAAACAAGATATCGAATAACACGGTTGATTCATACACTCTGGGTGTTCGCTACACGCCGGCCAGCGGCAACTACATCCGTCTCAAAAATACCTGGAGTACCGGGCAGTATCCGAACCAGCAGTTCGTGTCCGGCGCACTGGTCGATAACGGCTTCTCGCAGACCGACGCCGCCCTTGAAATGTTGTGGGTGCCAAGCGGGGCGAGCCGGCTGAACGGACTTCTGGCCCATACCGAGCGAACGCATCAGAACGTACCGCAGCGTAACTTCTCCGGATGGACGGGTAATGCCAGTTGGGCCTGGAGTCTGACCGGGAAATTGACGATGGTCAGCAGCTTCCGGCGCGAAATCGGGGCACAAAATGAACTTCTATCGAGTTATGCGCTGACAGATGCCTACAATCTTGCTTCAATCTGGACACCTTCAACGAAGACGTCTGTGCGCCTGAGTTACGAGCGGGCAACCCGCAATTTTCTGGGTGATCCGGTTGCCGTATTGAGTTTTCTCACCAAGCGGTCAGACAAGATTGAAACGTTTTCTCTGACCGCGAGCTACCAGCCTTTCCGCAACCTCAACCTCAGCCTGTCGGCCATCCAGGAGAAGCGGGAATCGAACTACGCCAATCTCAACTATGACGACAATATCCTGATGGGAAGCGCCCAATACACCTTCTGATCGGGGCCCGGCCAGAAACCGGTGGTCGTGCCGGGGGAAGGGGCTAGTCGCGGCGGCCGCGCAACGCGACAACGCCGAGCAGGCCGAGGGCAGAGAGCAGCATGCTGGCGGGTGAAGGTTCGGGGACCGGTGCCATGACACTGTCGATCCAGTTGGCGTAGGGGGCGATCAATTGCCCGCCGCCGCCATTGCCGAAGCTTGTCGTGGTGCCAAAACGAAAGGTATTGACCCCGGCGAGAAGCCAGTTCCCGCTGGCATCCCGAACAAAGGCAGGGCTACCCGAGTCGCCGCTGGCCAACGAGGTTTCCAGGCTGTTGCCGAGCGTTCTGCCACCGATGATGTTGGTGGCGGCTGAGGGGCCGTCAAAATCGAAATAATAGATGGCCTTGGCGATGCTGCCATCAACTCGTGCCGCAAAGAAGTCGGCATTGTTTTCGCCGACGCGTTTGACCGAGGGATTGGCAAAGGCTGAGGTGATGCCGGTGTCGCCATTACCGCTATCGCCGTATCCGACTAGGGTTAGGGTGGTGCCGGCCGCCAGGTCGCCGCGATACAGTGAGTAGCTGGGTGTGCCGGCTATTGCATCCTGAGCCAGCCTGATGATGGCCAGGTCGCCATCGGCCGGATGGGTGCTGCTGAAACTGGTATAGCCCGGATTTACGTAGACGGCGCTGGCTCCGATCTGCTGGGTCAGGTTGCCACCGACGTTCAGGTTAAACACGATATCGGATGCCGCGACACCGCTGGCGACATGGGCTGCCGTAAGCACATAGCCAGGTGCGATAAGGGTTCCTGAGTAAGTGCTGCTGCCGATTGAGAGGCTGCCGACGCCGGCAAAAGGGGAGGAAAAGGTGTTGGGGTCGACGCGGGCACCTGGCGAGTCAGGCGATGCCCCAGCCATCAGTGCGTGGGCCGGCAGGCTCGCGACGAGCAAAGGAAAGGCGGCGGCGACAAGCCATTGGTTGAGTCGGTGCTCGGTTTGCATGCTGAAACGGTGACCTTCGTATGGTGTGGTGCAATCCTCCCAGACGCATGTTTCCGTTTCACATGGTCAATGAGTTCCGGGTGTGGGCCTAATGGACTACACCGACATGACGGTGAAAAAAAAGGGCGGTCTTTCGACCGCCCGCAAAGGACTACCACTAATTGTCGTTGTGCTATCGGAAGCGTCTTCCGGTCAGCGATTGCGACCAGAGCCGCTGTTGCGTGCAGTCATCCCGCCAAGCAGGCAAAGACCGGCAAACATCATCAGGTAGGAGGAAGGTTCCGGCACCGGATTGATCGAGGCGAAACCGGATACCGAGGCGATGTCGTTGTTCGGCGAGAGCGTGAACCGGGTGACGAGTTGCATGAAGTTCCACTCGGTGGCCGGGTTGGTCGGTGTCGGGCCGCTCAGGGGCTGGGATTGCGCCAGATAGGAGCTGGTTCCCGTGGTACTGGTCGTGAAGGTGCCACCAACATCGACGCCGGCATTGACGAAGCTCAGGCCGCCGTCGCTGGACAGCATGAACTGCTGGATGTGGCCGGAAACCGGGGCAAAGGTCAGGTTGCCACTGGGATTGGTCAGCGAGGCCCCAATATCGGCGTAGACCGTGGTCGGGCCGTAGGTCGGCGGCGTGATCGACTCGCCAATGGTCAAGGTGTATGTCTGGGTGCTGTTGGTGTTGTTCTTGGCATAGAAACCGTAGGAAAGATCGGGGTCGCCATGGCCAATGATTTTGTCCAGGCTGACAACGGCAAGCGGGTCACCAGCAGCGCCAGCGGTCTGGAAGGTATGCCAGTTCCAGGAGCCACTGCCGTTGGCGTTTGCCGTCCATTGCCAAAAATCCTGATCGGTCGCCGTGTTGCGATAGATCTCGTTGGTCGATCCCTGACGCAGGGCGATATTGCCGCTGGCGTCGACGCTGATCAGGCCGGACATGTTTTCCCGCCATTCCATTGCGTTACCGTTTGCATCGGCCCCGTCAATGGTCAAATAGGCCAGCGGCGTTGATGCATGGGCCTGACCCACGCAAGAGAGAACCAGAAGAGCCGCTGGGGCAAGTCGCAAAAGCTGATTTCGATGATTCATTTCAATGTCCTGTAAATCTGTTTGGGGAAATGTTTGGCATCCAGACCCGTATCCGATCAACCTGCTTGCAGGCATGGTCAGATTGTGATTTTTCATTGTTGCAGCAATGCCAGTGTGTTACCCATTGCTAATGCACCGAACGGACTATTTCTGGCCAAGTGCATCCGGCAACGATCCGGGTGCGTGCATGGTTCGAAATAACCAGTACTGATCTATGGATGGCGTGATGTGGTGTAACAGTGGCCTGATAGTCTTGATGCCAGTGGGTGAGGCAAATTGACCTCGGTGGTGCAACCGAAATATGAGCAACCCATTTGTGCCGGGTAGTCATTACGGACTATTTTTGCCATGGCTTTGCCGCGAACAGGTTTAACAGTCATCCTGCATTATTCAGAGGCGGGATGATTTTCCATTGAATTTTTCAATCGTTTGTCATGGATTTCCGCCGGTCATGGCAGGGCGTTGGTTGCGCATCTGCTCACGATCAATGCATGCCCCGGATCAGCAGGAGTTTCCATGTTTTCAAAAACCGTTCGTTCGTCCCTTGCCAAGGCGCTTGGCCTTTTTGCCGTTGCCGTTACCCTGCATTCCGGCCAGGCCGCTGCCGATACCTATAATGTCGGCGCGCTGCCGCAGGCGCAGCCCTATACACAAGCCGTGACTCACTACGGCTCGTTCGCCGATACCTTCACTTTCCATCTGAACACCATCAGCGATATTGCCGGGTCTGCATCCATTCTTAATCTGGATCTCGGCGGTTCGCCGATTCTGCATATCGACAGCCTGTTCCTGTCGCTGTTTAACGCGGTTGCTCCCGATACCGCGATTGCCGGCGCTAGCGCGAACTTTTTCGCATCCGGCCTGGGGGCGGGTGACTACTTGGTGAAAGTTACCGGCAACGCCAATGGTCAGGCTGGTGGCAGCTATCTGGCGGGGTTCTATTCTGTCGTTGCGGCGGCAGTTCCCGAACCGGAGCAATGGTTCATGCTGCTGTCCGGCCTGGTCGCCGTAGGCGTGGGGTCACGCCGTAAGTACGTCTGAATCGGCAGCTAGGGAAGCGGGCGTTATTGGGTTTCTGCTCGCCTGGTAGGCAAAACGAAATCCGCTGACCCCAAATAATCTTTGGTGAAGCGATGCACCCCTGCTGCATCACGCGCTTCGTCAACGGGCCACCAGCGAAATTCTGCATGTTGTTCATCAATGCCTAGCAGATCGAACCCTCTCGGCACATCGAGACGGTGCCCAAGTACCACGTAATGGGTTGAAATCGCGTCGTTGCCGGCGAAGCAATCGGGGTAAAAGTGCTCGAAACTGCCCATCGGCCGCAGGTTGAACTCCCCTCGGCGAAGGGCATCGCCCAGGCCAAGCTCGCTATCGGCCACCCGGATCAGCGCATCGTTGATCTTCTCGTTCTTGAATATCCGTCCGCCGGGAACGAACCAGTAACCCTGGGCCGGACGATTCTTGCGCAAGCCGAGCAGAACCTCCTTCAAATCGCGAACAATAATCAGGTCGACCGCTACCAGCGGCGTCCGATCAATTACCGACAGAAAATCGGCCTTATCGAGCATGACCAAAAATCAGTTGTTTGATGGCACCAACTACAAACAGCGTATTCGTCACCAGATAGCGTCGCCAAAGCCGTCGCGGTTCTGAGGCCAGGCGATGCAGCCACTCCAGCCCGTTGTCGCGCATCCATGCCGGGGCGCGGGAAACTGTGCCAGCATGGAAGTCGAAGGCGGCCCCAACGCCGATCATCACGGCCTCGACCCGGCCCCGGTGATCGGCCATCCACTTTTCCTGCTTCGGGCAGCCGAGGCCGACAAACACAATCCCCACACCGCTAGCGTTGATACGGTCGACGGCTGCAGCATCCTCTTCGGCGTCAAGCGGGCGAAAGGGCGGTGATTCCATCCCTTCGATGCGCAGTGCGGGAAAATCCGTCGCCAGACGATCACGTAGTCTGGCCAGCGTTTCAGCCGTGCTGCCATAAAAATAGACGCCTATCCGTTCCGTGCTGCACCGCTCGAACAGTGACCACATTAGGTCTGGCCCGCTCACCCGTGGCTGGCCGGCAAAGCCCTGGCGGCGCAGCATCCAGGCGACAGGAGCACCGTCCGGCGTCGACATGTCGGCTTCGCTCACCGCCTTGAAAAAGGCCGCATCCTGTGTCGTGCTTACGACCGAATGGGCGTTGACGATGCATATGTAGCGCGACTCGCGCCCCGCCGCCCAACGCAGGATGCGTGTCGCAGCAGTCTCCCCGCACAGCGCATCAATCGGAGCGCCCAGCACCGGTGCGGTGACGCGTGAAAACAGGGCAGAATTCGTCATTTTTCTTCCTTCGAAACAGCATTTATCGCGTCGTTGTAGATGGCGATCAGTTGTCGGTAATTAGGTTCAGCGGAAAATTCGGCCTCATATCGGGCGCGCGCATTGCGCCCCATAGACGCCATCGCCTCCGGATTCGCCTGCGCCCACGTCAGTTTCTGGGCCAGATCATCGGCATTGCCCGCCTCAAAGAGCAGGCCGGTCACGCCGTCCTCGACCAGATCCGCCAGAGGCCCGAGCCGGGTCGCGATTACCGGCAAGGCACAGGCGAATGCTTCAACCAGAGTGCGCGGGAAGCTGTCATAGCAGATGCTCGGTAGCACCAATGCCAGCGAGCGCACCATCTCGCCTATTACGGCATCGCCCGAAAGGGCGCCCAGAGCCGTCAGGTTTCGCTGACCATCTAGCAAGTTGGCCTCCGGGCCTGTGCCAGCAACCCGCAAGTTGCCCGAATCCATTAGCGCCCAGGCGCGTACCATTGCATCGACTCCCTTTTCGAACGACAAGCGCCCGACAAAGAGAAATCCCTCGCGTTTACCCTGCGGCGGCGGTGAAAAATCGACAAAATTTGGTTTCACTGCAATGCGCTCTGCGGGCAGGCCGCCTTCAATGAACTTGCGCCGGCAGAAATCGTTCAGTGCAATATAACGGGTCACTTTGCTGCGATAGCTACCCAGGGCGCGATGAATTGCCGTCATGCCGACCAGTACTGCCGATTGAGACGTCGAGCCTCGATAGCAAGATCGCAGTACGCCTCGCCAGGGAAGATGGCCAAGGCAGTCTTCGCACATCCGACCATTACGCAAGTAGCTCGCTTGCGGGCAATGCAGACGAAAATTGTGTAGGGTCTGTATGACAGGCAGACCGGCAGACCGTACGGCCCAGTACGCCGCCGGTGAGATCAGAGGAAAGGTGTTGTGGAAGTGAACAACATCCGGTTTGAATCGACCAATCAACTCAGACAGCCCTTTGGCTGAATGGAGTGACCAGATGGTGTCTGCCGCTGCTTGAAGGCGCGGCACGGTTTTCAGTTCATCGTTATGGCGCTGAAACACCTCAACCTCGTGGCCGTGCCCGCGCAGCAAGGTTAGTTCGGCCTCTACCACGGAATCCTCTCCGCCGCGTAGCTGGTAGGCGTTGTGGACGAGCAGGACTTTGAGGGCGCTCATATTAAAGTTATTTCCGACTTTCGAGCACTCATCTGCGGGGCGATTCTACTTTCCTGCCCAAGGAAACCAGCCAATTTCTCGGCCACCCTGGCAGACTCAAAATGCGCTAGAAATCGTTCGCGTGCCGCCTGCTGGGCGGCCTTCATTGCCTGTGGCGAGTCCAGAAGGTCGATGATAAATCGTGCAGCTGTATCGGCATTGCCAAAGGGAATGAAGCGCCCCTCGCTACCTTCAATAAACACTTCTGGGATACCACCCACCGCCGGGGCAAAAACCGGCAAACCATACGCCATCGCTTCGATAAGAACGATACCGAAGCTCTCCATCAGCGCTACGTGCAAAAACGCACGATGTAGCGGCATCAGGCTGACTGCATTGCTGACATAACCGGCAAACGCCACTTGCTCCCCGATGCCAAGTTGCACAGCCAAGGCTTCCAGCATCGAGCGATCAGGGCCGTCACCTACTACCGTCAAACTAAGGCGGCGTCCAAGCCTTTTTGCCGCCGCCACGATCTCCAATGCGTAACGCTGATTCTTGCGCGGCTCCAATGTGCCTATGCAGATAAGATCAGCTTCGGGTTCTTTCGGATCAATATTGCGGTACGGATCAGCCAGAAAATTCGGCACGATACGGTAGGGAACGCTGGCAGTTGCCGGAATACGCACGGTGACCTCTCCGCGCATGAAGTCGGAGACGAATATCAAACCATCCACGCGCGGGAGAACATCAGCCTCGAATTTTTGAATGGAGCGATACAGCGGGCTTCCTTCGCGGATCATGCCTTTACCAGCCCATTCATCCGCCTGGGAAATATTGAAATGGGCCACCATTACCACACGCTGGTCCTGTGTTTTCCGGGTGCTCAGGGCAGCTGCCGCAGAGAGCGGGCACTGCGCGTAGACTGAGCAAGGCTTGCCATCCGCTAGCGCGGCACGCATGGCGCGTTTCAAAAAGAACTGGTGCCAGTGGCGATACCACCAGACACTGCCTGGCTTGCAAAACGGATCGATCAGGCGACGTAAGGCGAAGGTCGGAAATACCTGCCACCGATGACAGTTGTACGGCGTTACCAGTGAAGCCGGCAAAGCCTTCTTTTCGAGCCAGGACAAGAATGCCCGAAAATGCGACTGGACCCCGGTATCTCCTTCTGGTCGCAATATCGTGGCGATCAGGATTTTCTGAGGCACAACAGCACTCCCTGAGCAAAGTTTTCAACCATGACGTCCATGCCATAGCGAAGGGATGAAGCCTTCGCATTTATTTGCAGACGGGCAAGCTCCTGCGGGTTTACAAGGCAGGTGACGATCGCTTCGGCATACCGAATTGGTTTGGCCTCGGTCATCAGGCCATTGACGCCATTCTCCAGATAATCTATTTCAGGAGAGTGAATGGGAATGTCAGTTGTAAACAGCGGCAAGCCGGCTGCGAAGGCATCAAGCACGGCCAGTCCGACAAGTCCTGGGCAGAGAAATACGTCGGCGATGGCGAAGTGCGCGGCCTTGTCGGCACCGAACAGGGGGCCAGTGTAATGAATCCAGTCATGTCTTGCCGCTGCCTGGCTGGCAACTGCATCATCCGGCCCGGCACCGACAAGGATGAGGTGAAATCGCGGGGCCTGGGCGCGAATCAATATCGCCGCCTCGATCAAAAAGCCTAGCTTCTTCGACACATGCATGCTGCCGCAAAACAGCCCAACCGCTGCTTCCGGTGGTATGCCGAGGTGTTTTCTCAAGGCCAGACGCGGCTCATGATCGAAGGTTTCGATGGCCTTTCGAAAAGCTGTTACGTCTACGCTGTTCTGGACGACGGTTATACGCCCAGCCGGAAAGCCGCTGTCCACCACATAGCGGGCAACTTTGTGCGTGTATGCAAACCACCAGTCCGCACCGGCCAGCAGGTGGTTTTTGACCAGCTCAAGCCACTCCGCGCCATCGTGTTGCCAGTTGCGGCCGTGGCCCCAGTAAGCCATCCGACCAATGCCGAAAATCCGCAGGAATGTCAGCAAATAGTTGAGGATATGCTTCGATGCCTGCTCGACAATGACGAGGTCGGCAGCCATGGCGCGGATAAGGCAGGGTTGATGGAGAATCCGATAATCCGGTCCCCAGTAAGCCGGTACTTTGTGGCCGTAGCTGTCTGGTAAATCGACCGCGTCCTGGCGCAAGGCTTCCCGTTTGTTGGGCGCACTGTAAACCACGGTCAGCACGACCCCATTTTTCAGCAGGTGGGCATGTAGCAAATCAAAAAACGGGCGTCGGTATTGCTTGGCAACAGCCTGAATGATGCACACAGTGCGTTTGGGTTGGGCCTGCCGGATGGCATTGGACAGGCCCAACGCGGCATGCTCGAAGGTATATTCGGCAACGCGAGCCAGACTACTTTGCGAGAAACGCTGGTATTTCGCCTCGTTGGTCAGCAGATCGATAGCAGCTTCTGTCCAGGCAGAAAGGTCTAGTTCCAAGACATGGCCGTTGCTGCCATCGACGACAAGTTCGCCGGCCACTCCGGCATGAGGTGTCACGATAATCGGTAGGCCGGTTGCGCAGGCCTCATTGGCCACAACGCCCCAGACATCAGCTTCAGTAGGGAAGAGAAAAATGCGTGCATTGGCGTAGTGATGCGGCAATTCGGCCTGGGTGAGATACCCATGAAAGCGTGTATCGACCAGATCGGATATCTGCGCTGCGTAGTCGCGCATTGCGGGTTCCAGAGCGCCACTGCCAACAAAGTCGATAGAGGTTTTCCGGCCAAGGCGAATAGCGACTTCTTGCGCCACTGCCAGGGCAAACAGGGGGCGCTTGGCTTCGATGAAGCGCCCACAAAAAATGAAATCGACAGGGGCCTGGGTGGTGGGCACAGAGAAATGCGCGTTGTCTGTGCAGAGTTGGGAGAGGTGAATTCGATTTTCCGGTACGCGATACTGTCTGTACAAATTGCGAGAACCTTCGCAGGCACCAATAAACGAAGCGCTAAGCGAAAATACGATTCGTCGAGTAATCCGGTGTAACCAAGATAGCGATTTCTCTGACTGCGCAGTGCCGTCGGTCATGGCGATATGCGGTACCCGGTGAAAAACAGCCCAGGCAAAAGCAAAAAGATAGGTGGGTATGAAGCCGGTTGTAATAACCACATCCGGTTGCAAGCGATTGAGTAATTTCCATATACCGAAGTCGCTGTGCATGAAGCGACGGTCCATGGCCCGGTAGCGGCCCGTCAAGAAATGCGTGGAAAATCCATGCGCTGCGGCATCTAGCGAGGTGTCAATGTGCGGCTGTGTGCAGTAGATAACTTCTAGCCGTATATTCATGGATTCAGAAACCTTGCGCCATCCTGGTACGCGATAGGGGGCGGGCGCATTCGTCACAATGGCAGCAGTGATTTTCGGATTCAACGTTGATTACTCTGTTCTGATTTCATTGTGAATATGCTTTGCCCTTGTCCATGCTAGGAAACCGCCTGAACGGCTTGCTGTGAAACTTTGGAAACAAGGGAAATTCAATTTTGAATTTTGTCGTGCCAAGATGAAAAGCACGTGAATTCAGCCATCGCTATCAAAATTATTGACGCGTAATTTCTTGACTAATAATTTTCTTCAACGATAACTGGGCGGCCATCGAGTGCGATTTTTTGGCCCGCGGGCAGGACTTCCGGTCTACGCCCCCAGCGAATGCCCTTGTCCTTGAATGTGACTAAAACGGGTTCGACGTTATTTCCGGAAAGCCACAGCACCTTGAAGCGTTTTTGCCTCGTTGCTACGTGGCATTGCCATAAAAGTCCATTGACTTCACAGCTTGCAGATTCGACGCCGTCCAATAGATGTATGGCAGCAGAAGCGGCGGCACTACCGAAGTCGATATTCGTGCCTGTATCGAAGAACCCCATGCCTTTGTTATCCCATGCATACCAGTAAATTCGGGATACGCCTTCCGAACGGTTCAGCAGGTAGGTTCGCAGGGTCACGGCATATACCAACTCTTCCAAAGACAGCTTGGGCCATTTTGGACGTTGCTCCAAAAACGGCCAACCGGTCTCGCTATTCCAGATTGGCAAATGGCTGAGTTTGTGTTTTGCCAGCACTTGTTTCATTGCCCTGATGGTTGGAACAATGCGTTCCGGTTCTTCTCCAAAGTAAAAGTGCTGGCTGACGACATCGAAATATCGTCCTCCTCCTGCGGCAAGAAAACGATCGAGTTTTTCAGCCCAGTTGCCAGATGAGTGGAATGATGGTGATAACACGCATGCCTGTGGATCAACCTGCTTTATTTCCTCATAGGCCACGCGGGTGAGATTGACCATGGCTTCAACAGAACCTGAAAAAAACTGACTTGGGTCGCCCCCTGTTCCAGGTAACCTGAAAATAGGGTCACTCGGAAAGCTCACTTCATTCCAGGGTTCGTAACATTCGATACGGCCACGAAATGTCGTAGCCACGGTCCTGACATACCGTCGCCAGTCCTCAATATTTGCTGGTTCGGCGGCGCAGCCAAGGCCATAGGCGCACCTCTCGTTTGGTCGCGCCGAGGCCCAGCGTGGCGTACTGCCGAGGGTCCAGAGAATTTTCAGATGGGCTTTTTCGCTGGCGGCCAGGTAGGCGTCTATGCGCTCGAAATTCCACTGTTCCCGCTGCGGTTTGATGCTAGACCAGTCGGTGCCGGTGTCCCATAGCCGAATGGCTGCATACCCGGCTCTCGCTGCAGCCTCAATGTGGTTCGGATTGTGGGCGTGGAACCCGAGCGTCAGCGAATCTTCTGCAGTAGCAACATTGACAACAGCGGTCGCCAGAAAAACCGATAACAGGCACCAAGGTGTTTTCATGTTGGCGAGACGAACGGCTTATTCTGGTCAGTACCGGTTGTCAGACTGCGCAAGGCCAGGAGCACCATAACCAATGGCCAGGTTTTGGTGGCAAAAGACGACACCACGGCGGTCATGCCCTGGAGCATGAACATAAATAGCGCGATGGCACTGGTGCCACGGGCCCACCCGGGCATATCAGGAACGTCCGACATGCGGAAGGTTCTTGACCAGAGAAGAATGTACAGACCTGAACCCAAAATGCCCTGAGTAAAGATCATGTGGAGATATTCGTTATGGGCATTATGGACTGCTTGCCCGATTGACGTGTTTTCCATGGAAACGATCAAATCGGCATAGGCGCCTTTTCCGAACAGCCACTCGACAGGTGAATAGTTAGCCAATGCTTCGAAAAGGTGTCCCCATGTTACGTTTCGCCCCTGCGTGAAGCCAGCCTCGCTGCTTGTGTCAAAGCCGAGAAATTTTGTCGGGTCATACAGCAACACGATGACTACGCCTAGCAAAGCAAATAGTAGGCTATAGCGAACCATGGAGCGGAAACTCACACCGCCCTTGGCGGCGATGAAGATGGCCACGCATGCAAACGTCAGATAGTTAAGGCGGGAATTTGCCAGCACGACTTCTGCGGCGGCAAGCAGCATCAACATTGCCAGTATCGGGGTCATCGAGTTTCGAGCATAGAAAGCGTATATCAATACTGAAAAACTCAGCGCATAGGCCAGATCGGTCTTGAAGAAGTAATAACCCTTGAAGGTTTTTACCGCTCCCCATGTGACCCAGCCGTAATCGAAAGGCAGAAACCCGGCATTGACGACGATGGTCAGTACCGCACCAGCCGCCAGCGCGTAGATCAGCCAGCGGTCGGTCGCGTAGATCACCAGCGCGAAGAAGACGAAGGGACTGATGATCTTGAAAATTTCCGCCAGGGTACCCCCGTAGATGATTGCCAACCCAAACAAGAAGGCGAAGTAGAAGGCGATCAACCAGATATAGGCAAACAGTGATTTGTTGCGAGTGTCTACCGGGGCGCCGCTGAATGTCTGGCCGATTTTTGCAAATATTGATGCGAAAATTAGAAGCAGGATGTAGCCGTATTTCACTGCCTCGACTTCATAGAAGGCGTCGGTCAATGGTTTGATCATGATTAGGAAGAGCAGCGGCAGCGACGAAAACGGTGGCAGGTTGCGCTTGCTGACTGTGGCCGGGCGGGGCGGCAAGATGGGAAGCCCGAACTGCACCGGGTTTCCGTTGCTTGCGGCAGTTTGATTTTTCAATGCTTGCCCCTTTCTAGCCAAGCAATGGTCGAACCAAGGCGACCGGCTGAGAGTTTTTCCCGGAGCATGTCCGACAGTGGTGCTCCAAGACACCAATTGAATCGCGAGGCGAGGAGCACCAATATGGCTAAGCAGCCAGCAAGCGGCGGCAGTATGCCCATGCCGATTACTTCTGCCTGCGGTATGTCATGGGTCAGTACGGTGACCAGGATTCCAGTCAGGGCCAGTACAAACGGACCGCGAAATGCAGTCAGCAAGTCAGCAAGACGAAGTTCGAGACGCTTGTGTATTGCTGCGACCAGCAGCAGGAAACGCACCAGATAAGCTAGGGGAACTGCCCAGACGGCGACCACCAACGATTCGTCGCGCAAGATCAGGTAACTGCCCAAAAGGACAATGGCTGAAGTCACCATAATGACCAGTTCGGTTCCCGCAGCGCCTGTGCCGCGCAATATCGCGGCGGTGATTGAGCCCATCGACAGTAAGGGGATGGAAAGCGCCAGTGCTGTCATGTAGGGAGCAGCCTTTATCCACTTTGCACCGTAGACAATATATAGGACGGTCTCGGATTCGAAGGCGACGAGAACAAATACAGGCAAGGTGGCAAGAGCGATGGCGGCCATCACCACCAGAAACCCCTTGCGGACGGCTACCGGATTGCCATGCAGTCGTGCGGCGCTTGCGAAAGCGATACTTTGGGCCGTGCTGATTAGCAGCCCAGAGGGGGCTTTGGAGAGGTTGAAGGCGACCGAGTAAAGGCCCAGCGAGAAAACGCCCCATAATTTACCTACCAAAAAGCGATCTAGGTTATCCATCGACCAGCTAGTAATCTCGTTAGCCAATGATTTCATTCCAAACAGCATCAATTTCAGATCACCGCGGAGACGCGGTCGAAGGGTATGTCTGGCCAACGAATAGGTCGCTACCAGCGAAAAGAGAGTTTGTGCTCCGAAGCCGGCAACCAGACTCCATACGCCATAACCGGTTATCGCTAGCGTGGTAGCGACACCGCCAAAAAAAATGTGTACGAAATCACCTGAATAATCTGCAGGCCGCGCATGTGCAGATCGCGACGCAGTAGGCTGGAAGAAAGATTCAAAATGATCTGAAACGGGATGAGAATGGCGCAGACGATGAACAGAGGTTCAAGGGAAGCATCGCCAAACTGATGCGCAAGTACAGGGGCCAAAGCGATCATCAGAAAGGCCACGATGCCTGCGAACACAAGTGACCAGCCCAATGCCAAGCTAACATCGGTGGAGTCCAGCTTTTCTTTTTGTACGAGCGCGGAGCCGAAACCGGCATCGGCGAGGATATATCCAAGACCGACGACTGTCAGTACTGCTGCATATTGGCCGAAGGCGACCGGATCGAGAATGCGGGCCAGTGTGATCTGAACGACGAGTTGGCCGGCAATCTTTCCAATCGCTCCGCCAGTTCCCCACAGGAGTGCTATGGCACTGCGGGACGAGACACTATCTGACGACACGGGCAAGCCCTTCCATCTGGTTCGACTCGGGGAAAACAAAAAAGCCATTCATGGGTGCTTGCCATAACCGACGAGCGGAACATTGCGAAGTGCGGCGACCCGGCCCAGGCCATTTATGCCCTTGCCCCAGGTGCGTATCGTTTTACCCAGGCCAAAAGGGAGCAACAGGACGCCCAGCAGGATAAGACTGGGCCCTCCGATCAATCCTGCAATGGCTTTGTAGAGTGCCCACCATTGGGAACGTACGGCATATTCATCTCGCCAGTAGCGCGTTGATGTCCGAAAGCAGCGTTCGAGAATGAACCGCAGGTCTTGTCGGTGCAGGGGAACGGCTTCGTTGACCTCTGCGGTGTCGCACCAGACGAAGCGGCCGCCTTCGCTAGCGCACCATTTGAAGAAATCGTGATCCTCGCCGCCCGAAAGGGCAAGGCGCTCGTCGAAAGGGTGGGGTTGCCTGGCATTTAACCGGTCTGCCCTGACGAGGGCATTTCCCGTACGACAGGTATCACAACCGATCATAGTTCCCGTTGCAAATCTCGGGCGCTCAAAGAATCTGCTCTTGATCGCCCAGGCATGGGAGTCTGCAGGATACTGTGGGATCACCGGACCGAGTACGGCATCGGCCCCACTTGCTTTGATGCAAGCCATCAAGTCGGTTAACCAGTTGTCGACCGCCCATTCATCGTCATCAATGAAGGCGAGAAACTGACCGGTGGCTAGCGAAACGGTTCTGTTACGTGCGTAGGATATTCCTTGGTTCGTTTCGATTTCGTAGCGAATGGCTAGTTCTGGAAATCGCTGTGCAACCTGTTCAACGATTTGGCGAGCGGAGCCGCTTGCATCGTTATCGACTACAATAATTTCAAACCTTGATAGCGAGAGGTTTTGTTGGGCGAGACTTTCAAGCAGTTGCTGGAGCAGCGAAGGCCGCTTGTAGGTGCAGACACAGACGCTGATTTCCGGCGGGGTTCGATTCGTCATGCAAATGCTCGTGGCAGCCCGGTTAAGGGTTTGCGGCCAGGAAGTCGGCGTAGGCTTGCTGCAGGCCCTGCGTAAGTTGCGTCGATGCTTCCCAGCCGGAATTCTTCAGGCGAGAAACGTCGAGAAGCTTGCGCGGTGTGCCATCAGGCTTGCTGGTGTCAAAAACGATTCTGCCCGTAAAGCCGATGGCTGTTTTCACCGCTTTGGCCAGTTCTGCGATGGTGACATCTTCCCCGACGCCGATATTGATGACCGGTGGAGTAAAGGTTCCGTTCTTGGCTTTATCGCTGCCCAGGTAGGCGTTGTATTCGTCATCCGGCAGGTTCATCAGGTAGACGCAGGCGTCGGCCATGTCTTCGCTGTAGAGGAATTCGCGCTTCGGTGTGCCAGTGCCCCAAACGGTGACAGTGGGGGCATTGGCGATTTTGGCTTCGTGGAATTTGCGGATCAACGCCGGGATGACGTGGCTGTTTTCCGGGTGGTAGTTGTCGCCGGGGCCGTAGAGGTTGGTCGGCATGGCGGCGAGGTACTGGGTGCCGTATTGGCGGTTGTAGCTCCAGCACATTTCGATGCCGGCGATCTTGGCCAGGGCGTAGGGGCGGTTGGTTTCTTCGAGCGGGCCTGTGAGCAGGTATTCTTCTTTCATCGGCTGCTGCGCCAGCTTGGGGTAGATGCAGCTGGAGCCGAGGAACATCAGGCGAAAGACACCATTTACGTATGCGGCGTGGATGACGTTGTTCTGAATGACCAGGTTGTCGCGGATGAATTCCGCCGGGAAGTTGTTGTTGGCGAGTATGCCGCCGACTTTGGCCGCGGCAAGGAAGACGTAGTCCGGTTTTTCCTGGTCGAAGAAGGCATCGGTTGCGGCCTGGTTGGTCAGGTCGAGTTCTGCACGGGTGCGCAGCAAGAGGTTGGCGTAGCCTTTCTCCTGCAGGTTGCGCACGATGGCCGAGCCGACGAGGCCCAGGTGACCAGCAACGTAGATTTTTGCTTGCTTGTCCATGATGACGTTAGATTTATTCGTGGTAATCGAAGGCAGCATAGCCGTGTTTCTTGACCAGTTCATCACGCTCAGCGCTCTTCAGGTCTTCGCGGACCATTTCGGAGACGAGTTCCTGGAAACTGGTCTTTGGCGTCCAGCCGAGTTTTTCGCGGGCATTGGTGGGGTCGCCGAGCAGGGTTTCGACTTCCGTCGGGCGGAAGTAGCGCGGGTCGATCCTGACAATGACATTGCCGTGCTGGTCAGCGCCGGTTTCTTCCACGCCCAAGCCTTGCCAGGTGATCTGGATGCCGAGTTCGCGCGCGGCTGCGTCGACGAATTCGCGGACGCTGAACTGGATTCCGGTGGCGATCACAAAGTCTTCAGGGTGCTCTTGTTGCAGCATCAACCATTGCATCTCGACGTAGTCCTTGGCATGGCCCCAGTCGCGCAGGGAATCCATGTTGCCGAGATAGAGACAGTCCTGCAGGTTGAGCTTTATGCGTGCGAGGGCGCGGGTGATCTTTCGGGTGACGAAGGTTTCGCCGCGAAGGGGGGATTCGTGGTTGAACAGGATGCCGTTGCAGGCATATATGCCGTAGGCTTCCCGGTAGTTTACGGTGATCCAGTAGGCGTACATCTTGGCCACTGCATAGGGGCTGCGCGGGTAGAAGGGGGTGGTTTCCTTCTGCGGGATTTCCTGGACGAGGCCGTAGAGTTCGCTGGTGCTGGCCTGGTAGAACCTGGTCTTTTTTTCCAGGCCGAGGATGCGGATGGCTTCGAGGATGCGCAGGGTGCCGATGCCGTCGGCGTTGGCGGTGTATTCCGGGGTTTCGAAGCTGACTGCAACGTGGCTCATGGCAGCCAGGTTGTAGATTTCATCAGGCTGGACGAGCTGGATGATGCGGATCAGGTTGGTCGAGTCGGTCAGGTCGCCGTAGTGCAGGATGAAATTCTTGTTTTCGACATGCGGATCCTGGTACAGGTGGTCGATACGATCCGTGTTGAAGAGCGAGGCACGGCGTTTGATGCCGTGGACTTCATAGCCCTTTTTGAGCAGCAATTCGGCGAGGTAGGCGCCGTCCTGGCCCGTGACGCCGGTGATGAGTGCTTTTTTGGTCATTGCTGTTCTCGCTTGGGGGTGCCGATGATTCTTTGCCGGGTTTGCGGGCTACTGCTGGTTAGCATTTCGGTTAAGAACTGGTTTTGTATCTGGAACGCGTGTGGTGATTCAGGATCAATGGAAGATATCCGGACGAGCATTCCGTCGGGAATCTGTCCGCGCAGGCCGTAGCTCATTTCCACCAGTTTCTTGTCGAGTCGGGGGCCGACAACGCGGTCACCGACCGTTATCCAGTAGGTGATGGGTTCATTGCGCGATCCCAGGCTGGTTTCGACACGTGTGACGGAAATCGACCCAAAGCCGGTGTCGACGTGGTCGTACCGCTTGCTTTTCAATATGAACCCTTGGGCCGGATAGCAAATTTCTGGCTTATGGACCTGGTGGGAGTCGTCCTGATCCTTGCCATAGGCGATGGAGAGCATCATCCGGTAGCCATTGGCATTGATGTAGTTGCGCGATAGTGTCTGGGCGTAGATCCGATCAATCACTTGCTTTTGCTGGGCATCGACGATCTGGGCGGTGTTTTGGGGTTCTTCCCGCCATTCGCCAAAGGCTTTCGGGATCATCGCGTCCAGATTCACTGGTGCGGTATCGTCGGCAATCCGGTGTGTCGGTCGCAAGGCCACGGCCATGCCGGAGGTGGCAGCCATCAGTACAAAAAGGAGGAGGTACTTGATCAGATGGATCATTGCATCATTGCCTGGTTGATTGGCGCTGCTCTGCACCGCGGAACTTTACGGAAAACTGGAGCAGGGTATCGACGCCGATAATTAGTAGTAGCGCAGTCAGAAACAGCACCATGCCAGCAAAGCCGTGCAGGAAGCCTTGCCCGGCGGCGTCCCCGAAGTAGTAAGTAATCAGCGTGAGTACCATGACGCGGATTACGTTGGCCGAGAAAGAAATTGGGACGATGAATACGGCCAGGGTGACATTTCGGAACAATGAGTCGTGCCGCACCAGATTGAGATAGAGCAGGCCGAGGGCTTCAAGCGTAAATAGCGTATGCAAGCCAGCGCAGGCATCAGCGACCAGCAACTTGTACTGACCGATTTGCAGGATGACGCCCTGCCGGGCGATTGGATAGTCCGCCCAGTAGAGAGCCTGCTCGGCAACGTAGGAGACAGCCATTTTCATGGGCATGGTGACAGCATCGACTAGGGGGCCGGGCAGGGGGATCATGAATAGCATGAAGAACAGCGGAAACCACTGTGTCTTTATTGCTGCGCTGCCCCGCAGCAGCAGGAACACGGCGGCCAGCAGCCAGATGAGGGAGCCGATTTCGAAAATCAGGATGTCCTGCGACCGACCAATCAAATAGAGCAGAAGTCCAATGAAAAATGTCGGCCAACCCCAAGGCGAGGTCTGCTGGCCTTTGCTTGCTTCCCACATGGCCGGCCATTTCTGGTAAAGCAACCAGCAGGATATGGCAAGAACGATGGGGCCATGGGCCTGGGTTTCAGTGCGCCAGATGCTGCGGAACAGATCGATAAAGCTTGGCGCATACATGGCGCACAGCCCTAGTCCAACAATTATCCAGCCATACCAGCCTGGTGGCTGGCTAGTGCCGGGGGCACGCAGGGCGTTAGTGGATTGGGCCATGACTGATCGATCCGGTCGCGTCAGAATTCGTTGAGAACCACGCCGACGACTGGCGATCCCGCCTGGCGCAACGAGTCCACAAGCAATTGCAGGCGGCGGGTGGAGGTGAAGTGCTTGCGGCTTACGGCCAAGGCCGCACCGGCACGGGTGGCAATCGTTTCGACATCGGCGCTGCGGCTGGCATCGGGGGTGTCGATAAGCACGATATCGAATCGCTCGCGCGCATCGTTCAGCAGATTGCCGAAAGCCAGGCGGCTCAACAGTTCCTGCGGGTTGGGCGGAATCGCACCAGCCGGCATGACGGAAAGCCCGAGCAGGTTGGGAATGCGGTGGATTGCATCGTCCATGTTGGCTCGGCCAGAGAGTACAGCCGACAGGCCGGCGTGGTTGCCGAGGCAAAAAAGTTCGTGCTGACGCGGCTGGCGTAGGTCGGCATCGATGAGCAGGGTTCGCTCGCCCAGTTGTGAGAAGACTACGGCGAGGTTTGCCGCAAGGTAGCTGCGACCTTCGCCCTGTTCGGGGCTGACGATGGCAAGGCAGTGTTTTTCGCTGCGGTTTTCAGCATCCAGATCGAAGCAACGGAGCATTAGCTGGCTGCGCAAGGCGCGCAGTCGTTCAACTGCTGGGGAATAGGGCTTGAAGGCGGCGACCACCTCCTCGCTGACACTTTTATCACCGGGCGCCAGGTTGGGGTAGTCGAATTGGCGGGAAAGTGCGAAACGGACGTCCATTTCGGTCAGTAGGCCAAGTTTGATGGCGGCATCACCGAAGCGGAGTCCAGACTCCTTTTGTAATTTCAGGATACGTTCGGCGGCTTCTGGCGTCAGGCGGCCGATGTCCATAAGGATGGCGCCGATCGAACCACCGCTTATGGCATAGGGAGCAGCTCGGGTGATGACTGATTCAGGAGTTGAGGCAAAATTCATGAGGTTCGTGCTCAGGCTGTTCGCGGGCGGCGGAAGGGAAAGAGTCGGGGCAGGCGACCTGGCAGGTGCTGCCAGAATTGCAGCCAGTTTCGATCACTGGCTTCCGGTTCAAAGATGGCGAGAACCGGAAGGTTCAGTGCCTGGATCAGATCTTCCGGCGAGCGTACGCGGCGATGCGCTAGTTCGGCGATCATCGCCGCACCAACACCTAACAGCATGCCGGCTAATATAGACACCAATATATTCAGTATTACTCGTGGCTTGGATGCCTTCAAAGGCTCATTGGCCGGGTTGAGGACCGATACGTTGGTCTGAATGCTTTGAGATTCTAGGCGCGTCTGGGTTGTCCGCTGCCCGACAGCTTCGAAGGCACGCTGAGCGGTTTCCACTTCACGTACCAGCAGACTGATTTCGTCCCGTTGTTTCTTCAACTCAAGAATTTTGGCCTTCTGTGCAGCAACTGAAGCAACAAGTTCGACGCCTTTTTGCTTGCTGATGGTGCCGGCAGTGCCAATCGAGCTACTGATGCGATCTATTTCGGCGTTCATCCTGCTCTTGAGTTCGGCCAGTTCAGCAGAGGAGCGCTTGTATTGGGGATGGTTTTCGCCGATATTGCCGGCAAGATCCTTCTGTTTTGCTTCCAGACGAGCGATGTCAGCCTTGAGTTGGCTGATGAGTCCGCTTTGCATGACTTCCGGCAAGGTATCTGCCTGACCGGCATGACGTTTGCTGGATGAGTCGGTTCCTTGGGCTTGAGCGGTAGTCAACTGGGTAGAGAGTTCGTTTAATTTCTGAGTCTCATAGTCCAAGCGTTCGTCGGTAGCTATGATCCCGGATTTTTGCTGGAAATCGGAAAGTGCTGCTTGAGCAGTGTCTAGGCGTTCACGGGCGAGCTTGACCTGGCTGTCGAACCACAGGGCACTCTGTCGCGCCGGTTCGATGCGCAGTTCAAGATTCACGTCGATGTAGGCTTGAGCAAACGCGTTGGCAAGGCTGGCGGCGAAGGCGGGATTGGCACCGGAATAGCTGATGGCGATCACATTGCTGTCGTGGGATGGTTTTACTGACAGCTTCTTTTGCAGCAATTGCGAAAGCCAGGGACCAACCTGGCCTTTACCTTCGGTGGCTACTAGCCATTGCTGCTTGATGGTCGGGTTTTCGTCAAGTTGCAGTGTCTTGACGACACGCATGGCAACGCGCTCGCTATTGATGATGTCCACCTGAGTAGCCATGTAGCCAGGTGCCATAAGTCCAGGAAGAACCGTTCCGGCAATAGGGTCCGGTGATTTGACGTCGAGCAGGACTGCGGTGCTGGCGGTGTATTCCTCGGGCAGTAAAAAGGTGACCACGGTCGTGCCGAGCACGCAAATCACGAAAATCGCCAGAACCAGCTTGCGGCGGGCCCAGAGAATGATGAGAAATTGTTGCAGGGTCATGGCTGGGCGACCTTAAAAGAGGCTTTCACGGACATAGATGACGTCGTCGGCGAGAATGGGTTCGGCCATGTCCGGTGACAGCTTGGTGATCTTTCCGTCGGTGCCGCGGCGGTGTATGCGGATGCGGTATTCGGTACCGCGCATGGTCATGCCGCCACCCTGGGCCAGGGCCTGCTGAACAGTCATGTTGCGCTCTATGCGGTAAGACCCGGAGCGCTGCGCTTCGCCATAGATGTAATACATGGGGGCGCGATGGATGTAGATGACGTCACCGGCTGTTACTGGAATGTCGTTCTGGTTCTCGCTGGCAATGTAGATGGCGGTGAAATCGATTTCGCGGCGGAAAGCTTTTCCTTCGCGGATCCCGGTGATAATAATGGTATCGCCCCCGGTAGGGGCAATGCCGCCGGCCATGGCAAGGGCATCGGAAAGGCGGGTATTGGACGTTTCGAGGGGGAAGCGTCCGGGGCGGTTAACCTGACCGAGTACGGAAATCTGATTGCCGCGAACCTGAACGAGGACGATATTGACCTGTGGTTGCTGGACGAATCCGCCATCCTTGAGACCTTTGGCAATCTGCTTTTCGGCCGCTTCAATAGTGAGCCCGCCGATTTGCACAGTGCCAATCAGGGGGTAGGTAATGGAGCCGCTTTCTGAGACACGGGTGTCGAGTGTCAGGTCGGGGTTCTGAAAGACGACAATCCGGATGGCATCGCCTTGTCCCAGTTTGTAGTCGAAATCCGTTCGATTGTCGGCCATGACAAGCGTTGTCGACACGAGCAGACAAACGAACGCGAGCAGGCGATTGAGGGCCATTGCCATAACTGTTTTTTCCAGGGGGTGAGCTAGGCCGGTCACTTGAGACCGGCGACGCCCTTTTCGAGGGCGTTGCCGGGGGGGGCCTTGTTGTCTGCAACGGGGGTTTCCTTGGCTGGCGCGGCTGCGGTCGCCGGCTTTGCAAAGTCGCCGACAAATTCGATCTTGGCGCCTTCCTTCAATCGTTTCATTTCGTCGGCGACGGCCTTGTTTTTGCGCTGGGTTTGCAGATATTGCTCGATGACCGGCTTGGCGGTGCTTTCGTCGACCGGGGCAGACTGGGAACTGACCAATCGGAGGACGACCATGACTTGCGGGGTGTCGATGATGCTGGTTTGCCCGTCTTTCATGGTGGCGATTTTAGGCAGCAATTCGAGCGGGATCTGTTCTGCCGGACGGGTACTGGCGCCGCCCTTTGTCTGAAGGTTGTGGGCCTTCAGCCAGATGGCTATTTCTTCCATGGACTTGCCGGTGCTGGCAAATTCCTTTAGGCCGTCCATCGAGCCGGAGCTCTTGTTGATCGAGAGTTCCTGAATGTTGTAGATGCGGCGCTTCGAAAACAGGTTGGGGTTCTCGTCGAAGTAATGCTTAATTTCATCGGCTGAAGGTTTGGCGGCAGTGGCGGAAACCTGCTCCAGATAGGCGCGGGAAAGCACTTCGCGGCGAGCCGCTTCGATGGCGCTGAGGGTTTCCGGCGTACGGTCCAGTTTCTTGGCCATGGCTTGCCCGACAACCAGTTCCTGGTCGATCAGGCGGTCAAGGATTTCTTTGCGGGCCTGGGGCGCATTCTCGTTGGTGACGCCGGAAGCTCTCGTCAGGATGGTGTTGATCTGATGGACAGAAATCTCCGTGCCATTTACTTTGGCCGCAACCTGGGTCGCTGTTTTGCTGCTGTCGGCCTTGTCGCAGCCGGCAAGGGTCAGGGCAGTGGCAGTGGTAACCAGGATCGCGAGAAGCTTGGGCGTAAACGGCAAATGCATGGGGAGAAATCCTTAGTGGAGTGGAGCCATGGAACATTCCGGCCGTGCATTGTGCGAAAGAAAAGTGTCAGTAAGATGAAAGCCGCGAGAACATTGTTTCACGCTGGTTTCAGGGAAAAACCGGATTTTCGGCCCGCCGGAGACAGCTTGTTGAGACGCAATTTTCCGAGAAAATGCCCTCCGCAGTCAGGCCGGATGGCGCTTCTACCTGACGGACTGGTCAATAACGACGGGAGGCGGAATTTTGCCCGCCCAGTCCTTGCCGGTCCGCATGTTTCGTGTATTTCGGTAATCTGGCCGCGCATAGGTCAGGGCAAAGACGGGGCGATGGTGGCCTTCTGGAACGCTGAATGAAAGAACCCTGCAACAGTGACGTGGCAAAGTTACCGAGATTCGTATTCCGGAGTATTGATATGTCTTTGCTGGAGCGCCGACGTTCGCCCCGCTTTCCGTTTCATACCTCCGCCCATATTGTGATCGGAAACATCGAACACAACGGTACGGTGGTCGATCTTTCGGCAAGCGGGGTATTGATCCGGGCCGCGGAGGAGCTTGACTGTCGGCTGGGCGAGCCATGTGAATTGAACCTGCTGATCGGGAACTTGCCCGGGCAGGTGATTTTCAGGGGGGTAGTCGTCAGTCAGCGTCGGCAACTGCTGGGCATTGAGTTCAGGAATGTTGAGGTTGCGGCGCGCCTGGCGCTGGAGAAAGTCATCGAAATGAATCTCGGCGTTCCCCAACTGCTGGATAGGGATATGCCGGCATTGCTTCGCCAGTTGCACGATTGCGAGGCAATGAAAGCGGGTGTTATTTAATTGTCTCGGTTCGCTTGAGTTATTGCGGTCGAACCATCAGATCACTCTCCTGTTTGTTGAGAAAATGAAAAAAATCAAAAAAGCTGTCTTCCCTGTGGCTGGCATGGGCACTCGTTTCTTGCCGGCAACCAAGGCCAGTCCGAAGGAAATGCTGCCTATCGTCGACAAGCCGCTGATCCAGTACGCCGTTGAAGAGGCGGTGGCGGCGGGTATTACCGATATGGTCTTTGTTACCGGTCGGTCAAAGCGCGCCATCGAGGATCATTTCGACAAGGCTTACGAACTGGAAACCGAGTTGGCGGCACGCGGCAAGACCGAAATGCTGGAGTTTGTCCGCAGCATGATTCCAGCCAATATCAACTGCATCTATATCCGGCAGGCTGAAGCACTTGGCCTCGGTCATGCCGTGTTATGCGCAAGGCCGGTCATCGGCGATGAGCCGTTTGCGGTGATTCTGGCTGATGACTTGCTTGATGGGCAGCCATCGGTCATGCGCCAGATGACTGAGGTTTACGATTACTATCGATGTTCAGTTATCGGTGTTCAGGATGTGCCGCGCAGCGAGACGAAGAGTTATGGCATTGTCAGGAGTGCTGCGGTGACTGATCGTCTCGAGCGCATCGAGGCAATTGTCGAGAAGCCGAAGGCCGAGGAGGCACCCTCGACATTGGGTGTTGTTGGCCGTTATATCTTGACGCCACGTATTTTTCATCATCTCGAGCGGATCGGCAAAGGTTCGGGCGGTGAAATCCAGCTTACTGACGGCATTGCCTGTTTGCTGACGGAAGAGCAGGTGCTGGCTTATCGCTATGCCGGTACCCGATATGACTGTGGCTCCAAACTTGGCTATCTGCAGGCGACCGTGGCATTGGGCCTGCGTCATCATGAGGTCGGTGCAGGGTTTTCGGGCTACCTGAGGGAGTTGCTGGCGGGAGCCCCTGTCGATGGTATGGAACAGAACTGAACCTACTGCAATGCAACCAAAGTCACAAACCTGAATTTGATCTGACAATTAGGCACCGTTAAAGCGTGAAACTGTCAGATCGGGTCGCGGCTTCTACACATTAAACTCGTTGGCGAGTGCAATTTTACTGACAGCCGCCGACTTGCCAGTCAGGAGCACTCCAGAACGATCACCTATTTTCCTTGCCCATCATCAACAAGCGGATGTGGCAGTGGCAATGCACGTGCTTTGGCCTACGCGGATAAGCAGCTCCTTAGATTTCCACTACCCCAATTTCTTTGCCAAATCCTCGGCGCGAGGGTGGTAGTACCGCGCAAGCATGCGCATATCTCTGTGTCCGGTGACGCGCATCAGTTCATGTAACTGCAACTTTTCAGCTAGGCGACTGGTTGCTTCGTGCCGCAGATCATGGAATGTCAGATCTTCGAGGAATCCATCGATCGGCTCGCAACTGGTCGCCAGGGTGTCGGCAAGGTATTTTTTCCGCGCGCGGACAACTGCACGGCTGTATGACTGCTTAATCGCCGAGGCTGTTGTCGGAAATACTTTGCCGCGTTGTAGACGTGCCACCCCCTCCGGTTCCAACAGAAGCGCAGCAGCGGAACTGGAAAGTGGCACTGTGCGGCTTGTTCCAGTTTTTGTTTCCGGCAAAAAGGCAGTGCGCTTGTCTAGGTCAACATGCTTCCAGTCCAGTGACAAAATCTCGTTTTGCCGCATCGCCGTTTCGATAGCCCACCTTGCCACTTTTGGTGTCCAAACATTTCGCCGGTCGCCAGCTTCGACTTGCGTTGACGGGCCCGGGTTGTCCAGCGCGTTTAGCAAATAATCCAACTCTTCGGGGGAAAGCCTGCGATCGCGGGCATTATTTACTTTTGGTTTTTTGATCGCCTTGACCGGATTTTCGACCTCAATACCCCATTCTTTCCGAGCAGTCTCGAAAAGATGCGATAGCAATGCGAGGACTTTTATGATTGACGATGGCGCTAGGCCGCGCGCCCCTTCGCTGTCGCGAAACACGGCAACATCCTTGCTCTGGATGCTGGCAAGGAATCGTGGGCCGAGGTTTGATATGGCCAACGCTTTTATCCTGTACGTTTCCTGTGCCGCACCTTTTTTTTTCGGAGTTACATCTTTTTGATAGCGCTCAAGGGCCTCCTTCAACGTCGTTTTTTCCGCTTCTTTTCGACTTGCAAAGACGCCGAGGTCCATTTTGTTCTCAATATCTCGCGCCCATACCTCAGCGTCATTCCTCTTTTCAAAGGTCTTGCTTTGCGCGGCATGACCCTTTCGCCGCACCTTTGCTTGCCACCAACCGCTTTCTCGCTGTTCGAACGTTGCCATTGATCCATTCCTTGATAAGCAAAACCGAGGCGCACTGTCCCCGATTTGTCCCGGAAAACTACTTTGCATGATATATATTACGTCAAAATACACGCCAAATAGCGATTCGCATGAACCGCGAATTTCGGATTGTGATTCCGGTTGTCGTGGGTTCGAGCCCCATCAGTCGCCCCAGAATTTAAAGCCCGAAATCATTGATCAATGGTTTCGGGCTTTTTCATTGCTACGTAGTAGGGACGTGATTTCGATGAATTTTCGGGACTTTGCGACCTTTATCGTCCTCCACCCTCCTGCTGCCGTTGCGGCTAAACTGCGCTTTTTGGTGACTGGCTTGCCAGCGCCTTCAGCCGCCCGGGGTGGTGCCTCAATCAGGAGTAGGGCGTGAGCTTGTTCTCAACAGCCGTCGAATTTCTTGCCTTGCCCTTTGCGACGGCCAGTTACCGTCATGACTTGCGGCGCACCCTCGTGGCGCTGAGTGCCGTCGGCATTCTGGTGGTGTTCACGCTGCTTGGCGCCATGCTTGTCACCGTGATGCCCAACCTGCCCGCCTTCGATGTCGTGACTGACTATCGCCCGAAGATTCCCTTGCGGATTTATACGGCCGATGGGGCGCTGCTTGGCGAGTTCGGAGACGAACATCGGGACTTCACGCCGATCAAGGAAATCCCCACGGTACTGAAGGATGCGCTGCTGGCGATCGAGGATGCGCGATTTTACGAGCACAGTGGCGTTGATTACCGGGGTGTCTTGCGGGCATTGGTGGCTGATCTGAGCGGCGGCTTTCGCCAGGGCGCCTCGACGATCACGATGCAGGTGGCACGCGCTTTCTTCCTTTCGCAGGAAAAAACATTAAAGCGTAAATTGACTGAAGTCGTCATGGCGTACCGCATTGAATCGGCCTTGACCAAGGACCAGATCCTCGAGCTCTACATGAACCAGATCTACCTTGGCCAGCGAACCCATGGCTTTGCCAGCGCGGCCCGCACCTATTTCAAAAAGCGCCTGCCGGAGCTGACCCTGGCCGAAGCGGCCATGCTGGCCGGCATCCCGCAAAACCCGGCCAAGCATAATCCGGCGGTCAGTCCGGTCAGGGCCAAGGCTCGCCAGGAACTGGTATTGAAGCGCATGTTGCATCTGGGAAAGATTACTCAGGCGCAATATGACGAGGCGGTCAGCCAGGCACTGACCATCGGCCACCGCCTGGAGTTCGAGGCCCATGCCGATCATGTCGCCGAGATGGTGCGCCAGGAACTCTATGCCCAATACAAGGGCGATGCTTATACCCAGGGCTTCAATGTCTATACGACGCTCGACAAGGCCGAACAGAATGCGGCTTACGACTCGGTACGGCGTAATGTGCTGGCCTACGACCAGCGCCATGGCTATCGGGGTCCTGAGGGTTTTGTCGATCTGCCGGATAATGAAGACGAACGTGACGAAGCCATCGACCGGATTTTGGCCAGACATCCGAGCAGTGACAACCTGATATCGGCTGTCGTCACCGAAGTCTCGGCCAAGCGCGTACGGGCCGAACCTGCCTCCGGCGATACGCTGGAGATCAAGGGTGAGGGGCTGCGTTTTGCCGCCCGAGCCTTGCAGGCGAACGCCAAAATGGATGCCAGGATTCGGGTCGGCTCGGTGATCCGCGTCAGTCAGGACAGCAAGGGCCGCTGGTCGATCAGCCAGATGCCGGAAGTGGCTGCCGCTTTTGTTGCCCTTAATGCCGAGGATGGTTCCTACCGGGCGCTGGTCGGTGGTTTCGAATTTTCCCGCAATCAGTTCAACCATGTCACCAGCGCCTGGCGTCAGCCGGGATCGAGTATCAAGCCATTCGTCTATTCGGCCGCCCTCGAAAAGGGCTTCTCGCCGGCCACGCTGCTTAACGATGCGCCGATCTCACTGCCTGGCGGTGCTGACGGACAATCCTGGGAGCCCCGCAATGACGACGGCTTTGCTGGCCCGATCAGCCTTCGTCAGGCCCTGGCACGTTCCAAGAACGTCGTTGCCGTCCGGTTGCTGCAGGCCATCTCGCCGCAATATGGACGCGATTATCTCCAGCGCTTCGGATTCGATGTCGCCAAGCATCCGGCCAATCTGACCATGACGCTGGGTAGTGGCTCGGTCACCCCCTTGCAGTTGGCCAGCGCCTACGCGGTATTCGCCAATGGTGGCTTCAAGGTCAGCCCACGATTGATCCAGAAGGTCACCGACGCCCGTGGCAACGTGCTGAGTGAGGCGCCACCGCTGCCGGTCAGGCAGGAAGAGCAACGGGCCATCGATGCCCGCAACGCTTTCATCATCGACAGCATGCTACGCGAGGTGGTCAGGAGCGGTACCGGCGCCGTGGCGACCCAGCGTTTGGGACGCAACGACCTGGCCGGCAAGACCGGTACCACGAGCGATGCCGTCGATGGATGGTTTGCCGGCTACGCTGGCAACGTCGTGGCCGTTTCGTGGATGGGGTACGACCAGCCCAGGTCGCTTGGTGGCCGCGAATTCGGCGCGACCCTGGCCCTGCCGATATGGATTGACTACATGCGCCAGGCCATGTCCGGCAAGCCGCCGGCCGAAAGAAAGCCGCCGTCGGGCATCTCCTTCGTCGACGGGGACTGGCTCTACGATGAGTTCAAGGGTGATGATGGAATCAAGACGCTGGACGTGGAAGTGTCGCCGATCAAGTCGATCTTCGATGCAATACGGAAGGTCTTTGGTGGCTGAAGCTGGAAAAATCCCGGTTGTCGTTTGCACCGACGAAGAGGGAGCCATTGAATAGAACAACCCGGCATAAAATAGCGCATGAGAGGCTCAGCGCGTCTGGGCGTAGCACACCAAGGAAGCCATGACTCAAAACCTCACCCCGCTGTTCATCGCCTGCCTGGCCGGCAGTTGGCTCGCGCCGGCGTTTGCCGACGAGCATCACCACGTGCATCGTTTCCCCAAGGATGTCGATGCCTTCCACGCCGTTCTTGCCCCCATCTGGCATTCAGCCCCGGGCAAGGAGCGTCTCCAGGCTGCATGTGCCAAGGCCGGGCAGATGGACGTTCTGGCGAAGGCCGTCCGCTCAGGTGACGCTGCTCAGTTGGTCGGAGCCGTGGCCGCCCTGAATGCACAGTGCCAGACGAATTCCGCAGGCGTGGAAGCTGCCTTTGGCGATGTGCACGATGCCTTTCATCACCTCATCGAACCCAGGGCTGCAGGCAAGGCAGGCTGACCTCTTCGACCCGACAAAGCGATAGCGACATGGAACGCTGCCCCTGGTGTGAAGGCTTTGACCTTTACCGCGAGTACCACGACAAGGAGTGGGGCGTTCCGCTCCACGATGACCGGGCGTTATTTGAATTGCTCATTCTGGAAGGGGCTCAGGCCGGGCTTTCCTGGGCGACCGTGTTGAAAAGGCGGGAACACTACCGGAAGGTGTTTGACGGATTCGTTCCCGAACGTGTGGCCCGTTACGATGCGCAGAAGGTGGCCGAGCTATTGGCTGACCCGGGCATTATCCGCAACCGTGCCAAAGTGGCTGCCGCCATTCTCAATGCCCAGGCCTGTTTGGCCATCCAGGCCGGGGGGCAATCGTTCAGCAACTATCTTTGGGGTTTCGTCGGCGGTTCACCCATCCAGAATGGTTGGACCTCGCTGTCCGAGGTGCCGGCCAGGACACCTCAGTCTGAAGCCATGAGCAAGGCGCTCGCCAAGGCTGGATTCAAATTTGTCGGCGCCACGATTTGCTATGCCTTCATGCAGGCTTCGGGGATGGTCAATGATCATCTGGTCAGCTGCCCGCGTCACCGAGAAGTGCGAACAGGCTAGCGTTAGATCAATCAAGATAATGACCAAGCCCTACTTATGTAGCCTTGTTTCTTTGGAGCACGCACAGCGTGAATAATTCGGATATATCGAGCCTGCAGCCAGCCATTGTCTGGTCCCATTTTTCCAATCTATGTCTGATTCCACGCCCCTCCAAACATGAGGCGAAGCTGCGCGATTCGTTGCAGCAATGGGCGTTGGCCCGTGGTCTGGCGGTCATCGTCGATACGGCGGGCAACCTGATCATTCGCAAGCCGGCCAGTGCCGGTTGCGAACGTTGGCCGGGCGTTGTGATGCAGGCGCATCTCGACATGGTGTGCCAGAAGAATGCTGGCAGTGCGCATGATTTTTTCAAGGATCCGATTTGCCCCGAGTTGCGCGATGGCTGGCTGGTGGCCGAAAGGACGACGCTGGGCGCCGACAACGGGATAGGCGTTGCCCTGATTCTGGCGGCCCTTGAAGACAAAAGTCTTGTTCACGGGCCGCTCGAAGCCTTGCTCACGGTCGATGAAGAGGCCGGTATGGGCGGGGCGCGGGGGCTTCAGGCGGGTATTCTCGAGGGGCGTTTGATGCTCAATCTCGATACCGAGGAATGGGGCGAGTTCTATCTCGGCTGCGCCGGCGGTCTCGATGTCAATGTCGAGCGTCCCGGCACTGCCGAGCCGCTTCCCGATGGCTATCAGGCTTTTCGGATCGATTTGCGTGGCTTGCGCGGCGGACATTCCGGTGTCGATATCCACGAAGAGCGCGGCAATGCAATCAAGTTGCTGGTTCGCGTCGTGCACGATCTGGCGGCGGCGCTGCCCTTGCGCCTGATTGCGCTGCAGGGTGGTTCAGCGCGCAATGCCTTGCCGCGCGAGGCATTTGCACTGCTCGCCTTGCCGGAAATTGCAGCGGCGCGTTTGCCAGTTTTGCTGGCAAGCCTGGAGGCCATGCTGAAAGCCGAGTTGCGCGGCATTGATGAGGGCTTGAAACTGGATGTTTCGAGTGTCGACGCAAGGCTGGTCATGGCGCTGGCCGAGCAGGAAGTCTGGCTGCATTCGTTGCACGCCTCGCCGCATGGTGTGCGCCGGATGAGCCGGCAGGTGCCGGGCGTGGTCGAGACCTCGAATAACCTCGGCATGGTCGAAGTGCACCCGAATGGGGGATCTTGCAACTTCATGGTGCGTTCGCTGATCGGCAGTGGCAGTCTGGCGCTGGCCGACGAAATTGTCAGCTTATGGCGGCTGAGCGGCAGTCGGGTTGAAAAGGAAGGTTTTTATCCGGGTTGGGCGCCGAACCCCGATTCGGCGTTGCTCAAGGTCTGCCAGTCAGTTTTTCTGCGTGATTTCGCCGCTGCCTCGAAGGTACAGGTTATTCACGCCGGACTGGAATGTGGCCTCATCGGCGACAAGTATCCCGGCATGGACATTGTTTCTTTCGGGCCGACGATTCGCGGCGCGCATGCGCCGGGTGAGCGCGTCGAGGTGGCCTCGGTCGGGCACTGCTGGCGTCTGTTGCAGGGCATACTGGCGGAACTTGGTTGATCGATCGGGAGGTGCCTATGAAAACAGGTCTGGGGCTCATCTTGCTGGTCGCAATGGCTGGCTGCGGTGTTGAAACCGTGGGTACGGCTGCGACCGCGGCGGCGATGAAAAAGCAGGCGCTGGAGCAGGGGCGGGGCAACGCGGATAAGGTTGAGCAGCAAGTGCAGGCGCTGAATCAACTGACGGCCCAGCGCGCAGCTCAGGCCGAACAGGCTGGCAAGTAGTCAGCGTAGCCGGATGGCCTCGCGGCGGGCCAGGCCGAGTTTGGTCGAACGTTCCATTTTCTGCACAAAGGCCGGGAAATCGAGGCCGAACTTGGCGCGCAATTCCTTGGCGTAGTTGTGCAGCCAGCGCCAGCGTGGTTCGAAATGGCGCTCCTTGAAGGCATAGAGGACATGGTTGCCATCGTCGGGCACCGAAATAACGATGACCTGATCATCAAAAACGTGCATGGCCTCGCCGATCAGGCCGGCATAGGTTTCCTTCTCACCGGCCAGATTGATGACCAGTACCCCATTGCCCGAGAGCTTGGCGTAGGCATTGTCAAAGAATTCGCGGTTGGCCAGGCTGGGGGCGAAGCCGGTCTTGTCGAAGGCATCGACGAGTAGCGCATCAATGCCTTTTTCAGCAGTCTGGAGGAATTCGGCACCATCCGCCTCAAGTACCTGGAGGCGGCCATCGTCCGGCGGCATCAGGAAAGTGTCGCGGAAGGCAATCACATGCGGATCGAGTTCCACGGCAGTCAGATGTGTGCCGGGCATGCGCTGGTAGCAGAACTTGATCAGCGACCCACCCCCCAGACCGATCAGCACGATGCGTTTGGGGCGCGGCTGGAAGAGCAGGAAGGCCATCATTTTCTGCGTATAGCGAATGGCCAGGTCGTTCGGTGCCTTGAGCGACATCTCGCTCTGCATCAGGCGAACGTTGAAATACAGGAAGCGCGATTTGCCATCGTCGATGACGAAAGGCTTGGCATAGCTTTCGTCAAGCAACTGGGCGCGCAGTTCGCCTTCCCTGGCCCACGATGGCTCGTGCATGAGCACAGTGCCCGTCTCGACCTCAAACGGGCTGGGCATTTCGAACAACTGACTCAATCGGGTCGCTTAGTCCGGTAAATCGGCAGCGTGCAGCATGAACACGAATTCGTCGCCAGCGGCAGTATCGAGCCAGGTGAAGGGCAGGGTCGGGTAGGCGGCTTCGAGGTCATCGCGGTTGTGGCCGATTTCGACGATGAGGATGCCGTTTTCCGTCAGATGTTTTTTTGCTTCGCGCAGGATGATACGGGTGAAATCAAGGCCGTCTTCGCCTGAGCCGAGCGCCAGTTCCGGCTCGTGCAGGTATTCCGGCGGCAGGGCGGCGACCGATTCGGCATTGACGTAGGGCGGGTTGGAAATGATCAGGTCGAACTGGCGGCCCTGCAACTTGGTGAAGGCGTCCGACTGGATCAGTTCGACCCGTTCGTTGAGGTGATAGTCGGCGACATTGCGTTCGGCGACGGCCAAGGCATCCTCCGACAGGTCGACACCGGCCACTTCGGCATTGGGAAAGGCCAGGGCGCTGAGGATGGCCAGGCAGCCGGAGCCGGTGCACAGGTCGAGGGCCGATTCGATGGCCCACGGGTCGTCGATCCACGGTGTCAGTTGTTCGTCGAGCAGTTCGGCGATAAATGAGCGCGGCACGATGACGCGGTCGTCGACGTAGAAGCGGTGCTCACCGAGCCAGGCCTCGTTGGTCAGGTAGGCAGCGGGCAGGCGGTCCTGACAGCGGCGGGTGTAAATGTCGAGTAGTGCCTCACGCTCGTGCGGCAGGAGGCGTGCATCGAGAAAGGGTTCGAGGCGGTCGAGCGGCAGATTGAGCGTATGCAGGGTCAGATAAACCGCTTCGTCCCAGGCGTTGTCGCTGCCGTGGCCGAAGAAGAGCTGGGCTGCATTGAAGCGGCTGACGGCATAGCGGATGTAATCGCGAACGGTGAAAAGTTCTGTATTGGCGGCTGTGGTCATGCGGTCATCAATTGGTCGAGGATGCTGCGGTAGATCGCCGACAGCTTCGGCAGGGCATCGACTGCAATGCATTCGTCGATCTTGTGGCTGGTCGCGTTGACCGGGCCGATTTCCAGCATCTGGTGGCAGATTTCGGCGATAAAGCGACCATCCGAGGTGCCGCCCGTGGTCGATAGTTCGGTATCGATGCCGCAGATGTCACGGATGGCGGTGCTTGCCGCATCGGCCAGCGGGCCGCGACCGGTCAGGAAGGGGCGGGCGCCGAGCGTCCATTTGATGTCGTAATCCAGGCTGTGCTTGTCGAGAATGCCGAGCAGTCGCTGTTGCAGGCCTTCCGGCGTGCTGGCCGTGGAAAAGCGGAAATTGAACTTGATGTCGAGTTGGCCGGGGATGACGTTGGTCGCGCCGGTGCCGCCATGGATATTGGAAACCTGCCAGGTCGTTGGCGGGAAATACTCGTTACCCTTATCCCATTCGGTGGCTGCCAGTTCGGCCAGGGCCGGGGCGGCTTCGTGGATCGGGTTGCGGCCTTTTTCCGGGTAGGCGATGTGGCACTGGATGCCTTTCACCGTCAATGTGCCGGAGAGCGAACCACGGCGACCGTTCTTGATCATGTCGCCGAGGGTGTCGACCGAGGTCGGTTCGCCGATGATGCAGAAGTCGAGTTTTTCTCCGCGCGCCTTGAGCGTTTCGACGACGATCACGGTACCGTCGGTGGCGTCGCCTTCTTCATCGGAAGTAAGGAGGAAAGCCAGGGAGCCGGGATGATCCGGATGGGCCGCAACGAAGGACTCGACCGCCGTCACCGAGGCGGCCACTGATGATTTCATGTCGGCCGTGCCGCGCCCGTAGAGCATGCCTTCGCGGACCTCCGGGGCGAAGGGCGGCGAGGTCCACTTGTCGAGCGGCCCGGTCGGCACAACGTCAGTATGGCCGGCGAAAACGAAGAGCGGTGCGGTAGTGCCGCGCCGGGCCCAGAGGTTGGAAACGCCGTTGCGGTCGATGCGTTCAATGACGAAACCGAGCGGCTTCAGACGTTCGGCGATGATTTCGAGGCAGCCGCCATCTTCCGGCGTAACCGAGGGGCAGGCAATGATCTGCCGGGCCAGTGCAAAAGTTTGGTCGGGCATCAGAATGAGTGTTCGTCGTGGTCGGCCAGGCTCAGGGTGAATTCCTTGAAGGAGGTGCCGGCCTCGCTGGTGCTGTCGAATTCAAGCGCCGCGTCGACCTTGCGTTCATCCTTGCCGCCACCGCCGGTGAATTCGGAGTTGTTGATCAGCCACGACAGGTTGGTCGGCGAATCGGCGTTGGCCAGGGCCTCGTCGATGGTGATGGTGCCGGCGCTGTAGAGGTTGAACAGATCCTGCTCGAACGTCTGCGATCCCGGTGCCAGCGTCTGTTCCATGGCGTCCTTGATGCCCTGGACTTCGCCACGCTCGATCAGTTCGCTGATATGGCGCGTGTTGAGCATGATCTCGCAGGTCGGAATACGCTTGCCATCCGGCTTCTTGACCAGGCGCTGAGAAACGATGGCGCGCAGGGCGACCGAGAGGTCGAGGAAGAGCGCCGGGCGGTTTTCGGCCGGGAAGAAGCTGATGATGCGATTCAGTGCGTGGTACGAATTGTTGGCATGCAGGGTCGCCAGACACAGGTGACCGGTTTGCGAGTAGGAGATGGCCGCCTGCATGGTGTCCTTGTCGCGGATTTCGCCGATCAGGATGCAGTCCGGTGCCTGACGCATGGCGTTCTTCAGCGCCGACTGCCAGTCGGCCGTATCCATGCCGATTTCGCGCTGATTGACGATGGACTTCTTGTGCTTGAAGAGGAACTCGATCGGGTCCTCGACCGTCAGGATATGCCCCGAACGGTTGGCATTGCGATGATCGAGCATCGAGGCGATGGTCGTCGACTTGCCCGAGCCGGTAGCGCCGACGATCAGGATCAGGCCGCGTTTCTCCATGATCAGTTCGCCGAGGATATTAGGCAGGCCCAGACCGTCGAGGGCGGGGATGTTGCCCAGGATGAAGCGGATGACGATGCTGGTCGAACCGCGCTGGCGGAAAATATTGACCCGGAAGTTGCCGACATTGGGCACCCCGAAGGAGAGATTCATCTCCCAGTTGGCTTCGAAGGTCTTGATCTGATCTGGCGACATCAGTTCGTAGGCGATCTTCTCGATCATGTCCGGCAGCATCACCTGCTGGTTGACCGGGAGTGTGTTGCCATGGATCTTGATGTGGATAGGCGCGCCGGCGGAAATGAAGATATCCGAGGCCTGCTTTTCAGCCATCAACTGGAACAGTTTGTCGAGAATCATGACAAGACCTTCGTGGAGTGGTTTGACTTACGGGCGCAGCAATTCGTTGATGCTGGTCTTTGAGCGGGTCTGCGCATCGACCTTCTTGACGATGATGGCAGCATACAGGCTATACGCGCCGTTGGCCTTGGGCAAGGTGCCGCTGATCACGACTGAACCCGGCGGCACGCGGCCGTAGGTCACTTCGCCGGTTTCGCGGTCGTAGATCGGGGTGCTCTGGCCGATGTAGACACCCATCGAGAGAACCGAATTTTCGCCAATGATGACGCCTTCGACGACTTCCGAACGGGCGCCGATGAAGCAGTTGTCTTCGATGATGGTCGGGTTGGCCTGCAGCGGCTCAAGCACGCCGCCGATGCCGACGCCGCCCGAGAGGTGCACGTTCTTGCCGATCTGGGCGCAGGAACCGACGGTCACCCAGGTGTCGACCATGGTCGCTTCATCGACATAGGCGCCGATGTTGACGAAGGACGGCATGAGCACGGCATTCTTGGCCACGTAGGAGCCTTTGCGCACGATGGTGCCCGGGACCACACGGAAGCCACCCTGACGGAATTGTTCTTCGCTCCAGCCCTGGAACTTGGTATCGACCTTGTCGTAAAAACGCACATCGCCGCCATCCTGAACACGGTTGTCACGGATGCGGAAGGAAAGCAGGACAGCCTTCTTGATCCACTGGTGGGTCACCCACTCGCCAGCGATCTTCTCGGCAACGCGCAGCTTGCCGGTATCCAGATCGGCAATGACCGACTCGATCAGGGCGATGGTCTCGGCCGGCGATTGCGGGGACAACTCGGTACGGCGTTCCCAGAGTTCGTCGATGGTGTTTTGCAGCGGATGGGTCATGTTTATCTCTCTGATTACAATTGTTGGGCAAATTGACGAATACGGTTGGCGGCGTCTAAACACTCGTCGAGCGAGGCGACCAACGCGATACGAATGAAATTGGCACCCGGATTGACGCCGCGAACTTCGCGCGCCAGGAAGCTGCCGGGCAGGACCACGACATTATAGTGTTCGAGCAGGCCACGGGCGAATTCGGTGTCGGCGATTGGTGTCCTGGCCCACAGGTAGAAGCCGGCATCGGGCATGGCCGTGCCCAGCACCTGGCCGATCAGCGGCGTGCAGGCGGCGAATTTATCGCGGTACTGGTTGCGGTTGTCGAGGACGTGCGCCTCGTCATTCCAGGCAGCGATCGAGGCCGTCTGGACCGGGGGCGCCATGGCGCAGCCGTGGTAGGTGCGATAGAGCAGGAATTTCTTCATGATCGCCGCGTCGCCCGCTGCGAAGCCGGAACGCATGCCCGGCACGTTGGAGCGCTTGGACAGGCTGGAGAGCATGATTACGCGCTGGTTCGAACGGCCGAGCAGCTTGGCCGCCTGGAGTCCGCCAATGGGCGGGTTGGCTTCGTCGAAATAGATTTCCGAATAGCACTCGTCGGAAGCAATGACGAAACCGTACTTGTCGGATAGGTCGAACAGCGTCTTCCAGTCGGCCAGCGACAGCACCTTGCCGGTCGGATTGCCCGGCGAGCAGACATAGAAGAGCTGGACGCGCGCCCATTCTTCGTCGCTCAGGCTGCTGTAATCGAAGGCAAAATCGTTGTCCGGCAGGTTGTTGAGGAAGCGCGGCTCGGCCCCCGACAGATAGGCGGCGCCTTCGTAGATCTGGTAGAAGGGGTTCGGGCTGACGACCAGCGGGACGTAGCCACGGCTGGTATCGATGACCGTTTGCGCCAGCGAGAACAGTGCTTCGCGGGAGCCATTGACCGGCAGGATTTCGGTTTCCGCATCGAGCGCCAGACCGTAGCGGCGCTGGCACCAGGCGGCGATGGCCTGGCGCAGCGCCGGCACACCCTGGGTCGTCGGGTAATTGGCCAGACCCTTGAGACCGTTGGCCAGGGCCTCCATGATGAAGGGCGGCGTCGGATGCTGCGGCTCGCCGATGGAGAGCTTGATCTCCTTGTATTGCGGATTCGGCGTGACGCCAGCAAACAGGGCGCGCAGCTTTTCGAAGGGGTAAGGCTGGAGTTGGGCGAGATGCGAATTCACGTCGGGCGTCGAATGGGTGTAAAAATGTGAATTATCCTCGAAAAACCGATTGCTGCCTTGTGAACAAACGTCGAATTCCCCTGCTGATTTTCCTGTCGCTGACGCTGGCCGCCTGCGCCATCGGTTATCAGGCGCGTGGCAGCCTGAGCGATGTACCAGGCGAGTTACGGGGCAAGGGCTACCCCGGCAATGTCAGTGGTGGCGGGCGCTTTGCGCTGGCTGATCGCGACGGTCGCCTGCAATGTGACGGCCTACTATCTCCTCCGGAAACTTCACCCATGCCGGGAAGTTGCCAGGGGGAGACCGGTAAAGGTCTAGTTCGCTGCAGCGATGGCCGGGAAATACCAGTCCGCTGGACTGCCCTGACCTGCCGGACCTTTGAAGGAAGCGGCGAGGACAGGCGGGGTAACCGGCTGGATTTTCGGGTTGAGCGTAAGGGGTAGGAGGGGAAGCGTCAGGTGCCGTGCGAAATTGATTCATCATTTATCAATAAGCGATGAATCAGGACCGAGTCTGGCCAACTACGATCATTCGGCTTCTCCTGATATCCTCTGCCTGATCGACCGCTGCACTCTGCCATCTACCGGACGGATTACGCGAACGCCTCGGTCAAAGCCGCCGTTAAGCAGAACAAAAGGCAATAGCAGCTTTACACAAAATTCCTGACATGCTTTTTACTGAAAATTTCCGGCCCATTTTATTAACCGGAAATAGTCGAATCTTTTAGCTTTTCCTTGATTTCCTGCAGCATGCTCTGGGCTTCTTCGAAGCGGAATTGTTGGATATGTTGGCTGAGTGCGGTGAGAGTTTTGGCATCGATCTCGCCGGAAAGTGCCGGTAGGGCGGTTTCGCTGAATTTAATGGCTTCCATGCTGCTTTCCGCGACAAGTTTGTAGAGCTTTTCGCAGGCACTTGCCGCACTAAGTTCGGGGCCAGTCGAAAGATCTTTGAGTTGTTGCAACTGTTGTTGCAACTGACTACTTAGGCTTGCAATAAATTGAGCACACACCGGTTCCAGTTCGGCAAAAGCCTTGCGGGCTTCCTCCGCAGCATTTAAGTGTTGTTCCTTAAGGGGCAGTTCAAGGGCCTGAGCGAGCGCATATAAATGTTTGGCGCCGATGTTGCCGGCACTGCCCTTAAGGCTGTGGGCTAATTGGCGCAAGACATCGAGCTGCCCATTATCCAGGGCAGTGCGCATTCGGTAGAGATCGTCCTGGTGGGTTTCGCAGAAGATATGCAGAACGCGGGCATAGGTTTTCCACTTTCCTGAGACGACGCGCAGGCCATTGGCAATGTCGAGGCCGGGAATTTGTGCGAGAGCGACTCGTTGCCGTTGTTCTTCTTCGGGGAATCGGGGAGTCAGCACTTTGCCGTCACGGTTCATCCAGCGCAGCAGAGCGTTGTACAAGGAGTTTGGATCTACTGGCTTGGCGATGTGATCGTTCATTCCAGCGCCCAGGCAAAGTTCGCGGTCTTCCGAGAAGGCGTTGGCAGTCATGGCCAGGATCGGAAGCGCGGTTTTCCCGGGTAGGCTGCGGATGCGCCGGGTGGCTTCGATGCCGTCCAGAATGGGCATCTGGATATCCATGAGAATCAGGTCGTAATTACGGGCTTTTACGCAGTCAATGGCTTCTTGTCCGTTATTCGCAAGATCGACCACGATACCCACATCTTCCAGCAGTTCAAGCGCCACTTCCTGATTGACCGGGTTGTCTTCGGCGAGCAGCACATGGTGACCGCGCAGGGCACCGATGTCGCCATTGGGTTGTGGTTCGTTGGGGCCGTGTCGTTGTTGGCCACCGAGCAGTGCTTCGTAGAGCGCGTTTTGCAGTTCCCCCAGTGTTAACGGTTTGTTGATCTGGACGAAGATGCCGGATTCGCGCATGCGCTCAGCGGGCCAGTTGCGGCCGTAGGCGGTGACCAAGATAATGCGGGGCGGGTGCTGGCACATGGCGACGATTCGTCGGCTGGTTTCGATACCATCCATGCCGGGCATGGCCCAGTCGGTCAGAACGAGATCGTAGCCATCACCGTTGGCCAATGCATGGCTAACCAATTTGAGGGCTTCTTCACCGGAGCATGCGGCATCGACCCGGGCGTTTATTCCACCCAGCATGTGGCAGATGGCTTCGCGGGCATCTGGATCGTCGTCGATGACAAGAATATGCAATGCATCTGGTAAGTGCCGGCCGGAAAAGCGGGGGCCGGATTGGGCGGCTGCCATCAGGGGGATTTCGACCCAGAAGGTGCTGCCCTGTCCGGGTGTGCTGTCGACACCGATCTGTCCTCCCATGAGTTCCGCCAGGCGCCTGCAAATGGCTAGACCAAGACCGGTGCCGCCGTATTTGCGGGTGGTCGAGCTATCGGCCTGCTCAAAGGCTAAGAAAAGGCGCTCAATTTGTTCGCTGGAGATACCAATCCCGGTATCTGCTACTTCGAAGCGAATCAACAGGTGTTCGTCGTTGGAGGGGAGGCGTTTGGCGCGGAATATGATGTTGCCCTGCGCGGTGAATTTGAGCGCATTGCTGGCGAAATTGGTCAGGATCTGAGCGATGCGCATAGCGTCGCCATGCAGTATGGGCGGAATTTCCGGATCGAGCCGAGTGACGACTTCCAGACCCTTGCTTTCGGCTTGCATGCCGATCAGGACGGTCAGTTGCCTGAATAGCTGGTCGAATTCGAAATCGGCATTTTCGATGCGCAGCTTGTCGGCTTCGATTTTCGAGAAATCCAGAATGTCATTGATTATGCTGAGCAAGTGTTGGGCGGCAACCATGATCTTGTCGATATGGCCGCGATCCTGCACCGATTGGGCATCGCGCTTAAGCAGATGGGCGAGGCCGATGATGGCGTTCATCGGGGTGCGGATTTCGTGGCTCATGTTTGCCAAGAAAGAACTTTTGGCGCGGCTGGCCGACTCCGCCTGGTCCTTGGCCAGGGCTAGTTCAGATGTACGTTCAAGTACCATCGATTCGAGTTGTTCCTCATGTTGGCGAAGGTTTTCGGCAATGTGTTCGCGATCGAGGATTTCGGCTTCCAGGGACTGGTGAGAGCGCTGAATTTCATCTCGCATGATGCCAAAATCCTGAATCAGCTCGCCGATTTCATCTTGGGCTGGGCGCGGAAGGTGGACGCTGAAGTCGCCATCGGCCAGGCGATTGGCAGCCAAGGCCAAGCTGCGTGCTGGACGTAGTACGGCAAATTCGAGAACGGCAACCAAGAGCAGGGTGAGCAGGAGCAGGGAGCCGAGTAGCCAGTACATCAGGGCGCGATGATGGGCCTGGTTTTCGGCGACAAAGGCGTCGAGGTCGAGTTCGACACTGAGCGTGCCGAGAGGCTTTCCTTCAAGCAGGATGGGTTGCTTGAGTTCGGCAATCCGTCCTTCCGGGGTTGGTTTGACGGTGCCGCGCAATGGGTAAATCTGCATGCCCAACTCGTTGCTGAGCCGGATGTCACGCCATTCCTTATTTTTCGCCTTCAGTACATTCAGTGTTTCATACAGGCTATCGATTTGCGAGGTCAGCAGGAGTGGTGTGATGGCATCGACTACGCTATCGATATGGCGTTCGATGCGTGTGAGGTGGGCACGTTCGGCTTGGCGTATGGACTCCGGAATCCATACGAAATTGAGAACTGTGCCGATCAGGGTACTGAGAACAAGCAGTGGCAGGAGGAGCTTTAGGCGCAAGCGCATTGGCTAACCTATGGGCGAATCAATTTGTCCAGTAGCGATCCAGGCCCCAACTGCGCATCGGGACGTAATCCTTGATGGATGTCGCAACCGGCTGGCGCATCGGCACCTTGTCGAGCAGATTTTGCCCATCCGAAGTCGCTGCCAGACCGAGAATTGATTGCTGGACGGCGGTACGAACTGATTTGGGTACACGTGGATGAGCGGAAATGGGATGAGAGGGCATTTCGCGTGTTACATACAGCACGCGCAGCAAATCGCGCACGGCCGGTTCCTGCTCGGACAGGGTCTTTTCAACGCCTCCGCCGGCCGGCAGGAGACCGTTGGCGACATTCATGTAAACCGAACTATGAGTATTTACATTGACCGGTTCGACCGTCACCTTGAACAGGCGTTCGAGATCGGCGCGAACGAGCAGGCTGGCACCCAGGGCATTAGGCGACGGAATGGCCAACTTGCTCCCAGCCAGGTCGGCGGGGGATTTCAAGGCGCTGTCCTTGGCGACGACGATCAGGCCGCGCAACGGCTCAGCATCGCGGACAAGCGGAATATAGCCTTGTTGCGTACTTTCTCGAAGGATGTGGTAAGGGTTGGTATAGACGAAATCGTAGGCGCCGCGCGCCAATTGCCCCTCGAATTCCTTAACCGACATGGCGACGACAAATTTGAGCTGTACACCACTGCGTTGAGCAATGTCCTCGATGATCGGGCGCCAGATGGCGAACAACTTGCGTTGCTCGAACTGGGGGACAACACCGAAGCTATATTCCTGCGCCACCGCAATGAGCGGAGCACAAAGCGCAAGCCAGCAGACTGCCAGTCCGGGGTTCCAAATCGCTTTGTTCCAGGCACGCCGCATTGACGAGAACATGATCTTTCTCCTGCGCAACAGTCGGGGAGGCTGCGAGACTTATTGCCAGACAAACCGGCAAAAGTTTAAATTTGAAGATTTTGACTGTTTTGCCATATTAGGCTGCATTGAAAAAAAACTCAATAGTGTCCAACCGCACTTGCCAGAAATATTTGAGCAGGCATCGATAGTGACGGGTTTCCAGGACATCGGACCGTAACCGCCCGAGCGCCGCGGTGGCATTGATTCTGATTGTTAAATCCGGGTTCGACGGAAAGTTATTGGATGTACGGATAGCGAGCGTGCCCGGAGTATTGCGTAAAGCAGGCATTACCAGTGGCATCGAGGAAGGATTGCTTTGGCCGATGAGCACTCGGTCGCCACGTCGCGCTAATGACTGCTGCAATCAACTCCCTGCCGTTCGACGGTTGCTGCAACGAATGGCGGTAACGGGCACGGTGCTGCCAGTGAGGTCGTCAATTCCTAAGCAGGAATTGGATGCATATTTCTGCGTCGCACAATAAATTGCCGCGATGACTGTGCAAGTCGATTCGCTCTGATCAATCCAGTCTGTTGTCCGGTTAATCCCGATACCCGATTTTTCGTCAGTTATCGGTACATTCAGGGGCGAATTGGGGTCAGTAGAGTTTCGCCATCAGTCGTTGCAAGGCGTCCACGCGTTCCGCTGGCGTGGCGGCCAGCAAACCCTGCTGCTGCAGGATCGAGATCAAGTGGCGGGGGGCGCTTCCCTTGTAGCCGACGATCTCGACATGGCCGGCGGCAACTTCAACGTTGGCGAGGCGTGGGTAGGCGTCAATGACAGGCTGGTACTGCTCGGCCAGGCTGAAGATGTGATCACTTTCCTGGCAGGTGCCGGCCGCATCGCGGCGGCGGCAGGTGTTGCGCTCATCGGTGACCACTTTCACGTAGCGCTGCACCGAGGCAACCAATGGGCCTGGACGGCGGATGAAATCGGAAGAGGCGGTAATCTCATGCCAATTATCACCGGTGACCGCCCTGCAACTGAGTGGAATCAATCCTAGACTGGCCCAGTGCAGGCCGCGATATCCGCACAGGTTCGCTGCGGCAATGCCGGCGACCGGGGCTGAGACGGTTACCAGATTGACGTTCAACCCGTTGCGCTCCCACTCGGGGCGGCGTTCGCCTTCCATGGCCTTCCTCGCTATCAGCCCGCCCATGCTATGGCCGACAACGGTGAACTCCCGATTGCGCAATTTTCCGGCCAGCGCATCGACGGCCGTAGTCAGCTGCTCGGCGCTACGTTGCAGGCTGGCCCGGTCGTCATAGGTGAAGCAGACCGCTTGCTGGCCGTGAAAGGCGTAGAGCTGGGCGAGCGAGCGGAACCGTCCGGCTGATCCGTTACAACCGTGCACCAGTATGGTTACCGGCTTCGACGAGTCGAGCGACAAGGTCTGCTCGGCCTCATCCGTGCAGGGCCCTAACTGCGGGAGCTGGATGGTGATGTCGGGCGCGGGGAGTCTGCCGGTCTCCAGGGGACTGGGGTCGAAATACGGTGCTTTCAGGAGGGCACAACCCGAGATAAGGCTGGCCAATAGCGCGCCTGATATCGCCCCGAAAATAGAGCGCGCGCCACGATGAAGCGAGTTCAATCGATCCTGCATGTTCATTCAGTCTGTCCGCAATTCAAGGAAGCCCATGCTTCGCATCATAGCTTGGGCGGGACACGAAAATGGCGGTCAGTTACTGATCTGTCAGCGGTTCAGATTCCGTCAGCTTCTGCACGATCAAGCTGCCTATCATGTCACCCTGGACGTTGACTGCCGTGCGCACGGTGTCAAGGATACGGTCGATGGGGAGGAGGATGGCAATGGCCGCGGTGGGCAGGCCGACCGATTCGAGGACGAGGACCATGCTCAGCATGCCGACGCTGGGGATGCCGGGGGCGCCGATGGCACCGAGCATGGCAACGAAGAAGATGATCAACTGGTGGGCAAGGTCGAGTTCGATGCCGGCCAGGCGGGCGACGAAAAGGGCAGCGGCGGCTTCGTAGAGGGCCGTGCCGTCCATGTTGACGGTGGCGCCAAGCGGTACGACGAAGTTGGCGATATCCTTTTTGACGTGCAGGTGCTGCTCGGTGCAGCGTAAGGTGATGGGCAGCGTGGCGGCGCTTGAACTGGTCGCGAAGGCGGTGATCATGGCTTCGCGGGAGCCTTTCCAGAAGCGCAGCGGTGACATGCGGGTGACCAGCCAGAGGAGCAGCGGCAGAATGACGATGCCGTGGAACAGCGTGGTGCCGGTAACGACCGCAATGAAATGGGCGAGGCTGGTGAGCAGGGCGGCGTTTTGCGTGGCGACCAGTTGCATCAGCAGCGCGGCCAGGCCGAAGGGTGCCAGGCGCATGATCCAGCCGACGATGAGCAGGCAGAGTTCCTGTAATTCCTGAAGCAGGTTACGGATGTTCTTGTAGCGTTCTCCGCCGACCACGAGCGCAATGCCGAGAATCAGCGCAATGATGACGACGGCCAGGATGTCGCCATCGGCCAATGCCTTGAAGGGATTCTGAAAGAGGCCGCGCATGAACTGGGCGATATAGTCGGGCAGCGGCATCTGGCGCGCCTGGTAGTTTCGGGTGGCGTCGGCAAACATCTCCAGTTGCAGGCCTTCGCCAGGCCGGAAAAGGCTGGCAGCACCGAGGCCGAGAATGATCGCAATGGTCATCGATAGCGAGAAGAAGCCGAGCGTGGCGATCCACACCCGGTGCATTTGCTGGTGGGCGCGCAGATTGGCGACGCCACAGACGATGGAAGAAAAGACCAGCGGTACGAGGATGACGCGCAGCAGGTCGAGAAACAGGTTGCCGAGCATTTTGGCACCGTACAGGCTGTTGCTGACCAATGGGGTTGCGGTCGGCAGGGTGGCCAGCCAGAGGCCGCCGGCGATGCCGAGCAGGCAGCCGATCAGGATCTGGGTGTTGAGCGAAGGACGGTGCATTCTGGGGTCGCGTGAAGAGAGTTGATGATTGAGTGGTAGCGGCTTGCCGGGATAGGGGCACTTAGCCGAGTAGCGTGATTTTAAGTTTTTGCACGAGGCTTAGTTCGGACCACCAGCGGATGCCGTTTTCGCGGAACTCGCTACCCTTTTCGGTGAGCGCCAGTTTGATCGCACCGAATTCGGTTTTTCCGCTGTCGGCGACAAAGCCGAATTCCATGAGGAACTGGGCGATGGCCGGCTGTACCTGCTGGCCGGAGAGTGTCCAGCGCGAGCCGTAGCCGTCGTCGTCGCCGCGCAGCAGTAACAAGGGTTCGAATTCGCTGATCAGGCGCAAAACCTGCAGGGTTTCGGCGCGCAGTGGGACGGTGGCATGGTCCATGGCCCGGGCCTGTCGATCAATAGGGGGTGCGGCCGGGATCGGCCGCCCATTGGGTCAGCGGATCGAGCGAGCCGGCCAGCGGGTGGTGTTCCATGACAATGCTGCGTGCCGAAAAATGACGGTTCAGTTCGCTGTAAAGTTCGTCGTCGCAGAAGCCGATGGCTGCCGCTTCGGCCCGGCTGTTGGCGAAGACGATACGGTCGATGCGCGCCCAATAGGCGGCGGACAGGCACATCGGGCAGGGTTCGCTCGATGTGTATAGGGTGCAGCCGCTTAAATGGAAGTTCCCCATCGCGGCGCAGGCTTGGCGGATGGCGGCGATTTCGGCATGGGCCGTCGGATCATGGCTGGCGACGACGCAATTCCAGCCTTCGGCAATGACCTTGCCGGCGCGTACGATGACCGCGCCGAAGGGGCCACCGGCACCGCTGGCGCTGCCGTGCCGGGCCAATTCGACGGCACGGGCGAGAAACTGCTCATCGGTGTTCATCGGAACGATCCTTCCTGAGGGCCGGGCGAACAAATAGTCGATGTTATTATACGGCCCCCATCATGGCGGGGCATTCGTTCCGCCGCAATCAGGCATGCGTCTTACCAAACTCAAACTCGCCGGCTTCAAATCCTTCGTCGATCCGACCTCTGTGGCCGTTCCCGGCCAACTCGTCGGCGTCGTTGGCCCCAATGGCTGCGGCAAATCCAACATCATGGATGCCGTGCGCTGGGTGCTGGGCGAGTCAAAGGCCTCCGAATTGCGCGGCGAGTCAATGATGGACGTCATTTTCAATGGCTCGTCGAACCGCAAGCCGGTATCGCGCGCCTCGGTCGAACTGATCTTCGAGAACCTGCTCGGGCGGGCCCTCGGTCAGTGGTCGCAATACACCGAACTGTCGGTCAAGCGGACGCTGACGCGGCAGGGGCAGTCGGACTACTTCATCAACAATCTGAAGGTCCGGCGCAAGGACATTACCGATCTGTTCCTCGGCACCGGCCTTGGCCCCCGTGCTTACGCCATCATTGGTCAGGGGATGATCTCGCGCATCATCGAGGCACGCCCCGACGATCTGCGCGTCTTTCTCGAAGAAGCGGCCGGCGTCACGCGTTACAAGGAGCGGCGCAAGGAAACCAACGGCCGGCTTGAGGACACCCGCGAGAACCTGCTGCGCGTCGAGGACATCCGTCTCGAACTCGGCAACCAGATGGAACGCCTGGAGGCCCAGGCCGAGGTGGCGCGCCGCTATCAGGGCCTGAACGAACAACTGGTGCTGCGTCAGCAGGTGCTCTGGCTCCTCAAGAAACGCGAAGCCGAGGCCGAACGCCTGCGCCTGTCGCTTGATGTCGAGCGCGCCGTGACAGAGCTTGAAGCGCAAAGTGCCGCCCTGCGCGAAACCGAAGCGCGCGCCGAAGAAACCCGCGAGGCGCACTTCGCCGCCGGCGATGCCCTGCACAATGCGCAAAGCGACATGTACGCGGCCAATGCCGAAGTCGCCCGGCTGGAGGCGGAAATCCGCCATCGCCGCGAATCGCGCAGCCAGCTTGAGGCGCGACTGACGCAACTGGAAGACGAACTGAAGCAGTGGAGCCAGACGGCCGAGAAGCTGGCAGAGGATCGCCTCAAGTGGGAAGAGTTGCAGGAAGTTACCAAGCTGCGTGTCGAGGAAGCCGAGGAGCGCCTGCACCAGCAGATGAACATCGCCCCGCAGGTCGAAGAAGACCATGCTCAGGCACAGGAGGAGTTGCAACGCCTGAAGACGCGGTCAACCAATGGTGAGCAGAAGCTGGAAGTCGAGTTGACCAACAAGGCACACGCCCAGCGCGCCCTGCAGTCGATTATCCAGCGCCGCGAACGCCTGCGTGAGGAAACCGGCGGCATCAACCCGCCCGACGAACTGGATCTGGCCGAAAAGGAAGAAGAGCTCGCCCTCTTGCGTGAGGAACTGGCCGGTGATCAGGACCAGTTGCAGCAATTGCAGCAGGAGTTGCCGCAGGTCGAAGCCCGGCGCAAGGAGGCGCAGGCGGAAGTCCAGCGCATCGAACGCGAACTGGCTGCCGGTCAGGCCCGCCGCGCCGCTCTTGAACAAATGCAGGCGCGCACGCAGCAGAGTGGCAAGTTGCCGGAATGGCTGCGTCGCCACAATCTCGACGATGCGCCGCCGCTGTGGCAGAAGATTCACGTTGAAGCGGGCTGGGAAGATGCCGTCGAAGCAGTTCTGCGTGAGCGCCTGAGTGCCATTGCCTGCGACGATCCGGCCAGGCTCGACGCCTGGCTGCATGATCGGCCGGAAGCGCGGCTGGCCCTGGTGCTGTCTGGCAGTGCCGTGGCTGCGGCAGGTGTCGGCGAGAACGCATTGGCCGCCCGCGTGCGCAGCGATGATGCCGCCATCCGTGCCGTGCTGGCCGACTGGCTGGGGGCGGTACGCACCGCCGAGTCGCTGGGTGAGGGGCTGGCGCAACGTGGTGAACTGCCGGATGGTGGCTTGCTCGTCACCCGGGGCGGTGACCTGCTGACCCGCCACAGCGTCACTTTCTTTGCGCCGGATCAGGGCGAACATGGTCTGCTCGAACGTCAGCGCGAAATCGAGACGCTGGGCGAGGGGATTGCCCTGGCCGAGGATCAGGCGGGCGCGATGCGCGAGCAGTTGCTCATGCTCGATGAGCAGATTGACGACAAACAGGCCGAAATGGGCGAAATCCGGCAATACGTTGCCGACCGCCAGCAGCGCGTGCATGCCGTGCAGATGGAAGTGCTGAAGCTGTCACAAGCCATTGAGCGCTACAAGGAACAGAAGGAGCGCCTCAACGAGCAGCTGGCTGAACTCGCCGAGGAAGAAGAAAGCGAACGCGAGCGCGACATGTCGGCGGATGAGCGCATCGAGGAAATCCGCGATGGTTTGAGCCGCATCCGCGTTCTGGTTCATGGCGCGCAGTCGCGGCTCGACGAATGCGAGCGGGCCGTGCGGACCGAGCGTGAGCGCAATGCCGATTTCGACCGGGCCTTGCGCGAAGCGCAGTTCTCGTTGCGCGAATGCGAAAGCAAGCTGCAGGATGTCTTCGCCCAGCAGGCGACGGCCCAGCGTGAATTGAACCGCATCGAGAAGGACCGCGCCCAGTGCGCCGAGCAGGTCGAGGCGGCACCACCCGATGTCATGGAAGGTGCCCTGCAGATGGCGCTGGAGGCCCGGCAATCGGCAGAGAAGGTGCTGGCCGACAAGCGCGATGCGCTCGAAGCGGCAACCCAGGCCCTGCGCGGTTTCGAGGAGCAGCGCATGCGTATTGAGCAGGGCCTCGAGCCGCTGCGCGTGCGGATCGGTGAATTGAAATTGAAAGAGCAGGCGGCAGCCCTGAGTACCGAACAGTTCGCCCAGCAGTTATTGGAGGCCGGTGCCCACGAGGAGGCCCTTCAGGGCGAACTCGGGAATGCCCGGCCAGCCAGCCTGCAGGGCGAAATCACCCGGCTCGGCAATGCCATCGCCGAGCTTGGCGCGGTCAATATGGCGGCCCTGCAGGAGCTGGAAACGGCGACCGAGCGCAAGGGCTACCTCGACATGCAGGCGGCCGACCTCAACGAGGCGATGGAAACGCTGGAAAATGCCATTCGCCGCATCGACCGTGAAACCCGCGAGTTGCTGCAAAGCACCTTCGATACGGTCAATGGTCATTTTGGCACGTTGTTCCCCGAACTGTTCGGTGGCGGCCGGGCCGAGCTGGTGATGACCGGCGACGAAATTCTCGATGCCGGCGTGCAGGTCATCGCCCAGCCGCCAGGCAAGAAGAATTCGACCATTCACTTGCTCTCCGGTGGTGAAAAGGCGCTGACGGCGATTGCCCTGGTTTTCTCGATGTTCCAGTTGAACCCGGCCCCATTCTGCCTGCTTGACGAGGTTGATGCGCCGCTCGATGACAGCAATACCGAGCGTTTTTGCTCAATGGTCAAGAAAATGTCAGGCGGGACACAGTTCCTTTTCATTTCTCATAATAAAATCGCCATGGAAATGGCCGAACAGCTGGTCGGCGTCACCATGCAGGAATCCGGCGTCTCGCGCGTCGTCGAAGTAGATATTCAGGAAGCTTTGAAAATGAGGGATGCGGCTTAAATGACCGAGCTTCAATTAGGTTTGATCGGACTGGGGGCGACGGCGGTAATCGGCGTTTTCGGCTATAACAAGTGGCAGGAATATCGTCAGCGCAAGCTGGCGGAAGCTGTTCTCAAGCCGCACCACGCCGATATCCTGTTCGATGATGCGGAAAGATCCGACCCGCCGCCCGTGGTCGTTGAGCGTAGCGAGCCGGAAGTTCGGGCCGAAGCACCCGTGCAACTTGATGAGCGCGTCGAGCCGGTTTTCGTCGATCCGCTGCCGACCGAGCCGTCGGATGACATGATGCTGGTGGCCGAGACTGATACTGTCATGCCGGAAAGGCCGGTTATGCCGCAAATGCCGGTTGTCGACATTCCGCCTGCCCCCGCTGTCGAGCCGCCGGCAGTGCCGCTGCCGGTTCAGGCTGTCGTGGCGGACGATGCGCCGGAGGTCCCGGCCGGTCCGGTACCGGCCGAATTGCTCGACCCCCGTCTCGAATTCATTGTGGCGATGGAACTGGTCGAGCCGGTGTCGGCCAGAGATGTCCTGCATTCACAGCGTTCAGCCCTGCTGCGCCTGAACAAGCCGGTGCATTGGGTCGGTTACAACGAGTCGACCCGTGAATGGGTGCGCCTTGCCCCGGACAGCGAACTCAGGCTGCGCCGCCTGCGGGTCGGTCTGCAACTGGTCAATCGCCGGGGGCCACTGGCCGACAGCGACATGAGCACCTTCATCACGGCCATGCAGGCCCTGGCTGATGAATTGATGGCGGTGGCCGACATGCCTTCGTCGCGTGTTTTTGATCAGGCTGCCGAAATCGACCAGTTCTGCGCCTCGGTGGACCTTGAAATCGGTCTCAATCTGGTCAGTCGGGGCAGTGCGTTCTCGGGTACCAAGATTCGTGCACTGGCCGAAGCGGCCGGCATGGTGCTTGGTATGGGGGGCACCTTTACCCGCTACGACGATAGTGGTCGCGTCCTGTTCTGCCTGCAGAACTATGAAAGTACGCAGTTCTCGGCCGAGGCACTGCGCACACTGACAACCCATGGCCTGACTTTCCTGCTCGATGTGCCGCGCGTCGATCACGGCGAACGCACTTTCATGCAGATGACCGAGATCGCCAGGCGCTTCGCCGATACGCTGAACGGTGCACTGGTTGACGACAATCGCCAGCCGCTCAGCGAATCGCAGCTCGATCATATCCGTCGTGAATTCATCGGCAAGCCGCAGGCGACGATGGCCGGTTTTGGCCTGACCGCCGGTTCGCCCCAGGCGCTGCGGCTTTTTTCCTGATGCTTGTTCCTGCTGTTGCGGCGGCGCGCGCAGCCTGGCTGCGCGCTGAGCTTGAGCGCCATAATCACGCCTATTACGACCTCGATGCACCGACCATCCCGGATGCCGAGTATGACCAGTTGTTTCGTGAACTGCAGGGCCTCGAGGCCGACCATCCCGATCTGCTGACGGTTGATTCGCCGACCCAGCGGGTGGGTGGCGTTCCCCTCAAGGAATTCCCGCCGCGCCAGCACGGCGTACCGATGCTCTCGCTCAACAACGCTTTTGCGACCGAGGAGGTGGAAGCCTTCGACAAGCGCGTGCGCGATGGTCTGGAGACGATTGCCGAGATTGATTACGCGGTCGAGCCGAAATTCGATGGCCTGGCCATCAGCCTGACCTATGAAAACGGTGTCTTCACCTGCGGCGCGACGCGCGGTGATGGTGTGACCGGCGAGGAAGTAACCCCCAATTTGCGCACCCTGCGCGGGATCCCTCTGCGCCTGAAGGGCGCGGGCTGGCCGGCGCTGATCGAGGTGCGCGGCGAAGTGCTGATGTTCAAGGCCGATTTCGCCCAACTCAATGCCCGCCAACGCGAACGCGGTGACAAGGAATTCGCCAATCCGCGCAATGCCGCCGCCGGCAGTCTGCGCCAGCTCGATTCGAAGATTACGGCTGGACGGCCCTTGTCGTTTTTTGCTTATGGCGTCGGGGCGGGGGCGGATTCATTGGCCGTCAGGACGCATGGCGAGATGATGAATCTCCTGGCTACCTGGGGTTTCCCGGTGGCCGAGGAACGCCGTGTCGTGGCCGGCGCGCGTGGTCTGCTCGGCTATTTTGTCGATATTGGAGTCAAGCGTCCGGCGCTGCCCTACGACATCGATGGTGTGGTGTACAAGGTCAATCGCCTCGACTGGCAGGCCCGCCTCGGCTTTGTCTCGCGGGCGCCGCGCTTTGCCATCGCCCACAAGTTTCCGGCTGAAGAGGCGCTCACGGAGGTGCTCGGCATCGATGTTCAGGTTGGACGTACCGGTGCGATTACCCCCGTTGCCCGGTTAAAGCCGGTGTTTGTCGGCGGCGTCACGGTCACCAACGCCACCCTACACAACGAGGATGAAGTTCGCCGCAAGGATGTCCGGGTCGGCGATACGGTGATTGTCCGGCGGGCTGGTGATGTGATTCCCGAGGTTGTCGCCATCGTCGCCGACAAGCGGCCGACGCGTGACCTGTTCGGAGGCGAGCCGTTGCATCCAGCCTTCGAACTGCCCAAAGTATGTCCCGAATGCGGCTCGGCCGTGGCGCGCGGCGAGGATGAGGCAATTGCCCGCTGTACCGGCGGCCTCTATTGCCCGGCACAGCGCAAGCAGGCGCTGTGGCACTTTGCGGCGCGGCGGGCGATGGATATCGAGGGACTGGGCGACAAACTCGTCGATCAGCTGGTTGATGCCGGGCTGGTCCACACGCCGGCTGATCTCTATGGCTTGACGGTCGATACGCTGGCTGGACTCGATCGCATGGGCGAAAAATCGGCGCAGAATCTGGTGGTGGCGATTGCCAGCAGCCGGCAGACGACGCTTGGGCGATTTATCTTCGGGCTGGGTATTCGCAATGTCGGCGAAGCCACGGCGCGTGATCTGGCCAAGCATTTTGGCGGGCTCGATGCCTTGCTGGCGGCTGATGCCGCCAGTCTGCAAACGGTGCCGGATGTCGGGCCGGTGGTGGCTGCCAGCATCGCTGCATTCTTCGGTGAGGCGCACAATCGCGAGGTGATCGATGGCTTGCGCCGCGCCGGTGTCTGCTGGCCGGAAGGTGAGCCGGCCACAGCCGGGCCTCAGTTGCTGGCCGGCCAGACGCTGGTGCTGACCGGTACCTTGCCGACCCTCAAACGCGATGATGCCAAGGCGATGATCGAGGCGGCCGGGGGCAAGGTCGCCGGCTCAGTGTCGAAGAAGACGAATTACGTCGTGGCTGGCGAAGAAGCCGGTTCAAAGCTCGAAAAAGCCATCGAACTGGGTATCACGGTAATAGATGAGGCAGAATTGCTAAAGTTGCTCGAAAAGGAAGTCCAATAATGAAAAAAGTCCGCAAGGCTGTATTCCCCGTTGCCGGCATGGGCACCCGTTTTCTGCCAGCGACCAAGGCCAGTCCGAAGGAAATGCTGCCCATTGTCGACAAGCCGCTGATCCAGTACGCCGTCGAAGAGGCGGTGGCCGCCGGGATCACCGACATGGTCTTTGTTACCGGTCGCTCAAAGCGCGCCATCGAGGATCATTTCGACAAGGCCTATGAGCTGGAAAGCGAACTTGAAGCGCGCGGCAAGAGTGAGTTGCTCGATTTCGTGCGCAACATGATTCCCAAGAACATCAACTGCATCTACATCCGTCAGGCCGAGGCGCTCGGTCTCGGCCACGCCGTGCTGTGTGCCAAGCCGGTGATCGGTGACGAGCCGTTTGCGGTGATCCTCGCCGACGACCTGCTTGACGGCGATACGGCGGTGATGAAGCAGATGACCGACACCTACGATTACTATCGGTGCTCGGTGCTCGGGGTGCAGGATGTGCCGCGGGCTGAAACCAAGAGCTACGGCATTGTCGATGCCCGGCCGGTAGCCGAGCGGGTCGAGCAGATCAATGCCATCGTCGAGAAGCCGAAGCCCGAAGAGGCGCCGTCGACGCTGGCCGTGGTTGGTCGCTATATCCTGACGCCGCGCATCTTCCATCATCTCGAAAACGTCAAGCCGGGGGCTGGTGGTGAAATCCAGCTGACCGACGGCATTGCCTCACTGCTCAGCGAGGAGCAGGTGCTGGCCTATCGTTATGACGGAACGCGCTACGATTGTGGTTCCAAGCTCGGCTATCTTCAGGCGACGGTCGTTTTCGGCCAGCGCCATCCGGAAGTTGGCCCGGCTTTCGATGCATATCTAAAAACACTGGGGGGCTGAATGGACGTCAAAAAAGCGCAGGCCATGCTGGCCAATGCCGAACTGATTCATAGCGAGGCGACGGTGCAGGGGGCCGTGACGGAAATGGCAGCGGCGATTCGTGCCCGCCTGGCCGACAAGTACCCGCTGGTTCTCTGTGTAATGACCGGCGGCGTTGTCTTCTGCGGTCAATTGCTGACCAAGCTCGATTTTCCGCTCGATTTCGATTACCTGCACGCCACGCGCTACGGCCCGGAAACCCAGGGCGGCAAGATATCCTGGCGTTCCGCCCCGTGGACTTCGGTCAAGGGGCGTTCGGTGCTGGTCGTTGACGACATCCTCGACGAAGGCGTGACGTTGGCTGCGGTCAAGGAAAGTCTGCGCCGCATGGGGGCCGACGAGGTGCTCACAGCGGTGTTTGCCGACAAACTGAATGGCAAGCAAAAGCCGATTACCGCCGATTTCGTCGGCCTCACCGTGCCTGACCGTTTCGTCTTCGGTTTCGGCATGGATGCAGGCGGCGTCTGGCGCAACCTGCCCGCCGTATATGCCATGAAGGATGATGCATGAGCGGTGCGACGGTCGCCGAGTTCATCGGCTACTGGGAACATGAGGGCGAGGCCTACGTCCGGCACGGCGATTACGACTGGATGGCGTCCCTCGTCCCCGGTCAGCGCGTGCTTGAAATTGGCTGCGGCGTCGGTTTTGCGACCCAGGCCCTGGCCCGGCGCGGCTGCGCCGTGCTCTCCATCGATTCGCTCGATGACTGCCTCGAACGAACGCGGCAACGCGTCGACCCGGCGCAGGTCACGCTCCTCCAGGCCGACCTGACCGCACTAAGCGACGCCCAGCGCAGCACCATCGGCGATTTTGCACCGGATGTCGTCGTCTGCTGGCTGATGGGCGCCCCGGCCGCAACGACCGGCGCGCAGGCCAGCGATGGCGGGCGGGCCGTCATCGCCTACCGCGAAAAGCTGCATCGCCTGGTCGCCGAACTCGCCGCCAGCCTGCCCAGCGTGCGCTGGCTGCATCTTCTGGATCGCACGGCGATTCCCTGGCAGGCCAAGGACATCGGCCGCGACACCCTGGTCAATTACCATCTGGGCAAGACCCTGCTCGACCTGCCGTTCACCGCGACACGCCAGTCGGCGCTCTATCGCAAGCTGGGCGAAGAGGTGGGCGGCCCCCAACGCAAACAGCACCCATCGCTCAAGGGCGTGGTGCCGACGCTGGCCTCGTTGCTGGCGGAAAGGAAGCAATAGCATGCTGGCAATCATCGGCGGCAGCGGTCTGACGACCCTGTCCAATCTCGACGTTTCGCATCGCGAAGTGGTGCGCACCCCCTACGGCGAAGCCTCCGGCGCCCTGGTGTTCGGCCAGATCTGTGGTCAGCCGGTAGTCTTTCTGCCGCGTCATGGCTACGGTCATACCATTCCGCCGCACATGGTCAATTACCGGGCCAACATGTGGGCTTTGCATCACCACAAGGTGAGCGGTGTCATTTCCGTGGCTTCGGTCGGCAGCATCCGTCCCGACCTGCATCCGGGCGACATCGTCCTGCCCGACCAGATCATCGATTACACCTGGGGCCGCAAATCGACCATGTTCGACGGTAACGGCACGCCGGTGACGCACGTTGACTTTACCGAGCCCTATGATGCCGACCTGCGTCGCCGTATTCTTGCGGCTGGGCAGCAACTGAGCATCGACGTCAAAGTGGATGCCGTTTATGCCGCCACACAGGGGCCGCGTCTGGAAACGGCGGCCGAAATCAATCGCCTGGAACGTGACGGTGCCGACGTGGTCGGCATGACCGGCATGCCGGAGGCCATTCTGGCCCGTGAACTGGGTTTGCCCTATGCGGCCATCAACGTCGTCGCCAACCATGCGGCGGGTCGTGGCAACAGCGTCAATGGCATTCATTTCGAAAGCCTCGAGCATGTCCTGCAGGAGGCGATGGGACGAGTCAGGGCGATTGTCGAAAATCTGGTCGGATGCACGGATAGTTGCCAGCCGATGGGTCTGTCGGGTTAAGTATCGACGCTACGGCCTGCTGTCTGACTGATCGGGGTGGTGCCGATAGTGGTGGGTATGGCGAGGATTGGGCGGGGAGTCAGCGGCGCCAGGGATCCGCTTGCTTGCCTCGCCAATGACCGGGCAGGGCACCTCGCCCTCGGGTCATGCCCGTGTTCGTGCTAAACTCTTCGTTTGCCTTCAAACGCTTACCCGTGACGCCTGCCAATTTTGATTTTCACTGCCATTCCATCGTCTCCGACGGCTTTTTGCCGCCGGCGGTCGTGGCGCAGCGGGCGGCAGCCAATGGTGTCGATCTGTGGGCACTGACCGACCATGATGATATTAGTGGCCTGTCGGAAGCCAGGGGGGCGGCAGAAGCGGCCGGCATGGCTTTCGTCAATGGCGTCGAGATCTCGATTGAATGGCGCGGTGTTCCCATCCATGTGGTCGGTCTTGGCTTCGATGCGGCCAATCCGGCCTTGACCGGTGGCCTCGATGAACTCCGACTGGGCCGCGTCGAACGGGCTAAACGTATGGGCGAGGCGCTGGCCGCCATCGGCATCCCCGGCGTTTATGAAGGTGCCCTGACCTTTGTCACCAACCCGAGCCTGATCTCGCGGGCCCATTTTGCCCGTTACATGGTGTCGATCAACATTGCCCGCGATGTGCCGGGCATCTTTCAGCATTACCTGACGCCGGGCAAGCCGGGCTATGTCGATCATCGCTGGGCAACGCTCGACGACGCCGTGGGCTGGATTGCCGGGGCGGGTGGCGTCGCCGTGGTGGCCCATCCTGGCCGCTACAAGATGTCGGGTGCCGACATGCGCCACTTTCTTGGCGATTTCAAGGATGCGGGCGGGCAGGGCATTGAAGTCACCTGTGGCAGTCATTCGCCTGATCACGTCATGCATTTCGCCCGTCTGGCCCGCCATTTTTCCTTCCATGCCTCACGCGGTTCCGATTTTCACGGCCCGGACGAGAGCTATGTTGATCTCGGCAAGCTGCCGCCCTTGCCGGAAGACCTCAAGCCAGTCTGGCGTCTGGTGATCTGACATGGCACGCGTTGTTCATATCCACCCCGAATCACCGCAGCAGCGCCTGCTCGCCCAGGCTGCCGAGTTCATCCGCAACGGCGCCATCGTCGCCCTGCCGACGGACTCCTGTTATGCCCTGGGTTGCCATCTCGGCGACAAGGAAGCGCTGGATCGCATTCGCCAGATCCGCCAGATGGATGATCGCCACCACCTCACGTTGATGGTCCGCGATCTGTCCGAAATCGCCCATTTTGCCCGCGTCGACAACGCCCAGTACCGCTTGCTCAAGGCGACGACACCGGGCAGCTACACCTTCATTCTCGAAGGCTCGAAGGAATTGCCGCGCCGGGTCATGCACCCCAAGCGCAAGACCATCGGCCTGCGTGTGCCGGATCACCCGGTCGCGCTGGCCTTGCTTGAAGAACTGAATGAGCCCTTGCTGACGACGACCTTGCAATTGCCGGGTGACGAGTTCCCGCTGACCGAGGGCTGGGAAATCCAGGACCGTCTCGATGACCATCTCGAACTCATTCTCGACGGGGGCCATTGCGGCACCGAGCCGACGACGATCATCGACCTGACCGGTTCGACGCCCGAACTGGTGCGCGCCGGGCGTGGTCCGCTGGCACCCTTTGGCCTGGGCTGAGCGTCGATCGTGGATAGCCTGATCCAGACCATTGCTATTTCCGCCTTGCCGGTGATTTTTGCCATCACCCTGCACGAAGCGGCGCATGGTTATGCGGCTCGCCATTTTGGTGACCCAACGGCATTTCTGGCTGGGCGGATCACGCTCAATCCGTTGCGCCATATCGACCCGGTCGGCACCATTCTGATTCCGGCCATGATCCTGCTCTTTTCCGGCGGCTCCTTCCTGTTCGGTTACGCCAAGCCGGTGCCGGTCGATTTTGGCCGTCTACGTCACCCCAAGCGTGACATGCTGTGGGTGGCGGCGGCCGGCCCGGCAGTCAACCTGCTGATGGCTCTGGGCTGGGCGGCGCTCCTCAAGTTCGCCGTGACCGCACCGGAGAACCTCTATTCACTGCCGCTGGCCGAAATGAGCCGGGTTGGTGTGATGATCAATTGCGCCCTCATGGTGCTTAACCTGCTGCCTTTGCCGCCGCTTGACGGTGGGCGTATCGCGGTCAGCCTGCTGCCCTATTCGCTGGCCTGGAAATTTGCCCAGCTTGAGCGCTGGGGCTTCCCTATTTTGCTGGTCCTGCTGTTCACCGGTATCCTCGATGCCATCATGAATCCGCTGCTCGGTATGGCGATGCGGATAATCCGAGTCATTTTCAGTTTCTAATTAAAAAATATGTACGCAGAACGTGTTCTCTCCGGCATGCGCCCCACCGGGTCGCTCCATCTTGGCCACTACCACGGTGTTCTCAAAAACTGGATCAAGCTCCAGCACGAGTACCCCTGTTTGTTTTTCGTGGCTGACTGGCATGCGCTGACGACCCAGTACGACAGCCCGCAGGGCATTGAAAAGGCGTCGATGGACATGGTCGTCGACTGGCTGGCCGCCGGCGTAGATCCCAACCAGGCGACGCTGTTTGTCCAGTCGCGGGTGCCCGAGCATGCCGAACTGCACCTCCTGATGTCGATGATGACCCCGCTCAGCTGGCTGGAGCGCGTGCCGACCTACAAGGACCAGCAGGAAAAGCTGGCCGGCAAGGACCTGACCACCTACGGCTTTCTCGGCTATCCGCTGCTGATGAGCGCCGATATCCTGATCTACCGGGCCGACAAGGTGCCGGTCGGCGAAGACCAGATTCCCCACGTCGAATTCACCCGCGAACTGGCCCGCCGTTTCAACCACATGTACGGCCGCGAGCCGGGCTTCGAGGACAAGGCGCGCGAAGCCGTCAAGAAACTGGGCAGCAAGAAGGCGCGTCTCTATGAAGAGATGCGTACCCGCTTCCAGCAGAATGGCGACCGCGATGCTATCGAGCAGGCCAAGGCCGTGCTCGATGAAGTCCAGCACCTGTCGATGGCTGACCGCGAGCGCCTGTTCGGCTATCTCGAGGGGACCGGCAAGATGATTCTGGTCGAGCCGGGCTACCTGCTCACCGAAGCCTCCAAGATGCCGGGGCTGGATGGCCAGAAGATGTCGAAGTCGTACAACAACACCATCACCATGCGTGAATCCGAGGAGTCGGTCAGCAAGAAGGTGCGCAGCATGCCGACCGACCCGGCCCGCGTCCGCCGCACCGATGCCGGCGACCCGGCCAAGTGTCCGGTCTGGCAACTGCACCAGGTCTACTCCAACGACGCCTGCAAGGAATGGGTGCAAGCCGGTTGCCGCAGTGCCGGCATTGGCTGTATCGAATGCAAGCAGCCGGTGATCGACGCCATTCTGCGCGAACAGGCGCCGATGCGCGAACGCGCCCAGGTCTATCTGGACGATCCGACGCTGGTCAAGAACATCATCGCCGACGGCTGCGAAAAGGCCCGTGAATACGCCCGCGAAACCATGCGCGACGTGCGCGAGGCGATGGGGCTGGAATACCACTGATGTTCGACATGGACTGGGAAACGCTGATCTGGATCGGCATCGGCTTCGGTGGTCAGGCGCTGTTCATGATGCGTTTCGTCATCCAGTGGTGGAGCAGCGAAAAAGCCAAGATGGTCGTCATACCGGTCTCATTCTGGTATTTCAGCCTGGCCGGCGGCATCGTGCTCACCATTTACGCCATTCACCGCAAGGATCCGGTCTTCATCTTCGGGCAGGCGCTCAGCCTGATCATCTACGTCCGTAACCTGCATCTGCATTACAAGGGCAAGGGCCGCGCTGCGGCCTCCTGAGATGAACGCCGTGCTCGACGTGCCGGAAACGGCCCCAGCCGCATTGCTCTTCGATCCGGTCGCCCGCGTTTACGGGCAGCCCATCGAGCAGTTGCCGCTCGACCTCTACATCCCGCCCGATGCGCTGGCGGTGATGCTCGACGCCTTCGAGGGGCCGCTTGACCTGTTGCTGTACATGATCCGCCGGGCCAATATCGATATCCTCGATATTCCCATGGCGCCGCTCACCCGGCAGTATCTCGATTACGTCGAGGCGATGCGGGCCAGCAATCTCGAACTGGCGGCTGACTACCTGGTGATGGCTGCCATGCTCATCGAGATCAAGTCGCGCATGTTGTTGCCTCGGCCAAAGTTGGGCGAGGGCGACGATGCCGACGATCCGCGGGCAGAACTGGTACGCCGGCTGATGGAGTACGAGCAGATGAAGCTGGCCGGCCAGAATCTCAACGCGCTGCCGCAGGCCGAGCGCGAATTTTTCTGGGTCGAGACGCTGGTCGAGAAGTCGCTGCTGGTTCGTTTGCCGGAAGTCTCGGTCGATGACCTCAAGAACGCCTGGATGGCCGTCGTTCGTCAGGCCAACCTGAAGCAGCATCACAAGATCGGGCGTGAAGAGTTGTCAGTGCGCGAGCACATGGGCATCATCCTGCGCGCCTTGCAGGCGAAGGGCGGTTTCGTCCAGTTTGAAACACTGTTCGACCCGGACATGGGTGTCCCCGGACTGGTTGTTCATTTTATTGCCATGCTTGAACTGGGTCGCGAAAAGCTGATTGAAATCACCCAGACCGAGGCCTTTCAACCCATTTACATTCGAGTGCATCAAGGTGGAACCGAGCCAGGTCAAGAGAGTGCTTGAGGCTGCGCTGCTCGCTGCCCGCGAGCCGATGCCGCCGAGCGAGATGAAAAAGATGTTCGACGAGGAACTGTCGACCGATACCCTGCGCCGTCTTCTCGACGAACTGCGCGAGGAATGGGGTGAGCGGCCGGTCGAACTGATCCAGCTGGCTTCTGGCTGGCGTTTCCGGACGCGAGCTGAATATCTGCCGTATCTTGAACGCCTCAATCCCGAGCGACCGCCGAAATATTCGCGGGCGGTCCTCGAAACCCTTGCCATCATCGCCTATCGCCAGCCGGTGACGCGTGGTGATATTGAAGAAATCCGTGGCGTCGCGGTCAATACCAACGTCGTCAAAACCCTCGAAGAGCGCGGCTGGATCGACGTTGTCGGCCATCGCGAAACACCGGGCCGACCGGCCCTGTTTGCCACCACCAAGCAATTTCTCGATGATCTGGGACTGCGTAGCGTCAGCGAACTGCCGCCGCTTGAACAAATCGCCCAGACACTGGAGCTGAACCATGAAAACCAATAAACGTACCCCACTTCGTTCGAGCAGCAAGCCGGGCGGGCCGGAAAAACGGGCGCCGAGCACCGGCGGTCGCGGCCGTCAGGCCCCGCCCTCGGCCGAGCGCACGCTGCCGCCGCGTGGCCGCGCCCCGCGTGAAGACCACGACGAAGCGCCAGAAGTCGACGCCGTTGCCGAGGCGCCAAAGCCGCGTCGGCGCGCGGCGCTGCCGGCCACAGGTCGAGCCAGTCGCGGCAACATTGCGCGCAACGGCAAGGCAGTCGTTGAGGCCAAGCCGGAGCGCCTGCAGAAGATTCTCGCCCAGGCCGGCGTCGGTTCGCGCCGCGAAATGGAAGAGTGGATTTCGGCCGGCAAGGTTACGGTCAACGGCGTCGTCGCCACCATCGGCCAGTCCGTGGTACCGACCGACAAGGTCAAGATCGGCGGCCGCCTGATCAATATTCGTTTCACCGGCAGCACGCGCCCGCCGCGCGTCCTCATGTACCACAAGCCGGAAGGTGAAATTGTCTCGCGCGACGACCCGGATGGACGGCCCTCGGTGTTCGCGGCGCTGCCCCGCATGCGTGGTGGGCGCTGGATCAACGTTGGTCGACTCGACTTCAACACCTCTGGCCTGCTTATTTTCACGACTTCGGGTGATCTGGCCAACAAGCTCATGCACCCGAGTTCGGAACTGGTTCGCGAGTATGCCGTACGTGTCCTCGGCGAACTGACCCTCGAAGCGCAACAACAGTTGCTGCATGGCGTCGAACTTGAAGACGGCCGGGCCAATTTCGGCACCCTGCACGACGGTGGCGGCGAGGGCGCCAACCACTGGTATCGCGTCACCATCTTTGAAGGGCGTAACCGCGAGGTGCGTCGCATGTTCGAAGCGGTTGGCTGTACGGTCAGCCGCCTGATCCGTGTCCGCTATGGCCCGTTCATCCTGCCGCCGCAACTGAAACGAGGCATGGCGCGGGAGCTGAAAGAGGCAGAAATCAAAATGCTGATGCGCGACCTCGAAAACCATGCGGCAGCGCCCCGAAAAGGCCCTGAAAGCAAGTAAATCGATTGTCGGTGAGGAACAAATCCGTTATAATTCACGGGTTTGTTCCTCCTGCCATTTTTGGCAGGGCATCTTTTTTTCATAAGGTGGGCGTTTCGCCCATTTTTTATTTGTGGCTATGGATTTAAACGCACTGCTTGAAACGACGGTTGTCGGTCTGGGTTATGAACTCGTGGATGTCGAGATGTCGCCGCGTGGGCGCACGATTCGTGTGTTCATTGATGCGCCTGGCCGGGCTACGGGTATTGATGTCGAGGATTGCGCCAAAGTCTCGAATCAGCTGACCCGTGTTTTCGAAGTCGAGAACTTCGATTTCGACCGCCTTGAGATTTCTTCGCCGGGCCTCGATCGCGTCGTCAAGAAGGCTGAAGATTTTGCGCGCTTTGCCGGCCAGGAGATCCAGATCAAGCTGCGTATTCCGCATGGCGGTCGCCGTAACTTCCAGGGCGAACTCCTCGGCTGTACGGATGGAAAAGTTGGTCTGCGCCTTGAAAAAGATGCTGTGGAACTGGAATTCAATAATATCGAGAAGGCACGTCTGGTGCCTCGTTTCGACTGAAGGACTAGGAGGTTTTAGCCCATGAGCCGTGAAATATTGCTGCTGGTTGATGCACTCGCCCGCGAAAAGAATGTCGCCAAGGAAATCGTTTTTGGCGCCCTTGAGCTGGCCCTTGCGTCGGCCACCAAGAAGCGTATCCATGACGAAGCCGAAGTGCGCGTGTCGATCGACCGCAATACGGGTAGCTACGAGTCCTTCCGTCGCTGGCAGGTAGTCGCGGACAGCGAGTACGTCAACGAATACGTCGAAATTCCCCTGTCGGAAGCCCAGAAGGACGATCCGGAAATCGAGTTGGGCGATACCCTCGAAGAAGGTCTCGAGCCGATCGATTTCGGTCGCATTGGTGCCCAGGCGGCCAAGCAGGTCATCCTGCAAAAAATTCGCGATGCCGAGCGTGAGCAGATCCTGTCTGACTTCCTCGATCGCAAGGAACACGTCGTTTCCGGCACCATCAAGCGCATGGAGCGCGGCAACGCCATTGTCGAAGCCGGCAAGATCGAAGCCATGCTGCCGCGTGACCAGATGATCCCCAAGGAAAACCTGCGGGTCGGTGACCGCATCCGTGCCTTCCTGCTGCGTATCGATCGCAATGCCCGTGGTCCGCAGATCATCCTCTCGCGTACCGCGCCGGAATTCGTCATCAAGCTGTTCGACATGGAAGTCCCGGAAATCTCCGATGGCCTCATGGAATTGAAAGCCTGTGCCCGCGACCCCGGTCTGCGCGCCAAGATTGCTGTCAAGTCGAATGACCCGCGTGTCGATCCGATCGGTACCTGCGTCGGCCTGCGTGGTTCCCGCGTGACCGCCGTGCGCAATGAAATCGGTGGCGAAAACATCGATATCGTCCTGTGGTCGGCTGACCCCGCCCAGTTCGTGATCGGCGCCCTGTCGCCGGCTGAAGTGTCCTCCATCGTGGTCGATGAAGAAAAGCACGCCATGGACGTGGTGGTCGACGAAGACAACCTGGCTATCGCCATTGGCCGTAACGGCCAGAACGTTCGCCTGGCTTCCGAGCTGACCGGCTGGACGATCAACCTGATGACTCAGGACGAGTCGGCCAAGCGTTCCGAGGCCGAATATGCCGTGACCCGCATCACCTTCATGGAAAAGCTCGATATCGACGAAGAACTCGCCGATCTGCTGATCGAAGAAGGCTTCTCGTCACTGGAAGAAGTGGCCTATGTGCCGCTCGCCGAAATGCTGGAAATTGATGGTCTGGACGAGGGGATCGTCAATGAACTCCGCACCCGTGCCCGCAATGTTTTGCTGACGGAAGCGATTGCGACTGAAGAGAAGCTGGAAAATGTTTCCGAAGACCTGATGGGTCTTGAGGGGATGAGCAAGGAATTGGCCGCGAAACTGGCAGGTCACGACGTCAAGACCCGCGATGATCTCGCGGAGCTGGCGGTAGATGAATTGACGGAAATGACCGGCATCGACGACGAGCGTGCCAAGGAACTCATTCTGACGGCACGGGCTCACTGGTTCGAGTGAGCGGGAGGTAGCAAAGTATGTCCGCAACAACAGTTTCACAATTTGCCGTTGAACTCAAAATGCCGGTAACGGCCCTGCTCGAGCAATTGGGCAAGGCCGGTGTAGGCAAGGAGGGTGTCAACGATGCGCTGACCGATCAGGACAAGGCCAAGCTGCTCGATTATCTGCGCCGCGCGCATGGTGACGAGTCGAAAGCAAAGATCACCCTGACCCGCAAGCAGACCAGCGAGATCAAGGCGACCGATTCGCATGGCCGCGCCCGCACCGTTCAGGTTGAAGTCCGCAAGAAGCGCGTCCTGATGAAGCGTGAAATCGGCGAGCACGTGCCCGAGAACGAACTCGAAGCGCTTGAGCTGCAGCCTGAAGCGCCGGTGGTCGACGTGGTGCCGGAGCCAGTTCCCGAGCCGATCCCTGAGCCGGTGGTTGAAGTCATCCCGGAGCCGGTCGTCGAAGTTGCGCCGGTCGAAGTGCCGGTCGAGCCGGTTGCCGAACCGGTCGCTGAAGTCGTTGTTGAGAAGCCGGCTCCGGTTATTCTCGACCGTGCAGCCATCATTGGCGAGAAGGAACTCAAAGCCCGTGAGGTCGAGTCCCGTCGCTATACGACGCTGCGTGAAATCCAGGAGCGCGAGCTGCGCGAGAAGCAGGCGCGTGAGGCCGAACTGGTGCGCATGCGTCAGCAGGCTGAAGTAGCTGCCGCTGCTGCCAAGGTGGCTGAGCAGGCGAGGCTGGAAGCTGCTGCTGCCGCCAAGTCTGCGGCACCGACGGCGCCGGCCGCCGACAAGGGCACCCTGCACAAGAAGCCGGATGCACCGGGCAAGAAGGGTGACAAGGGTCGCACAGCCGACGACGGCAAAAAGAAGGGCGGCCTCAAGACGCGCGGTTCCGATGCCGGTACCGGCTGGAAGGACAACCGTCACGGCCACAAGAAATCGCACAAGGGCGACGACGGTCAGGGCAGCTTCCAGGCGCCGACCGAGCAGGTCGTCAAGGAAGTCCATATCCCCGAAACCATTTCGGTCTCCGATCTGGCCCACAAGATGGCCATCAAGGCCATCGAAATCATCAAGGTGATGATGAAGATGGGTTCGATGGTCACCATCAACCAGGTGCTCGACCAGGAAACGGCCATGATTGTGGTCGAAGAAATGGGGCACAAGGCGCTGGCCGCCAAGCTCGACGATCCGGATGCCTTCCTCGAAGAGTCGGTTGCGCACAAGGATGTGCCGCTGGAGCCGCGCGCCCCGGTGGTTACCGTCATGGGCCACGTCGACCACGGCAAGACCTCCTTGCTCGACTACATTCGTCGCGCCAAGGTAGCAGCGGGTGAAGCCGGCGGCATTACCCAGCACATTGGTGCCTACCACGTCGAAACCGACCGTGGCATGATTACCTTCCTCGATACCCCGGGTCACGAAGCCTTTACGGCCATGCGAGCCCGCGGTGCCAAGGCGACCGACATTGTCATTCTGGTCGTCGCAGCTGACGACGGCGTCATGCCGCAGACCAAGGAAGCTATCCACCACGCCAAGGCAGCAGGTGTGCCTCTGGTGGTCGCGGTCAACAAGATCGACAAGCCGGATGCCAATGCCGACCGCGTCAAGCAGGAACTGGTCGCCGAAGGCGTCATTCCTGAAGAATACGGCGGCGATTCGCCGTTCTGCCCGGTTTCTGCCAAGAAGGGCACCGGTATTGATGAGCTGCTTGAGCAGGTTCTGCTCCAGGCTGAAGTGCTTGAACTGACGGCGCAGAAGGACGCGCCGGCCAAGGGTCTGATCATCGAAGCCCGCCTCGACAAGGGGCGTGGTGCCGTGGCAACGATGCTCGTCCAGTCCGGTACGCTCAAGCGCGGCGATGTCGTGCTGGCCGGTCAGGTTTTCGGTCGCGTTCGTGCCATGCTCGATGAAAACGGCAAGGCCATCAACGAAGCGGGTCCGTCCATCCCGGTCGAAATCCTCGGTCTTTCCGATGTGCCGGCCGCAGGCGAAGAAGCCATCGTCCTCACCGATGAAAAGAAGGCGCGTGAAATTGCGCTCTTCCGTCAGGGCAAGTTCCGCGACGTCAAGCTGGCCAAGCAACAGGCCGCCAAACTTGAGAACATGTTCCAGCAGATGGAAGAGGGCGAGATCAAGACCCTGCCGCTCATCGTCAAGGCCGACGTGCAAGGTTCGCAGGAAGCCCTGGTGCAGACCCTGTCCAAGCTGTCGAACGAGGAAGTCCGCGTTCAGATCATCCACGGTGCGGTTGGCGCGATCAGCGAATCCGACGTCAATCTGGCCCAGGCTTCGGGTGCCGTCATCATCGGTTTCAACATCCGCGCCGATGCCGGTTCGCGCAAGCTGGCCGAAACCTTCGGTGTCGATATCCGTTACTACAACGTGATTTACGATGCGGTCGACGAGGTCAAGGCAGCGCTGTCCGGCATGCTGTCGCCTGAGAAGCGCGAGCAGGTTACCGGCATGGTCGAAATTCGCCAGGTCTTCCAGGTCTCCAAGGTTGGCGCCATCGCCGGCTGTTATGTGCTGGAAGGCTTCGTCAAGCGCAGTTCCCGCGTTCGTCTGCTGCGCAACCATGTGGTGCAGTGGGACGGCGAACTCGACTCGCTCAAGCGTTTCAAGGACGACGTCAAGGAAGTCCGTTCCAATTTCGAATGCGGTCTGTCGCTGCGCGGCAATAACGACATCCAGGTGGGCGACCAGCTGGAAGCGTACGAAATCCAGGAAGTGGCACGCACGCTGTAATGAAGAAAAAAGGATTTCAGCGTAGTGACCGGGTCGCGGAGCAGGTGCGCCGCGACCTTGCCGATCTGATTCGTACCGAATTGAAGGATCCGCGCGTTGGCATGATCAGCCTGACGGCTGTCGAACTGACGCCGGATTACGCCCATGCCAAGGTGTTTTTTGCCACCCTCAATTCCGAGCATCTGGAAGAGATCGAGCGTGGCCTCAAGCGGGCTTCGGGTTTCCTGCGGCGTGAACTGGGTCGGCGCATCCACATTCATACCCTGCCCGAACTGCACTTCATTTACGACAACTCCATCGAGCACGGCGCCAGCATGTCGCTCCTGATCGATCAGGCCAACGCCCTGAGCGATCTGACGCCGGAAGAGTAAGTACCCCATGCACGTCAAGAAGACCTGGAAACAGGTCGATGGGGTTTTACTGCTCGACAAACCCATCGGATTCACCTCGAACGACGCGCTGCAAAAGGCGCGTCGTCTGTTTTCAGCAGCCAAGGGCGGCCATACCGGCACCCTCGATCCGCTGGCGACCGGCCTCTTGCCGCTGTGTTTTGGTGAGGCCACCAAGTTCTCGGCTGATCTTCTCGATGCCGACAAGACCTATGAAGCCGTGCTCAAGTTGGGGGTTACCACCGACTCCGGAGACGCTGAGGGTAAGGTGACGGCGACGGCGCCAGTCAATGTCGCAAGAGCGGACATTGAGCGCGTTCTGCCGCAGTTCACTGGTCCGATCCAGCAGATTCCCCCCATGCATTCGGCCCTCAAGCGCGATGGCCGCCCACTTTACGAACTGGCCCGCCAGGGGATCGAAGTCGAGCGCGAGGCGAGGGCGGTGACCATCCATGCCATTGATCTGCTCGATTTTGCCGGGGATGGCGTGACCCTGCGTGTGGCGTGTAGCAAGGGGACCTATATTCGCGTACTGGCCGCCGACATTGGGGCCCAACTAGGCTGCGGTGCACACCTGACGGCCCTGCGCCGGACGCGGGTTGGCGATCTTGATCTCGATCGGGCGGTAACTCTGGCCGAACTCGAAGAACTGGACGAAGCCGGTCGCCTGGCCCATCTGCAACCGGTCGATGCCTTGTTGCACAGCTTGCCGCTGGTCGAGGTCGAAGGTGAAGCGGCACAGCGTTTCAGTCATGGCAATCCGGTCGAACTACCCGCCGGCCTGAGCGGAAAAATTCGCGTCTATGCCAATGGTCGCCTGATCGGTATCGGCGAACCGGGGGCCGGTGAGCGCCTGTGGCCCAAACGACTGGTGCAACTGGCTGATTAACTGATATAATCAGAGGCTTCCCGTCGCCAACGGGAAATTTTATCCACTGGCGCTGGCTCTATCAAACCGGGGCGGCGTCGTTTTCTTGAAAGAGAGTTTGAAATGGCATTCACTACCGAAACCAAAGCCGGCGTCGTCGCCGAATTCCAGCGCGCCCAGGGCGATACCGGTTCGCCGGAAGTCCAGATCGCTTTGCTGACCGCCCGCATCAACGATCTGACCCCGCACTTCAAAGAGCACAAGAAGGATCACCACTCGCGTCGTGGTCTGCTGCGCATGGTCAATCAGCGTCGCAAGCTGCTTGATTACCTCAAGGGCAAGAACGTTGATTCTTACCGCACCCTGATTACCCGCCTCGGTCTGCGCAAGTAATTTCTTCCGTCTCCGGACGAACCGTGACTTTGTCGACGTCGCCCTGCCGTGCTAAGGCACTGTCTGCGACCAGTCTTCGCGTCACGATTCACCCGGAAACCGAATAAGCGCGGTTGAAGGCAAAAAGAGCGGCCCGGATTGTTCCCGGCCGCTTTTTCGTTTTTTGCAGTTCTGTTTGTTGTTGTCTATTGTAAGTTGTTGATAAATCGTTGTTTATTGTGATGAGAGTGAAAGGAAATTATGTTTAATGTCGTGAAAAAGACCTTCGCCTATGGGGCCCATCAGGTCACCATCGAAACCGGCGAAGTTGCCCGCCAGGCTGGCGGTGCCGTTCTCGTTTCCATGGAAGAAACCGTGGTTCTGGTCACCGTCGTGGCGGCCAAGAGCGCCAAGCCGGGCCAGGATTTCTTCCCGCTGACCGTTGATTACCAGGAAAAAACCTACGCTGCCGGCCGTATCCCCGGTGGCTTCTTCAAGCGCGAAGGCCGTCCTTCCGAAAAGGAAACGCTGACCTGCCGCCTGATCGACCGTCCGATCCGCCCGCTGTTCCCGGATGGTTTCTATAATGAAGTCCAGGTCATCGCCACCGTGATGTCCCTGAACCCGGAAATCGATTCCGACATCCCCGCCCTGATTGGCGCTTCCGCTGCTCTGGCCATCTCCGGCGTGCCGTTCAACGGCCCGATCGGTGCCGCCCGCGTCGGTTACATCGATGGCCAGTACGTCCTGTGCCCGACCCTCAGCCAGCTCAAGGGTAGCCAGCTCGACCTCGTCGTCGCCGGTACCGAAGCCGCCGTTCTGATGGTTGAGTCCGAAGCCGACCAGCTGTCCGAAGAAGTCATGCTCGGCGCTGTCGTGTTCGGTCACACCGAAATGCAGAAGGCGATCAACGCTATCAACGAACTGGTCGAAGAAGCCGGCAAGCCGGAATGGGAATGGGAAGCTGCACCGAAGGACGAAGCGCTGGTTGCCAGCCTGTCTGCCCTCGTCGCTGCCAAGCTCGAAGAAGCCTACAACATCACCGTCAAGCAAACGCGCAGCCAGGCCGTCAAGGCCATTCGTGCCGAAGCTGTCGCCGCCCTGTGTACCGGCGGTGAAGGTGCCCCGGACGAAAACACCGTCGGCAACCTGTTCCACGAAATCGAAGCTGCCATCGTGCGTGGCCGCATCCTCTCCGGTGCTCCGCGTATCGACGGTCGCGACACGCGTACCGTGCGTCCGATCACCATGCGTTCAGGCGTCCTGCCGCGCACCCATGGCTCGGCCCTGTTCACCCGTGGCGAAACCCAGGCGCTGGCTGTTGCCACGCTGGGCACCAACCGCGACGAGCAGATCATCGACGCCCTGGCTGGCGAATACCGCGACCGTTTCATGCTGCATTACAACATGCCCCCGTACGCCACCGGCGAATGTGGTCGTGTCGGTACGCCGAAGCGTCGTGAAATCGGTCACGGCCGTCTTGCCAAGCGCGCGCTGCTCGCCGTGCTGCCGAAGCCGGAAGACTTCTCCTACTCGATGCGTCTGGTTTCGGAAATCACCGAATCCAACGGCTCCTCCTCGATGGCTTCCGTCTGCGGCGGCTGTTTGGCCCTGCTCGACGCCGGCGTGCCGCTCAAGGCGCACGTTGCTGGTATCGCCATGGGTCTGATCAAGGACGGCAACCGTTTCGCCGTGCTGACCGACATCCTCGGTGATGAAGATCACCTCGGCGACATGGACTTCAAGGTGGCTGGTTCGACGACCGGTATCACTGCGCTGCAGATGGACATCAAGATCCAGGGCATCACCAAGGAAATCATGCAGGTCGCCCTGGCCCAGGCCAAGGATGCCCGTATCCACATCCTGAACCTGATGCAGGAATCGGCCGCTGGCCCGCGTGAAGAAATGTCGGCCTACGCGCCGCGTCTCTACACCTTCAAGATCAACCCGGAAAAGATCCGTGACGTCATCGGCAAGGGCGGCGCTGTTATCCGCGCCCTGACCGAAGAAACCGGCACCACGATCGATATCCAGGACGACGGCACCATCACCATCGCCTCGAGCAGCGGTGAAGCCGCCGCCGCCGCCCGTGCCCGCATCGATGCGATCACGGCAGAAGTCGAAATCGGCAAGATCTACGAAGGTACGGTCCTGAAGATTCTTGATTTCGGCGCGATTGTTTCCGTGCTGCCGGGCAAGGATGGTCTGCTGCACATCTCCCAGATCGCCCAGGAACGCGTCAACAAGGTCGAAGACTACGTCAAGGAAGGCCAGATCGTTCGCGTCAAGGTTCTCGAGACCGACGACCGTGGCCGCGTCAAGCTGTCGATGAAGGCTGCTGCTGCAGATGAAGGTACGGCGCCGGCTCAGCCAGTGGCGGCCGAAGCTGCCGCTCAGGATCCGCAGCAATAAGCTTTAGCCTGGTCTGAATGCACAAAGGGCGCCTTGCGGCGCCCTTTGTTTTTGGCGTTGCTGCTGCGGCTGGCACTTGCCAGTCCGCCGGGCGAATTACTTCGCCATCTGCTTTTCCTTGAGCTCGTCGAGCGTCTTGCAATCGATGCACAGCGTCGCCGTCGGGCGCGCTTCCAAGCGCTTGATACCGATCTCGACACCACACTTGTTGCAGAAGCCATAGTCGCCACTTTCGATACTGGCGAGGGTTTCATCGATCTTCTTGATCAGCTTGCGTTCGCGGTCGCGATTGCGCAATTCGATGGCCATGTCGGTTTCCTGGCTGGCCCGGTCGTTCGGGTCGGCAAACACGGTCGCTTCGTCCTGCATGGTGTGAACCGTGCGGTCGATGTCTTCGCTCAACTCCTTTTTGAGCGTTTCGAGAATCTTGCGGAAATGCGTCAGTTGCTTCGCGCTCATGTAATCCTCGCCGGCTTTCGGCTGGTACGGAGCGAAGTGTTTGTGGAGCAGTTCTTCTGCCATGTTCTTGTGCGCCTGATGACGAAAAAAGCGATTAAATATCATGAAGGCCGTCTGTGGGCAAGGATTCTTTCTTGCACAAAGATAGGCTCTTGATCTGGTGCGGTTTTCCGTAGGGTGATAGAATGCCGTTCCTCGTGTCGGGGCGTAGCGCAGCCTGGTAGCGCATCTGCTTTGGGAGCAGAGGGTCGTGAGTTCGAATCCCACCGCCCCGACCAATTTTTCTTGATTCACCCTCAGGTGCCCGTAGCTCAACTGGATAGAGCAGCTGCCTTCTAAGCAGCAGGTCGGGGGTTCGAGTCCCTCCGGGCACACCAGTCACACCAATGGTTTTAGCGGTTTGTCGATGTTGTGGCCTGGGCCATCGCTAAAGTTTCTGGTTGTTTGCCGGTATTTTCCTGGCTTTTTATAACTCCCCTGACCGAGTTTCATCTCAGCCAATTCTCGGGTGTCCCGTTCAGGCAAGTTGAGCTGTGCCTTGGTGGCCAGGGCAAGGTAGCGTAACGACAGTCGTTCCCAATCAGGCATGTTGGCAGCCGCCACAAAGGCGGCGCCCGGGATTGGTCAAGACTTTGGCGCTGAACAATAGTAAACTAGGCATCTGGCAGCGATGGCATGGCGTGCTGCATTATTTAAATAAACCGGCCCGAGCCGGTTTTTTTAATGGTTGGCGTTGATAAGTTGTTTCAAACAAATTAAATTACCGCTACCCATTTAAAAGGAGATAAACATGGATATTTCTACCCTTACCGTTGCCCAATTGCGTGATTTGCAGCAACAGATTCCGGCTGAAATTAAACGCCGTGAAGCTCAGGAAAAGATTAATGTCCTGAATGAATTGCGCGCTTTTGCCAAAACCCGCGGTTATGCCATCGAGGATTTGCTCGGCAAGGAAACCAAGGTCAAGGCATCGACCGGTAATAAGGTCAAGGTTAAATATCGTCATCCGCAAAATGTCGAACTGGAATGGACCGGTCGCGGCCGCAAGCCGAAATGGGTTGAAGCCTGGGTGGCCAATGGCGGCTCGCTGGACAATCTGCTGGTCTGATCGATGCGTATTCTCCTGAGTAACGACGACGGCTACTTTGCGCCGGGGCTTGCCGCCCTGGCTGAAGCGCTGCAGGGTCTGGGCGAGGTGGTGGTGGTTGCTCCCGAGCAGAATCGCAGCGGCGCCAGTAATTCGTTGACACTCGACCGCCCCCTGCATTTGAAAAAGGCGGCCAACGGGTTTTATTTCGTCAATGGCACGCCGACCGATTGCGTCCATTTGGCCGTGACCGGCATGCTTGATGAATTGCCCGATATTATTGTTTCCGGAATTAATAATGGTGCCAATATGGGCGACGATACCATTTATTCCGGCACGGTAGCGGCAGCGACTGAGGGCTATTTGCTCGGTATTCCCTCCATTGCAATTTCCCTGACCAGTTTTGAGGGAAATAATTATGCGACGGCCGGTCTGGTTGCCCGTGAACTGGTCGAACGTTTTATTCGCGATCCGATTCGTGAGCCGGTGCTTTTGAATGTCAATGTGCCGGATATTCCCCATGCCGAATTAAAAGGTATGGAAGTTACCCGTCTTGGCCGTCGGCATAAGGCTGAGCCGGTGGTCAAAATGATGTCGCCGCGCAACGAGACTGTCTTTTGGGTTGGTGCGGCCGGGGCGGCCGCTGACGCCGGGCCGGGTACCGATTTCAATGCCGCCGAGCGTGGCGTGGTGTCGATTACTCCCTTGCAGATCGATCTGACCCATGCTGCCCAGTTGCCATCGATTCGTCAGTGGATGAGGTGAGTCACGGCGTGTTGCACGGCATCGGCATGACTTCGCAGCGAACGCGGACGCGGATGATCGAGCGTCTGCGGGAGAAAGGTATTCGCAACGAAACCGTCCTCAAGGCAATGGCTGCCGTGCCGCGCCACGTCTTTGTCGAGGAAGCCCTCGCTTCGCGGGCCTACGAAGACACCGCCCTGCCGCTCGGCATGGGGCAGACCATCTCGCAGCCCTATGTCGTGGCGCGCATGATCGAGTTGCTGTTCAACGGTCGAAAGACCCTCGGCAAGACCCTCGAGATCGGTGCCGGTTGTGGCTATCAGGCGGCCGTTCTGGCCCAGCTGACAAGCGAGGTCTATGCGGTTGAGCGTCTGGCCCCCTTGCTTGAAAAGGCCAAGGCCAACATGCGCACCTTGCAACAGTTCAATGTTCGTCTCAAACATGCCGATGGTCAGTTCGGTTTGCCCGAGGCCGGCCCGTTTGACAGTATCATCGTTGCAGCAGCCGGGGCCAGTGTGCCGCCGGCCTTGCTCCAGCAGTTGGCACCGGGTGGGCGTCTGGTCTTGCCAGTCGGGGCTGCCGAGCAGTATCTTAGCTTCATTGAGCACACCCCACAGGGTTATGTCGAAACCCGGCTTGATGCCGTCCGTTTCGTCCCGCTACTTTCAGGAACGCAATGATTCGATTCGTCGCTGCAATTTTCCCGGTTCTGCTGTTGGCAGGCTGTATTTCCCAGCAGCCGGTGGCCTCGGTCGACCGCTCTGTGCCGGTGCCGAGAAGCGCCCCGGTCCAGCCTTCGGGCCCCGGCTATTACACTGTTAAACGCGGCGATACGCTCTACCGCATCGCCCTCGAGAACGGTCAGGATCATCGCGATATCGCTAACTGGAACAATATCGCCAACCCTTCAGCCATCAAGGAAGGTCAGGTCCTGCGCGTTGTTCCGCCAGGTGCCGCCGAACCGGCTGGTGATGGTGCCGTTGTGACCAAGCCGATTGCTGTCGGTGCAGTTGTCGAAGCGCGCTCGCTCGACCAGCCTGCTGCCGCGCCACAAACCGGCGCACTCAAGCGCGAACCGAGGGTCGGCAAGGAGCCATATTCGGACGAAGCCTATGCACGTTTGAACAAGGTCGGCGGCGAGCCAGCCAAGCCGGCCGAGGTGAAGCCGGAAACCAGGATCGAAGTAGCACCGCCAGCGCCTGCCGCTGCGGCAAGCCCGGACGATGTGCCATGGATGTGGCCGACCTCGGCGAAGCTCTCGGCAACCTATAGCGATGCCGGCAACAAGGGGCTCGATTTCGCCGGCAAGGCCGGCGATCCGGTGCAGGCTGCCGGGGATGGCAAGGTGGTCTATGCCGGCAGCGGCTTACGTGGCTTCGGTGAGCTGGTCATCATCAAGCATAACGCTACCTATCTCTCGGCCTACGCCCATAACCGCAAGATTCTCGTCAAGGAAGGCCAGCAGGTTAGCCGCGGCCAGAAGATCGCCGAGATGGGCAACACCGATGCGGATTCGGTCAAACTGCATTTCGAAATCCGTAAACAGGGCAAGCCGGTTGATCCGGCACAGTATCTGCCGAAACGATGAGCGATACCGGCGATGTCCTGGATGACGAGTTCGACGGGCCAGCCGATGAAGAGGTCTTGCCGCCCGAGCCGGAGCAGGTTGCGCCGGAAATTGAGCTGCTCGAGGATGTCACCCAGCTTTACCTGAGCGAAATTGGCGCCAAGCCGCTACTCACGCCGGAAGAAGAACTGGCGACCACCCGGCTGGTCAGGGCCGGCGATTTCGCCGCCCGCCAGCGCATGATCGAGCACAACCTGCGCCTCGTCGTCAATATCGCCAAGCACTACCTGAACCGTGGCATCCCGCTGCTCGACCTGATCGAAGAAGGCAACCTCGGCCTGATCCATGCGCTGGAAAAATTCGATCCCGAGCGCGGTTTTCGCTTTTCCACCTATGCCACCTGGTGGATACGCCAGAACATCGAGCGCGGCATCATGAACCAGTCGCGCACCATCCGGCTGCCGGTCCATATTGTCAAGGAAATCAACGTTGTCCTGCGTGCCATGCGGCACCTCGAGTCAGCTGACAGGCGTGACTCGACAGTGGAGCGTATCGCCGCCCTGATCGACTGGCCGGTCGAGGATGTCCGGCGCACCCTGTCGCTCAACGAACATATCGCCTCACTCGACGCGCCGCTCGATATCGATCCCAGTCACACCATCGCTGAAGTCATCGCCGACAATGGTGCTGGCGACCCCGAGTCGCTGCTGCAACTGAGTGAGGTCGGAACGCTGGTGGATGACTGGCTGGGCCAGTTGAGCGAGCGCCAGCGTTCCGTCATCGAGCGCCGCTATGGCCTCAATGGCGCTGATGTGGCGACGCTCGACGTCATCGCCCACGACCTCGGGCTGACCCGCGAACGGGTCCGGCAGATTCAGATGGAAGGTCTGGATCGCCTGCGCAAGATCATCAAGCGCGGCAATATTTCTCGCGATTCGCTGCTGTAGCGTCGAGCCGGCTGCACATCCGGTTGCGTATTTCCTCGCCAAGCTGAAACACCGACATCGCATAGAAGCTTGACCGGTTGTAGCGGGTGATCACGTAAAAGTTCTCGAAACCCAGCCAGTATTCCGTCTCGCTTCCTGGCGAAACCAGATCGATCAGCGCCGCCGTTGTTTGTCCATCAGTCTGAGCGCGGATACCCCGCTCGGCCAGATCGGCAATCTTGAGCGCGGGGCGCAGGCCGGCCTGAATCAGTTCGGCATCGGGCGGGCCGGACAGGGTGGCGGGCACGGCAACGGGCTGCCCGGCCTGCCAGCCATGCTGTTCGAGAAAGCGGCCGACGCTGCCGATGGCATCGTCGACACTGGTGGCGAGATCGACCCGCTGGTCGCCGTCAAAATCAACGGCATAACGACGCTGGCTGCCCGGCATGAACTGCGGGATGCCGATGGCACCGGCGAAGGAACCCTTGACGGCGAGCGGATCGAGACCGTTTTCGCGGGCCAGCAGGAGGAATTGCTCCAGTTCGGTGCGGAAAAATTCGGCGCGCGGCGGATAGTTGAAGGCCAGCGTGGCAAGTGCCTCAAGGACGCGGAACCCACCGGTATTGCGACCGTAGACGGTTTCGACACCGATGATGGCGACGATGACTTCCTCGGGTACGCCATAGCGTGCGCTGGCCTTGGCCAGGGTGCCGGCATTTTCCTGCCAGAAGCGGACGCCACCCTCGATGCGTAGCTCGTTCAGGAAGCGTGGCCGGTAGCGTTCCCACGAGCGTTGCAGCGGCGAAGCAGGTGGCTTGATCAACTTGAGGACGGTGGCGTTCGGATGGGTTTGGGCAAACTGGCTGAGTAAGGCATCGGCGTTGAAACCATGCCGGGCTTCGAGGTCGCGGGCGAAGGCGATGGCGGCCGGTTCGTCGGCGAAGGTCGGGGTCTTGATGGCGTGTTTCGTGGTGTGACTGGCGGCGTGCTTCACGCCATCCTTCGCGGCAGGCTTGGCCGCAGCGCTGGCCAGTGAGGTGAGGGCGGCGAGCAGCAGGAGGGCAAGGGTGTGTTTCAGGTTCACGGTCATCATCGCAGTTGCGCAACGGCGTCACGCAGGGTTGTCAGGGCTTGGTCATTATCGCCGTAGCGCGCCACCAGATAGGCGTCGACCACGGGCTGGAAGGCTTCGGCCAGTTCCGGGCATTGTTCCCGAACGCGGCGGGCGACGACCAGCGGCGTTTCCCACGGCGCGCAGTCTACCTGTCTTCGGGCCAGATGTCGCAGCGCCTGATGCCAGAGGCGAACGACCGGGTCGCGTTGGGGACGTTGGTAGAGTGTCCACATCAGCAGGCTGGCGACGAGCAGGCTGCAGGTGATGCCGAGCGCCGTTGCCAGGCTGCGCCAGTCGGCCTCGGGCATGCCGAGACGGCTAAGAAACTCGCGCTGGCGTTGCGGATCGTAGCCGAGGATATTCTGGTTCCAGGCATTGTTGATCGCTTCCCAGCGGTAGCGCAGGGTGAGCACCCAGTCGGCCCGCCACTGGACGAGGGCAGGCAACGGTTCACCCAGATCCAGCGCATCGGCGATGCCGGTCTCGATGCGGCTGGGCGACACGGCAGCGGTCGGATCGACGCGTACCCAGCCCAGGCGATCAAGCCAGACCTCGGCCCAGGCATGGGCATCGGACTGGCGAACCACAAGGTAGCCATCGAGTGGATTGAATTCGCCGCCCTGGTAGCCGCCAATGACGCGGGCCGGAATCCCGGCCGAACGCATGAGGACGACGAAGGCGGCGGCGTAGTGTTCGCAGAAGCCACGCTTGCTCTGAAATAGGAAGTCATCGACGCCGTCTCGGCCAAGCAGGGGCGGGCGCAGGGTGTAGGTAAACTCGCTGGCAAACAAGGTGAGGGCCTTGCCGAGGATCGCTTCGGGTGAGTTGCCCGCTTGCCACTGGCTGGCCAGCGACCGTGTCCGGGGATTGCTGCCGGACGGCAGAGTGAGATTGCGGCGCAGGACAGTCGCGTCTTCACTGGTATTGAAACGGTAATCGAGATTGGCCGACAGACGGAAACGCTGGCGCTCGTTGATGGCCTCCCGGTTGGTTGCCGTCAAGGTGCCGGTCAGGAGTATGTCCCCTGGTACGCTGCTGGGTGCATCAAGGGCCAGCAGCCAGCGCTGGCCATGTGGCTCCAGGGTTGTTTCATAGGTGACCGGTGGCGACAGGCCGGTCAGTTGTGGTGCCCGGCCACGGCCTTTGTACGGGTTCCAGGTGGTGCCGTCGAACTGCTCCATGACCGGGCCGCGCCAGTAGAGCTTCTGTTTCGGCGGCAGTGGCCCGTCGAAGCGGACGCGAAAGGCGATGTCGGCACTTTGTACCAGTTCGGCAATGCTGCCCGGTGACATCGAGTCGGACAACCCGGTCCTGCCGCTATGGGCATCCAGTGGCAGGCCCCAGAGCGGGCCGGAAATGCGTGGAAAAAGCAGGTAAAGCACGAGCATGAACGGAATCGCCTGCAGGCAGAGCACCCCGGCATGGCGCAACGTGTCGCGCGGCTGGCTGGTGGGCCCGCTGTGCAGGCGAACCAGGCTTGCCGTGATGAGCCACATCGTCGCCAGCAGCCAGAGGCCGGTCGGGATACTTTGCGAATACAGGTAGTGGGTGAGTAGCAGAAAATAGCCGAGGATGACGACAACCATCGCATCGCGTCGCGACTTCACTTCGAGCAGTTTCATGGTCATGAACATGACCAGCATGGCCACTCCGGCATCGCGTCCGAACAGGGTGCGGAATTCGATCAGGATTCCGGTACAGCCGACGGCGACGAAGATGGCGAGTAGCCAGCGGCCGGGCAGGCGGACGTCCTTCCACCACAGCCAGACAGCCCACAGCAGCATGGCTCCGGCCAGGGCGGTGAGCCACGGTGGTTGATGCAGGGCATGCGGTGCCGTCGTCGCCAGTGCGGTGGCAAACAGCCACGGCGCAGCATGACGGGGCAGGGCGTCGCGGACCAGTGTGCTCATGGCTGGTAGAGGGCCAGTGCTTCCAGGCAGCGCTGGCGATGCGCTTCGCCGCTGCCGGGTTCGATAGCGTAGCCGGGCAGGCGCAGTCCGTAACACGCATCGGCCGTATCGGCGGCGAGTACCCAGCCGGTCAGAATGCTGAGGCGGGTTTCAGCGGACAGCCCGGGCTCGGTGGCTTGCCAGTCGAGACTCAGTTGAAGTTGTGCCCCGCCGGCAAATTGCTTGATCAGCAATGGTCCTTCACCGGCGTGGCGGGCACTGGCCTTCCAGGCGACGTGGCGCGGCGAATCAGCCGGCTGGCGGTCGCGAAATCCGGCAAAATCCTCCTGGCCGCCATCGCCCGTCCGTTCGCCACCGACCGGCGTCGGCAAGGCGGGGGGAAGCGGAGAGGCAATCGGCTGCGGATAGACGAGGCAGCGCATGGACGGTTGCAGATAAGCCCAGGCCGTGAACAAGCCGAGTGGATAGCCGGTCGATAGCCGGACACGGGGCAGGGCCAGCCAGCCCCGATGCGTGGCAGTGACCGGAATGCTGGATCGTGTACCTTTTCGGCCCTCGGTGGCGGCAAAAACCGGAAGTCCTTCTTCGGCGGCCAGTTCGAGCGCCAGCCGCGGGGTGGGGCGGTCGTTGTCGAGGCGCAGTTCAAAATGCGCCCTTTCCCCGACAAAGACGGGGTTGCTGCGACCGGGGGTGACGACCAGTCCATGCAGGTTGCGGAAGGTGTGAATCATGCCGACGATACCCAGCCCGGCAAGCAGAAAGACCAAAGCATGGCCGAGTGCCAGGTTGTAGTTGATGGCACCGATGAGCATGACAATAAGCGCCACGGCATAGAGCAGGCCAGCGCGCGACGGAATGATGAAAATGCGCCGCTGACCAAGGCGCAGCGGGGCTGTCCCGTCGCTGCGCCAGCGGAAGAGTTGCTGCTTGAGTCTGGCGACCAGGTTCACGGCAATCAGGGAATGGCGACGCTGCGGATCAGCGCGGCGATGTCCTCGTCCTGCGCATAGCCGCCTCCCTGCGCTGAGCGCAGGCGATGCCGGGCGACGGCAGGGAGTACCGCCTGCACGTCATCCGGCAGCACCATGTCGCGTCCGGCCAGCCATGCCCAGGCCCGCGCTGCGGCGAGCAGGGCGAGACCGGCGCGGGGCGACAGGCCATGCTGGAAGGCCGGGTTGTGGCGGGTTGCTTCTACCAGAGCTTGCACATAATCGATCAGCGGCCCGGCGGTGTGCATCGCGGCGGCTTCTTTTTGCAGGGCTGGCAAGTCTTCGGCCTTCAGCATCGGGGGCAACTGCTCGGCCCGTGCCCGCTGGCCGCCAGCGGTGAGCAGGGCGCGTTCGGCGGCGCGATCTGGATAGCCGAGTTCGAGGCGCATCAGGAAGCGGTCGAGCTGAGACTCGGGCAACGGAAAAGTGCCGATCTGGTGCGCTGGATTCTGCGTGGCGATGACGAAGAAAGGTGTCGGCAACTGTCGCGTCTGGCCCTCGGCGGTGACCTGTCCTTCCTCCATCGCTTCGAGCAGGGCACTCTGCGTTTTTGGCGTGGCGCGGTTGATTTCGTCGGCCAGCACCAACTGGGCGAAGACCGGACCTGGGAGGAAGCGGAATTCGCTCTTGTCGCGCTCGAAAATCGACACGCCGGTGATGTCGGCCGGCAGCAGGTCGCTGGTGAACTGGATGCGCGAGAACTGCAATCCGAGCAGGCGTGCCAAGGTGTGGGCCAGGGTTGTCTTGCCCATGCCCGGCAGGTCTTCGATGAGCAGATGGCCATTGGCCAGCAGGCAGGTAATGGCCAGGCGGATTTCGTGATCCTTGCCGAGAATGATGCCGCCGGCCTGATCGAGAACCCCGTCGAATGCTCGCGGGCGTCCACCCAGGGCAGAAAGTGTGCTTTTCAACATCATATGTTCTCGCGATAGCTGTCTAAACCCATTCTAATGCTTGAAGCGGTGTCATGAATGGGACGATAATGACAAATCGACGTGCGCCGTTTTGTGCGCCGCATCGCAGAGAGAGAACAAGTGACGACCACTGCCATCATCACCCATCGTGATTGCCAGCTGCACGACATGGGTTCGCATCACCCGGAATGCCCGCAACGTCTGACCGCCATCAATGATCACCTGATCGCTCAGGGCATTGACGCCTATTTCGTCTATTACGACGCACCGCTGGCTACCTTCGAACAGCTGATGCGGGTTCATCCCGCCTCGCACCTTGAACGCATCAAGCGTGCTTCGCCCGAACACGGCGTGGTGCACCTCGACCCCGATACGGCAATGAATCCGCACACCTGGCAGGCCGCCCTGCGCGCTGCCGGTTCCGGCTGCCTGGCGGTCGACCTGGTGATGAAGGGGGAAATCGAAAACGGTTTTTGCGCCGTTCGCCCGCCCGGCCACCATTGCGAGAAGGCCAACCCCATGGGCTTCTGCTTCTTCAACAACGTTGGCGTTGCAGCCAAGCATGCCCTCAAGGCGCATGGCCTCGAACGCGTGGCGATCATCGACTTCGACGTCCACCATGGCAACGGTACTGAAGACTGCTTCGCCGGCGATGAAGAAGTCCTCATGTGTTCGATCTTCCAGCATCCCTTCTATCCGTACAGTGGTGCCGACAAGCCGGCCGCCAACATGTGCAACGTGCCGCTTGCCTCCGGTTGTGGCGGCGAGGAGTTCCGCGATGCCGTGACGCAGGTGTGGATGCCCCGTCTGCGCGAATTCAAGCCGCAGATGATCCTTATCTCGGCCGGCTTCGATGCCCACTTCGAGGACGACATGGGCAACCTGCGTTTCCTTGAAAAGGACTACGCCTGGGTCACCGATCAGCTCAAGCAACTGGCCGCTGAAATGTGCAACAAGCGCATCGTGTCGATGCTCGAGGGCGGTTACGTGATGACTTCCCTGGCCCGTAGTGTGGGCGCGCATCTGCGTTCGCTGGCTGATCTCTGAGCATTGTTTTCTTTCGGAAAAAGCTCAGGGTGGGGTAAAATCCCGCCCTCTTTTTCCTGTTTCCAACGTTTAACCGGATGAATCCATGGCGTTGATTGTTCAAAAATACGGCGGTACATCGGTCGCTAATCCCGACCGCATCAAGAATGTCGCCAAACGCGTTGCCAAGTTCCAGGCACAAGGCCATCAAGTGGTCGTCGTCGTCTCAGCCATGAGCGGCGAAACCAACAAGCTGATTGCGCTGGCCAAGGAAGTTCAGGCCACTCCCGATCCGCGCGAGCTGGATGCCATCATGTCCACCGGCGAACAGGTCACCAGCGGCCTGCTTGCCCTGGCCCTGATGGACATCGGCTGCAAGGCCAGAAGCTACAACGGTGGCCAGGTCAAGGTACTGACCGACAGTACGCACACCAAGGCGCGCATCCTGTCGATCGACGAAGCCAACATGCGGCGCGATCTCGATGCCGGTCATGTTGTCGTCGTTGCCGGCTTTCAGGGTGTTGACGAAAACGGCAACATCACGACCCTCGGTCGCGGCGGTTCCGACACCTCGGGCGTGGCGCTTGCCGCTGCGCTGAAGGCCGACGAGTGCCAGATCTACACCGACGTCGATGGCGTCTACACCACCGACCCGCGCGTCGTGCCCGAAGCCAAAAAGCTCGACACCATCACCTTCGAGGAAATGCTCGAAATGGCCAGCCTCGGCTCCAAGGTGCTGCAGATCCGCTCGGTCGAATTCGCCGGCAAGTACAAGGTCAAACTGCGCGTTCTTTCCAGCTTCCAGGACGAAGGGGAAGGTACGCTGATCACTGTTGAGGAAGACAAGAACATGGAACAACCGATCATTTCCGGTATCGCTTTCAACCGCGACGAAGCCAAGCTGACCATGCTCGGCGTACCCGACACCCCGGGCATCGCCTACCAGATCCTGGGTTCGATTGCCGACGCCAACATCGACGTCGACATGATCATCCAGAACGTCGGCCACGACGGCACCACCGACTTCTCCTTCACCGTCAATCGCGGCGACTACGCCAAGGCCCAGGGCATTCTCGAAGGCGTCAAGGCCAAGCTCGGCGCTCGCGAGATCACCGGTGACAACAAGATCTGCAAGGTCTCCGCCGTCGGCGTCGGCATGCGTTCGCACCCCGGTGTTGCCTCCAAGATGTTCAAGGCGCTGGCCGATGAAGGCATCAACATCCAGATGATCTCGACGTCCGAGATCAAGATCTCCGTCGTTCTCGACGAAAAGTATCTGGAACTGGCCGTTCGCGTCCTGCACCGGACTTTTGGTCTCGACCAGTAAGTTTGACCAAAAGGCGCGGAGGCTATATCATCCGCGCCTCGTTGTTGTAGCAGGACTGGATACGTGGCCGAGTGGTCGAAGGCACACCCCTGCTAAGGGTGCATCCGGGCAAAACCTGGATCCAGGGTTCGAATCCCTGCGTGTCCGCCAATCCTACAACTTCGGTAATGCAAACAAGCGCCTTTCGGGGCGCTTTTTTGTTGCCCTCCAATACTGCGCAGGTCACTTACTAGATGCTTGAGGCAATCGCCGATTTTTCAATGCAGATCTGGAGTTTTGCCAATCGTCTGGCGGCCTATGCGCTGCTTAACCTGATTGATGATCCGGCGCTACTGGCCATGGCTTTCTGCTGAGCGCGCCGCGAAACATTCTCCGTTGACGATGTCCTTAAGTTGCCGGGGCGTTTATCGCCAAGGCGAAAACTATCCGCTCAATGCGGCTTGGCCGATACAATGTGCCGACAGATGCATGAATAATCGTTTCCCGGATAGGCCATGTCTAGAGAAAATTGTTCCCTTCGGATTCTGTCGTGGGTTGTCAGTCTCGCCCTGAGCGGGGTGGTTCAGGCCAGTGCAGACGGTCCCGATTATTACCGGGTGACTGGTATCGCCAGCGATGGGGAACTTGTTCTGCGTGCAGAACCCACTTCGCACGGCGCGCGGGTAGCCAGTCTTCCACCCCAGGCGCACTGTTTGCGCAACCTGGGCTGTCAGGGGGGGCTGAGTTTGCAGGAATTCAGCACGCTGTCAGAAGCCGAGCAACAAAAGCGACAATTGGCCAATCCCCGCTGGTGCAAGATTGCCCATCCGGCTGGCAGCGGTTGGGTAGAAGGACATTTTCTGGCCGAGGCTGCCTGTGTCGAGCCGAGTCAGCCTGACCAGCGGATCGAGCTGATCAACTTTTCCGGAAAAGCCGGGGCCAGGGTGATCAAGGGGCGCCTGCAGGGTCGCCAATACGTTGATTACCAGTTCCAGGGGTATGCCGGCCAGACGCTCGATATCGCCTTGGGTGGCAGCAATCGGCAGCATTATTTCAATGTCAATCCGCCGGGTTCCGAGGTTTCGATGTTTGTTGGCAGCTCGTCGGGCAACCAGTTTGTCCGTCAGCTGCCATCCGATGGGCGTTATACCGTCCGGACTTATCTGATGCGTGCAGCAGCCCGACGTAACGAATCGAGCCGCTATACCCTCCACATCAAGCTATCTGGTGAGCCACTGGTGGCTGTGGCGGCGCATCGTGATGCCGTGATTGCCGGAACGCCCTATCACGCCTCGGCGACAGTCGCCTGTGCCTATGATGCCCCGGCACTCAGCCAGCGGTGCGAGGCAATGGTCATTCGGCGGAGTTTCGATGGTGACGCCACCCTCGAAGTCCGCTGGCCGGCCGGGGCGCTGACGCCGATCCGGCGCATCCTCTTTATCAAGGGCCTGCCGGTTTCATCGGATGCGCCCGAAGCCGTTTCCTCGAAACGTCAGGGGGATGTGACCAGTATCCGGATTGGTGATCAGGAATCCATTGCGGTTCCCGATGCTTTGATCATCGGGGGATGATGCTGGACTCAGATTTCCTGAGCTCAATGTAATTGACCGTTCTGGATGGCCGGGGCGGGAAGTCATTTTTCCGGCGTTACCACCTTGGTGTCAGGCTGGCCGGTGACTAATCCGGGGCCACAACTGCGATCCGATCCCGAGGAGAAATTGATGCCATGCGGCACCTTGTAGCCGCATCGTTTGGGGCGTAGATTGTATGGGTTCGAAAGGAGATAACCATGCGCTACCCTATCCTTTTCGTATTGCTGCTTTGTGCCAATCCATCCCACGCTGCCGTGTTCACCTGCCATACGCGCAGCGGGGAGATTGTCTATTCCGATATCCCTTGCGACAAGGGGGCGACCATCGAGAAAGTCAGCCCGAGTGAGTCGATCTCGGATCCGGATGCTGCCCGGAGAGAGCTTGAAAGACAAAAGGCTTACGCTGCGACGCAGGCCGCCGAAAATGCCAGGGCGCGGGCCGCCGCACCAGGGCCGGCAATTCTCCCGGATTACGCCAGCCCTCCGCCGTCATGGCCGGCCCCGACGCCGTTATCACCCGCCTCAACCGGGCAATCGGCGACGCCGCCCAATACCCGGTAAATTCCGGTTTTCCGCAAACCGTGGTTTGACGCTGGTTTGATTGGACCGTCGCCAGTAGGTAGCGTTAGGCGCGCTCCACCGGGAGCGGTGTGAGTGAAGCGGCGTAGCATCGCTTTTCGCCCGGCGATAACTGCTTGATCCGGTATTCAGCCTTCGAGGCGGATGAGCGATCCGGGTGGGCTTCGTAGCCCAGCAGCCGGAGCGGAGGGTGCGAGCGCGTATAGCGGGCACCGGTCCCCTCGCAGTGGGCGGCATAGCGGCCTGCAACATCGACGGCGATGCCGGTGTAGATACTGCCGTCGGTGCACTCGATCAGGTACAGGAACCAGGGCTTAGTCATGCTCGGGAGCCCGTGTGAGGGCCAGGCGGATGCGTTCGAGAGTGGCTTCGACCGGCGCCTGCCGGGGCACTTCCAGGCCGAGGTCGCGGGCGATGGCATTGACCTTTGCCGGATTGAGCGGGATGCCGCCACGGTCGACCGCAGCCATCAGCTGGCGGGCCCGTGCGTAGTCCGAGAGCGGGGCAGGGCGACTGAAAAAGAGCGCCCTGATCGGTGAGAAAAGGCCCGAGAGCCAGCGTGATCCCATACACTTGCGACTGGATAAAACATCAAGGATACATGGATGCAGCCGGGAATGAGGAGGGAAGGGGCATGAGCGACGTCACATTCAGTCGCCGGGCGCTGGCCGAAAGCGATCTGCCGATCTACGCCGGAGTGGCGATGGACCGCATCAGCCTGGTCAACGATGCCGCCCTGGCTGCGCAGGCCAGCACGGCATTGCTTGCCGCACCGGCCATCGGATTCGACACCGAATCGAAGCCGACCTTCCTGAAAGGCGAGATTTCAACCGGGCCGCATCTGGTTCAACTGGCGACCGATGACCATGTCTATCTCTTTCCGGTCGTCTTCGCCGCCAATCACGACATACTCCGCCAGATACTCGCCGCGCCCCACGTGCTCAAGGTCGGCTTCGGTTTGGGCAACGACCGCAGTGCATTGCGCACGCGCTTGGGCATCGAACTCAACAATGTTCTCGATCTTGGCGAAGTACTGCGCGGACCGGGGCATCGTGGCACGGTCGGGGCCAAAGTGGCGGTTGCCCATTACTTCGGCCAAAAATTCCAGAAATCGAAAAAGGTCGGCACCAGCAACTGGGCCAGCGCCCGTCTTAACGAGCGCCAGTTGCTCTATGCGGCCAATGATGCCCATGTCGCCTTGCACATCTATCGCGCCTGGCTGCGCGATCCCGACCGACTGGCCCGGTTGGATCAGGCGATTGAACCCGATTGACGCTTAGGAAAAACCATCATGACCAACCCCTTACCGCCGCTCTCCCTGCTTGAAACCCGCGTCCTCGGTACGCTCGTCGAAAAGCAGCGGACTGTACCCGACACCTATCCGCTCTCGGTCAATGCCCTGCTCGCCGGTTGCAACCAGAAGACGAGTCGAAACCCGGTCATCGAGGCCAGCGAGAGCGATGTTGTCCAGGCCATTGATGTCCTCAAGGGACTCTGGCTGATCAATGAAATTAGCGGCAGCCGGGTCAGCCGCTTCGAGCATCGGCTTGAGAAAATTCTCGGCATCCCGTCTCAAGCCTCGGCCTTGCTCACCGTGCTCATGCTGCGCGGCCCGCAGACGGCTGGCGAGTTGCGCCTCAACTGCGAACGGCTGCATAAATTTGCTGACATTTCATCGGTTGAAGCCTTTCTCGAAGAACTGGCCAGCCGCGAGGCCGGCGCCCTCGTGGTCGAATTACCGCGCCTGCCGGGCTCGCGCGAGAACCGCTGGGCGCATCTGCTGAGCGGCCAGCCGGACATTGACATGGCCACCCCGGCCAGGACGAATCAACCAGCCAGCCAGGAAATCGATGACCTCAAGGCTCGGGTCAGTATTCTCGAAACCGAACTGGCTGACCTGCGCGCCCGGCTGTCGGCCATCGGCGCATGAAGAAAAGCCATCCGGCCCGCCTTCGCATCATCGGTGCTGCCAGCGGCATCGGCGCCCAGGACCGCGCCTGCGAGGACGGACCGGTTGCCTTTCACCATTCGCAAGCCTGGCATGAACTTGAGCATCACCCCATGCTTGACTGGGGCAAGACCCTGTTTGCCCCGGATAGCGACGGTGCCTCGCTCACCGGACGGGTGGCCGAACTGTGCCGCAATCTCGCTGATGAAGTGGCTCTGGCCATCGGTGCCAACGAGTTTCCGGTGGTCATCGGCGGCGATCATTCGGTGGCCATCGGTACCTGGAGCGGCGTTGCGCGAGCCCAGGCGGGGCCGGTCGGCCTCCTCTGGATCGATGCCCATCTTGACAGTCATACGCCGGAGTCGAGTTACTCCGGGGCCATCCACGGCATGCCGCTGGCCTGCCTGCTCGGGCGGGGCGACAAGCGCCTGCTCAATATCGGCATCGAAGGTTCTCAGCTGAGCGCCGCTCATACCGTCGTGCTCGGGCCGCGCAGCTATGAGCCGGAAGAGCTGGCGTTCCTGCAGCGCATGCAGGTGCGCATCATCGATAGTGATGAAATAAATCGCCGTGGCTTTGCCCCCTGCCTCGACGACGCCATTGCCATCGTCAGCAGCGCCCCGGCCGGCTTTGGCGTGACCCTCGACCTCGATGCCATCGACCCGCAACTGGCCCCCGGCGTCGGCAGCCCGGAACCGGACGGGCTGGTTGCATACGATGTCGTGGAGGCGATGCGCCGGTTGGGCGGCCTGCCTGGACTGAAAGCACTGGAAATCGTCGAATACAACCCGGATCGCGACCGCCACGGAACGACCGCCGGGCTGATATCCGACCTGATCGGCGAATTGAACCCGATCCGCTATGGCAGCAGGTAAGTTGTGCCAGGTATTGCGAATGGCTGGTTTATCGACGCCATGAAAGGCCCGTCGGAATGCCCGGTGGCTGTAAAATCACTGGTTTGATGGACGGTCTTCGTCGATCTGCTTTTTCTGGTGTCGATTCTGATGAGCAAAATTCTCCCTGTCGTTCTCTCTGGTGGCTCCGGCACACGTTTGTGGCCGCTTTCCCGAGAGAAGTATCCGAAGCAGCTCTTGCCGCTAGTCGGCGAGCAGTCAATGCTGCAGGCGACTTTGTCGCGTCTCGACGGTCTGGTTGATATGGCGGGGCCCTTGCTGGTATGCAACGAGGAGCATCGCTTTGTGGTTGCCGAGCAGGTGCGCACCCTGGGTCTGCATGGTTCCGTATTGCTTGAGCCGTTTGGCCGAAACACGGCCCCGGCACTCGCCCTGGCCGCCCTGTGGGCGGTGCGCGAGGGGGAGGACCCCGTGTTGGTGGTGATGCCGGCCGATCACGATATCGCCGATGCGCCGGCCTTTCGCGATGCGGTGGTGCGGGCCGTGGCACTGGCAGAAACCGGGGTGACGGTGACGTTCGGTATTACGCCGGATTGCCCGGAAGCCGGCTACGGCTATATTCAGCAGGGACAGGCGCTGGCCGATGGTTCGGGTGCCTTTGCCTTGGCCCGCTTTGTTGAAAAACCGGACCGCCAGACGGCTGAAGGTTATCTGGATTCTGGCGATTATCTGTGGAACAGCGGCATTTTCGTGATCAAGGCATCGGTCTGGCTGGCGGCGCTCGGTGTTTGTCGGCCGGATATTCTGGCAGCGTGCCAGCAAGCCTTGGCTGGTGGCAAGACCGATGGCGATTTTGTGCGGGTGAATGTCGAGGCCTTCAAGGCTTGCCCATCGGACTCAATCGACTATGCGGTGATGGAGCGCCTGACCAGTGGCGAGGCAGGCTTGCCCAGCGCAGCGGTGATTCCGCTGACCGCCGGGTGGTCGGATGTGGGTGCCTGGGATGCGCTGTGGAAGGTGCTGCCGAAGTGCGGTGAGGGCAACGCGACGCGTGGCGATGTCATGCTCGAAAATTGCCGCGATACGCTGGTGGTGTCCGAAAGCCGTCTGGTTGCCTGCGTTGGCCTGAGCAATGTGGTGGTGGTCGAGACTGATGATGCAGTGCTGGTCGTCCATCACGATGCCACGCAGGATGTGAAGAAGATTGTTGATCGACTCAAGGCTGACCAGCGCAGCGTGGCGCAATGGCATCGCAAGGTGTATCGGCCGTGGGGCTGGTATGACGGCGTCGATGCTGGCGAGCGCTTTCAGGTCAAACGGATCGGCGTCAATCCGGGCGGCACGCTGTCGCTGCAGATGCACCACCACCGGGCCGAACACTGGATCGTGGTGAGCGGCACGGCGCGGGTGACGAGAGGAGAAGAAACCTTCCTCGTTTCCGAGAACCAGTCCACCTACATCCCCCTGGGCGTCAAACACCGCCTGGAAAATCCCGGTATCGTGCCGCTCGAAATGATCGAGGTGCAGTCCGGCAGCTATCTCGGCGAGGACGATATCGTGCGTTTCGAGGATACCTACGGGCGGACCTGATCGCCACGTTCCTCCATGTCGTCACTCAATTCCGATCCCCATGAAATTCTCGGCATTTCGCCCGGCGCGACGCCAGCCGAGCTGAAGCGCGTCTACCGGCGGCTGGCCATGCGCTGGCACCCAGATCGCAGCGACCATCCGCAGGCCACCGAGCGTTTCAAGGAAATCAGCGCTGCCTATGAGCAGCTACTCGCCGTCGATGCGCCGGACGATGAGGATGGCGAGACGGAAGAGACTGCATCCGCCCCGGTCGAGCCGGAGGAAAGTGTCGCCCGGGCGGCCGATATCCGGCTCAACCTTGAAATCAGTCTTGAGGAGGCGGCGGCCGGTTGCCGCAAGACCATCCACTACACGCGCGGCAAGGACTGCCCGACCTGTGCCGGTAGTGGCGAACATGGGATGGCGCGAACGCGTTTCTGTGGTGCCTGCCATGGCAGCGGACGGGTGCATGATGCCAAGCGCAAGTTGGTGCACTGCGACGATTGCGGTGGGCGGGGATTCTTTACCGAACGCATCTGCCCCGATTGCGGCGGTAGTGGTCGGGAGCTGGCCGATGTCAGCCTTGAGATCCGCGTGCCGCACGGCATGTTGCCCGGTGATGAACTTCGCCTGAGCGGCCAGGGCGAGCCGGGGGATGACGAACTGCAGGCGGGTGATCTCTACCTGACGGTGATCATCCATTCCCACCCGCTCTATCAGTTGCGAGGTCGTGATCTTCATTTCAGCATGCCGGTCAGCGCCCTAGCCATGATCGGCGGCGGCGATATCGATCTGCCCTCGCTGTCCGGGGTGGTCAGCCATAGTCTCGATGCCGGCCCGGCCAAGCATCAACAGTTACGTCTTGCCGGCCGTGGCTTTCCCGGACGCGGCAAGAAGCCGGCGGGCGACCTGGTGGTCGATTTGACCCCGGTGTTCCCCCGCCAGCTCAATGCCCGTCAGCGCAAATTGCTGCTGCAGGCCAATGCGGCGCTGCTCGACGATGCGTCCGAGGCGCTACCGGAGATTGCAGACTGGCAGGCGGCGCACGGCGGCGACTGAGTTCGCTGCGGCTAGTTGTGATTGTTCGGCGCAGCCTGTTGCAGGTAGGCCGCCCGGATGTGATTGGTTGCTGTTTGTACCCGCCAGGCAAACTGGTTGGCATAGGCCATGCGGTCAGTCGGCCCCTGACTGCCGGCGGTGTACAGCAAATGTGTCTTTTCCCGCGTTGCCTGATCAACTGCCATGGTGTTGTGATGCGGTAGCGAACCACGTTGTGCAAAGTCGGTGCGCTTCAGCAGACTGTCGGGAATCTTCGTTGGCCCTTCGAGTATCGATTGCGAATCGCCGGGCTGGGCGTAACGGCCGGAAATCAGCTGCCCTGCCCAGAGATCGGGAATGCTGTCACGGTCACCCTTGAAGATCGTGCGATTGGGCTTGAAGACGCCCGAGGCGGAGAGATCGAAGCTCGATCCGGCGGCGTAATTTGGCGGTGCCATGCCGAGGCTGGCGGGATTCTGCGGGTCGTAGGTCTCAAAGGCATTACCGACGATTTTGGCGAAGTGGCCGTAGGAGCTATGGGCATAGAAATCAGAAATGCCATGGGCGGCCAAGGCAAAGCTGTCGAAATCGGTATTGTTCTTGCCGAAATTGGTCAGGCGTTCAGTGACCACTGCCCAGCCTTCGGCAATGAAGCCGTTGTCGAAGTGATCGAGGGAGTTGTAGCCGTGGGTGACGAAATTGTCGATGTCTTCGATGATCGGGACTAGGCCATTGGTCCACCCGAAAGAAAAGTGGCGGTTCAGTGAATTGACCATGGCCGCTGGGGCAATGCCGGCGAGCGCCTGGTTGACGATGTTCTGGTGTACGGCACCGGCAAATTTGGGATTGATCCGATGCCAGTTCTTGCGGACCAGTTGTTCGAGGTCGCCATCCTGATCGAGATTGCGCATGATCCATACGTGATCGCCGTTGAAGACAAAGCGCGGCCGGTATTCCATCGATACCAGTGCGTCATTAAGCGGCAGGGCCGGCTGGCCGCTACCTGTTTCGGCGGTCGACGGCGTTTGGCGCAGGGGCTCGAGGAGATGCCACTGGCCTGACTCTGCCTTGTACATGACCCACATGTGGTCATAGCTGATCTCTTGACCATTGCTGTGCCGGGTCAGGACATTGCCGAGAGCGACGCGCAGGTTGTAGGCGCTGACGCCCGAGGCGAGGAGCAGGGAGGCAAGGACAAAAGCGATGTCTTCGCAATCGCCGGTGCGCAGGGCCAGGGTTTCTTCCGGGTATTGCCAGGGATCGCGTCCGCGCCGGGTCTGGTACTGGATGCGTTCGCTGACAAAATTGGTCAGGACGTGGACGCGATAATCGAAGGCCCCCTTGCGCCGCTGGCTGAACAGGGCTTTGTTCATGTGCTCGCGGCGCATATAGGCGGTGACGTCCTTGCTCAGCGTCTGGCGAATCAGCGCATTGTTTTCAGTCGCCACGTATTCCCGTACATCCATCGGGTATTGCTTGTAGGGCTTGGCGACAGTCGGCCGGCCGGATTTGAGGACGGTGTTGAACATGATGTGATCACCATCCCAGTTCCAGTCGTTCAAACCGATGATTTTGGATTGCTTGAAACACATGATGATCCCTTCGCGGCAGGCGCAATGGCTTTGGATCATCGCAATATGCCTAATTATTTGGCATTTGCGCAAGCAATTTTCCCGGCATGGCGCCGGATCTGTTGTGCTGAATGTTCAGGGACGGGGGGTGGGCTGGAAATTGAAACGGCGGGCGACGTCAGCGCCTTGCAGTTGGCGAATCGGCATGCCATGCCAGCTGATGTTGGCGGCGCAGCCGGACATCAGGCTGAGCCAGTTTTCTTCGCTGACCGGCCAATCATTGTCGTGCCGACATTCGTCGAGCCAGGCCGGGAGATCGCGGTCGTCGAGAAGGCCGATGCCGAGCGCGGTTTCGAGCAGAACGCTGCCTTCTTCGTCGAGATGGATGGCCGTGATGGCACCGGCTGCCTCGCCGGTATGGCTGACAAACATCTCGCCGTCGCGCCGGAAAATCCAGGGGGTGTAGGCCAGTGCAACGAAGACGCGTTGCGGGCCGTTTTGCAGAAACCAGCAGCCTGATTTGTCGCAACCGTATTGCCGGTTGATGAACTGGATCAGGCCGCTGTGAGTGACGCGCGCTCCCTGCAATCGCCAGTCGCCCCGCCGGTCAAGCGACAACCAGTCGTAACAGGCGGGGACGTTCGGCCATTTGGCGATGGCAGAGAGATCGACGGCCATCAGTCGGCGTAGGCTTCCATTGGCGGACAGGCACAGTTCAGGTTGCGGTCGCCATACACATCGTCGATGCGATTGACGCTCGGCCAGAACTTGTTGGCGGCTACCCAGGACAGCGGGAAAACGGCCTGCTCCCGGCTGTAGGGATGCTGCCAGTCACCACTGATGACATCGGCCTGCGAATGCGGAGCATTCTTCAGCGGATTGTTGTCAGCGGTCCATATGCCGTTCTCGATCTGGCGGATTTCTTCGCGAATGGCGATGAGGGCCGCGATGAAGCGGTCCAGTTCAGCCTTCGATTCGGATTCCGTCGGCTCGACCATGATCGTGCCGGCAACCGGGAAGGACACCGTCGGCGCATGGAAACCGTAGTCCATCAGGCGCTTGGCAATGTCGATTTCGGCGATGCCGGTGGCCGCCTTGATCGGGCGGATGTCGAGAATGCACTCGTGGGCGACGCGGCCGTTCTTGCCGACATAGAGCACCGGGTAGTGGGCGTCGAGCTGGCGGGCGACGTAGTTGGCGTTGAGGATGGCAACCTGCGTCGCCTTCTTGACACCGGCGCCGCCGAGCATGGCGAGGTACATCCAGGAGATGGTCAGGATCGAGGCCGAGCCGAAGGGGGCGGCAGAGACCGCACCCTGGCCGGCATTGACGCGCTGGGCGTCGCCGGTCGGCTGCACGACGTGGTCGGCCATGAACGGCGCCAGATGTGCCTTGAGGCCAATCGGGCCCATGCCCGGTCCGCCGCCGCCGTGCGGGATGGCGAAGGTCTTGTGCAGGTTCATGTGGCTGACGTCGGCGCCGATGAAGCCGGGCGAGGTCAGGCCGACCTGGGCGTTGAGGTTGGCACCGTCCATGTACACCTGACCGCCATTGGCATGGACGATGGCGCAGATGTCCTTGACCGCCTCCTCGAACACGCCGTGCGTGGACGGGTAGGTGATCATCAGGCAGGCCAGATCGTCCTTGTGTTCTTCGGCCTTGGCCTTGAGGTCGGCGACATCGACGTTGCCATTGTCATCGCAGTCGACGACGACGACCTTCATGTTGGCCATCTGGGCCGTGGCCGGGTTGGTGCCGTGGGCCGACTTGGGGATCAGGCAGACATTGCGGTGCGCCTCGCCGCGGCTGGCGTGGTAGCGGTCGATGGCGACCAGACCGGCGTATTCGCCTTGCGCCCCGGAGTTGGGCTGCATGCAGATGGCGTCGAAGCCGGTCACGGTTTTCAGCCATTCGGTCAGGCTGGCGATCATGTCCAGATAGCCGACTGCCTGATCACGGGGTGCGAAGGGATGCAGGCCGCCGAATTCCGGCCAGGTGACCGGGATCATTTCGCTGGTGGCGTTGAGCTTCATGGTGCACGAGCCGAGCGAAATCATCGAGTGGTCGAGGGCCAGATCCTTGTTCTGCAGCGACTTGAGGTAGCGCAGCATCTCGTGTTCGGTGTGGTGCGTGTTGAACACCGGGTGCTGCAGCACGGCATCGTTGCGGATCTGCGCTTCCGGCAGGGCGGCGTCAGCGGCGGCGACCTGGGCGTCGATCACCGCCATGTCGAGGGTGACCTGGGTGATCTGCTTGAACAGGGTGGCGACATCGGCGCGCGTCGTTGTTTCGTCGAAAGAAATGCCGAGCACGCCAGCCGCGACGCGACGCAGGTTGTAGCCGGCGGCGAGGGCATCGTGATAGACCGATTCAGCGCGGGCGCCGAGGTCGATGTGCACGGTGTCGTAGAACTGCTTGGTCAGCAGATTGACGCCGGCCCGCTTGAGGCCTTCGGCGAGAATTGCAGTCAGGCGGTGGATGCGGCCGGCGATGGTACGCAGACCTTCGGCACCATGATAGACGGCGTACATGCCGGCCATGTTGGCGAGCAGGACCTGCGAGGTGCAGATGTTGGAGTTGGCTTTTTCGCGGCGGATATGCTGTTCGCGCGTCTGCAGGGTCATGCGGTAGGCGGTCTTGCCACGGGCATCCTTGGAGACGCCGATGATACGGCCCGGCATCGAGCGGACGAAGGCTTCGCGGGTGGCAAAGAAGGCGGCGTGCGGGCCACCGAAGCCCATCGGAATGCCGAAACGCTGGCTCGAACCGAGGGCGATATCGGCCCCCATGGCACCGGGCGACTTGAGCAGCACCAGCGCCATCAGGTCGGTGGCGACAGCGACAGTGGTGCCCTTGGCCTTGAGGCCGGCGATGGTGGCGGTCAGGTCACGGACTTCGCCGTTGTCGCCGGGGTACTGGAGCAGGGCGCCGAAGAAGTCGTCATCCTTGACCGTGTCGACGGCGGCGATGACCAGTTCAAAGCCGAAATAGCCGGCGCGGGTCTTGACCACGTCGATGGTCTGCGGGAAGCAGGCGGCGTCGACCAGGAAGCGGTTGGATTTTGACTTGGAGACGCGGCGCGCCATGGTCATCGCTTCGGCCGCGGCGGTGGCTTCGTCGAGCAGTGAGGCGTTGGCGATTTCGAGGCCGGTCAGGTCGACGACCATCTGCTGGAAGTTCATCAGCGCTTCCAGGCGGCCCTGGGCGATCTCCGCCTGGTAGGGCGTATAGGCCGTGTACCAGCCGGGGTTTTCCATGACATTGCGCAGGATGACCTTGGGCGTCAGGGTGTCGTAATAGCCCATGCCGATGCAGGACTTGTTGACGACATTCTTGCCCGCCATGGCCTTGAGGTCGGCCAGTGCTTCATGTTCGCGACGCGGGGCCGGCAGCGGCAGGTCGGCCGGCAGGCGGATGGCGGCGGGAACGGTCTGGTCGATCAGCTGTTCCAGGCTGTCGGCGCCGATGGCGGCGAGCATGGCAGCCATTTCCGAGGCGCAGGGGCCGATATGACGGCCGATGAATTCGTCGTGCTGCTCCAGTGCGGAGAGCGGTTGATTGAGCGGCATGGGCAGTCCTTGCTTAGGCGGCGTCGGCAACAGCCTGATAGGCGGCGTCGTCGAGCATCTTGTCGAGGTCGGCGACGTTGTCCGGGGTCATCTTGAACAGCCAGGCGGCGTAGGCATCCTGATTGACCGATTCCGGGGCGTCAGCGGCAGCCTGATTTACTTCGGTGACGGTGCCGGAGATCGGCGCATAGACGTCAGCTGCGGCCTTGACCGATTCGACAACGGCGATTTCCTTTTCCGCGGCGTAATGGGCGCCGACTTCCGGCAGTTCGACGAAGACGAGGTCGCCGAGGGCTTCCTGGGCGTGGTCGGTAATGCCGACGGTGACGGAGCCGTCAGCGTTAAGCAGCATCCATTCGTGGGAGGCGGCGTACTTGAGGTTGGCGAGGACTTTGGACATGGGTTTCTCCTGAATGGGGGGATTTAGATGACTGCTTTGCCGTTGCGGGCGAATACGGGTTTGCTGACCTTGGCCTTGAGGGCCTTGCCACGAATATCGACTTCCACCGTGTCGCCGATCTGGACGCCGAGCGGCAGGCGGGCGAGGGCGATGGATTGTTGCAGGGTCGGCGAGAAGCTGCCGGAGGTGATTTCACCGTCGCCCTGGGCGGTCATGACTTTCTGGTGGCCGCGCAGGACGCCCTTGTCGAGGAGGATCAGGCCGAGGAATTGTTTCTGCTGGCCGTTGGCGATGAGGGCTGCCTTGCCGACGAAGTCGCGCTCGGTATTGAGGGAAACGGTCCAGGCCAGACCGGCGTCGAGCGGCGAAACCGTCTCATCCATGTCCTGGCCGTAGAGGTTCATGCCGGCTTCAAGGCGCAGCGTGTCGCGGGCGCCGAGGCCGCAGGGTGCGACGCCAGCAGCGTTGAGCTTGTTCCACAGGGCTTCGGCTTCTTCGGCCGGCATCATGATTTCGTAGCCGTCCTCACCGGTGTAGCCGGTGCTGGCGATAAAGTACTGGTCGACTTCTGCGGCGAAGAAGGCTTTCAGGCCCTCGGTCGCAGTCTTGGCCTGGGGCAGGACTTCCCAAACCTTGCTGCGGGCATTCGGACCCTGGACGGCGATGATGCCGAGGTTATTGGTTCCGTCACGGCGCTGGGTGATGCTTACGTCAAGTTTCCATTCGGCGACCTTGGCCTGCATCCAGGCCAGATCCTTGTCGGCCGTGCCAGCATTGACGACGATACGGAAGCTGGTGTCGGTCAGGAAATAGATGATCAGGTCGTCGATGACCCCGCCGGCATCATTGAGCATGACGGCGTAAAGGGCCTTGCCGGAAACCTTGAGCTTGGCGACATCGTTGGCGACGAGGCGGGAGAGGAAGGTGCGGCAATCAGCGCCGACGACATCGACCGGGCACATGTGCGAGACATCGAACATGCCACAGTTGTTGCGCACGGCGTTGTGCTCTTCGATCTGCGAGCCGTAGTTCACCGGCATGTCCCAGCCGCCGAAATCGACCATCCGGGCATTCATCGCACGGTGAGCAGAATTTAAAACAGTTTTCTTCAGCATATCAATCCTTTACAGGCATTTGTTAATGCCAGTTCTAGAAACGAAAAAGGGGTGAAACGAAAGATACACATCTTGCGTTTCACCCCTCTGTCCTCGATACCTGAGAGATTTGCCCCATCGGTGGGCGCTGTTGACGCCGCTCTCCAGAGTTTCAAAATGGCAAGCCATTTCGGTTCCGCGGTCCTTTTGCCTGAGCGTTTTCGGGTGAAATTGCGCCTTCGGCGGCAGACGGATCTGCGCTCTCCCACGGAACGGCTGGCACTATAACGGGATGCGGCGGACAGAGCAACCTGCTGCACTGCACAAGGGGTTTGCCCGGTGCCGTGCAGCCTGCCGAAAAGCCGGTTAAACCTTGAGCCGCTCCATCAATTCTGTTTCAAGACGGATGCGCTTGCCGGTATCACGCAGGTCGCCGCCACTGATCAGGAAAACGTCTTCCGCACGTTCGCCAAGTGTTGTGATCTTGGCGGTATGGAGATAGGCGCCATGCTCGGCCAGGGTATTGGCGACGGTGTAGAGGAGGCCGGGGCGGTCGGCAGCGACCATGGTCAGAATGAAATGCGAGCCCTTTTCATCGCCCCGGATGTCGACTTCGGGCTTGATCGGGAAGTGTTTGACCTGTCTTGACAGTCGGCCGGAGGAGGGAACATCGGGAGGCATCTGGTGGAGCAGGCGCTGCTCCAGTTCATGCTCGATGTAGGCGACCATTTCACGGTCGTTGTCACGATTTTCAACATCCAGCACGACAAAGCTGTCGAGGGCGTAGCCGTGGGCCGTGGTGTGGATCTTGGCGTCGACGATGCTGTAGCCGGCGCGGGCGAAGAAGCCGACGATGCGGGCGAAGAGATCGGGCTGGTCCTGGGTGTAGACCATGACCTGGAGGCCGTCGCCTTCCTGATATTGGCGGGCCCGGACGACCGGCTGGTTGTTGTAGATCCGGTAGTGCAGCGAACGTGTGTGCCAGGCGATTTCCTCGGCCGAATGGCGCAGGAAATAAACGGTGTCGAGCTGCTTCCAAAGGCGCTCGTGCACGGTGTCGGAGAGGGCGAAGAAGCGCAGCAGGCGCATCGCTTCTTTCTGGCGGTCGGCGATTACTCCGTGCGCGGCCGGCGCATTGCCATTCGAGAGGTGTTCCAGTGCCTGATAGTAGAGGTCGGCCAGCAGTTTGCCTTTCCAGTGGTTCCAGACCTTCGGGCTGGTGCCCCGGATGTCGGCGTGGGTCAGCAAATATAGCGACTGCAGGTGGCGAACATCGCCAACCAGTTTGACGAAGTTGCCGATCACATCGGGGTCGCTGAGGTCTTCCTTCTGGGCGACTTGTGACATGACGAGATGATTGCGCACCAGCCAGACCACGAGCTCAGTGTCTTCAGCACTCAAGCCATGATTCTGGCAAAACTCCTCGGCGTCGACGGTGCCGAGCGCCGAGTGGTCGCCGCCGCGACCCTTGGCAATGTCATGGAAAAGGGCGGCGATGTAGAGCAGCCAGGGGTGCTCGAGTTCGGCGACGATGCGCGAGCAGAGCGGATATTCGTGGGCGAACTCGCTCATCGTGAAGCGGCGGATATTGCGCAGGACTTGCAGGATGTGCTGGTCAACGGTGTAGACGTGGAACAGGTCATGCTGCATCTGGCCGACGATGCGTCCGAAATTGGGCAGGTAGGCGCCAAGGATGTCGAGCTGGTTCATCCGGCGGAATTCATGAATGATGCCGCGCTCGCTTTGCAGCAGCCTGAGGAACAGCGCCCGGTTGGCTGGATCGGCCCGGAATTCGGGGGTTATCTGCTCCCGGGCCCGCCACAGGGCGCGCAAGGTGCGGGCCGTCATGCCGGACAGTTCATGGGTTTCCTGCATGACTAGGAAGCTGTCGAGGATGGCTGACGGCTGCTTTTCGAAGAGGGCTTCGTCGCGGATATCGAGCAGGTTGCCGACGGTCTGGAAGTGGTCATCGAACGGCTGGGGCGTCAGTTCGTTTTCCGGCGTCAGTGCGGCTGCCATGTTTTGCAGCAGGATGGTGTTGAGCAGGCAGACCGTTTTGGCTGTGCGGTAATAGACCTGCATCAGTTGTTCGGAGGCGCGTTTTGCCTCATTCGAGACAAAGCCGTATTTGGCGGCCAGATTGCTCTGGTAGTCGAAGAGCAGGCGATCTTCGCGCCGTCCGAGCATGAGGTGGAGGCGAATGCGCAGATGGGACAGATATGCCTGACACTCCCTGGCCTGGGTCATGCCTTCGGTGGTGATAATGCCGTTGGCGTGAAGTTCTTCCCAGGTTGATCCATAACCGGCGGCCTTGGCAATCCAGAAAATGACCTGAAAGTCGCGCAGACCACCCGGGGAATCCTTGCAGTTGGGTTCGAGACTGTAGGGCGTCTCGTTGAAACGAAGGTATCGCTCCTGTTGCTCGATGCGCTTGGCTTCGCAGAAGACCAGCGGGTCAAGATTGCCGCGCAGGCGCTTCTCGAAGGTGGCAAACAGCTTGCCATTGCCGGTCAGCAGGCGAGCTTCGAGGAGAGCGGTCTGCACCGTGATGTCATTGGCGGCTTCATTCAGGCAGTCCTGGATGGTCCGGACGCTGTGGCCGATCTCCAGTCCGATATCCCAGAATGAACTGATCAGGCATTCCAGTTTTTCCTGGAGGGCGCTGTTTGCTTCCTGTGGCAGCAAGACCAGCAGGTCGATGTCGGAGGCCGGGTAAAGTTCACCGCGACCATAGCCGCCGACCGCCGCAAGCGCCAGCGTGGCCGGGAAGTCGAAGGATTTCCACAGGCGCTCGAGAACGCTGTCTACTTGCTGGCAGCGCTCAACGAGGAGGGCGTCGGCGTCGCCGGTCTGTTCATAGTTTTGCTGGAGGCGGCTATAGCCAGCCTTGACTTCAGCCCGTAGGGCGGCGACATCGCAGGACATCAGTTGATCCAGTCAGGTTTGGCGCGGCTACCGGCAGATTGCGTCATGATTTCATAGCCTGTGTCGGTTACCAGCACGGTATGTTCCCACTGCGCCGAGAGGCTGCGGTCCTTGGTGACGATGGTCCAGCCATCGGCCATTTCGCGGATGGCGGCCTTGCCGGCGTTGATCATCGGTTCGATGGTGAAAATCATCCCCGGTTCGAGCTTGGGACCGGTGCCGCCCTTGCCGTAGTGCAGGACCTGCGGATCTTCGTGAAATTTGGCGCCGATGCCGTGGCCGCAAAACTCACGGACGACCGAGCAGCCATTCTTTTCTGCATATTTCTGGATGATCGCGCCGATGTCGCCAAGATGAGCGCCGGGCTTGACCACCGAGATACCCAGCCACATGCATTCAAAGGTGATTTCGCACAGGCGCTTGGCCTGGATCGAGCCTTCGCCGACGACGAACATGCGGCTGGTGTCGCCGTGGTAGCCGTCCTTGATGGTCGTGATGTCGAGATTGATGATGTCGCCAATCTTCAGCACGCGCTCGCCGGGGACGCCGTGGCAGACCTGTTGGTTGACCGAAGTGCAGATCGACTTGGGGTAGGGATCGTAACCCGACGGTGCATAGTTGAGCGGGGCGGGGATGCAGCCCTGGACATTGACCATGTAGTCGTGGCAAAGCTTGTCGAGTTCGTCGGTGGTGATGCCGGCCTTGACGAAGGGCTCGATGTAATCGAGGACCTCTCCGGCCAGACGCCCGGCGATTCTCATTTTTTCGATTTCTTCCGGGGTCTTGATGCTGATGCTCATGGCTGCTCTGTGGGGCGTTGGCAAAGGATAAGGATAAATGATGGGGCGGGTTTCGCAAAGCCGAGCGCGCCTGAAATGGCATACTGTCAGCTTTTTCGAAGCGCGGATTTACAGATGACAATACTTCTGCTCGGCAAGGATGGTCAGGTTGGCTGGCAACTGCAACGTTCGCTGGCGCCGCATGGTCCCGTGGTGGCCTGTGCGCGATCTCAGTGCGATCTGGCCGATCCGGCGCAGATTCGTTCCGTGCTGCGGTCGGTTCGCCCTTCTGTCATCGTCAATGCCACGGCTTACACCGCTGTCGACAAGGCGGAGTCGGAGCCCGAACTGGCGTACCGCATCAATGCCGAGGCACCGGGCATTCTGGCGGCTGAGGCAGCGACGCTGGGTGCCTTGCTGATCCATTACTCGACTGATTATGTCTACGATGGTAGCAAGGCAGCACCTTATGTCGAAAGCGATGCGACCGCGCCGCAAAGTGTTTATGGCCGAAGCAAGCTGGCCGGTGAGGAAGCAATCCGGGCCGCCGGCGGCAAGTCGCTGATCTTTCGGACGAGTTGGGTGTTCGGCGCGCGTGGCGGTAATTTTGTCAAAACCATCCTGCGTCTGGCACGTGACAAGGAGAATCTCAATGTCGTTGCCGACCAAGTTGGATCGCCGACACCGGCGGCGCTCATCGCGACGGTGAGCGGTATTGCCCTGGCCATGACGCGTCGGGGGCAGATGCTCGAAAATGGAGAGAGCCGCCTGTACCACCTCGCTGCGGCGCGGCCGGTCAGTTGGTGCGAGTTCGCCCGGACCATCGTTGAGCAGGCCGGGCAGGTGCCGGGCTTCGATCTGCGCCTGAAGGCCGATGCCATCAAGGCCATCACGACAGCGGAATATCCGACGCCAGCCCGGCGTCCGGCCAATTCGCGTCTGGATTGCAGCCGTCTGGAAACGGATTTTGGCTTGCAGATGCCCGACTGGCAACCCTATCTGGAGCGCATGCTGCAGTTGCTGGCCCTCAAACAGAACGGTTATTGAGCTTCCGGAACGCCTGTTCTGCTGCTATAATCCGCAGGTTTTTCTCAGCCGTTATGGCTGAAAAAACGGTGGTCTGCACGGTGCAGCCCACCAAAATCCACACATCCGCCGATTAAGGGTGTCTGCCAGAATTCAATGCTGGCGGGCGTTTCAGGCGGGTGGAGGTTCAACCCTTAAGGAGTTTTACTATGTCCGTTACCATGCGCGAAATGCTGGAGGCTGGTGTCCACTTCGGTCACCAAACCCGTTTCTGGTCCCCCAAGATGGCCCCGTATATCTTCGGCGCCCGCAACAAGATTCACATCGTCAACCTCGAAAAGACCCTGGCTAAGTACAACGAAGCCATGGCCTTCGTGAAGAAGCTGTCGGCCAATCGCGGCTCCGTGCTCTTCGTTGGCACCAAGCGTCAGGCCCGCGAAATCATCGGTGAAGAAGCGCTGCGCGCCAGCTCGCCGTTCGTCGACCAGCGCTGGCTGGGTGGCATGCTGACCAACTTCAAGACCGTCAAGACCTCGATCAAGCGTCTGAAGGACATGGAAGTTGCCGTTGAAGCCGGCGAACTCGAAAAGATGCCGAAGAAGGAAGCGCTGACCTTCCGTCGCGAACTGGAAAAGCTCCAGAAGTCCATCGGCGGCATCAAGGAAATGGCCGGCCTGCCGGACGCCATCTTCGTGGTTGACGTCGGTTATCACAAGATTGCCATCACCGAAGCCGAAAAGCTCGGTATCCCGGTCATCGGCGTGGTAGATACCAACCACTCCCCGGAAGGCGTTGCTTACGTCATCCCGGGTAACGACGACTCTTCCCGTGCCATCCAGTTGTACGCCCGCGGTGTGGCTGATGCCATCCTCGAAGGCCGCAACCAGGTCATGCAGGAAATCGTTGCCGCCGGTGGCGATGACGAATTCGTCGAAGTGGTCGACGCAGCTGAATAAAGTTGTAACGGCGGGGCGTTAAGCTCCGCCTGTTTTAAAAGCTCAGGAGAAAAATATGGCGGCAATTACCGCAAGCATGGTGGCAGAACTGCGCGGCAAGACCGACGCGCCCATGATGGAATGCAAGAAGGCCCTGACCGAAGCCGATGGCGACATGGGCAAGGCTGAAGAAATCCTCCGCATCAAGCTCGGCAACAAGGCGAGCAAGGCTGCAACCCGTATCGCCGCTGAAGGCATCGTTGCCGTCAGCATCTCCGCTGATGGCAAGCAGGGCGCCATCATCGAAGTTAACAGCGAAACCGACTTCGTGGCCAAGAACGATGAATTCATCGCTTTGTCCAATGGTTCGGCCAAGCTGGTTGCCGACAAGAACCCGGCTGACGTCGCTGCCCTGTCGGCTCTGCCGATGGGTGAGGGTACGGTCGAATCGACCCGCGCCGCGCTGGTTGGCAAGATCGGTGAAAACATGTCGATCCGCCGCTTCGTCCGTTTTGAAGCCAAGGGCAAGCTGGTTTCCTACATCCATGGTGGTGCCAAGGTTGGCGTCATGGTTGATCTGGTGGGTGGCGACGAGCAACTGGGCAAGGATCTGGCGATGCACATCGCTGCCTCCAAGCCGAAGTCGCTTGATGCCTCTGGCGTTTCCGCCGACCTGCTTGACATGGAACGTCGCGTCGCCATCGAAAAGGCCCGCGAAGCCGGCAAGCCGGAAGCCATGCTGGAAAAGATCGCCGAAGGTACCGTCCAGAAGTATCTGAAGGACGTCACCCTGCTCGGTCAGGTCTTCGTCAAGGCTGCCGATGGCAAGCAGACCATTGAACAACTGTTGAAGGAAAAGGGCGCTTCGGTGGCTTCCTTCACGCTGTACATGGTTGGTGAAGGCATCGAGAAGAAGGTTGACGACTTCGCTGCCGAAGTGGCTGCCCAGGCTGCCGCTGCTGCTGCCAAGAAGTAATTGAAAGGAACGCCGATGACTGCCCCCAAGTACAAGCGCATTCTCCTGAAACTCTCCGGCGAGGCCCTCATGGGCAATGACGCCTACGGCATCAACCCGCAGACCATCGCGGGTATTTGCGGAGAGATCAAGGCGGTCGCTGACATGGGCGTGGAAATCGGCGTCGTTATCGGCGGCGGCAACATCTTTCGCGGCATGGCCGGTACGGCCACCGGGATGGATCGCGCCACGGCCGATTACATGGGCATGCTGGCCACGGTGATGAACGCCATGGCGCTGTCCGACGCCTTCCGCCAGTGTGGCCTCAACGCCCGCGTGCAGTCGGCCCTCAATATTGAGCAGGTTGTCGAGCCGTATATCCGCGGCAAGGCCATCCGCTATCTGGAAGAAGGCAAGGTCGTCATCTTTGGTGCCGGTACCGGCAACCCCTTCTTTACCACCGATACCGCTGCAGCATTGCGCGGCTCGGAAATTGGCGCCGAGATCGTTCTCAAGGCGACCAAGGTCGACGGTATCTATTCGGCTGATCCAAAGAAGGATCCGCTCGCCACCCGCTACGACAAGATCAGCTTCAACGAAGCGATCTCGAAGAATCTGGCGGTCATGGATGCGACGGCGTTTGCCCTGTGTCGCGATCAGAAATTGCCGATCAACGTCTTTTCCATCTTCAAGGCCGGCGCGCTGAAGCGCGTGGTCTGCGGTGAGGATGAAGGTACGTTGGTCTATTGCTGAGGGAGAACAAGAAATGATTCCTGAACTCAAGAAAACTGCCGAAGCCAAGATGCAGAAGTCGCTGGAAGCGCTGCGCCTTGATCTCCAGAAAGTGCGTACCGGCCGCGCCCATACCGGCTTGCTGGATCATGTCCAGGTGGATTACTACGGCTCCATGGTGCCGGTTAACCAGGTCGCCAATGTGACCCTGGTGGACGCCCGTACCATCGGTGTGCAGCCGTGGGAAAAATCCATGCTGCAAAAAGTTGAAAAAGCTATTCGCGATTGCGACCTCGGTCTCAATCCGGCTTCCCAGGGCGATCTTATTCGCGTGCCGATGCCGGCCCTGACCGAAGAGCGGCGCAAGGAAATGATCAAGATCGTCAAGACCGAAGGCGAGGGCGTCAAGGTCGCCATTCGCAACCTGCGTCGCGATGCCATCAGTCACCTCAAGGATGCCCTGAAAAAAGGCGAGATTCCGGAAGATGACGAGCGCAAGGCACAGGACGACGTGCAGAAACTGACCGATCGCTACATCGTTGAAGTCGACAAGATGCTCGCTGCCAAAGAGGCCGAGCTGATGCAGGTTTAAGCCGGTTCCGTTCGGATTCCCGGCGGCATGGCCCTCTTTTCCAGTTCGACTCGGCAGGTTCCGCCAACGGCGGCTGTGCCACGGCACGTCGCTGTCATCATGGATGGAAACGGTCGCTGGGCAAAAAAGCGCTTCCTGCCGCGCGTCGCCGGCCATGTCAAAGGCGTTGAGCTGGTTCGCGAAATGGTGCGTGCCTGCCTCGAACGTGACATCAAGTATCTGACCCTGTTTGCCTTTTCGTCCGAAAACTGGCGGCGACCGCAGGACGAGGTGTCCCTCCTCATGCAACTCTTCGTCAAGGCGCTCGAGCAGGAAGTGGAGAAGCTCGATCGCAACGGCGTTCGCCTGCGCGTCATTGGCGACTTGTCACGCTTCGAGCCGCGTCTGCAGGACCTGATCCGGCAGGCCGAGGCGAAGACTGCCGGCAATACCCTGCTTGACCTCACCATCGCCGCCAATTATGGCGGGCGCTGGGACATCATGCAGGCCGTCGAGCGCATGCTGGCGGCGCAGCCGGACAAGCGCGACGGTTGGCAGGATGCCGATCTTGAGCCGCACCTGTCGATGGCGTATGCGCCGGAACCCGATCTTTTTATCCGCACCGGTGGCGAGGAGCGGATCAGCAATTTCCTGCTCTGGCAGCTGGCCTATACCGAACTCTATTTCACGCCGACCCTGTGGCCGGATTTCGACACGGCTGAATTCGACAAGGCCATCCTCTCGTTTCAGCAGCGCGAACGCCGCTTTGGCCGGACAAGCGAACAATTAGTGGAAAAACCGAATGCTTAAAACGCGCGTTATCACGGCGCTGGTCCTGATGGCGTTGCTGTTGCCCAGTCTGTTCTATTCATCGCAGGCTGGATGGGCCTTGCTGGTCGCCGGTTTCGTCGGCGTCGCTGCCTGGGAGTGGGGGGCGCTACTGGGCTGGAGGAGCGTTCAGCGCATTGTTCTCGGTATTGCGACTGGGCTCATCTGCGTGGTGCTTGGGGTGCTGGCTCCGGAGGCCATCGGCGCGGCTGATCTCGCTGCACCGGCCCAGCCATGGGTGCTGATTACCTACGCCGTGGCAGCCGTTTTCTGGTGCCTGGTCATGCCCTTTTGGCTGAAAAACAAGTGGTCGCTGGATGGCGTGCGCGGCCTTCTGGTTGGTGCGGTTGTACTCTTGCCGACCTGGCTGGCCATGGTCCAGCTGCGATTGCTTGGGGCGGCTGCGCTTCTCGGTATTTTTGCCGTCGTCTGGATGGCCGATATCGCCGCCTATTTTTCCGGCAAGGCTTTCGGCAAGCACAAGCTGGCACCGACCATCAGCCCGGGAAAAACCTGGGAAGGGGCGATCGGGGCTGGTATTGGCGTAGTCGTTTACGGCCTGGTGGTGCGTCAGCTATTCGGCCTTGAATTGATGCCTCTGCCCTTATGGATTGTTGCGCTGCTGGGGGTGACGGCGGTCAGTATCGTTGGCGACCTCTACGAATCCCTGCTCAAGCGCAAGTCCGGTATCAAGGACAGCAGCAACATCCTGCCCGGCCATGGTGGCGTCCTTGATCGCATCGACAGCCTGACTTCGACGCTGCCCGTGGTGGCGCTGCTTTGGCTGCTTTTCGCGGCTCGGTGAACGCTTCCGTGCAGAACATTACCGTACTGGGTTCGACCGGCTCGATTGGCGTCAGCACGCTGGATGTGATCCGGCGTCATCCGGATCGCTATCGCGCCTTTGCCCTGTGCGCCCACAGCCAGATCGACAAGTTATTCGAGCAATGCGTTGAATTCCGGCCGCGCTTTGCCGTGTTGCGCGATGCCTCGCTGGCGGCACAACTGGCCGAGCGTTGCCGGACTGCCGGTGTGGATACGGAAATTCGGCATGGCATTGAAGCGCTGATTGAATTGTCGTCGCTACCCGACGTCGATGCGGTGATGGCCGCCATTGTCGGTGCCGCTGGTCTTGAACCGACCTTGGCCGCGGCGCGCGCCGGCAAGAAAGTTATGCTGGCCAACAAGGAAGTGCTGGTGATGGCCGGCGAACTGTTCATGCATGCCGTGCGTGAACATGGTGCATCGTTGCTGCCGGTCGATAGTGAACACAACGCCATTTTCCAGTCATTGCCCGCCGATTTCGCGCGCGGCCTCGCCCCGTGTGGCGTTCAGAAAATTCTCCTGACGGCGTCCGGTGGCCCGTTCCGCAATACGCCCTTGGCTGATCTGGCCCACGTGACCCCGGATCAGGCCTGTGCCCACCCGAACTGGGTGATGGGGCGCAAGATCTCGGTCGACTCGGCGACCATGATGAACAAGGGCCTTGAAGTCATCGAAGCCCGCTGGCTGTTCGATGCACCACCGGAGATGATCCAGGTCGTTGTCCATCCCCAGAGCGTCATCCATTCGGCCGTCCAGTACGTTGATGGTTCAGTGCTGGCGCAGTTGGGCAATCCCGACATGCGTACCCCGATTGCCTACGCCATGGCCTGGCCGGAGCGTATTGCCGCTGGTGTCGAGCCGCTCGATCTATTCAAGATTGCCCGTCTCGATTTCGTCGCTCCCGATTTCGAACGGTTCCGATGCCTGCAACTGGCCTATGACGTCTTGCGCGAAGGAGGAACGGCACCGGCCATCCTCAACGCGGCAAACGAAGTCGCGGTGGCCGCTTTCCTCGACGGAGCATTGCCTTTCCTGGCCATTGCCCGGCTCAATGATGCCGTGCTGCAAGCCTTGCCGGCGGGGCCGGAGGGGAGTCTGGCCGATGTCCTCGCAGCCGATGCTGAGGCGCGGCAACTGGCCCATAAAATGGTGAGGGAACGCCGGTTCACGTGAATAACATCCCGTTTTACCTCGCCGCCTTTCTGGTGGTTCTCGGTGTCCTTATCGTTGTTCATGAATTGGGTCACTATCTGGCGGCGCGATTTTGTGGCGTCAAGGTTCTTCGCTTCTCTGTCGGCTTTGGGCGGATGCTGTGGAAAAAGCGCCTGGGACAAGACCGGACTGAGTGGGCGATCAGTATTTTTCCGCTCGGCGGCTACGTCAAAATGCTCGACGAGCGTGAAGGCAAGGTAGCCGAGGAGGAAGTCCATCGAGCCTTCAATCGTCAGAGTGTCGGCAAGCGCAGCATCATCGTGGCGGCTGGGCCGCTGGCTAATTTTGCCCTGGCCATCCTGATCTATTGGGGCGTTTTCATGCATGGCAGCGAGGAGTTGCTACCGATGCTCGGCGCTCCCCCGAATGGCACTCCGGCGGCCATGGCGGCGGTCGGTAACGGTGAACTGGTGAGGTCGCTTGACGGTCAGCCGGTGGCAACCTGGGACGATTTGCGCTGGATGATTCTGCAAAAGGCGGTCGATCACGAAAGCGTTGTGCTTGAAGTGGTCAACGAGCGCGACGAGATTTCCATCCGCCGGCTCTATCTGTCAGCTGCTGGTGAGCAGGGCTGGGAGGGGGATGCGCTGGAGCGCCTGGGCATCCGCTTCTATCGTCCGGAAATGCCGCCGGTGATCGGCAAGGTGGTGGCTAACGGGGTTGCCGAGCGGGCCGGATTACAGAATGGTGACCGGGTGCTGGCCCTTGCAGGCAAGGAAATTTCATCGTGGTACGACCTGGTGACGATCATTCGTGATTCGGCCAGCAGGCCCCTCCGAATCGAATTCGAACGTCAGGGCGAAGTCTTGTCGGTGGATGTCGTTCCTGATGCAGTGTTGGAGCGTGGGCAGACGGTCGGCAAGATTGGGGTTGCCGTTGCCCCGGGTCCGAAGCCGGCCCGCGAGGTGAAAGCCTTTGTCCGCTACGGCATCATCGAGGCCGCGGGCAGGGCGCTTGAAGAAACCTGGGACAAGTCGGTATTCAGCCTCGTGATGATGGGCAAAATGCTGACTGGCGAGGTTTCCTGGAAAAACCTCTCCGGGCCGGTGACCATCGCCGACTACGCCGGGCAATCGGCACGCCTCGGGCTCGATTACTACCTCAAGTTCATGGCCCTGGTCAGTATCAGTCTGGGTGTGTTGAATCTGCTGCCCATACCGGTTCTGGATGGTGGGCATTTGTTGTATCATATGATCGAAGTCGTCAGGCGCAGGCCGCTTTCCGAGCGCGCCATGGAAATTGGACAGCAGGTTGGCATGTCCATTTTGTTTGCCTTGATGGCTTTCGCCTTTTTTAACGACTTGACCCGCCTGTTTAATGGCTGAACGATGAAAAAATCCCTGTTGTCCATTCTGATTGCCGGCATGTTTTCAACCTCTGCCCTGGCTTTCGAACCTTTTGCCGTCAAGGATATCCGGGTCGAGGGCATTCAGCGCACGGAGGCGGGTACGGTCTTTGGCTACCTGCCGGTCAAGGTCGGCGAAACCCTGACTGATGAAAAAGCCGCCCAGTCGATCAAGGCACTGTTTGCTACCGGTTTCTTCAAGGATGTGCGGATCGAGGTCGAAAAGGACGTCATGGTGGTTGTCGTCCAGGAACGCCCCGCCATCGCCACGATCAATTTTGTCGGTCTCAAGGAGTTCGACAAGGATGTCATCGTCAAGGCCCTCAAGGAAACCGGCATTGCCGATGGTCGTATCTTCGACCGGGCGCTGCTGGAAAAAGCCGAGCAGGAACTTAAGCGTCAGTATCTGACGCGCGGCAAATATGCCGCCAATATCACGACGACCGTTACGCCGCTCGAGCGCAATCGGGTCGGCATCAATTTCACCATCGAAGAAGGCGTCGCCGCCAAGATCAAACAGATCAACCTGGTTGGCACCAAGGCCTTCTCCGAAAAGGAACTGCTCAGCCAGTTTGAGCTGACGACGCCGGGTCTGTTGACCTGGTACAGCAAGAACGACCAGTATTCCCGGCAGAAACTGTCGGCCGATCTGGAGAAGCTCAAGTCCTTTTACATGAATCAGGGCTACCTGGAGTTTGCCGTCGAGTCGACACAGGTTTCCATCTCGCCGGACAAGCAGGATGTATACATCACCGCCAACGTGATCGAAGGCGAGCGGTATCAGGTCTCGTCGGTGAAAATGGCGGGCGAATTCACGATTTCTGAAGACGAATTAAAAAAGCTGGTGACGGTCAAGCCGGGCGATGTCTTCTCGCGTGAAAAGCTCAATGAAACGACCAAGGCCATCAGCGACCGCCTCGGCAAGGAAGGCTATGCCTTTGCCAACGTCAATGCCGCGCCGGAAATCGACAAGGACAAGCGCAAGGTGGCGTTCACCATCTTCGTCGATCCGGGCAAGCGGGTTTACGTGCGTCGCCTGAACGTGACCGGCAATACCAAGACCCGTGATGAAGTCATCCGCCGGGAAATGCGCCAGATGGAAGGTGGTTGGTACGACGCTGAAAAGGTCACCAATTCGAAGCAGCGCGTTGACCGACTCGGATATTTTGGCGATGTCACCGTTGAGACCCCCGCTGTGCCGGGTACGGCCGACCAACTGGATGTGAATGTCAATGTGACCGAGAAGCCAACCGGCAACCTGATGCTGGGTGTCGGTACGTCCAGCACCGACAAGGTTATCCTGTCCGGCTCGATCGCCCAGAACAACTTCATGGGTAGCGGCAATAACGTCTCCATCCAGGTCAATTCGGCTAAGACCTACCGGACCTACGTGTTCTCGTACACAAATCCGTATTTCACGCCGGATGGTGTGAGCCAGGGCTTCGACCTCTATCAGCGGACCTTCAACACGACCTCGACGGCGATTGCCGCCTACAGCTCGTCGTCTTATGGTGGTGGTCTGCGCTTTGGCTTCCCGATTGGCGAGAAAGAGTCGATTGGGTTGGGGCTTGGGGTCGATTCGACGACGATTACGACCTACGATTCAAGTCCGCAATACTATAAAAATTACGTTAGGGATTTTGGCGCGACTAACCTGTCGATCCCGCTGACCCTGAGCTGGGCCAGCGACGGCAAGGACAGCTATTTCTTCCCGACCCGTGGTACCTTCCAGAAGGCTGCCCTTGAAGTGGCGTTGCCTGGTGGCGATCTGACCTATTACCGCGCAACCTACCAGTTGCAGCATTTCATTCCGCTCAATCAGCGGTTTACGCTGATGCTGAATGGTGAAATCGGCTACGCAGCTGGTTATGGCGATTCAGGTCTGCCGTTTTTCAAGAATTTCTATGCGGGCGGTATCGGTTCAGTGAGGGGCTACAAGGCATCCAGCCTTGGCCCAGTCGATACCACTGATCCGAATAACCAGTACCGCCTAGGTGGCAATCGCCGCGTCATCGGCAATGCCGAACTGCTCTGGGGGATCCCGGGCATGGAGAAGAGCTTCCGTATGGGCTGGTTCTTTGACGCCGGTCAGGTGTATGGCGATAAGGGTATGAGTGCAGCGGGCGGTCTTCGGTACTCGACCGGTTTGTCTGCTTCGTGGATTTCGCCGATTGGGCCGCTAAAATTCAGTATTGGTCGGCCGCTTAACAAGCAGGTAGATGACAAGTCCGAAACCTTCCAGTTCCAGATGGGTACCACGTTCTAATTCAGGAGTTTTAAGTTGAAAATCAAGTCCGTAGTTCTCGCCTCGTTGTTATCTGCCCTGTTTGTGACCGGCGCGGTTGCGGCCGAGTTGAAGGTGGGTTACGTCAATACGCAGCGCATCTTCCGTGATGCGCCGGCGGCCCAGAAGGCGGCCAAGAAGCTGGAAGGCGAATTTGCCAAGCGCGACCAGGATCTTCAGCGCATGGCCAAGCAGTTGCAGGGCCTGCAGGAAAATCTGGAAAAGAATTCAGTCACCATGGCGGAAAGTGAACGCCGGACGAAGGAAAAGGAATTCGGCGAAATTTCGCGCGAATTCCAGCGTCGTCAGCGTGAATTCCGCGAAGACCTGAACCTGCGCCAGAACGAAGAAAATGCAGCAGTCATTGAAAAAGCCAACAAGGCCATCAAACAGATTGCCGAAAATGAAAAGTATGACCTGATCCTTCAGGACGTTGTCTGGGTCAGTCCCCGTCTGGATATCACGGAGCGTGTCATCAAGGCTTTGTCGGAAGGTAAGTAATATGTCCGGTTTGGGTGAGACGTCTTATACGCTTGCCGACATCGCCGCCCAATTGGGCGGCGATGTGCTTGGCGACGGGCAAACGCGCATTTCTCAGGTGGCGACCCTGGCTTCGGCCGGCGAGGGCGATATTGCCTTCCTGGCCAACCGTAAGTATCGCAATCAGTTGCAGTCGACCGGTGCTTCCGCCGTCATTCTGGCGCCGGATGCGGCTGAAGGATTCGCCGGGCCGCGCATCGTGACGGCCAATCCTTATGCCTATTATGCACGGGTGGCCGCCTTGCTCAATCCGTCGGCGGTGGAGATTGCCGGCATACATCCGACAGCCGTCATCGAGTCAACTGTTCCGGCATCTGTTTTCATCGGGCCGCATGTCTGCATCGGTAAAAATGTCAGTATCGGCGAAGGGTGCCGCATCCATGCCGGGTGCGTCATCGGTGATGGCGCTGTGGTCGGCGAAGGTAGCGTTCTTTATCCCAATGTGAACGTCTATCATGGCTGCCGGATTGGCAAGCAGGCGATTCTGCATTCCGGTGTGGTGATCGGTGCGGATGGTTTTGGCTTTGCGCCGGATGGCAAGGAGTGGGTCAAGATTCCCCAGGTTGGTGCCGTGGTCATCGGCGACGATGTCGAAATAGGCGCCAATACCACCATCGACCGCGGTGCGCTGGACGATACGATCATTGGTGATGGCTGCAAGATCGATAATCTGGTCATGATCGGTCATAACTGCAATATCGGTCCCTATTCCGTGATAGCCGGGTGTACCGGCATGGCTGGCAGCACGACCCTGGGTGAGCACTGCATTCTCGGCGGTGCTTCGATGATCAGCGGTCATTTGAGCCTGGCTCCCAACACCACGATTTCCGGTGCATCGACCGTCATGCGCAGTATCCTTGAGCCGGGTGGGGTCTATGCCAGCGTTTTCCCGCTGGATAGCTATGAGCACTGGATGCGAAATGCGTCGCATATCCGCCGGTTGTCAAAGCTCGCAGACCGCGTTTCAGAACTTGAGAAACAACTTAAAGAAAAACACATAGAGGGTTGATTAAATGGATATTCAAGCAATCATGGAGCACCTGCCGCACCGCTATCCGTTCCTGCTGGTCGACCGTGTGGTAGAAATTGAACTGGGCAAAACGATCCACGCCTACAAAAATGTGACGATCAACGAGCCGTTTTTTATGGGCCATTTCCCGCATCATCCGGTGATGCCGGGCGTGCTGATCATGGAAGCGCTGGCCCAGGCTGCTGGAATCCTCTCCTTCAAGTCGATGGCCGAGAAGCCGTCGGCCGATACGGTGTTCTACTTTGCCGGTATTGACGAAGCCCGTTTCAAGAAGCCGGTGATGCCGGGCGACCAGTTGCATTTGCATGTCGAGATTGAGCGCCAGATGCGGGGTGTCTGGAAATTCAAGGCAGAGGCCCGTGTTGATGATCAGCTGGCAGCGAGCGCACGCCTGATGTGTGCTCAGCGGAATCTGTAAGATGATTCATTCAACTGCCATTGTCGATCCGGGTGCCAAAATTGGTGCCAACGTCGAGATCGGCCCCTATTCCATCATTGGCCCGCATGTCGAGATCGGTGACAACACGGTCATTGGCCCGCATACCGTGATTCGTGGTCACACCCGCATTGGTCGCGACAACCGGATTTTTCAGTTCTGCTCACTCGGTGAAGTGCCGCAGGACAAGAAATACGCCGGTGAACCGACACGTCTGGAAATCGGCGACCGCAACGTCATCCGCGAGTTCTGTACCTTCAATCTCGGTACCGTTCAGGATGCCGGGGTGACGCGTATCGGCGATGACAACTGGATCATGGCCTATGTGCATATCGCCCATGATTGCCAGGTTGGCAACAAGGTTACTTTTGCCAATAACGCCTCGCTGGCCGGCCATGTCGTGGTCGATGACTGGGCCATTCTTGGCGGTTTTACCGGGGTGCATCAGTTCTGCCGCATCGGTGCGCACGTCATGACGGCCGTCAGCACGGTGATCCTCCAGGATGTGCCACCTTACCTGATGGCTGCCGGCAATACGGCGACGCCTTACGGTATCAATGTCGAAGGCCTCAAACGACGTGGTTTTACAGCCGAGTCGATCACTTCGCTCAAGCGCGCTTACCGTACGCTATACAAATCTGGTCTGCTGCTTGAAGAGGCCAAGACCAAGCTGACCGAAGATGCCAAGACCCAGCCGGACGTTCAGCGTTTCGTCGACTTCCTGGCGGTTTCCAAGCGAGGCATTATTCGCTGATATGGGTCGCGCCGTTCGGATTGCCATGGTGGCGGGGGAACCTTCCGGGGATCTCCTGGCCAGCCACCTCATTGCTGCCTTAAAAGAGCGTTTGCCGGATGCCGTGTTTTTCGGCATCGGTGGGCCGCGCATGGAGTCGCATGGCTTTGATGCCTGGTGGCCGATGGAAAAGCTGTCGGTCATGGGCTATGTCGATGCCCTCAAGCATTACCGGGAAATATCCGGGATTCGCCGCCAGCTCAAAAAGCGCCTGCTCGATATCCAGCCCGATATTTTCATCGGGGTCGATGCGCCTGATTTCAACCTGGGTCTCGAAACCAGCCTCAAGTCAGCCGGCGTCAAGACCATCCATTACGTCAGCCCGTCGATCTGGGCCTGGCGCGGCGGGCGCATCAAGAAGATTGCCCGCGCTGTGCACCGTGTCCTCGCTCTGTTCCCGATGGAACCGCCGCTCTACGAAAAAGAGCACATCCCGGTCACTTATGTCGGGCATCCGCTGGCTGACATCATTCCCTTGCAGACCAGCAAGCAGGCGGTCCGTGAAAAGCTCGCCCTGCCGCGCGATTACCCGATTTTCGGGATGCTGCCGGGGAGCCGCCAGGGCGAATTGGCGATGATGGCCGATACCTTCGTGCAGACCGCCAAGCTGATCTGCGAACGCTATCTGCCCAATGCCATTTTCGTTGTGCCGTTGGCCACCCGAGAAACGCGGCTCCAGTTCGAAGCGGCGATTTATCGTCAGCAGGCCAGCGATGTTCCGTTCCGTCTGCTCTTTGGTCACGCTCAGGATGCACTTGGCGCCGCCGATGTTTCGCTGGTTGCCAGTGGTACAGCGACGCTGGAGGCTGCCCTGATCAAGCGGCCGATGGTGATTACCTACAAGATCGCCAAGTTCTCCTACTGGCTCATGAAGCGCATGGCCTATCTGCCTTACGTCGGACTCCCCAATGTCCTGGCCGGGCGCTACGTGGTGCCGGAAATTCTGCAGGACGACGCTACCCCAGAGAATCTCGCCGAGGCCCTCGTCAAGCTGTACGAAGACAAGGAAAATGCCGAAGCGGTCGAGGAGGCGTTTACCGAAATGCATCTGCAATTGCGCCAGAACACGGCAGAAAAGGCCGCCAATGCGGTCATTGAATGCCTGAACTGATCGTCCCCGAAGGCCTCGTCTGCGGTATCGACGAGGCTGGCCGTGGTCCGCTGGCCGGCACGGTGGTCGCAGCTGCGGTAATTCTCGACCCGCTGCGTCCGATTCCCGGTCTCAACGACTCGAAAAAACTCAGTGAAAAAAGACGTGATGGGCTTGCCGTCCTGATCCGTGAACGCGCCGTGGCCTGGGCCGTAGCCTCGGCCTCGGTCGAAGAGATCGACCGCCTCAACATTTTGCACGCCACCATGCTCGCCATGCAGCGCGCCGTTTCCGCCTTGGGCGTGCAGCCAAGCGCCGCCATGGTCGATGGCAACCGCTGCCCGAAACTCGATATTCCCTGCGAGGCCGTGGTCAAGGGCGACGGCAAGATCGCCTCGATCGCCGCTGCCTCGATTCTCGCCAAGACAGTGCGCGATGCCGAAATGCTGACCTTGCACGCGCAATACCCGATGTATGGCTTCGACCGGCATATGGGCTACCCGACGGCGGCGCATTTTCAAGCCCTTGAGGAACACGGCGCGTCACCGGTACACCGACGCAGTTTTGGTCCGGTGGCAAAGCAGCTTTCCTTGCTATGAAACTTATCCAGTCTCGCGACAACGCGTTTTTCAAGTCGCTCAAGCGACTGGCCGAATCCGGACGCGAGCGCCGAAAAACCGGGCAGACCCTGCTCGATGGCGTGCATCTGGTCGAAGCCTATGAAGCTGCTTTCGGGCCGGTTGAGACGCTGATCGTTGCCGAATCGGCGCAGGCCGGCGGCGAAATTGCCCGCTTTGTCGACAAGCGGCAAACCGTGCAGCTGGCCGATAGCCTGATGCGTGACCTCGGCCTGGTTGATACCCCAAGTGGCTTGCTGGCGCTGGTCAAGACTCCGGCTGCAACAGCTGCACCAGACCGCAAAAGCGACGCAATCCTGCTCGATGGCATACAGGACCCCGGCAATGTCGGCACCCTGCTGCGCACGGCCGCCGCTGCCGGTATCAAGCAGGCATTGCTCGCGCCGGGTTGTGCCTCGGCCTGGTCGCCCAAGGTCCTGCGGGCCGGGCAGGGTGCCCACTTTGCCTTGAGTATCCATGAAGACGTCGATCTGACCACCTTCATGGCCAACTACGAGGGCACCTCGGCTGTCACTTGTCTGGATGGCGCAACGTCGCTTTACTCAGCCCAACTTACGGGGGCAATCGCCTGGGTATTTGGTGCCGAAGGGCAGGGCGTGCGCGCCGAACTGATCGCGGCAGCCGGTCAGCGCGTCAAGATCCCGATGCCTGGTGCGGTAGAGTCCCTCAATGTTGCTGCCGCTGCGGCCGTTTGCCTGTTCGAGATGGTTCGGCGCAGATCCGCCTAGGCTATGCCGACTGTTGCTTCAGTAGCTGGGCTATGAAGCGCGATGCCTACAGAATGGGCGTTAGATAACTGATTGCTCATATCCGAGTCTGCCTTGTCTGGTGTGGTTTGTGATTTTTTACCTTGTTCTGATTGTTGGCACAATACATCCTTTTCAGGTGTAATTGTTTCCACTGGAAACAAGGGATAAACATGCGTGCATTCGCACTGACCCGCTATTTCTCGCTCATATCACTGATCCTTATCGTTCTGGCTGGCGGCCTTCTGGGAGTCCTGGTACGTCAGCAGGAGATTGTTCAGGTTGAGCATTTGGCTGAGAACCAGAATATTGCATTGACGCAATTTTTATATAAGTTGCTGGCGCGTGATGTCGATGTATTAATTGCTCATTCAGCCGGGAAGCCACGATCGGAATTGCAGAACTCAGGTCAAATCAGGGCGCTGCACTTGAAAGTCAGCGAACTGATTCGAGGTTCCGAACTAGCCAAGATCAAGATCTACAACCTGCAGGGAATTACCGTATTTTCCACCGAGGCGACACAGATCGGGGATGACAAGAGTGGCAACCCGGGGTTTATCTCGGCCAGTAGTGGCGAGTCAGTCAGTGAACTGGTTCATCGTGATCAGTTTAGTGCCACCGAAGGGATCCTGAGCGATGTCGACCTGCTCTCAAGCTATATCCCTGTTCGCGATGAGTCTGGTGTCGTTGCGGTCTTTGAGGTCTATCTCGATGTGACTCCGCTGGTGTCCAAAATCGATCGTTCAATATGGCGAATTGGCGCGATTGTTTGTGTTGTACTGGGGGGGCTGTATGTCACCCTTTTGTTGGTGGTTCGCCATGCACAGGCCGCACTGAGCACCCAGGAGGCCTTGCTTGAAGAGACGAATCGCGAACTTGACCAGCGTGTGGCGGAACGTACCCAGGCCTTGCTAGAAAGCGAAGGTCGCATACAGGACCTGCTGAAAGAGCAGGAACTGATCTTTGATAATGCCCATGCCGGGATACTGCTCTTGAAGAATCGCCGCATCATCAAGAGCAATCAGCACATAGCGAATATGTTTGGATTCGCCAATCCCAAGGACTACGAAGGGTCGAGTACGGAAATTTTTTATTCGGACACCAGGCAATTTGAAATGGCTGGGGAAATTGGCTATGGCCAGATGGCTGCCAAGGGATTTGCCAATTTCGAGGTGGAGATGTGCAGAAAGGATGGGGGCCGATTCTGGGTTATTCAGTCCGGCCAGCCGCTTGATTCTCAATCCGTCATGGCCGGACTATCGATCTGGGTTTACACCGATGTTACCGAGCAGAAGCAGACGGAAAGGGATCTGCGTATAGCAGCGGCAGCGTTCGAGTCGAGAGAAGGCATGATGATTACTGATTCACAAAATGTCATTCTGCGCGTGAACCGGGCCTTTACAGAACTGACCGGATATTCCTCCGATGAGGTTGTTGGGCAAACGCCGCGGATACTCAAGTCGGAGCGTAACGATGCCGATTTTTTTCGGAATATGTGGGAAATAATAAATCGGACCGGCGGATGGCAGGGGGAAATCTGGGGAAGGCGCAAAAATGGTGAGCTGTATCCAAATTGGCTCAATATCTCGGCAGTCAAGGACAAGAACGGTGTTGTCACCAATTACATCGGCACCCACTACGATATTTCGGAGCGCAAAAAGGCAGAAGAGAGAATCAATGAGCTGGCTTTCTTTGATCCGCTGACCCATCTCCCGAACCGAACCTTGTTGGCAGATCGGCTGACCCAGACGATGACCGTCAGTCACCGTAATGGCGAGTCAGGAGCGGTGTTGTTGATTGACCTTGACCATTTCAAGATGTTGAACGACTCACTGGGACATCATCGTGGTGACCTGTTGCTTGCTCAGGTGGCGCAGAGACTTGCCAAAAGCATTCGCGAAGGCGATACCGTTGCACGTCTGGGTGGGGATGAGTTTGTCGTCATCCTCGGCGGGCTGAGCGGTAGGGCACAAGATGCAGCAAAACAGGTGGAAATCGTCGGGACAAAGATTCTTCTCGCACTCAAAGACAAATTTCAATTGGGTGATGTGGAACACCATACAACGGCAAGTATCGGGGCAACCCTGTTTCGGGGGCATGAGACATCAATAGATGACCTGTTGAAGCAAGCAGATCTGGCCATGTATAAATCCAAGGATCGAGGGCGCAATGCGCTTCATTTCTTTGATCAGACCATGCAGACAGCTGCGACTGAAAGGGCCGCTCTCGAGAAAAGTCTTCGTCGGGCCATCCAGGAAGAGCAGTTTATCCTTCATTATCAGGCTCAAGTTTCACGCGAGGGCCGTATCGTTGGTGCTGAAGTTCTGGTTCGCTGGCTGCCTCCCGAGGGCGGCATGGTCTCTCCGGCCGAGTTCATCCCGCTGTCGGAGGAGACTGGATTGATTCTGCCGTTGGGTCGCTGGGTCCTTGAAATGGCTTGCACCCAGCTGGTTGTATGGGCCAGGCGTAGCGAAACCGAAGCCTTGAGCATTGCCGTCAATGTCAGTGCGAGGCAATTCCATCAGGCGGATTTTGTCGAGCAGGTTCTGGCGATACTGGAACGGACCGGAGCAAACCCCCTGCGCCTGAAACTCGAACTGACCGAAAGCCTTCTCGTCTCAAGTGTTGATGAGGTGATCATCAAGATGAATGCCTTGCGGGCAGCCGGCGTTACCTTCTCCCTGGATGACTTCGGGACTGGCTATTCGTCGCTGTCTTACTTGAGCCGACTGCCGCTGGACCAGCTCAAAATCGACCGCTCTTTTGTGATGAACATAGAATCGAGCGATAACGCAGCAGCGATCTGTGGGGCGACCATCAGCATGGCGCACAACCTCAGGCTCAAGGTCGTAGCCGAAGGGGTTGAGACAGAAGCCCAGCGCTACTTGCTGAATACCGTGCATCACTGCGATTTTCTGCAGGGCTACCTGTTTAGCCGTCCTCTGCCACTTGATGACTTTGAGGCCCTCGTTATACGGGGGAAACTGTAAATCTCCGTTTTACTGTTTTGCCGGCTGGTGTTTCGCCTTGGTGACCAGTGAATGCCCTGTTTCAGCGCAGTTTGAGTTCCTGCAGAATCGTTGTCGAGATTTCCTCAATCGACTTGGTCGATGAATCCAGCCAGCGAATACCTTCGCGGCGCATCATTTTTTCGGCTTCGGCGATTTCGTAGCGGCAGTTGGCCAGCGAGGCGTATTTGCTCCCCGCGCGGCGTTCTTCGCGGATTTGCGTCAGGCGCTCGGGCTGGATGGTCAGGCCGAAGAGTTTGGGGCGATGCTTCTCAAGCGTACTGGGCAGGCGGCCGCGGTCGAAGTCTTCGGGGATGAGCGGGAAGTTGGCCGCCTTGAGGCCGAACTGCATGGCCAGATAGAGCGAGGTCGGCGTTTTGCCGCAGCGTGAGACGGCGACCAGGATGACGTCAGCTTCTTCCAGGTCGCGGTCGGTGATGCCGTCGTCGTGGGCCAGGGTGTAATTGATCGACTCGATGCGTTTCTTGTACTCGGAGCTTTCGGCCGAGCCGTGCGAGCGCCCGACCGTATGGTTGGAGTGACGACCAAGCTCGGCTTCGAGGGGCGACAGGAAAGAGTCGAAATAGGACAGGCAGAAGGCGTCAGCCTGATGGACGATACCCGACAGTTCGGGATTGACCAGCGTGGTGAACACGATCGGGCGCATGCCATCGGATTCGCCCTGGGCATTGATACGGGCCACGGCATCCTGCGCTTTCTCGATGTTGTCGAGGAAAGGAATGCGGATCTGCTTGAACTCGATGTCCTCGAACTGGGTCATCAGGCTGTGGCCGAGGGCTTCGACCGTCAGGCCGGTGCCGTCGGAGACGAAAAAGACGGTGCGTTTTATTATCGTAGGCATCTGGTCATTTTACCCGCTGTTGCGCAGTCCGGAAGCCACCCCGTTGATCGACAGGTGGATGCCGCGGGCGACGCGCTCGTCGGTTTCACCGGCACGGTGACGCTTAAGCAGTTCAACCTGAAGGTGGTTGAGTGGGTCCATGTAGGGCGAGCGGAGTTGAAGCGAACGCTTGAGCATGGGGTTGTCGGCCAGGAAGTCGTGCTGTTCGAGGATAGCCAGCAGGTGCTGGCGGGTCAGCGCCCATTCCGCCTTGATCTGGCTGAAAATGCGTTGGTGCAGATCGGCGTCGGTGACCAGTTCGGCGTAGCGGGAGGCGATGGCGAGGTCGGTCTTGGCCAGTACCATATCCATGTTGGACAGCAGACTCTGGAAGAAGGGCCAGGATTTGACCATGCGGCGCAGTGTTGCCATGCCTGTCGGGTTCGCTGCCAGATAGCCGTGGACGGCCGAACCGAAGCCGTACCAGCCGGGCAGCATGAGCCGGCATTGTGCCCAGCTGAAGACCCAGGGGATCGCCCGCAGATCTTCGATGCGCTCTGAGGCCTTGCGCGATGCGGGGCGACTGCCGATGTTGAGCGAGGCGATTTCATTGACCACGGTCGACTGGCGGAAATAGGTAGTGAAGCCCGGCGTTTCATAAACCAGCCCACGATAGGCGTTAAAGGCGCGTAGCGACAGTTCATCCATCACCGTATGGAACTGTTCGGCCGGCTCGACCTTGTTTTCGTGATCGGTCAGGCTGGCTTCGAGCGTGGCGGCGAGCAGCACTTCAAGGTTGCGGCGGCCGGTGTCGGCGCTGCCGTATTTGGTCGAAATGACTTCGCCCTGCTCGGTCAGGCGGATCTGCCCCGATACCGCCCCGGCCGGCTGGGCGAGGATGGCGTGATAGGTCGGGCCGCCGCCGCGACCGACCGAGCCGCCACGGCCGTGGAACAGGCGCAGGCGAACGCTGTGCTGCTTGAAAACCGCGGCCAGTTCGATTTCAGCCTTGTACAGTTCCCAGCCGGAGGTCAGGAAGCCGCCGTCCTTGTTGGAATCCGAATAGCCGAGCATGACCTCGTGTTCGTTACCGCGTCCGGCAATCAGTTCGCGGTAGGCCGGGATGGCAAATACGCCGGCCATGGTTGCGGCGCTCTTCTGCAAATCTTCGATAGTCTCGAAGAGGGGGATGATGTTGACGTTCAGCTGCGGTTTAGCACCCGGTAGCAGGAGGCCGGATTCCTTGAGAAGGAGGGCCAGTTCGAGCAGGTCGGAGACACCATCGGTCTTCGAGATGATGCAATTGGGCAGGGCTGCAACACCATAGCGCTGGCGCAACTCGCGGGCGGCAAAAAAGATGGCGAGTTCGCCCTCGGTTTCTTCGGAATAGTTCAGGTAGGGCGAGTAGAGCGGGCGCGGCGTGGCGATTTCGGCGGTCAGCAGGGCGATCCGCTCGTTTTCAGAGAGGGCCTCGTAATCCGGGCAGCGACCGGCGCCAGCAAGCAGTTCGGCGACGCTACGGGCATGCACTTCGGAGTTCTGGCGCAGGTCGATTGGCGCCAGGTGGAAGCCGAAGACCTGCACCCCGCGCAACAAGCGGCGCAGACGGCCACCGGCCAGATTGGCACTGCCGTTGAGCTTCAGCGAATTGTTGAGCACCTTGAGGTCGGCGCGCAGGGCTTCCGGCGTGGCGTAGGGTTCGGCGTTGCCGATTTCGTGGCGCACCGGTTCGACTTGATCGAGCACCCGGGCCGTCGCTGCGAGGCGGGCGTAGATGCCGGACAAGGCGCGTCGATAGGGTTCGTCGGCGCGTTGTGGCGAATGGTCGGTTGAATGCTCGGCCAGGGCCAGCAGTTCCGGGGTGACTTTGACGAGGAGGTCGGAGAGCGGCAGTTCGCCACCCAGTTCGTGGACTTCATCAAGATAATGATTGAGGGCGGCGGCCGATTGCAGGCGCAGGGCTTCGCGCAGGATGTCGGCGGTGACGAAGGGGTTGCCATCGCGGTCGCCGCCGATCCAGCTGCCGACGCGGAAAAAGGGTGGCAAGGCCCAGACGGTGTCGGGGTAACGTTTCTGCAATTGCTGCGTGGCCTGAATGTAAAGGCGCGGCAGTTCAGTGAAGAAGGTTTCCTTGAAATAGGTGATGCCGTTCTTGACCTCGTCGAGTACCTTGAGACGGACCGGCCGGAGCATGCGCGACTGCCACAGGGTGAGGATGGAATTGGCGATGCCGAGATCGTTCTCGACCTGCTCCTCGGGCGTCATCTGCAGGCGTTCGCGCTGGTCGAGCAGACGGGCCAGGTCGCGGTGATTGCGAATCAGGCTCTGGCGCTGAACTTCTGTCGGGTGGGCGGTGAGGACAGGGGCAACGACGGCATGAGCGAAGAAGTCGGCAATCGTTTCTGGCGATACGTTGGCTGAAGCCAGCGAATCCAGAGCGAAGATCAGGCTGCCTTCACGCGGCGGCGAATTGGCCAGATCGTGGGCGCGACGGCGGCGGATGTGGTGCTCATCCTCGGCGATATTGGCCAGTTGCAGAAAGTAGCTGAAGGCGCGGACGACGGCCTGGGTGGTGTCGCGCGGTAACGGGTCAAGCAGTGCGGCGAGATCGTCGCGGGCGGCGGGGTCGCCGTCGCGGGCAAAACGGACGGCGGTCTGGCGAACGCGCTCGACGATTTCGAATACCGATTCGCCCTCCTGTTCGCGCACGGTGTCGCCGAGGATGCGGCCAAGCAGGCGGATATCGTCGCGGAGAGGTTCGTCTTTGTGGCTGTCGGTGGCGCGGTAAGACATGGTCGGTCCCATCATGAACGATCCCCGGCATGGCGGGGATCATCGAAGTTTTAAATTGGTTTCCCCGCCAAGGCGGGGCCTGCATCGAGCAGCGTTAGTGCTTGCGTACGAGCAGCACCGAGGCTTCAGCGATTCTAGCCAATTGTTCGGCCACCGAGCCAAGAATCAGCGTGGCCAGGCCGCGCTGGCCGTGGCGGCCGATGATGATCAGCTCGACACCGAGTTCCTTGGCTTTTTCGGCAATGGTTTCCGAGATGCGCCGGCTGCTGGCTTCCAGCATCAGCGGCTCGGCATTAATGCCGGCGGCTGCTTGCATGGCATTGTCGAGCAGTTGTTGTCCGGCCTTGATCAGGTTGGCGACGGCGCCATCGAGATTGACGGCGCCGGACATGGCATGGCCGTGGATGTTGAGCATGGTTTCGTCGGCAACGTGGGTGATGTAGAGCTTGGCGTTGCTCGCTTTTGCGATGTGGAGCGCCTCTTTGAGGGCGCTGCGTGAGGTTTCGCTATCGTCGATGGCAACCAGAATTTTCTTGTACATGGATGTTCTCCAGGGCAGGTGGCTGATGCGGAATAAGGTGATGGCGCAAAGTAGCAAAATTCGTCATCCGCGCCATGTGGGGAATTCCCGAAGCAGGCGGGACATCCGAACGAAGTCGCATGTCCCGCCTGGGCTACACATCTTTTAGTGGTCGCGTACCATCAGCAGCGAGGTGTGGGCGATGCGCACCAGGTTTTCCGCTACCGAACCGACCAGCAGGCGGGCAAAGCCGCGCCGGCCGTGGGTGCCAATGACGATCAGGTCGGCGGCGAAAGCCTCGGCCCCGCTGGCGATCAGCTCGGCAACGCGCTGGTTGCTCGCTTCAAGCAGCCGGGTTTCGGCCGCGACGCCGGCCGCCAACGCCTTGGCAGCAGCAGCGTCAAGGAGCGCCTGCGAGGTGTCACGAATGGCCTGCTTGGTCCGCTCGACGTCGATATAGCTGCCGAGGCCCATGCCGTGCTGGGCGAGCAGGCTTTCGTCGGCGGCGTGGGCGATACACAGGACGGCACCGGCACTTTTGGCAACATCAATCGCTTCGATCAGTGCCTTTTGCGAGGTCGGGCTGTCGTCGATGGCGACAAAGATTTTCTGATACATGATTTCGACTCCGATTATTTGAGGACCATGGCCGTGAAGGGCCAGACATAGGCTTGGGCGGTGATGAACAGGCCCATCAGGGTGCACAGCGCAATGGAGTGGAAGAAGACGTAGCGCAGGATCTCGCCTTCATGGCCGTACCAGTGGGTGGCGGTCGAGGCGACAACGATGGACTGGGCATCGACCATCTTGCCCATGACGCCGCCTGAGCTGTTGGCGGCGGCCATGAGGATGGGCGAAATGCCGAGTTGTTCCGCCGTGGTCCGCTGCAGGCCCCCGAACAGCACGTTGGAGGCGGTGTCGGAACCGGTCAGCGCTACACCCAGCCAGCCCAGGAAGGTGCCGAAGAAGGGATAGAAGACGCCGGTAAAGGCGAAGGCCAGACCAAGCGTCGCATCAATGCCCGAGTAGCGCGTCAGATAGCCCAGCCCCAGCATGGCGATAATGGTGACCAGCGAATAGCGCACCATCCAGATCGTCTTGCCGAATTCGCCGACTAGTTGTTGTGGGCGGTAACCCATAAGCAGGCCGGCCAGTACTGCGGCGAGCAGGATGCCGGTGCCGGTGGTGGTGAACCAGTTCAGCTTGTAGGTGGCTTCTTCCTTCTTGCTCTTGGCGACGACGGGCGGCACCTTTTCGATCTTTTCGTGGATGTCCTCAAACTTGTAAATTGGCGCAAAGAAGGTATTGCCGGCTACTTTCGGCAGACCCTTGGCGTCGAGCACAGGCTGGCCATCGACGACAACCGGCACGGTATCAACGGCTTTCTTGAACTCGGGCAGGCCCCAGATAAAGACGAAGACAGTGAGCACAACCCAGGGCATCCAGGCGCGGCGCACGGCAGCCTTGTCGGCCTTTTGCGGGATGTCGGTCGGCTCCGGGTGGGCTTCGCCACCATCATCCTCGTGGCCGATCAGCTTGGCCGAGGTCCAGATGGATTTTGGCTTCCAGACTTTCAGGAAGGCGATCAGGCAACCCATCGAAACGAGCGAAGCGATGACATCGACCAGCATCGGGCCGTGGTAGTTGGAGACCAGGAACTGGGCGATGGCAAAGGAACCGCCGGCGACCAGGATGGCCGGCCAGATCTGCATCATGCCCTTGCGCCCGGCGAAGGCCCAGATCAGCCAGAATGGTACGAGCAGGGAGAAGAAGGGCAACTGACGACCGATCATCGCCGACAGCATCATTTCGTCGAGGCCGGTGACCTTGGCCAGCGTGATGACCGGTGTGCCCAACGCCCCGTAGGCAACCGGAGCAGTGTTGGCGATCAGCGCCAGACCGGAGGCAGCGAGTGGCGAGAAGCCGAGGCCGATGAGCACGGCACCGGTGACGGCAACTGGCGTACCGAAACCGGCAGCGCCCTCGAAGAAGGCACCAAAGCAGAAGGCGATGAGCAGCAGTTGCAGGCGACGGTCGTCGGTGATGCCGGCGATGGAGTCCTGCAGCACCTTGAAGGAACCGTTTTCGGTGGTCAGGCGATGCAGGAAGATGATGTTGAGAACGATCCAGCCAATCGGCACCAGACCGTTGATAGCGCCGAAAATGGCGGCATCGGTGGCCATGTTGGCCGGCATGCCAAAGCCGAAAATGGCGATGCCCAGCGCCGAGATGAGTGCCAGCAGTGCAGCGACGTGCGCCTTGACGTGGAAGAAGGCCAGCGCGGCCAGCATGACGACGACCGGGACGGACGCCAGTAATGCGGACAGCCCAATGCTGCCCAGCGGATCGTATATCTGTTGCCAGATCATAAGTAGTTTCCTTTAAAATCTGGTCTGACCACTTCGCTGCGTTGGCGCGCAGACGTGTGGCGTGACCGTTTTTAATGTCAGATTTGTCTCAGTTTTCGGCCCGGTGCAAGAACCCCTTCTGCCGGGCTGTTTTTTCCTAGCAGGTCACGGCGCTCTCCTTTCGGCTGCATTCTTCAAGCAGATAGGCAATCGATCGATAGGTGCGCCCGGTTTCGGCCGTCAGGCCGATTTCACAGGTACGGTTGGTCGACACCCCGCAGGCGCAGGTCGGCGGCAGTTCGTCGTGAATTTTGCGCAGGGCATGCTGATTCAGTTCGGGTACGACGAAGCCACGGTCGCCGGCAAAGCCGCAGCAGGTGACGCCGGCCGGTTCGATGATGTGGTCGACGCAGGCGGCAAGCAGGACCTTCAGCTTGGCATCGGAGCCAGTCTTTTTGACGCTACAATTGACATGCAGGGCGACCGGGCCGGGCTGTTTGCTGATCATGAGGCGGGGCAGCAGGGCGTCGTGAGCGAATTCGTGGAAGTCGTAGAGCCTGATGCGGCCAGCCAGATGCTTTTGCATGCGGACCGTGCATGTGCTGGCATCCATGATCACCGGGTACTTGCCGTTCTGCGACGCTTTCATCAGCGCCGATTCGAGCATGTCCGACATTGCCTCGGCTTCCTCGGCCATCCCTTTACTCGCCAGCATCTGGCCGCAGCACAGGCTGTCGAAGCCTTCGGGCAGGATGGGCGCGTAGCCGGCGCGGGTGAGCAGTTCGAGGATGACGTCGCCAAGCTGTTGCTCAGCGGCGCTGGCTGGTCCGAAGATACGCCCGCCGCAGGTCGGGAAATAAACGACCGGGTCGCCTTGGGTGATTCTTGCGACGGGTGCCTTGCCGGCGGTCGGCATGTTCTTTTTCCAGGCCCCGCCGGAGATGCGGCCGAGGAAGTTGTCGCCAAGGACACCGGATACCGCGTGGCCGATCTTGAGGCCGAGGCGCGAGGTATTGGCCAGAGTACCAAAGTGTTGGCCGGTCCAGGCATTGACGCTACGGGCGGTGTCACCGAGGCGGCGACCGCGCAGTCGCCGGGTCAGATCGCCGGTGTCGATGCCGACTGGGCAGGCCGTCGAGCACAGGCCGCAACCGGCGCAGGTGTCGAGACCCATGTAGGCATAATCCTCGCCGACGCTGCCGGCAGGCTCGCCGGCAGCCGTACGGCGGGCCAGTTCGCGGATGCTGGTGATGCGCTGGCGCGGTGACAAGGTCAGGCGATGCGAGGGGCAGAGCGGTTCGCAGAAGCCGCATTCGATGCAGCGGTCGACGATGTCCTCGGCGGCCGGCATCGGTTTGAGGTTTTCAAGGTGGGCGTGGGGGTTGTTGTTGAGGATGACGCCGGGGTTGAGGCGGTTTTCCGGGTCGAACAGGCGCTTGATGTGGCGCATCAGGTCAGCCGCGTCCTTGCCCCATTCCATCTCGACAAAAGGCGCCATGTTGCGTCCGGTACCGTGTTCGGCCTTGAGCGAACCGTCGTACTTGTCGACCACGAGGTGGCAGAGGTCATCCATGAATCGGGCGTAGCGGTCGACCTCGCTGGCATCACCGAAATCCTGGGTGATGACAAAGTGCAGATTACCTTCCAGGGCGTGGCCGAAAATGATCCCCTCGTGATAACCGTGGTGACGGAGCAGGGCTTGCAGATCAAGCGTGGCGTCAGCAAGGTTCTCGATATGGAAAGCGACGTCCTCGATGAGCACCGTGGTGCCCGTGCGGCGCATGGCGCCAACGGCCGGGAAAGTGCCTTTGCGGACTTTCCAGTACATCTCGCAGGTGGCCGGGTCGGTCGAAAATTGCATGGGTTCGACCGTGGCAATACCAGCCATCGCGGCGTGGACAGCGGCGATTTTCTCGCTGATGCCGTCGGCGGTGGCGGCGCGTACCTCGATGAGCAGCGCCGCGGCCTCCTCGCCCAGTTCGCGCATGATGGCCGGCAGGCCGGGCTTGTTCTCGACCGAATGCAGGGCCGGCCGGTCGAGCAGTTCGACGGCGGAAACCGGCTGTGGCTTGAGGCGAATCACCGCTTCGCAGGCCGTGCGGATGTCGGGGAAGAAAACCAGCGCGCTGGCCTTGTGCGGATCTTCGACGACGGTGTGGTAGGTGATGCGTGAAATGAAGCCGAGAGTGCCTTCCGAGCCGATCATCAGGTGACTCAGGATGTCGATCGGGTCTTCGTAATCGATCAGCGCATTGAGGCTGTAGCCGGTGGTGTTCTTGATCTTGAACTTGTGGCGGATGCGCTCGGCCAATTTCGCGTTGTTACGCGTGTCGCGGCCCAGGCGTTCCAGTTCGCCGAGCAGCACGGCATGGCTTTTCGAGAAAGCATCGACGCTCAGGTGGTCTTCGGTATCGAGGCAACAGCCATCGGCCAGCACGACACGCATCCCGGCCAGCGTCCGGTAACTGTTCTGGGCTGTGCCACAGCACATGCCGGAAGCGTTGTTGGCAGCAATCCCACCGATCTTGGCGGCACCGATGGAAGCGGGATCCGGACCGATCTTCTTGCCGAAGGGGGCGAGGCGACGATTGACCTCGCCGCCAATGATGCCGGGGCCAACCTTGACCTTGCTGGCATCGGCATTGAGTTCATAAGTGGCGAAACCTTCGCCGATCAGGGCCAGGATTCCGTCGGTAATGGCCTGTCCGGACAGGCTCGTCCCGGCGGCCCGGAAGGTCACCGGGGTGCTGGTCTGGTGGGCGGCCTTTAGAACCGCCTGAAGTTCAGCTTCGGATTCGATGACGGCGACGACCTGCGGGGTCAGGCGGTAGAAGCTGGCGTCGGTGCCGTAGGCCAGGCGACGGAGGTCGTCGGTGATGACCTGGTGTTCCGGGAGATGTTTGCGGAGTTGCTGGATCAACTGGCTCATGGGGTTGTCTCAAATTTGTTTATGTTTAGTCGACTAATTGGCTGGGGTTTCGTCCTTGAGGGGCGTACTGTCTTTTGGCGAAGCAACAGAAAGTACGCCCGCCAGCAAGGCGGAACCCAAAGCCTATTCAATGGGAAAGCCCCTGCAACCATCACCCGCGTTCCCGCAACATATCCCGCAACCGCTTGGGTGCTGGCTTTAAAGGAACCCGAACCGAAGTCCAAGGGCCTTGCCGCGATGGCATCAACCACCCAAACCGACTTCCCAACCAGGTCACAACGCCATACAGGGCCGGAGACCGATAAACCGCCGCCCATCCCGCCCAAATAGCCGAAATTACGCCGCTATAGGCTGCACCCTGACCAACCATCGCCGGATTCGCATGCGGTGCCGAGAACGCTTCTTCGCGCAGTCGCATGAGCAAATCGGGAATCGGAATCTTGACCGGACAGACTTCACCGCAAGCACCACACAGCGACGAAGCCGTCGCCATCGTCGATGTCGCCTCCAGCCCCAGCATATGTGGCGAAATGATTTTGCCGATGGGTCCGGGATAGGTTGTGCCGTAGGCGTGGCCGCCAATTCGCGTATAGACCGGGCAGTGATTCATGCACGCCCCGCAGCGGATGCATTGCAGTGTCTTGCGTAATTGCTCGTCGGCATAGGCTTGTGAACGGCCATTGTCGAGGAGGACCAGATGTACTTCGCTCGGACCGTCCTTTTCGCCAGCCTTGCGCGGGCTGGAGATCATGTTGAAATAGGTCGAGATGTTCTGGCCGGTGGCCGAGCGGGTCAGGAGCGAGAGCAGGGGCGGGATGTGCTCGAGCTTTTCGACGATCTTCTCGATGCCGGTGATGGCGATATGGACCGGCGGTGCGGTGGTGCACATGCGGCCATTGCCTTCGTTTTCGACCAGGCACAGCGTGCCCGTTTCAGCGACGGCGAAATTGACACCGGAGAGGCCGATGTCGGCTTCGAGAAACTTCTGGCGCAGCACGTTGCGACCGATCTGGATCAGCGCATCGACGTTGTCGGTGTAATCGACGCCTTCGACCTTGTCGGCGAAGAGCTGGGCGATTTCCTGTTTGGTCTTGTGGATGGCCGGCATGATGATGTGCGACGGCTTTTCGCCGGCCAGTTGGACGATGTATTCGCCCATGTCCGACTCAAGCGCGTCAATGCCGGCGGCTTCGGCGGCATGGTTGAGTTCGATTTCTTCGCTGACCATCGACTTTCCCTTGACCATCAGCCTGGCCCGGCGGGCGTGGCAGATGTCGAGAATGATGGCGTTGGCTTCGTCAGGCGTTTCGGCCCAATGCACCTGGATGCCATTGCGCGTCAGGTTGGCTTCGAGTTGTTCGAGCAAGGTGGGCAGTTTGCCGAGGTTGTACTGGCGGATGCTTTCGCCCAGCGTGCGCAGGCTTTCCAGTTCCTCGGCGTCGGGGAACTGGGCGGCGCGCTTGCTCATCAGGAAATCCATGGCGCCACGGAAACTCTGGCGCAGGAAAGGATTGTCGACCACCGCTTTAGAGCGGGCGCGGAAACCTTCGGCCGGCTTGAAGTGAATTGGCTGGGCGTTCATTGTTCGTCTCCGATCATCAACACCACCAATTCTTTCGGACCGTGTGCGCCATAGGCCAGTGTCTGCTGGATGTCGGCTGTCTTGGAGGGTCCGGAGATGAGCAGGGCGTTGGTCGGCAGGCTCTGAGTCCAGCCTTCGCTCTGCATCGCCTCGTAGAAGGTGTTGTAAATCTTGCTGGCATCGAGCAGGACAATATGCACGGGCGGCACCAGCGACATCAGGCGTGGCTCGGCGGCGTCCGGCCAGAGGATCAATGTGCCGGTTTCGGCAATGGCGGCACGGGCGGCGGTCAGGCTGGCCGGCGTGGCGTGGAACATTTCGGTTTTCCAGGCTTCGATGGCCAGATCGTAGGTCTGGCATTCGATACCATGCCGTGGCAACTCATCCAGCGCAGCCTCGCCATGGGCCGTTGAGTCGGCCACGAGCAGCTTTTCTATCCCCTTCGCGTCGAGGACTTCCCGCAATTTTTGCAGCCAGCCGCTGCGCGAAACGGTATGGACTTCGGCATGGGCCAGTTCGATGAAGTGGCGGAAGCGAGCGGCTTTCTCAGCCTTGAATTCGGTCCGGCGGTGCGTTGAGAACCAGGCTGCGACATCGGGTTCCGGCTTGGGGAGTAGGGGGGCGGCCTTGAGTTTGGCCAGGATGCGGTCACGGGCGCTCATTTGGAAGTCCTCCGCAGCAGGAAGCTGGCGATGTGTTCGCCCGGCAGGGTGGGTTTGGTCAAGCCAGCCTGTTGATCTTTCCAGGCGGCGTGGCCGAGGATGTTCATGAGGCAACCGCAGTCGGCGCTGACGACGCGCTCGGCGCCGCTTGCCTTGAGCGCCTTGACCTTGTCTTCGACCATGGCGCCGGAGATCTCCGGCTGCTTGACCGAGAAGGTGCCGCCGAAGCCGCAGCACTCGGATTCGTGATCCTGCTGGGCGAGGGTGACCTTGTTGAGACCGCCAAGCAACTTGCGCCCGGTCAGATGGACGCCCATTTCGCGCCGGGCCGAGCAGGATGTGTGGAGAACGACGGTACAGTCGCCGCCTTTGTCTTCCGGCTGGAAGTTCAAGACATTGACGAGAAAGTCGGTCAGTTCATATATGCGCAAAGACAGGGCCTCGGCCTGCGCCTTGCGCACCGGGTCGGCGGCGAACAGCGTCGGGTAGTGGTGCTTCATCATGCCGGCGCAGGAGCCGGAGGGCACGACGACCGGCCAGTTTTCGGGGAATAGTGTCAGTTGATGCGCTGCTACCTTGCGTGCTTCGTCAGGGAAGCCGCTGGTGTAGGCCGGTTGGCCGCAACAGGTTTGTTCTTCCGGAAAGTGAACGCGGATACCTTCTCGTTCGAGCAGGGTGATCGCATCCATTCCGGCGCCGGGGAAGAACTGGTCTACGACACAAGTGGCAAAAAAATAAACGTCGGTAGGCCGTGGTGCTGCGGATTCCGGTCGGTTCATCTTGTCTCCGGTATAAATTATTTGTCGGTAAATTGGTAAGACCAATATTCGTGCAGATGAAAATTTACGTGAATACCGTGACTTAGTCAATTAACTAAGGGTATATCCTATACTTGCGCTTTACCGATTCGATGATTAGAATTCGTTGGTCTTACCAATCATGCCGAGCCCGATGCCCCTCAATAAAGTGCAGGTCCCGCGTATTTCCGATGCCGTTGCCGCTTCGCTGGAGCGCCGCATCCTGGAAGGCTCGCTCAAGCCGGGCGACCGCCTGCCGCCGGAGCGTGAGCTGGCGACCGAGTTCGGTGTTTCGCGTCCGTCGCTGCGTGAAGCCATTCAGAAGCTGGCTTCCAAAGGCATGGTGCAGAGTCGGCAGGGTGGGGGTACTACCGTCACCGACCGCCTTGAGTCGACTTTCTTCGACCCCTGGCAGGAAATGATGGGCAGCCACCCCAACCTGCGCGAAGACATGCTCGAGTTTCGCCGGATGATTGAAGGTCAGGCCGCCGAGTGGGCTGCCGAGCGCGCAACCGAAGCTGACCTGACGCGCCTTGGTCAGTGCTTTGCCGCGCTCAATGCCGCCTTCTCACATGAAAACATGGACCAGCGTTCCGATGCGGACATCGCCTTTCATCAGGCAGTTGGCGAGGCAGCCCACAATGCGCTGCTCGGCCACCTGTCCTCGGCCCTGCTGCGCCTGATGCACGACAACATCCGCCTGAATCTCGGCGAACTGAAGACCGTACCGGCTGCCGGCAACCTGCTGAAGAGCCAGCATGCCGCCATCTACGACGCCATTGTGGCGCGCAAGCCGCAGGCCGCCCGTGCTGCCGCTGAAACGCACATCGATTTCGTCCGCGAAACCCTGGCCCAGACGCTACGCAGCGTCGCCCGCCGCGAAACGGCGGCGCGTCGCCTGAGTCCTGATTTTTCCGAATCCACTTCCTGATTTTTCAATTTAACTTTCCACCAAGGAACCCTTATGGAACCGCTCGTCCTACCGTTTGAAAAACTCCGCATGACCGATGTCGACAAAGTCGGCGGCAAGAATTCGTCGCTTGGCGAAATGATCAGCCAGCTGGCCGATACCGGCGTCCGCGTTCCCGGCGGCTTTGCCACGACGGCTCAGGCCTACCGCGACTTCCTCGCCCAGTCCGGCCTCGATGCCAAGATCAACGCCGTCCTCGACGCGCTGGATGTCGATGACGTGAATGCGCTCGTCAAGGCCGGTGCCGAGATTCGCCAGTGGATCATGGACACCCCCTTCCCGATGGACCTGACCATCGCCATCACCGAGCAGTACCAGCGCCTCGTCGCCGACTCGACCACCGACATGTCCTTCGCCGTGCGCTCCTCGGCCACCGCCGAAGACTTGCCGGACGCTTCCTTTGCCGGCCAGCAGGAAACCTTCCTCAACATCGTCGGCCTCGAAAACATCCTGCACGCCATCAAGGAAGTCTTCGCCTCGCTCTACAACGACCGCGCCATTTCCTACCGTGTGCACAAGGGCTTCATTCATGCCGACGTCGCGCTGTCGGCCGGCATCCAGCGCATGGTGCGCTCCGACAAGGGCGCCGCCGGCGTCATGTTCACGCTCGATACCGAATCCGGCTTCCGTGACGCCGTCTTCGTCACTTCCAGCTACGGCCTTGGCGAAACTGTCGTTCAGGGTGCCGTCAATCCTGACGAGTTCTACGTGCATAAGCCCATGCTCGAAGCCGGCAAGCACGCCGTCGTGCGCCGCAACCTCGGCTCGAAGATGATCAAGATGACCTTCTCGACCGAAAAGGTCGCCGGCAAGTCCGTCGTCACCGAAGATGTCGAAGAATCCCTGCGTCACCAGTTCTCGCTTAACGACGCCGAAGTCATGGAACTCGCCCGTTACGCCCAGATCATTGAAAAGCACTACGGTCGTCCGATGGACATCGAGTGGGGCAAGGACGGCATCGACGGCAAGCTCTACATCCTCCAGGCCCGTCCGGAAACCGTGCAGTCGCAGGCCGGTGCTGGCAAGGTCGAGAAGTTCAAGCTCAAGTCCTTCTCCAAGGTGCTGGCTTCCGGTCGCGCCATTGGCCAGAAGATCGGCGTCGGCCCGGTCCGCATCGTCAAGGACCCGAAGGAGATGGATCAGGTCAAGCCGGGTGACGTGCTTGTCGCCGACATGACCGATCCGAACTGGGAACCGGTCATGAAGCGTGCTTCGGCCATCGTCACCAACCGTGGTGGCCGTACCTGTCACGCCGCCATCATCGCCCGCGAACTCGGCATCCCGGCTATCGTCGGTTGCGGCGATGCGACCGAAACGCTGACTGAAGGTGAAATCGTCACCGCCTCCTGTACCGAAGGCGATACCGGCCACGTCTATCGCGGCAAGCTCGATTACGAAATCTCCTCGCGTGACATCTCGGCCATGCCGGATGTCCCGGTCAAGGTCATGATGAACGTCGGCAACCCCGAACTCGCCTTCGAATTCGCCCAGCTGCCCAACGCCGGCGTCGGTCTCGCCCGCGTCGAATTCATCATCAACAACGTCATCGGCATCCACCCCAAGGCGATCCTCGACGTCGAGCGTCTACCGTCGTCGAAGCGCGAGGAAATCAAGCGCCGCGCCCGTGGCTACGCCTCGCCCAAGGAGTTCTTCGTCGAAAAGCTGGTCGAAGGCGTGTCCACCATCGCCGCCGCCTTCTGGCCGAATCCGGTCATCGTCCGCCTCTCCGACTTCAAGTCCAACGAGTACCGCAAGCTCCTCGGCGGCGAACTCTACGAGCCGGAAGAGGAAAATCCGATGCTCGGCTTCCGTGGCGCCTCGCGCTACATCGCCCAGTCCTTCCGCGACTGTTTCGAGATGGAATGCCGCGCCATGAAGAAGGTTCGCGAAGAAATGGGCCTGACCAATGTGCAACTGATGGTGCCGTTCGTCCGCACCGTCGGCGAAGGCCAGGCTGTCGTCGATCTGCTGGCCGAACATGGCCTGAAGCAGGGCGAGAACGAACTGAAGCTCATCATGATGTGCGAAATCCCGTCCAACGCGCTGCTCGCCGAAGACTTCCTCAAAATCTTCGACGGCTTCTCGATCGGCTCCAACGACCTGACCCAGCTCACCCTCGGCCTCGACCGTGACTCCGGCCTCGTCGCCAACCTCTTCGACGAACGCGACCCGGCCGTCAAGATGCTGCTGTCGATGGCGATTTCTGCTGCCAACAAGATGGGCAAGTACATCGGCATCTGCGGCCAAGGCCCGTCCGACCACCCCGATCTGGCCGAATGGCTCATGGATCAGGGCATCAACAGCATCTCGCTGAATCCGGATACCGTGGTCGACACGTGGACGCGTCTGGCGACGCACAAGAAGGGCTGATCGCTGTTGCTTGATGTTGGCAAACAGCCATGAAGAAGGCCGGGAGCGATCCCGGCCTTTTTCTTCGTAAGCATTGTTTGGGTGAATTTTGTTTCAACAGGAAGGGAGCGCCCATGAAATTGGCGGGTTTTGAATTGAAACTGACCATTCGGATGGCTAGCTGAGTGTTCGAAGGTACGCATACCTTGTGCAATGTCCGCCGGGATTTTCCCGAGTGGCATCTGGGCCGTTCACCGTATGTGTTCTGGGCGTTTGATGTTGATGTGCCGGCCGTTCGCGAGCGAGTAGGGCGGGCCGGAGCACATCTGGATGGATGCTTGCTCGATGGCTATTCTCGCCAGCCGCATGTCACGCTCGATCTGTGCGGTTTTTCCTCTGTCGAGCCGCTGCACGAGGATGAATTTTCGGCCGAACTGCTGGTGCGCCAATGCGCGGCGCTGAGTCGGGCGCAGATACCGATTTTTGAGATTGAGGTTGGTGGTCTGGAGAGTTTTTCCTCCGCACCTTATCTGGTTGTTGCCGATCGACAGCGACGGATTGCCGCCGTGCGCGCCTGTCTGGCTGTTGATGGTCAGCCACGCTTATTCGGCGACTATGTGCCGCATGTCACGGTTGGCCTGTATGGCGGGGAATGGCCGGTTGATACGGTGAGGGCTCGGCTGGCGGCCTTTCCGGCGGGTGATCGAATAACTTGCCGGATCGAGCGACTCAGCCTGATGGCTTATCAGCCTTCTGAAGTCGGTGGGCCACTGAGTTGTATTGCCGATTACTGGCTGGCGTCTGGCGAGATGCGCTGGCGGGACAAGCTGTTCGCTTAGCGGGCCGCTTCCGCTGCATGCAGGTCGGCCAGGATATTGCCCCGGCAACTGCCGTGCCCCTTGATCCAGCAGATCGTTGCGGCTTTCAGTGAGTCGGCGAGGCCGGATGCTTCCACAAGCCCCCGCAATACCGGATCCTGCGCCAGCCCCTCGGTCTTGCCGCGATTGAGGCGGATCACCGCATCCTGGTTGTCTGAAAACAGGGCGAACGGCCGGCCCGGGAAATGCCGCCCGGCCTCGCTGATTGCAAACAGCGCCGCCTGCAGTTCGAGTTCGTTGCTGCCGGTGACGGGCACCGAACGGGATTCAACCAGCGGTTCCCCATCGGGATCGTCGAACAGAATGGCGGCCAGTCCACCCTGTCTTTTCTGGCTGGCATCGCTGAAAACCAGTAGCTGGCCGACGTAGAGCGGGGTGAGTCGGGCGGGCAGGGGGCCGGCCGATGGATGAATGACGCGGACAATTTTCTTTTTTCGTCTTTTCGGCATGCGGGTCGGGCACCAGATACGATGGCCGCAAGCATAGCCGAAAGCGCGACCCTGAAAAGGCGAAAGCCTCGTACCGGGGGAAGTACGAGGCTTTCTGGACGGCCCGGAGAGGGGGAGGTGGGGGGCCGTCAGGCTGATGTCTGGTCAGCGCATGTGTTCAAGATAGGGGCGCAGCCCTTCGATATCAAGTAACCGTTTGCAACAGCGCGTGTCAGTGTGTGCGTATGCCGCATGGACCACCCCGCAACTCAGCCAGGCGGCTCAGGCTGTAGCTGTCGGTAGGCCTTTCCGTCCGCTGCAGGGCGGCTTCGATGGGGGCGAGCAATGTGCAGTCGAATTTCGGGTTTTGCAGCAGTTGCTGGACGACGAAGCTCTCTTTGGTGGCCGTGGCAATCTCCAGCAGGATGTCGCGGGGCGTTGCCGGATTGCGAGCGAAGGAACGATCCAGACCCATGATGGTGACGGGTCGCCGGTAAAGGTCGACGAGGATGTCTGGTGGTGTGTTGGGATGGGATGCTATGGCCTGGAAGAAGTAGTCGGGATAACTGTGCATACGATAGATGCGGGCCAGCGTTGCAGACGGGCAGGCCGGATGCCGCAATGCGGAAAGCGCAATCCCGAGATCGTCGGAGTTGGCCAGGCGATCGACGGAGGCCGGTGTGACAAAACGGCTTTCCAGCAGGGGCAATATAAACGTTCGCTGACCGAGGTGCTCGCCGATGAGGTTTTCAATGACTTCAGTTTCGCGCCCCGGATTGCTGGCCAGCGATGCCTTGATGCTTTGCCGGTTACGCTCGATTTCGGCCAGATTGGCTTGATGTTGGGCATCGCGGCTGCGATTGAGGGCGATGGTCTCAAAGCCGGAATAGACCAGCCCACCGGGCACGGCTAGGGCCAAGGCCAGACATGGCCAGCCCAGCCCACGCAGCAGCTTGTGTTCGGCCTGCATCAGGTTGCGGTAGAGCCAGGCCATGCCGCCGGAAAAAATCGCGTAGAACGGCAGGAACAGAATGCCGATGGCTGCCGTCGATGAGCGTGATTGAAAAATGGCCCACAGACCTATCAGGATGGTCAGTACACCCAGACTCAGGCCCAGCGCCAGTCCGCGATAGCGTTTGCGATAGGCGAGAAAGGCACCGAACAAAATCACCAGCAGGGTGCCGACGGCTAATGTGATGAACATCCGGTTTTCCAGTCGGGGCGTAGTTCGCAGATTATGGCACTTCGCCCGATCCGTGCAGCATCTGACAGCGGACGACGGCGGGCCGGACCGCAGGGAGAGTGGCGGGCGCTTCAGGCTTGGTCAAGCCCTGAAAAGACCCTGCATCTGCTAAGATTCGGCCCTGATTTTTCAGGCACTTTCCCGGCCCTTTCCCTTGTCCTCCCTCCCGGAAATATTCTCTCCCGAAGGCCCTCTGGCCCGCGCCATCAGTGGCTACCGCGTACGCGACCAGCAGGTCGATATGGCCGAGCGCATCGCTGCCGCCATCAAGGGCTGCTCGGTCTTTATCGCCGAAGCCGGCACCGGTACGGGCAAGACTTTCGCCTACCTCGTTCCGGCCTTGCAGTCAGGCGGCAAGGTGATCGTGTCGACCGGCACCAAAACCTTGCAGGACCAGCTTTTCAACAAGGATCTGCCGATGGTCCGCGATGCCCTCAAGGCGCCGGTCAAGATCGCCCTGTTGAAGGGCCGGGCCAACTACGTCTGCCCCTATCATCTGCAACATGCCATTGCCGACGGCCGCTTCCTGACCCGCGAGGACGCCGCCGACGCCCGCCGTATCTCGGTCTTCGCCAAGACCACGCAGAGCGGCGACAAGGCCGAATGTATCGAGGTTTCGGAGAACTCCCCGGTGTGGGGCCATGTCACCTCGACGCGCGACAACTGCCTCGGCCAGGAATGCCCCGACTACAAGGAATGCTTCGTCATGCAGGCGCGGCGCGAGGCCATGGCGGCCGATCTGGTGGTGGTCAATCATCACATCTTCTTCGCCGACGTCATGCTCCGCGATGAAGGCATGGCTGAACTGCTCCCCGCCTGCAACACGGTGATCTTCGACGAGGCACACCAGTTGCCGGAAGTGGCGACGCTGTTTTTCGGCGACAGCATTTCGACGGCGCAGGTCCTCGATCTCGCCCGCGACTCCCGCGCCGAAGGCCTGACCTCGGCCCGCGATTGTCTGGCTTTGCCGGAAGGCAGCAAGAAATTGGAAAAAGCGGCCAAGGACTTGCGTCTGGCTGTCGGTATCGACAGTGGCCGCTTCTCCTACGGCCAGTTGCAGGAAAAGCCGGAATTCGAGCCGGCCCTCAAGGTGCTGGAAGAAGAAGTTGCGGCCTTCGCCGCCTTGCTCGAAACCCAGGCCGAACGGGCCGAAGGGCTGGAGAAGTGCTGGCAGCGCGCGACGGAACTTGATCAGCGCCTGACCCAATGGCAGCAGGTCAGCGATCTTGGCTACGTGCGCTGGGCCGAAGCCTTTACCCATTCGCTGCAACTCAATTCGACGCCGCTCGATGTCGCCGAAATTTTCCGCAAGCAGATGGGCGGCCATCCGCGGGCGTGGATCTTCACCTCGGCCACCCTCGCCGTGCAGGGCAAGTTCCACCATTACTGCTCTGAACTCGGGCTTGGCGAGCCGGATTCGGCCTGTTGGCACAGTCCGTTCAATTACGACAAGCAGGCCATCCTCTACGCGCCGCTGGGCATGCCTGACCCGAATGCCTGGAACTACACCGACACAGTGGTGGAGGCCGCCTGGCCAGCCGTCAAGGCAGCCAACGGTGGGGCCTTCTTCCTGTGCACCAGTCTGCGCGCCATGCGCCGCACGCACGAACTGCTCAAGGCCAAGCTGGAAGACGAAAACATCGACATGCCGCTGCTGGTCCAGGGCGAGGGCAGCAAGAACGACCTGCTGCAACGCTTCCGCCATCACGGCAACTCGATACTCGTCGGTAGCCAGAGCTTCTGGGAAGGCGTCGATGTGCGCGGCGAGGCGCTGTCGCTCGTCGTCATCGACAAGATTCCCTTCGCCCCGCCCGACGACCCGGTGTTGTCGGCGCGTATCGAGCAGATGAAGCGCGAGGGCCGCAATGCCTTCATGGAGTACCAGTTGCCACGCGCCGTGATCAACGTCAAGCAGGGGGCCGGTCGCTTGATCCGCGACGAGAACGATAAGGGCGTCCTCATGATGTGCGATCCCCGACTCATATCAAAGCCGTATGGTCGTCGTGTCTGGCAAAGTCTGCCCCCGATGAAGCGGACCCGTGAATTGCAGGTCGTCCTCGACTTCTTCGCCAACCGGTAAAGCGAATGAAAACCACCTTCGATCAACTGCGCAGCCAGCAGCCACAGTTCTTCTCCGGCGCGGCCATGACCATCGAGGCCAGCGCCATGCAGGCGATGGCCGGGATCATCTCGGCCATCGAATCCGTCATCGCGCTGCCTGCCTACCAAGTACATGCACTGACCCAGGCGCCCGAAATCGCCCGTCTGCCCGGCAAGGTGCGTGGCGTCTTCATGGGCTACGATTTCCATCTGACCGAGGCTGGCCCCAAGCTTATCGAGATCAACACCAATGCCGGTGGCGGCCTGCTCAATGCCTATCTGCTGGCGGTGCATGGCAAGACGGAAGAGGGCGCACGGATTGCTGACGACTATGTCGCCATGTTCCGCGAGGAATGGCGTGTGGCGCGCGGTGACGCGCCCCTGCGCCGTATCGCCATCGTCGACGAGAACCCGGCCGGGCAATTTCTCGCGCCCGAATTCGCGCTCTTCAAAGCCTTGTTCGAACAGAACGGTATTGCCGCCGTGGTTGCCGATCCCGGCGAGTTTACCCGTGACGGCCAGCAACTCTTCCATGACGGCCAGCCCATCGACCTGATCTATAACCGGCTGACCGACTTTGCCCTTGATGCGCCGGTCAACGCCGATATTCGGGCCAGTTTTGAAGCCGGAGGGGTTGTCTTGACCCCCAATCCGCGTGCCCATGCGCTCTATGCCGACAAGCGCAACCTCATGCTGCTTTCCGACGATACCGCTCTGCAGGCGCTTGGGGTCGATGCCGCCATCCGGAAAATCCTTCTCGCCGGCATCCCGCACACCGTCGCGGTGACGCCCGAACAGGCCGACGCTTTCTGGGCAGGGCGCAAACGCTGGTTCTTCAAACCGCCGGCCGGTTTTGGCAGCCGCGCCGCCTATCGCGGCGACAAGCTGACCAAGCGAGTCTTCGAAGAGATTGTGCATGGCGGCTATATTGCGCAGGAAATCGCACCGCCTTCCGAGCATGTCGTCTCGGTCGATGGACTTGATACGACGATGAAGGCCGATATCCGCTGTTACGTCTATAACGGCCATATCCAACTGGTCGCCGCTCGCCTTTATCAGGGGCAAACGACCAATTTCCGGACGCCAGGCGGCGGTTTTGCCCCGGTTTTCGTCGCCTGAACGGTTAAAATCCCGCCATGAAAGTTTTTGGTATCGCCGGTTACTCCGGTTCCGGCAAAACAACCCTGCTGGAGAAGCTTATTCCCCAGCTGACCGCCCGTGGCCTCAAGGTGTCGGTGATCAAGCACGCCCACCATGGTTTCGATATTGACCGTCCGGGCAAGGACTCGTACCGTCACCGCGAAGCCGGGGCGACCGAGGTGCTGCTCTCCTGTGGCGATCGCTGGGCGCTCATGCACGAGCGCCGCGCCGAGGCGGAGCCGACCCTCAACGAGCTGATCGGCCACCTCTCGCCGTGCGACCTTGTGCTGATCGAAGGTTTCAAGCAGGAGCCGGTGCCCAAGCTCGAAGTCTATCGCCCGGAGAACGGCAAGCCGCCGCTCTTCCCCGAGCGCCACGACGTCGTCGCCGTGGCTACTGACGCCGCCATTGATACCACCTTGCCGACACTGCCGCTCAACGACTACGCCGCAATGGCCGATTTCGTCATGAACCACCTGAATTTGCAGGCCCGCCCATGCTGAGTTTTGAACAAGCCCTGGACAATCTGCTGGCTGCTGCCCGGCCAGTCGAAGAAATCCGTTCGCTGCCGATCACTGCTGCTGCCGGCCGCATTCTCGCCGTTTCACAGCAATCCACCGTCGCCGTGCCGCCGCTCGACAATTCGGCGATGGATGGCTACGCCGTGCGTGTTGCTGACATCACCACTGCCGGCGTCTGCCTGCCGGTCAGCCAGCGCATTCCGGCCGGCACGGTCGGCACGACCCTGCAGCCCGGTACCGCCGCCCGCATCTTTACCGGGGCACCCATCCCGGCCGGTGCGAACGCCGTGGTCATGCAGGAGCGTTGCGAGCATGGCGAGGGCGGGGTGGTCATCAACCACGTGCCGCGTGATGGCGAAAACATTCGTCGGGCTGGCGAAGATATTTCCGTCGGTGCCGAAATCCTCAAGGCCGGGATCAAGCTGCGCCCGCAGGAAATCGCCCTGGCTGCCGCCGCCGGCTTGCCCGAACTGCCGGTCTATCGCCGCATCCGGGTTGGTGTCTTCTTTACCGGCGACGAACTGGTCCAGCCCGGTGAGCCGCTGCCCCCCGGCGCCATCTACAATTCCAACCGCTACGCCCTGCGCGCCCTGCTCGAAGGCATGGGCTGTGAAGTCCGTGACCTCGGTGCCGTTGCCGATACGCTGGAGGCCACCCGCGACGCTCTGCGCCGCGCCGCCGCCGACAACGATCTGGTACTGACCAGCGGCGGCGTTTCGGTGGGTGAGGAAGATCACGTCAAACCGGCGGTCGAAGCCGAAGGCAGCCTCAACATGTGGAAGATCGCCATCAAGCCCGGCAAGCCGCTGGCCTTCGGCGAAATCCGCAAGCCCGAGGGCAAGGCCTGGTTTATTGGCCTGCCCGGCAACCCGGTTGCTGCTTTCGTCACCTTCCTGATCATGGTGCGCCCCTTCATCCTGCGCCTGCAGGGGGCGGCCAGCGTTACGCCGCGCATCCTCAACCTGCCGTCCGCATCGGTTTGGACCAAGGCCGACGGGGCCCGTCTGGAATTTCTGCGCGCCTCGCTCAACGAACAAGGCGCCGTCGAGTTATACAAAAACCAGGGCTCGGCGGTGGTTACCTCGCTGTGCTGGAGCGACGGGCTGGTTCTCAATCCGCCCGGCAACGCCATTGCCGTCGGCGACACGCTGCGCTTCATCTCCTTTGGGGAGTTGCTGGCGTGAGCGTCAACATTCTCTACTTCGCCGGTCTCAAGGAAGCGCTCGGCCTGTCCGGCGAAAGCGTCGATCTGCCAGCCGGTATCGTTACCGTTGGCGGGCTGCGCGACTGGCTGGTCAGCCAGGGGCGCGATCAGCTGGCCACCGCCAAAAACCTTCGCTGCGCCGTCAATCAGGATATGGCGAAGCTTGATGCTGCAATCCAGGATGGCGATGAGGTCGCCTTCTTCCCGCCCGTCACCGGCGGCTGACAATAGAAAGAACAATAATGTCCATCCAATGGTTCCCGGGGCACATGACCTCGGCCCGCAAAAAGGCCGGCGAGACGCTGGCTGTGGCCGATGTCGTCGTTGAAGTCCTTGACGCCCGCCTGCCGCAGGCCAGCAGCAATCCGATGATTCACGAACTGCGCGTCTTTCGGCAGCGCCCGTGCCTCAAGCTGCTCAACAAGGCCGATCTGGCCGACCCAGAATCAACCAAGGCGTGGCTTGCCTATTTTGACGCCCAGCCAGGCGTCAAGGCCGTTGCCATCTCCTGCAAGAAAGCCAGCGACGTGGCGCGCATCCCCGGTCTGGCGCAAAAGCTCGCGCCGCACCGCAACGACGCGGTCAAGCCGCTGCGCCTCATGATCATGGGCATCCCCAACGTCGGCAAATCGACGCTGATGAACGCCCTCGTCAAGAAAAAAGTCGCCGCCGTCGGCGATCAGCCCGCCGTCACCAAGAGCCAGCAGCGCATCGACATCAGCAACCGCCTGACCCTGTACGATACCCCCGGCATGCTCTGGCCCAAGATCGACCACCCCATCGACGGCCTCATGCTCGCCGCCAGCCACGCCGTCGGCGTCAATGCCTACATCGACGAAGAAGTCGGCACCTGGCTCGCCAACTACCTCCTTGAGGTCTATCCCAAGCTGCTCATGGCCCGCTACGGCTTCGCCACCGAAGGCATGGACGCCGTCGGCGTCATCGAAGCCATCGCCAAAAAGCGCGGCTGCATCATCAAGGGCCGCGGCGGCGAACTCGATATGGAAAGAGCCTCGGCCATCCTGCTCGTCGATTACCGCTCCGGCGCGCTTGGCCGCATCAGCCTGGAAACCCCGGTACTCCGTGCCACCCGTCAGGCCGAACTGAAAGCGGCGGGGCGCCTGCCGGTTAATCCCGATCTGGCAACCGACGACGGCGACAACTGATTTTCAATTTTTTTGCGGCACAAAGTGGCTGGCTATTGCAGCCACGCAACCCTCTTGTATATAATCCGCGCCCTGTCAGTCGTAAGGCCGACAGTACCGTTCCTCGATAGCTCAGTCGGTAGAGCGCCGGACTGTTAATCCGTAGGTCCCTGGTTCGAGCCCAGGTCGGGGAGCCAAAAATTCAAGCAAAAAGCCCAGTTCAAAAGACTGGGCTTTTTGCTTTTCTGGGTTTGCGTAGCTGGATCGTAGCCAACGAGCGGGGATCTTGAGGCTGTGACCGAATCTGAGCCTGTTTTTTCGCTTTAATGACGAAGGAATGGTTTGTTCGAGGTGGTTTTAAAAAGTAGATATTTTTGTCACTTTCCCCCCAGAACTCGGCTAAAGTTGTCACAGGTCAAGTGTTGGTAGCCCACATAATCCATTGAGCCACATGTAATGCTCTCGCGCTATTTTCCAAAAATCGACTTGCCGTTGATTTCCTTGTGGCTGGCTGAAATCAGGCTGACGAAAACCAATCCGGTCGTTTTTGTGCTTCTGCCGGAAAGCGCGAAAGAGCGGGTTCCCGTTATTCAAGGGCTGTTTAACGACATCGACCTGCCTTTGCTCGGGGCGATTTTCCCGGCTTTGGTGACGGATGCCGGGTTTGCGACTGATGGCATCACCCTGATGTGCTTCCCTGAGGGAACCCGGCATTTCCTGGTTGATGCGCTCGATACACGTCCTGAAAGTGCCGTCAGTGAGATTGCGGATGGGCTGAGCGAGGGTGAGGCGACCCCGGACTTGCCCGGACAGCAGCTGTTTCTTATTTTTGACAGCATGCTGCCGAATACCGGTTCGCTGTTGATCCAGTTATTTCAACATCTCGGGCGTCGTTTCAGTTACGCCGGTGTCTGTGCCGGTAGCGAAAGCTTTCAGCCGATGCCGTGCCTGTTCGATAACCACCGTTTGCTTGCCAACGGGGCGCTCGGGATCGTCATCAACCCGGCGACGCATATTGCCGTCCACCATGGCTACCCGGTATCCAAGTCATTGATGCGTGCCAGTTCGACCGTGCTTAACCGGATCGACAAGCTCGACGGGCAACCGGCCATGTCGGTGTATCAGCGGATGATTGCCGATGAGTTTGGTATAGCCCTGACGCCGGAAAATTTTTACGACTATGCGGTGCATTATCCGTTCGGATTGATCAGTTCGCTTGAGGTGCTGGTCCGTATTCCGGTCGGCTTCACGGATGACGGATCGATCTATTGTGTCGGCGAAATCCCGCCGAGTTCGATGCTCCGTTTGCTCAAGGCACCCTCCCTATCCGCTAGCCACTGCGTCAATACCGTGGTTGACCATCTGGGCGGGCCGCAAAAATCATCACTGATTGCTTTCTATTGCGCTGGTCGGCGCATGCATTTCGGGCAGGAGGCCAGCGACGAGCTTGAAGACCTGCGGCTCAGCTCAGGTTCGACCGCGATCTGCGGGGCGCTGTCTCTTGGTGAAATTGGCACCTACAGCGATCTCGGTATTCCGGCTTTTCATAACGCTGCACTGGTCTGTATCCGCTAGGCCTTGGACGGGGCCAGCCCCAGTTCGTGCCAGCACAGCCAATGCCCGCAGGCCGAGCGGGCGCGGCGTTCGGAGTTGTCCCAGCCACCGCCCTGGCAGAGTCCTTCCGAGGTTTCCGATTCGATGATGACGGTTCCTGGTTCGCCGGCTTGCCGCCAGCCACACCAATGTTCGCAACTGGCGCAGCGTTTGCGGTCGACGGCCTGGCTTAGCAAGTCTTCGCGGCCTTGCAGGAAGCGATGACCGGGGTCGCCGGGACGACCGGGCCGCCGGCGCCGATCCAGCCCTTGATGCCGCTCTTCACGTTATAAACCGTGGCATAGCCGGCCTGTTGCGAGAGAAACTGGCTGACCGCCTTGGTTCGGTTACCGGTGCGGCAGATGACGATGACTGGTTCGTTCGGCTTGGCGATCGGTTTGACCTTCTCGAGCCAGCCGGGGGCATCGGCGCGACCTCTTTCGTCGAAGAAGGTGAGCAGCTTGCTGCCGGCAACGATGCCGGTTTCTTCCCATTCTGATTGCAGGCGAATGTCGACGACCGGGACTCCGCTCCTGGTCAGCTTCTCCAGTTGGGCATTATCGATGTCGATGACTTCGGCGCGGGCCAGGCTGGTGGCGGCTATCAGGCAGGCAAGAAGCAGTTGGCGCATGGGAGTTCCGTTTATCAGAAAACGCTGATTATAGACGCGATGGGATGTATGGCAATTGACCGCTTCGCCGACAGCCAGGTTCCCGTCCTCGTGGGATAATCCAGCCTTTTTCCGGGGCAGTCATGGCGCTCAAATCAACCATCTTCAAGGCAGAGTTACAGCTGGCCGACCTTGATCGTTCGCATTTTGGCGACTACACGCTGACCATTGCCCGCCACCCGTCGGAAACCGATGAGCGGATGATGGTGCGTTTGCTGGCTTTTGCCCTGAATGCCTCGGAAACCCTGACGTTCGGGCGTGGCCTGTCGGCGACCGAAGACGAGGCCGATCTGCAGGACCTCGACCCGACGGGCAGTATCGAACGCTGGGTTGATGTCGGCCTGCCCGATGAAAAGGCCATTCGCCGGGCCTGCAACCGTTCTCGGCAGGTCATGGTGCTCAGCTATGGCGGGCGCTCGGCGGAAATCTGGTGGCAGCAGACGCAGGGCAAGGTGTCGGGGCAGAAGAACCTGCGGGTGCTGTCGCTCAGCGTCGAGGAGGGCAAGGCGCTGGCTGGCCTGGCCGAGCGTGGCATGCGCCTGCAATGCACGATCCAGGATGGCCTGATCTGGCTGGGCGGTGATCAGGGGCACGTCGAAATCGCACCAAGGGTGCTGTTTGGCGGTGACGCCCCCTAGTGCGTCGAATTACAGGATGACGGTGATTTCCTCGCGCCGGACCAGATCATGTTCCATGTCCAGGCCGTCGCTGTCGAGCGCATCATGCGCCGCCAGAAGGCCGACTGGATGGCCGTTCTCATCAATGACCGGGATGTGCCGGAAGCCGCCTTCGAACATCAGGTGCAGGGCGTGTCCGAAGGGTTTGTCCGGGCCGATGCTCTGAACATTGCGGGTCATGATGGTGCTGACTGCGGTATTGGCCGGGTCGCAGTGGTTGGCTACCGCCCGAAACACGATGTCACGTTCGGTACAGATGCCGACGAGTTTGTTTTTATTGACCACCAGAATGGCCGACGAATGCCATTCTTTCATGATGATCGCCGCTTCGCGCACGGTGGTCCCGGTTACGGTTGTCGGGAACGGCCTTCCTTGAATAACTTCACTGATCAGGCGGTTTGGCATTTGCGGTCCTTTCGCTTCAGGTTGAGTGCGTTGCGTGAAGTTTGTCGGACACGGCATGTGTCTCGAAGTTCAGGCCCGGTGCCTGACCAGAAATGAAAGAGGCCCCTCGTCGAGGCCTCTGCATAAGTCTGGTGCCGATCCGGTTCTGGCATCGGCGCCAATCGTCGATCAGAACTCGTATTCAGCCTGCATCCGGAAGGTGTTATCCGGGGTTGCGCTCGAGGCGGCGAACAGCCAGGCGGCGTTGTACTTGATGGCCTGTTTGTCGCCGAGCTGGACCTTGCCGAAAATAGCCGGACCGACTTTGTGGATGCGCTCGTCGCTTTTCGACCAGTGATCCCACTTGCCCATTTCGCCGAGGCCCTGAAGACCGAATTCAAACTGCTTCAGCCAGCGGTACTTGGCTTGCCACTGGTACTTGAATTCAAGCTGGCTGGGGGCTTCCGAACGGTAGCTGCGCTGGAAGAGCAGGTTGGCGTTGAGCTGAACCTTGCCGAATTCGGTCTGGAACAGTGGCCCCCATTTGACTTCCCAGCCTTCGGTCCGGTCTTTCGGGCGTTCGATTTCGAGCAGGAAGCCGATATCGACCGGATATTTCCCGGTTTCGGTCAGCTGGAATTTGTTTTCCCATTCGATGGCGTCGTAGCTCATGTGCTCGCCGTTCTGCCCCTTATATTTGATGTACAGCTCGGTAAACCACCATTCGGTCGCGCCGTAGCCAAAACCAATGCTTGATGCCGCTACACGCGGATCGCCTTTCTTGCGGGCGTCACCGTATTTGAAGTCGATTTCCTTCTCGCCATATTCGACGGTCGGGGTGTAAATGTAGTCGGATGGACCGGCGTGGGCGAACAGTGGGCTCAGCAGGGCCCCTGCAAGCAGAATCGTTGCATAGTTTTTCAAGGGGAAAACCTTTCAGGAGATGGAAAGTGGTGCAGGGCGTGGCCGGAAGTGGCGCATGCCAGCCAGGATCAGGATCAGGGTGGTGGCGTAGAAGACGACCTGGATGCCGGTGGGCATGGCGTCATAGCCAATCAGGGTGTGCAGGAAGCGGCCGGCGAGGGAGCCATTGTCGAGCAGCCAGGAGGTATTCCACAGCGGATCGGCCAGCGTCGGCAGGAGGTCGGCTTGAACCAGAAAGCGGGCGACCTGGCTGGCCATGGCGGCAGCCAGCAGCAGAATCAAGCCGCTGGTTGCGGTAAAGAAGAGGCGGGGCGGGATGTTGAGAAAACCTGCGTAGAGGCCGAATCCGGCCAGTGCGCCGACGAGCAGGCCAAGGGCACCGCCACCGATGACGCTGAGCAGGGTTTCGTTACCGCTGGCCAGCATGCCATAGAGGAAGAGTGCGGTTTCCGAGCCTTCACGCAGGATGGCGAGGGCGACCACCAGTGCCAGTGCCGACATTTCCCGGCCGCCGGCGGCGACATCGGCCCCCAGTTTTTTGGCGTTGCGGGCCAGTTCAATGCCGTGGCGGGCCATCCAGATGTTGTGCCAGGCGAGCATCAGGGCGGCAACGGTCAGAACGCCTGCGTTGAAGAGTTCCTGACCCATGCCTTCGGCCATGTCGGCGATCTGGCCGGTCAGCGAGGCGACGATCAGGGAACCCGTGGTGCCAGCCAGAATGCCGGTCAGCAGCCAGCGATTGCGGGTCGGCAGGTCACGCGTTGCGGCAGCGATGATGCCGATGATCAGGGCCGCCTCAAGGGCTTCCCGGAATACGATGATGGCCGACCCGAGCATGTCGTTTTACTCCGCGATGACGGTGCCGCGCGCCGTCTTTTCGTTGAATTCACCAAAGAACGGGTAGCGGCCCGGCTTGAGAGGGCCAATGAAAATATTGACCTTGGCACCCGGGGCGATGACTTTTTCGCGGTTGAGTTCATGGCTTTCGAACTCCTCGGGGGTGGCATCCTGGTTGTGCACCACGAGCTTGACCTTCTGGCCGGCCGGGACACGGACCTCGGTTGGTTCGAAACGGTGCTCGCGAATGACCAGCGCAAATTCCTTGTCGGCAGCGATGGCGGACAGTGAACACAGGGAAAGTAGAACGATAAGTTTTTTCATGACGGCTCCTTTGATGCAAATGATAGTGATTCGCATTTGTATCGTCAAGGGGGCGATGAACAATTTTGAAAAAACGATCAGTTACCGGCGGAGCAATTGCCAGATGAACTCAGCGCCAGCCGAAAGCAGATCGATCGTGTCGATGATGCCGGCGTTCTCGGGTTCGCGCTTCAGGCGCTTCTGGCGGGACAGCTCGCGTTCGCGCGTCACGATGGCGTCGCCGAGCAACTCGACATCGCGTGTCGTGCGGCGCACTTCAGCCTGTTGAAACCGGCTGAGCGCCTGTTCGACAGCGCTTGGGTCAAGAATGGTGATGGGGGCCCGGCAATGGCTGCAGGCGTGGTCCTTGCGGATATCGACCGGGGCACCGCAACCCATGCAGCGAATGATGCCGATCCTGGCCGAGAGGGCCTCGATTTCGGCCGGGTTAAGCTGGCGGACGAAGCCCTTTTCAATCATGAACTGGGCAAAGGTCGTGAAACGTCCGTGTTTTTGCAGGCAGCGGTGGTAGTTGAATTTGCCGCCATGCTTGGCGAGATCAAGGCCCTGCAACAGTCGTTCAGCGCAGCGCGGACATTTGAGCGGCTCGCTCAGCGCCGTACGCGGGTCATCCTGGTGCTCATGGAGCAGTTTGAACAACTCGACAATGCCGCCCGGTGTGATCTGGATGCTCTCAAATTCATCGAACCAGATGCCCTGGCAGTTGAAGCACAGATCGAGTTCGACACTGCCGTGAGTCTGGCGCTCGAAGGTCTGGCGGACCATCGTCTGGCGGCAGGAAGGGCAGTGGGTCGGGTCTTTCATGTGGGCCGGATGGTGCCGAGGTTGAGCTTCACGCCTTTCTTCATTTTGCCAACGACATGCATTTCACAGGCTTTGCAGTCGAACTTGAGGATCAGCTTTTCACTGCCGTTGATCAGCGTCATCGGGTCCGGCTTGAGGTGTTTGACCTCTTTCGGGCAGAGATTGAAGCTGTAGCGCAGGCAGTGGCGGGTGATCATCAGCGACACCATGCCCTTTTCGTTGCCGGCCTCGTAGGCTTCCTCGATCAGCTTGACGCCATGCTTCTCGTAGAAGTGGCGGGCCTTGGCGTTGAAGACGTTGCCGAGATAGGTCAGTTCTTCCTGCGGATAGGGTGCGGGGTTGGCTGCCGGGGTGGCGCGGGGTGGGCGTGGGTGACTGGCCAGGCGGGCTGCTTCAAGCTTTTCGGTGGCCTCGCGGCGCAGGGCGTTGATGGCGCTGACGGGCAGGAACCATGGTTGCGACAGTTTCAGTTCGACCGGCTCGGCGATAAACATGGTGTTGCCGAACTTGCCGAGGTTTTCGCTCAGTTTGGCCATCGCCGGCTCGGGGTTCTGGGCCAGTTGCCAGTCGGATTTTGGCCCGATGTCGTGGCTGGTTGTGGCGGTCACGCCATCTTCGTCGGTCAGGGTCAAGCTCAGGCCGGTGTTGGTCTCGGTAAAAACCGGCTTCACTGAAATGCGGCGGTCGGCCGATTCCTTCTCCAAAGCCCGCTCGAACGCCTGGTCGCGGTTGCGGAAGAGGGTGGCGCCGGCGGTCAGCTCCTCCGGCATTTCGGCTGGGAAGAGGGTTGTGCCGTCGGCCCGATTGATGCGCATGCCGACGACTTCGCCGTGGCCATTATAGAAACAGACGCCATCGCCATTGTGGAAGGGCTTTTCGGCATTGACGGTGAAGCAGCCGTCGCCAATGTCGACGACTTCGCCGATCAGTTCACCGACAAAGGCTGGCGAATCGAAAGCACCGATATCGTCCTGGCGGTCGTTGGCGAAATAGTCGGTATAGCCCCGATTGAAGGTCTTGTCCGGCTGCGGCGTGAAGGTGTAAGTGCTGCGCCCGCTGGAGGCGCGGGTGTATTCGGGGTGTTTGGCGATGATGTCGTCGAGCAGCCGGCGATAGTGAGCCGTGATGTTTTTGACGTAACTGAGGTCTTTCAGCCGGCCCTCGATCTTGAAGGAGCACACTCCGGCGCGGATCAGGTCGATCAGATTGTCGCTCTGGTTGTTATCCTTCATCGACAGCAGGTGCTGGTTCTCGGTGATCGTCTTGCCCTTGTCGTCGACCAGGGTGTAAGGCAGGCGGCAGGCCTGTGAACACTCGCCGCGATTGGCGCTGCGCCCGGTGTGGGCCTGGCTGATGTAGCACTGGCCGCTGAACGCAACGCAGAGAGCGCCGTGAACAAAATACTCCAATGAAACATTGGTTTGAGAAGATATCTTAATAATTTCGTTTAAGCTGCATTCGCGCGCCAGAACGACCTGTGAGAAGCCGACATCTTCGAGAAATTTCACCTTGTCGGGGTTGCGGTTGTCGGTCTGGGTGCTGGCGTGCAGCTGGATGGGCGGCAAGTCGAGTTCGAGCAGGCCCATGTCCTGAATGATCAGCGCGTCGGCGCCGGCTTCGTAAAGCTGCCAGGCGAGCAGGCGGCTGTCTTCGAGTTCGTCATCGCGCAGGATGGTGTTGAGCGCGACAAATACCTTGGCGCGGTAGCGATGGGCAAAATCGCACAGGCGCTTGATCTCGGCGACATCGTTGCCCGCACCGTAGCGCGCGCCAAAGGCCGGGCCGCCGATATAGACGGCGTCGGCACCATGCTTGATGGCTTCAATGCCGAAATCGGCGTTCTTGGCCGGGGCGAGGAGTTCGAGAGGGTGTTGAATGCGGGTCATGGCGCCTTAGTACGTGAAACGCGGGGCAAGTTCTTCGAGATTGAACTCGCGCAGGATGGCTTCGGCCCGTTCGCGGGCATTTTTGCGAGGCTGGCCACGTTTGCTGGCGATGATCAGTTCATTTTTCATGGAATGTTCCCAGCCCACCAGTTCGGTGACGGTGACATCGTAGCCGTGCGACTCAAGGAGCAGGCAGCGCAGGACGTTGGTCAGGTGGCTGCCGAGTTCGCGAGTGTGGATGGGGTGACGCCATAACTCGGCGAGCGGCTTTTGCGACAGTGATTCATTTTTGCGCGCCCGCATGGTGGCGGCGACCTCAGCCTGACAGCAGGGGACGAGGACCATGTGTTTGGCGTTCTTGCTCAGGGCGAAACGGATGGCGTCGTCGGTTGCCGTGTTGCAGGCGTGCAGGGCGGTGACGACATCGATGCTGGTCGGCAATTCCGGGGCGGTCAGCGAGTCCTCGACCGTGCAGGCGAGGAAGCGCATGCGCTCGAAACCAAGCCGGGCGGCCAGAACCTGTGATTTATCGACGAGTTCGGCCCGCGTTTCGATACCGATGATCTCGCCGCTGTCGCGTCCCTTGAGGTAGAGGTCGTAGAGGATGAAACCAAGGTATGACTTGCCGGCACCATGGTCGACCAGCGTCTCGGCACCTTCCAGCAGGGGTTCGATGAACTGGTAGAGGTGATAGACCTGCTTGAGCTTGCGCCGGGTGTCCTGGTTGAGCTTGCCGTCGCGGGTCAGGATGTGGAGTTCCTTGAGCAGTTCGATGGACTGCCCGGGGCGGATTTCAGGAATCTCGGCGGAGGTGTTTGGCTTCTTCATGGGGCGACATTATCGCATTCAAACTTCTATCACTTTCGTGTCAACCGAATCAAAACTGCATCGTTATTAGGCACATGGTGTTCAAACACCGCATATAAACGGAGAGAGATAAATGGGCAGTCTGAGCAACGAATCCTTCGAGCAATTCCTGGATTCCCTGAAGAAAGCCGGTATTACCATTTCCAACGAAGTCGAACTGCGTGAGCGCCTGGCTGAAGCACAGCGCTGGCGTTTTGCATTCCAGACCCTGGCTGCCAACGGCAAGCTGATCGGTATCAGCTTCGAAGATCATTCCGAAGGCCGCAACGAAGCCGAAATTACCCGTGCTTTCAACGAATTCCATTTTTCCGAGAAGTCGAAAGCGGTTTTTTCGGCTAATCTCAAGCACTAAGATTTCTGGTTTCAGCCTTCCGCATTGGCGGGGGAAGAAGAAAAGACGGGCGCCTGATGGCGCCCGTTTTGCGTTTACCGTTGCCTTCGGCTGATAGTCCGGGACAAAAAAATGGCCGGAAGTAAAATTCCGGCCATTTTTGTTTAGCGGGTGATCGGCTTGTAGCGGATCCGCTTCGGCTTCGCACCTTCTTCGCCCAGACGTTTCTTCTTGTCTTCCTCGTATTCCTGGAAGTTGCCTTCGAAGAAATTCCACTGCGAATCGCCTTCGGCAGCCAGGATATGCGTACAGATACGGTCGAGGAACCAGCGATCGTGCGAGATGACCATGGCGCAGCCGGGAAATTCGAGCAGGGCATCTTCCAGTGCGCGCAGAGTTTCGACGTCGAGGTCATTGGACGGTTCGTCAAGGAGCAGCACGTTGCCGCCAGTCATCAGCGTCTTGGCCAGGTGCAGGCGACCGCGCTCACCGCCGGAAAGATTGCCGACCTGCTTGCCCTGGTCGGCGCCCTTGAAGTTGAAGCGGCCGATATAGGCGCGGCTGGGCATCTCGAACTTGCCGATCTGCAGGATATCGCTGCCCTGGGCCAGTTCTTCGAAGACCGTCTTGCTGCCGTCGAGGCAGTCACGCGACTGATCGACGTAAGCCATCTTGACCGTCGGCCCGATATCGACCGTGCCGGAATCCGGCTGTTGCTGGCCGGTGATCATCTTGAACAGGGTCGATTTACCGGCGCCGTTCGGGCCGATGATGCCGACGATGGCGCCGGCCGGGATGGTGAAGCTGACGTTGTCGAGCAGCAATTTGTCACCAAACGATTTGGTGACGCCGTTGAACTCGATGACTTTGCCGCCCAGGCGATCACCAACCGGAATGAAGATTTCCTGGGTTTCATTGCGCTTCTGGTATTCCTGGCTCGATAGTTCCTCGAAGCGGGCCAGACGGGACTTCGATTTGGCCTGACGCGCCTTCGGATTGGAGCGGACCCATTCGAGTTCCTGCTTCATCGCCTTCATGTGGGCGTCGATCTGCTTGTTTTCGGTTTCCAGGCGGGCTTCCTTCTGCTCCAGCCAGGACGAGTAATTGCCCTTGTACGGAATGCCGTGGCCACGGTCGAGTTCGAGAATCCACTCGGCGGCGTTGTCGAGGAAGTAACGGTCGTGGGTGACGGCGACGACAGTGCCGGGGAAGCGGACGAGGAACTGTTCCAGCCATTCGACCGATTCGGCGTCGAGGTGGTTGGTCGGTTCGTCGAGGAGCAGCATGTCGGGCTTGGCGAGGAGCAGCTTGCACAGGGCGACGCGGCGTTTTTCGCCACCGGAGAGGACGCCGATTACGGCATCCCAGGGCGGCAGGCGCAGGGCATCGGCAGCCAGTTCCATCTGGGCTTCGGTGTCGGAGCCGGCGGTGGCAATGATCGCTTCCAGGCGGGCCTGTTCTTCAGCCAGCTTGTCGAAATCGGCTTCCGGATCGGCGTAGGCGGCGTATACCTCGTCCAGCTTGGCTTGGGCCTGCATGACTTCGCCCATGGCCGATTCAACTTCTTCGCGCACCGTCTTGGCCGCATCGAGCACCGGCTCCTGCGGCAGATAGCCGATGGAAACGCCGGCCAGGTGCTGCACCTCGCCGTCGTATTCCTTGTCCACGCCGGCCATGATCTTGAGCACGGTCGATTTGCCCGAGCCGTTCAGGCCGAGCAGGCCGATCTTGGCACCGGGGAAGAAAGAGAGGGAAATATCCTTGATGATCTGCCGCTTGGGCGGGACGATCTTGCTCACGCGGAGCATGGACATTACGTATTGAGCCATTGAGCCTACCTGTCGTCGTAAATATTAATGATGCGCGGAGTCTACGAGGCTTCAAGGCAAATGACCAGCCTCCCGAGTGGCGGGGGGCTGGTCATTTGCCGGGCTTAAGGGGGAAAAAGACCGGTGGCCGGCCTTATTGCCCTCAACGATGCGTGGTTGAGGGGGATTCAGCCGACGACAGCGGTCAGCGTCGTTGCCGCTTCGTCGCGGCGGTGAAAAGAGGGCGACTTTTCGGCCGAAAGGGCGTTGATATCACCACACAGCTCGCCCCCTTCATCAATGACCAGCTTGCCGTAGCGGATCTTGCCATGCACCTTGCCGGTGGCGTGAATGATCAGTTGCGAGCGTGCCGTCAGTTCGCCTTCGAAGGTGCCGTGTATTTCGGCGATGTCGATGCTGACCTTGCCGGAGAACGAGCCATTGTCGGCAATGCGGATGACCCGGCTGTCCATGGTGGCCTCGACGCGTCCCTCGACCACCAGCGTATCGCAGTCGAGAATTTCGGCGCCCTTGAGTTTGACATCGGGGCCGACGATGAGGCGGGCACCCATGACGTTTTCGGTCGGATTGGCGGTCTCTGCTTTGTCTGATGTAACGCTTGCTGCAGCTGGCGCATTGGCCGGGGTGGCTGATGCAGCAGCAGGCGTGGTTGTATTGCCGAGAATGTTGTTGACCTCGCGGCGGGTGATGAGGTCATTGCGGTTGGTGATGGTGGGTTTGTTGAACATGGGGACTCCCGTCTTGTGGTTTTTGTCGATAGCTGACCAGATCCTTAACGCGATAAGCGTGCCATGATTTAAATAATCAATTTATTCAGTTGATTAGATATTTATTTGAAAGCTGTTTGTAGAATTTCGAGGCCTATCTGTCGTGAATTTGCGACATCTATTTTTGGCTTTTCCGGGAAAGTGGGCTGATCAGGGCCATGGCCTTGTCGTAAAATCAGGACATGTTTCTAATCTATTGATTTGAAAGTAATAACGGATGAACAAATGGTGCCCGACGGGGGCTCCTGTCGAGCCGTTTTCAGCGCCCTCTGTGGCGCGGGCCGTATAAACTTCAGTTTTGGACACTTGAGTGCCGATGAATCGAATTTCCTTTCGCCAGGGGATGTTGCTTGGCTTTGCCCTGATCGTCCTGCTCCTCGGCGGGGCGGCGGTGCAAAGCTGGCTGGTTGTCGAGCGCCTGGTCGATCAGAACCGGCGCAGCAGCGAACTGGCGGTTCAGCTGACGGCATCTATCCAGGAACTCGGTGAGCGCACCGTCGATATTGAGCGCAGCGCACGGCAATACCTGGTGCTCGACAGCCCGGTTTTCCGCCAGCGCTTTGACGAGCATCTCAGTCAGTCGCTGGCCGTCATTGATCGACTCGATACGCAGGTTGCCGAGCCGCTTATTCCTTTGCTCGGCGGTTGGCGCATGGTGGCCGAGGCGTTGCGCAGTGGCCTTGATCAAAATATCCCGCAGGCCGAAATTATTCCCCTGCTGGCCCGCATGGCCGAGCTCGATGGCCTGCTGAAGCAGGCCGGGCAGCGCTGGATCGAAGCGCAAAATCGGGCGGCGCTCGATGAGCTGGAGGCCAACCGGATGCGTTTGGGTGTACGCATCGGTCTCGCTCTGGTCGGCGCGCTGCTGGTCGCCCTGGCTATGGGCTGGTGGCTGGTCCGGCCGGTTCGCCATCTTGAACAGGCGATCATCCGGCTCGGTGCCAGCCGTTTCGATGAAGCGGTCACGGTCGGCGGCCCGGCCGACCTGCGCCAGCTGGGTAAGCGCCTCGACTGGTTGCGGCAACGCCTGGCCGAACTGGAGGCTGATCGCGAACGTGCCTTGCGGCACGTCTCGCACGAACTCAAAACACCGCTGACCGCGCTCAAGGAAGGAGTCTCCCTGCTGCGCGAGGAGGTTCCCGGTACGCTGGCCGCCGGACAGCGCGAAGTGGTCGATATTCTTCAGCACAATGTCGCCAGTTTGCAGGTGCAGATCGAAAGCCTGCTGACGCTCAACGCTGCCGCCTTCGAGGCGCGCCGCCTGCAAATTGCGCCGACCCGGCTGCACAAGCTGCTTGATGCGGTGGCGCAGCGCCGTGAGTTGCACAGCCAGTCGCGGCATCTGAAGGTGATTATCGATAGCCCCGAGGAGTCGGCCATGCTCGATGGCGACAAAATGACCGTGGTGCTCGATAACCTGTTGTCGAACGCTATCGACTTCAGCCCGGAAGGCGGTGAAGTCCGCCTCGCTGTCAGCCATGGCGAAGGCCTCTGGCGCTTTGACTGCGTTGATCAGGGACCGGGTGTAGCCGAAGAGGACAGGCAGCGTATTTTCGATCCTTTTGTTCAGGGCCAGCGCATGGCCCCGGCCCCCCGACAAGGCAGCGGTGTCGGCTTGTCCATCGTGCGTGAGCTGGTGCGGGCGATGGGTGGGACTGTGCACCTCATTCCGCAAGCCGTGGGTGCCCATTTTTGTGTGGAAATACCCGATGAGCAGTAGCCTTAGTACGTCATTTCGCCAAGTTGCCATCCTCCTTTGGGCGCTCGCCCTCGGGGTGACCATGACGGCCTGCTCGTCCGGCCCGCTAGCCAGGAAACTGCATCTGGAGGACACCAGCCCCGATGCGGCCCTGGCCTATTCTCAGGGGCTGTCGCGCCTGACACCTGCCGAGCTTACCCGGGAGCGTACGGTGCTCGGTGCATTGCCGCAGACCCCCTTTAACCAGGTCAGGATCGCCATGCTGCTCGGCCATCCGCGTGTCCAGCAGGATCTCGCCAGGGGGCATGGAATACTCGAGGGTGTCCTGAAGTCGACGGAACCGGCGGCGCAGACATTTCACCCGCTCGCCCGACAGCTTGCCGACAACTATGGCGAGCGCATCAAGCTTGAAATTCAGCTGGAAAGACAGGGTCAGCAACTGAAAGAGAGCCAGCGCAAGAGTGCCGAGTTGCAGGACAAGCTCGACAGCCTGGCCAACATTGAAAAATCGCTGATTCCGCGACCGCGGCCCGGCAAACCCGAAGGAGCAAGACGATGACGGCCGGCGGCGCACATGTATTGGTCGTGGACGATGACGAGGATATCCTCAAGCTGCTGACCATGCGTCTGCGTGCCAGGGGCTTCCGGGTCACCGCCGTTGGTTCGGCTGAACAGGCGCTGGCGCAGATTGCTGTCGATCCGCCGCGCGTTGTCGTCAGCGACGTCCGCCTGCCCGGACTTGATGGTCTGGCCTTGTTTGAGGAAATCCGCCGCACCCGGCCAACGCTGCCGGTCATCCTGCTGACCGCCCACGGCAATATTCCCGATGCAGTCGATGCGACATCGCGGGGTGTCTTTGGCTACCTGACCAAACCCTTCGACAGCCAGATCCTGCTCGAAAAAATCGACCGTGCCCTGCAACTCTCGGCACCAAATTCCGAATCCGGTGAGCGGCCCGGCGAGGCCGGGAAGGGCGACGACAGCTGGATGAGCGGCGTCATCTTCCGCAGCAGCAAGATGGCCGAGCTGATGGCCGAAGCGCGCATGGTTGCTGCTTCCGATGCCAGCGTCCTGATCCGTGGCGAAAGCGGCTCCGGCAAGGAAGTTCTGGCTCGCGCCATCCACCGGGCCAGTCCGCGTGCCAAGGGGCCTTTCGTGGCTATTAACTGCGGCGCGATTCCGGAACAATTGCTCGAGTCCGAACTCTTTGGTCATGCCAAGGGGGCTTTCACCGGGGCCGGAGCCAGCCGTGTCGGTCTGTTCCAGGCGGCCAACGGTGGCACGCTCTTCCTCGATGAAATCGGTGACATGCCGCTGGCTCTCCAGGTCAAGCTCCTGCGTGTCCTGCAGGAACGCGTCGTGCGCCCGGTCGGCACGACCAAGGCCGAGCCGGTTGATGTCCGTCTGCTCTCGGCAACCCACCGCGACCTCGATGCCGCGATGGCGGAGGGACAGTTCCGCGAAGACCTCTATTACCGCCTTGACGTTGTTTCGCTGACCTTGCCCCGCCTTGACGAGCGACGCGAGGACATTGCGCTGCTCGCCATGCATTTTGTCCAACTCCTCGCCGGAAAATACGGCAAGCCGGTCAACGGCTTCGCCCCTGAGGCCCTTGAGGCGCTTGCCACGGCGGCCTGGCCAGGCAATGTCCGGCAACTGTTCAACGTCGTCGAGCAAAGCTGTGCACTGACCTCGACGCCGCTCATTCCCCTGACCCTCGTCCAGCGCGCCCTGCGCGTGCCGTCGATGGATACCCTGAACTATGCCGAGGCCAAACAGCGGTTTGAGCGCAATTATCTCGTCCAGTTGCTCAAGCTGACCGATGGTAGCGTCGCCGATGCCGCCCGCCTGGCTGATCGTAATCGGACCGAGTTTTACCGCCTGTTGCAGAAACATGACCTGACACCTGCCATGTTCCGCAGTGAAACCGAAAGCCCGCCAGCAGCTGGCGACAGGCCCGGTCCGGCCTAAGGCCGATCCATACCGTCAATATCTGTCGCCGCAGGGCGACAGAAGATGCCTTCCAGGTCCGTTGGTCGTTGTTTAACTATTTGATACTAAATATAAATTGTTTTTTGGCATGGCCTTTGCATAGTGTGGGTGACAGATCACACAAGAAGGGAATCTTCATGCTCAAACGAAAACTCATGATCGTCTGCATTACCGCGGCAGCCACCTTGGCCGGCCTCGGCCTCTCGGCCTTCGCCACTGACGACCCGCAAGTGCTGGCTGCGATGATCGCCAACACCAAGGCCAAGGACATGGCGCTCAATGACAGAGTGGAAACCCTGCTGCGCACCGACATTGGTCTGGCCGGTTCGCACTTGCGCGTCGTCACCAAGTCGTCGGTCGTTACGGTCGGCGGCTCGGTGCCCGATGAGCACGCCTTGCGTCGTGCCCTGGATCTTGCCAGCAATGTGCATGGCGTACGTGAAGTGCGCAATGCCATGGAGGTCGATCTCCCAAAGTGATGGCAGAGGGCGAGTCCGGCGGCTTCAAGGCGTTTCTCAGACTGTTTCCAGGGTTACCAGTAGCCCGCCTTCATCGACCGTATCGCCCTCTGTGACATGAATCTGCACCACCCGGCCGGCGTGCGGGCTGGGAATGTCCAGCGCTACCTTGCCGGTTTCCAGCGTCAGGATGTTGTCGTCCCGCTGCACCATCTCGCCAACTGTCACCAGCAATTCCAGAATGAAGATGTCGCCACTCGCGCACGAGCCGCAACTCGACCAGCACTCGGGGTACTTCGGCATGCGAACGAAGGAAAAAGACATCAGCTTTTTTCGGCGGAAACCTTGCATTCTACGCCAACCTCCGTATAATGCGCCGCTCTGACAGTGCGCCCGTAGCTCAGCTGGATAGAGTACTTGGCTACGAACCAAGGGGTCGGGCGTTCGAATCGCTCCGGGCGCACCATCAGGACAAATGTCGATAGTTTTGGCTAGCGACAGGCAGTAGAGGTAAAAGCAGTTTAGGTGTGCGCCCGTAGCTCAGCTGGATAGAGTACTTGGCTACGAACCAAGGGGTCGGGCGTTCGAATCGCTCCGGGCGCACCAAAAATTCATGAAAAAGCCACCTTCGGGTGGCTTTTTCGTTTCCAGCGCGCGTCTTTGGCGGCTGGTTGTCAGGTTTTGCTCGTTTTCGCCCTAGTGACCGCTTATTAGACTGGCGTGGCTTCCTCATTCGAGGGCATCGAATAGAAGCAATAACGGCCCCGGCCTTCCTGTTTGGCTTTGTACATGGCCTCGTCGGCCCGGCTGAGCAGCAACTGGCCATCCACCCCATCGGTCGGGTAGACGCTGATGCCGACGCTGGCACCGACCCGTAATTCATGCGTTTTGATGGAGAATGGCTTGGCCAGTTGCGAAACGATGACCTGAGCTACCTTGGCGCAGTTTTCGCGGGAGCCGACATCGTTGATGATGGCGGTGAACTCATCGCCGCCACGGCGGGAAATCGTATCGCTTTCGCGCAAACATCGCATGAGCCGCACGGCGACATCCTGCAGGAGAAGATCGCCGACTTCGTGACCATAGGTGTCGTTAACCGACTTAAAGCCGTCCAGGTCAATAAACAGCACGCAAAGGGTCTGCCCCTTACGTTGGGCATGGTCGACTTCGACGTTCAGCCGGTCATCGAAATGCAGCCGGTTGGGCAGTTTGGTCAGGAGGTCGTGGTAGGCCAGGCTGCTCAGATGTTCTTCGGTCATGCGTTGCTGCGTGATATCAAGAATGGTCTCGATATATAGCTTTCTGCTGCCGAGGTGGGCCTCAGTGCGTTCCGTAATGGCGAGAAAACTGGTGCCATCCTTGCGGAGGCCTATCATGTTCCCCTCCTTGCCGGAGACCAGCGTATCGAGCCGCCGTCCCACCATGTCGTCCTGATAGCAGAACAAGGCTCTAGCCGTACGGTTTGCCATGATGATGGTCGCCCCGTCTTCACCGAGCACCATGACACTGGCCGAGACCTTGTTGAGAATTTCATCTAGCAGGCCCAGGTTCTTGGTGGCTTCTCCGATGCGCCGGGAATACAGAAAAAAAGCCCCGATGAAGTTAATCAGCGCCAATATGAAAGCCGCACCCTGATAGATACGTACCTGCACTGCTTCGGCCTTGGTTAGCCGTTCGAGTTCTGTAGTCAATCGATTCATCAGACCCAGAATTTCAAGGTTGTGCTGCTTTGCGTAGGTGGCTGCGGGTGGCAGCGTCGTACCCAGATTGCCCGCTCCCCCCTGTATGACCGCCAGAACCATCTCACGGTACGGTAGCCAGACTGCGTTGGCCTGAACAAGGACATTCCTGGCCTCTTCGCCATTGACTGCTTCGAGAAAAATCTCTTCATTGGCACCACCGAATGTCTGGTGCCCTTGGGAAAATCCCTGCAGCGTCAGGTCGAATAGATCGTGGGTGACTTTCAGTTCGGCCAATGGCGTACTCGGGTCGGTGCCGTCTTGCCGCGCATCCTCGAGTTGCAGGAGTACCTTGGCCATACGTTGGGAGAGCATGCGTTGCCGTCCCGCCAGATTGATGCCAATCGCTTGCCGCTCGATTTTCGAGGTCAGCCAGAAATTCAGCGCCAGGGCTGAAAAATCGAATACCAGAAACAGGACGACGGCCGCCATGGCCGCTCGGGAATTGTGACTGGAATCGGTTAGCGTCATGTTTGCGTCCAGCGTCAGCCCGCCTGAGGTTCAGCGATGGCGGGTGTTCCGAGAGTCTATTGACCTATTTTAGGTTGATTAAATAATTCTCTACTGTGGGGAAATTATCATTATTCCGAAAATTATGAAAACGATTGTGTCGTTTGAGGCGTTTCACATCCGGATAATTCTGACGACGATGCTGGCTGGGCATTGGTTTGTCGGGCACTGGAACTTGTTGTGCGGTCACCACGCAGGTTCATGAATTTGGGCTGGCTATGTCGCAAGCTCAGTCTATTGGCTGAAATATCGAGAATGACGGTGCCATCGCTTGACTTGAGTCAGGTGTCATCGCATAGTCAGCCTCCCATGAAAAATATGGATTTTCCCCCTCCGCAAGATGATGAGCCGGGTTTGGCTGCCCGCGTCCGGGCAGACCAGCTCCATCTGCTGTACGAGCAGTCATATCCGGCCGTCTTCATCAGTCTCATCGTGGCCTTGCTGCTGTGTCAGCTGATCTGGAGCGAAGTCAGGCATGACTTGCTGGTCGGGTGGCTGGCCACTATCTGCCTTGGCACCATCATGCGCTTTGGGCTGTTCTGGTTGCATCGGCGACGCAGGCCGGCAGGCCTGGAGATACTCGATTGGGAAACCCGCTATGCCGTGACGCTGATGTTCACGACGCTGGCCTGGGGGCTTGGCGTGCTGCTGATTGTCCGGGAAAGCTCGCTGGTCTATCGGTTGATTGAATTCACCATTCTGTTGGGAATGTCGGCCGGTGCCTTCTTGCATTACTCGGCGCGGCCCTACATGGTGGCCGGGTCAATGGCCAGCGTTCTGCTGCCAACCACAGTCTGGTTCCTTTTTGGCGGTCTGCCCGTGGAGACGGGGCTGGGCGTCGCCGCATTGTTTTACATGATCGTACTGGTCCGAGCCAGTGCGGCGTTATCGGCCGCGCAAAGCGAGAATTTCAAATTGACCTACCGCCTGTCGGCCGCCAAGCAGAGGGCGGAGATGATGGCGCATACGGATGAATTGACCGGACTGGAAAACCGCCGGGCATTTTTCGAGCATGGTCAGACCCTGGCGGCCTATTGTGAACGTAACCAGCTTCCTTTGAGCGTTGCGATGATCGATGCCGACCATTTCAAGCAGATCAATGACCAGTTTGGTCATTCAGTCGGTGACGCGGTTTTGCGCGCGTTGGCAGATCAACTGAAGGGAAGCCTGCGCAAATCCGATGTGTGTGGGCGGATGGGCGGCGAGGAGTTCGCCATGCTTCTGCCGGATACGACCCTGGCCGAAGCGCAGGCGCTGGCCGAGCGTTTCTGCAAATCCTATGCAGCAACCCCGGTCCTCGGCGCGGGCGTCGGGGTGAGCAATACGGTCAGTATCGGTGTGGCGAGCGATGGTTACGATCTCGACCATTTGCTGCATTGCGCCGATGAGGCGCTTTATCTGGCCAAGGCGACAGGACGCAATCGCGTTGTTTCCGGGGCGAATGAGGCGTTAGCACTGGCGTAAACGCCTGGCCGCTGCCGAAAAAATGCCCACACCGGGGGCGAGGCACATGAAAAAGGCACTTCGCGTGAAGTGCCTTGATTAATTGCTGGCCACGATTTTCTTTAGCGACCACCCGACCGGTTCGGCTTCTGGCCGGTTTTTCCTGCTGGCCGGGGACTTTTTCCGGGGCGGGCAGACGGGCGCTTGGGCGCGTCATCAAAGCCGACCCAATTGCTCGGGGTGCCTTTGCCGCCCCGGCCACCGGCGACCTTCGGTTTTTTGGGCTTCTTGGCCGCGATGGCGGCAGCGCCGGTCAGTGGAATGCGGTGATCGGGTTCGAATCCCGGTTCTTCTTCGCGGCTGAGGGTTTGCTTGAGTAGCGTTTCGATGGCCGCGAGGAGCGGAGCTTCGTCGGCGCAAACCAACGAAATGGCTTCACCGGTGGCACCGGCGCGGCCGGTACGGCCGATGCGGTGGATGTAGTCTTCGGCGACGATGGGCAAGTCGAAATTGACGACTTGGGGCAGGTCGTCGATATCCAGACCGCGGGCAGCGACGTCGGTGGCGACGAGAATCTGCACTTCGCCAGCCTTGAAGCTTTCGAGGGCGCGCAGGCGGGCCGGTTGGGGCTTGTCGCCGTGGATGGCGTCGGCCTTGATGCGCTTGGCGTGCAGGATGCCGACCAGTTCATCGGCGCCGCGCTTGGTCTTGACGAAGACCAGCACCTGGCCCCAGCGCCGGTCCTTGCGCATGAACAGGAAAAGCTCTGTCTTGCGCTTCTTGTCGACCGGCACCATCCACTGCTTGACTGCCTTGACCGTGCTGTTGCGCGGACTGACCTCGATGCTCAGCGGGTTGCGCAGGCGGGCCTTGGCGAGGCTGCGGATGTTGTCGGAGAAGGTAGCCGAGAAGAGCAGGGTCTGCCGCTTTTTGGGAAGGGCGGCAAAAACCGCATCGAGTTCGGTGGCAAAGCCGAGATCGAGCATGCGGTCGGCTTCATCGAGGACGAGGACCTGGACCTTGTTGAGCTTGAGGGCGTTCTGGCTGTAGAGGTCGAGCAGACGGCCGGGCGTGGCGACCAGGACATCAACGCCGCGACGCAGGCGCATCATCTGCGGATTGATGCTGACGCCACCGTAGGCGGCATAGGTACTGACGCCGGTGTGTTCGCCATATTGGCGGAAGCTGGCATGGACCTGTTCGGCCAGTTCGCGCGTCGGCACGAGGACGAGGGCGCGGACCGAGTTGCTGCCGACCTTGACGCCATCGGCCGCGAGGCTGTGCAGGATGGGCAGGGCAAAGCCGGCCGTCTTGCCGGTGCCGGTCTGGGCAGCCGCCATGAGGTCGCGGCCTTCGAGAATGGCCGGGATGGCTTGCGTCTGGATCGGTGTCGGTGTCGTGTAGCCAAGTGCTTCGAGCGACTGGAGCAGGGTGTCGGCAAGGCCGAGGGTAGAAAAAGTCATGAGCGGGGCAGGTAATGTCAGTGGGGCGAGTTTAACCCGCGCGCAGGGTGAACAACTTTAAACGCTGGCGGCGAGGCCCTTGCGCAGCAGACTTTCAACCACTGCATTGAGGCCGCCTTCGTGGCTTTCGGCCAGGCTGCGCAGTTGTTCGGCGAGTTGGGCATCGAGCTTGACGGCAAAGGGGATGAGGCCCTTGGCCTGGTCGAGCTTGCGCTGTTCCTTGCGGTCGAGGAGCGCGCCCTGGCTGAAACGGTCCGGCGTGCCGGCCTGTTTCATGTTGCGGTCGATCTTGCTGGCAAGGTTTTTGTAGAGATCAGTCTTTTTCATGGGAAATCCCGGGGGCGTGGTGATCTTGTTGAGCATCACTGGGTTGCAGTCGGCCGGCGGCCGACTGACGTGCAGAGAAAGAAATCAGCGCCGCGTCAGCAGCAGGCCGCACTCCAGATGGTGCGTGTAGGGAAACTGGTCAAAAACTGCTGAGGCGCTGATGCTGTGCGTGTCATGCAGGGCGGTGACATTGTCGTGCAAGGTTTGCTGGTTGCAGGAAATGTACAGGATACGGTCGAAGCCGCGGGCCAGTTCGAGGGTGACAGCATCCAGACCACTGCGCGGCGGGTCGACAAAAAGCGTGGCGTGGCGGAACGGAGCCAGGTCGATATCCTTGAGTCGCGTGAATTCTTCGCGGCCTGCCAGGGCATTGCTGAATTCCTCGCTCGACATGCGTGCAATGGCGACGTTTTCGACCTGATTGGCGGCCAGGTTGTACTGGGCGGCATGAACGGACGACTTGCTGACTTCGGTGGCCAGTACCTGATCGAACAGGGGCGACAGGGCAATGGTGAAGTTTCCGTTTCCGCAATACAGTTCGACCAGATTGCCGCCGATACCGGCCGCCTGCTGGCAGGCCCAGCCCAGCATCTGGCGATTGACGCCGCCATTGGGCTGGGTAAAGCTTCCTTCAACCTGCTTGTAGCGCAGCTGGCGACCATTCAGTTCAAATTCTTCGAGGACCCAGTCGCGGCCCAGCACAATCTTCTGGCCACGGCTGCGGCCGATGAGCTGGATGCCGAGTTCGGCGGCCAGTTCGCCGGCGGCGGCTTCCCAGTCGGTATCGAGCTTGCGGTGATAAATCAGGGTGACCAGCATGTCACCGCTCAGGGTGGCCAGGAAATCAGCCTGGAACAGTCGGCGGCGCAGGGTTTCGCTGGTGGCCAGGCGCTCACGCAGGCGCGGCATCAGGGTGCAGATGGACTCAGCGGCGGGGGGAAGGTATCGAGGGTGATCGGCACCTTCGGGTCTTCCGGATCGAACATGGCGTAATCAAGGCGGTCGCCTTCGTGCCAGATCCGGAATTCGGCGCGCAGGCGGTAGTGCAGCGGCGTCGAGGCATGGGCGACAGTGTTGTTGACGCCAAGCGAGGCGAAGGTTTGCTCGAAATGGGCGAGTTTGCTGGCGAGCTGGGTTGGATAGAGGGCTGGGTCGAAGCTGGGAAGGGGCATGATTTTGCGGGAGTTTTGGCGGTACAAGGCCGAATTTCGAGGGGCGGCCGAAGACGAAGGGCGAAATATACGCCGGTATGCCGGGGAGGGGGAATTTTGCGGTTTTTATACGTCGAAATGGCTTTCAGCCGTTAGGCGTCGCAGTCAGGGTGGCTTTTTTAATGTCGTGGCGGTATAAAGTCCGGGTCTGCTGATGAGATAACTATCATTTTTAGGATTGTCATGAACGTCGCTCCCCGGTTTGCCAGATTTTGCTTAGCGCCCATCCTGCTCGTCCTGGCGCTGTTCCTGCCCTTACCGGCAATGGCTAGCGATCACGGCGGTGGTGGCGCGCCCGAGCCTCTGGTATTCACGGTCAATCTCGGGAAAGAAAACTTTTTGCAGTTCGGGTTGATTCTTGAGCCGGCTACACCGGAAGCTGCCGGTTTGATCGCTGCCCACAAGCCGCAGATCCAGCACGAGATCATCCTTTTGCTGTCAGGCAAGGATGCCACCAAGCTGCGCACCCTGGCTGGCAAGAAGGAACTGATCGAGGAATTGGTCGAACTGGCCAACCATGCCATTCACGAAGACGAAAAGACCGGGGTCAAGGAAGCCTTGTTTACCCGTTTCCTGATCCAGTAAGCGGCTTCGGCCTTATCGATGCAGTCGTATTCGCCGGCCATTGAGGCAGCGCTTGATGGCGTGGCCGAGCATCTTCGTCATGCGCGCAGAGTCCTTTTCATCACTGGGGCCGGCATCTCTGCCGATTCCGGATTGCCAACCTATCGTGGCGTCGGTGGTCTCTATGACAGCGAAACCACGGAAGAGGGCTTGCGCATCGAGGATGCATTGTCCGGCGATGTCTTTGCTGTACGGCCTGACATTACGTGGAAGTACCTGATCCAGATCGAGGAGAACTGTCGCGGTGCGAGGCCGAATGCGGCCCACCTGGCCATTGCTCTGCTCGATCAATACCTTGATCGGGTCATGGTGTTTACCCAGAACGTCGATGGTTTGCACCGTCAGGCGGGAAGCCTGGAAATCATTGAAATTCACGGCAATCTGCAGGAACTCGAATGTACCGAATGCAGCCATGAGGAGGCTGCCGCCGACCTCAGTGGCCGCGAGGTGCCGCCGCTGTGTCCCCAATGCGGCGCAGTTCTGCGGCCGAAAGTGGTGCTTTTTGGCGAAGCGTTGCCGGAGGAGCCGCTGGATCGCTTTATCGATGCCTTTCAGGATGGTTTCGACATGGTTTTTACCATTGGGACATCCAGCATCTTTCCCTATATCACGCAGCCGGTCGTTCTGGCTGCCGACAGTGGCATACCGACGGTGGAAATCAATCCGGCCCGTACCATGCTGTCCGATATTGTCGATTACAACCTGCCTCTCGGTGCCGCCGAAGCGATGACGGCAATACTCCACAGACTGGGCCTGGGGCCGCGCCCCGACTGAAATGTCGGGAATATCCAACACTTGTTTTCGTGAATTGGTGCGGTGCACAAAAAGCTGTTGACAAGCGGTTTCGGTTGGCTAGAATGGAGTCATGCTGCAGTGCAACATAAAAGGCTGCGGTAAAAAATTACCCCAACTCCAGGAGAATCAACCATGTTTACCAAGCCCGAAGATTTCGCCAAGTCCGGTATCAATTCCGCCCTGTTCTTCGCCAACACCACCTTTGATGGTATCGAGCGTCTGGCCCTGTTGAACCTGGCCGCTGCCCGTTCCGTTTTCGAAGGCGCCATGGCTAACATCAACGCCCTTCTGGGTGCCAAGGATGTTCAGTCGCTGGTCAGCCTGCAAAAGGGTATGGCTTCCCCGTCCATCGAAAAGGGCATGGAATATTCGCGCAACGTGATCGCCATCGCTGCCGAAACCAAGGACAAGCTGGCCAAGGAAGTCGAAACCAAGGTTGCTGAAAACACCGCCAAGGTTTCCGGTCTGGTTGAAAAGGCCCTCGAATCCGCTCCGGCTGGTTCCGAAGTTGCCGTTGCTGCTGTCAAGACTGCAATCAAGACCGCCAACGAAGCCTACGAAGGCCTCAACAAGGCTGCCAAGCAGGCTGCTGAAGTTGCTGAAGCCAGCGTTGCTGCCGCCACCACCGCCACGATGAAGGCTGCCAACGTCGTCGCCGCACCGAAGGCCAAGAAGGCTGCCTAAGTTAAGCGCCAATCTCCTGGGTTAATCTCCGGTTGAATAAAAAAGCCCCTGAATTCAGGGGCTTTTTGTTTTTTGTTAAAGTAGTTTAATCGATTCCGTGATTGGCTTTGAAGGCTTCGTATTGGGCCCGGGTGACCCGCTTTTTGAGCATCGCATCCCTCAGTACTTCCAGCGCTTTTACCTTCTTGCCGTAGATCATGAACAATTCGGCTTCTTCCAGCGGGTCGTCGTTGGCTGTTTTGCGGGCAGCCGGATGATCGAACACCGAAAAGGCGGACATCGGTAGCGAGTGCGGATTCAGGTTACGACGCCTGGTTTTCTTTTTCTGCTCAAAGCGGGTCGCAAGATACATCCCGATGCTGAAGCATAAGCCCGTGACGACTAAAAATTCGATGACCAGGATCAGGGTACGAGACATCTAAACTCCATGTGTAAAGGCGTCGGGCTGCTGAGTGCACCCGTCGGGCGAGGCAGGCAGCTTCCGGCGCATATTATCCGTCATTTTAGAGTTGCTGCCAGCCCGGAGGTTCGGTCGAATTATTTTCGCGGTGCCTTGAGCGGCTTGCCCTTGCCACCGCGATTGCCGCGACACAGCACCAGCCGTTCGCCCTTGAGCTTGCCGGCGATACCATCAACGACCGGAATGATTTCTTCTAGGGCCGTCTTGCCCGGGTCTGCATCGATCAGCTTGAGGCCACGGCCTTTCGGCAGCAGGCGGATTTCATCGACATTGAAGACCAGCCCTCGGCCGTCTTTGGTCAGGCAGGCAATTTCACCTTCCGGCGCCGGTGCGAAGACGACTGGCAATTCACCTTCCGCCAGGGTCATGAAGGCCTTGCCCGCCTTGCCCCGCGAGAGCATGTCTTCGCCCTTGCAACGGAAGCCGTAACCACCGCTGGCAGCCACCAGATAAAGCGCCTCGTTCTTGATGGCGACAGCCAGGCAGGGCTTGCCGCCATCCTGGAAGTCAGCCAGCGAGGTGGCCGGAATACCGTCGCCCTTGCCGCCGGGGATGTCTGAGGCGGGGATCGAATAGGCACGACCATTGGTATCGAGCAGGATCAGGTTGTCGACTGTCCGGCAGGGCAGGCAGGCGAGCAGGCTGTCACCGGAGCGGAAGCTCAGCTGCGTCGGGTCGATATTGTGGCCCTGACGCGAGCGCAGCCAGCCGTGTTTGGAGACGATCAGGGTGGTCGGCTCGTCAACGATGGAGACGGTCTTGGCATCCGACATGGTGACCTTGGCATCGGCTTCAATGAAGGTGCGGCGGTCGTCGCCGTATTTCTTTGCATCGGCTTCGATTTCAGCCGCCACGCAGCCGCGCAAGGCCTCCTCGGAGTCGAGAAGCTTGTTGAGACCGGCTGCTTCTTCACGCAGCTTGGCCAGTTCTTCGCCAATCTTGATGCCTTCCAGCCTGGCCAGTTGGCGCAGGCGGATTTCGAGAATGTCTTCGGCCTGAATCTCGGATAGCTTGAAATGACTGATCAGGTCGGCCTTGGGGTCATCCGACTCGCGGATGACCTTGATCACCTTGTCGATATCAAGCAGTACCGCCAGCCGGCCTTCGAGGATATGGATGCGTTTTTCAGCGGCGGTCAGGCGATGGCGGGTGCGCCGCTCGACCGTGGCAAGGCGGAAGCGGCACCATTCGGCGATCATGCTGTAGAGCGAGGCCTGGCGCGGCGTGCCATTGACGCCGAGAACGGTCAGGTTGATCGAGGCGTTGGTTTCGAGGCTGGTGTGGGCGAGCAGCATGCGCACCAGATCGTCCTGACCCTGACGCGATGAGGCTGGCTCAATGACGAGGCGAACGGCATGTTCCTTGCCCGATTCGTCGCGCACGCCGCTTTCAGAAATCGATGACAGAAAAGCCGCTTTCAGATTGAGCTGTTCCGGTGTGAACACCTTCTTGCCGGCTTTTTCCTTGGCCACCGGGTTGGAACAGGCCTCGATTTCAGCGAGTACCGTGGCGGTGGAGACGCCCGGTGGCAGTTCGGTGATGACCAGCTTCCACTGCCCACGGGCCAGGTTTTCAATTTTCCACTTGGCGCGCACACGCAGGCTGCCGCGACCGCTGCGGTAAGTCGCGGCAATTTCTTCCGGGGTCGAGATGATCTGTGCGCCGCCCGGGTAATCGGGGCCGGGAATCATGGCCAGTACCTGGTCTTCGCTAAAAGCGGGGTCGCGGATCAGATTGACCGCGGCATTGGCCACTTCGCGCAGGTTGTGGGCGGGAATCTCGGTCGCCATGCCGACGGCGATGCCCGATGCCCCGTTGAGCAGGCAGAAGGGCAGGCGGGCCGGGAGCAGGGCCGGTTCATCGTTGGCCCCGTCGTAGTTGGGCTTCCAGTCCACCGTGCCTTCGTCGAGTTCAGCCAGTAACAGTTCGGCGATGGGGGTGAGGCGGGCTTCGGTATAGCGCATGGCGGCGGCGTTGTCGCCGTCGCGTGAGCCGAAATTCCCTTGGCCGTCGACAATCGGGTAACGCAGGCTCCAGTCCTGAGCCATGCGTACCATCGCGTCATAGACCGAGGAATCACCGTGCGGGTGGTATTTACCGATCACGTCACCGACGACGCGGGCCGATTTGACATGGCGCGGGCTCTTGTACAGCCCCATCCGGTGCATGGCGTAGAGAATCCGGCGCTGCACCGGCTTCTGGCCGTCGGCGGCCGAGGGCAGGGCGCGGCCGGTGACAACACTCATTGCGTATTCGAGATAGCGGCGGGCCGCGTAATCGGCCGGCGACGGGATGTCCGAGGCTGGGCCGCTGGCTGCTGGCGGCAACTCGGGGGGCTCGGCAGCAGACGCCTCGGCAGGCATATCCATCAGAGCGAAAGGCAGTTCCGTAGCGGCTTCGTTGGGCAAGGGGGGCGTGGGTTCGCTGCTCTCGGCTTGCGGAGCGTTCGGGTCGAAAAGATTCAATTGGTCACTCATGGTGGGGCGCTAAAATGACGGGCAGGCGCGATGTTACTTCAAGTCGGTGGTCGGCGTGTCGTGCAGGTGTTCCGCGAGGAAGTCCACGAAGACCCGGATCTTTGGTGGCAAGTGCGTCTGCGGTAGCCACAGGGCGTAGGCGATCTGGCCGAAGGGGCCGACCGGCGTCCATTCCGGGAGGAGCGGTAGGAGTCGGCCATCGGCGATTTCCCGGTCGACGGCGTAGTTCCAGACCAGGCCGATACCCAGGCCAGCGAGCAGCAGGTCGCGCACGACTTCGCTGTTGTTGACCACGACGTTACTCGTCACGCTCACCCGCGCTTCTTCGTCGCCCCGCTGAAATCGCCATTCGTTGCCGAATTCCCGCAGGCCGTAATGCAGGCAGTTGTGGCCGGCCAGGTCGGTGGGGTGTTCGATTTTTCGGCCATTGAGCGCCTCGGCTGTTGAACACAGGCGGTAGCGAACCGGCATCAGGGCCTTGGCGACGACCTGCTCGGGTGGCGTGCGGGTCAGGCGCAAGGCGACGTCGTAGCCTTCATCGACCAGATCGACAAAGCGGTCGAGCAGGGTCAGTTGCAGTTCGATCTCCGGGTAGCGGGCAAGGAATTCCGGGATCAGCGACGCCAGACAGAGCTTGCCGAAGGTGACTGAGGCGGTTACCCGCAAGGTGCCGCGTGGCGCATCGATCAGGCCGGCGGCCAGACGGGCGCTTTGGTCGAGTAGGGCGACGCCCTGCGCCGCCCGTTCGTAAAGCACGCGGCCGGCTTCAGTCAGCGACATGGCGCGTGTCGTGCGCTGCAACAGACGCAGCCCAAGCTGTTGCTCAAGGCGGTTGATGCGCTTGCTGATGGCGGACTTGCTCAGTCCCATGGCCCGCGCCGCTGATGAAAAGCCTTGGCTATCGACGACCTGGACAAATACGGCAAGGTCGGAGAGGTGGTCGAGCGGATTTATTGTTTCCATAGGGCAACAAACTGTTATCGGTAAGACGGATTGTATCGAATAGTCTCCGGTGAAATGATGCAGCCACCACTTCAAACGGAGAAAATCATGCCCCTGATCCACATTATGCTGGCCGGCCCCAGTGTGCCGCCAGTGACGATTGAACGCTTGCAGCAGGAAACAACGCGGCTGATGCAGACCATTCTGCGCAAGGAAGCTGCATTGACGGTGGTCTGCATCAGCCAGTTGCCGGCGGGGGCCTGTGCGGCCAACGGGCTATCGGTCAGTGCCGCCGCCAGTCTGCAGGCGATGATCACTGCCGGCACCAACAGCACGGTGGAGAAGGCTGCATTCGTTGCGGCCGCCAAAGCCATGCTGACCGGTGCCATCGGGCCGAGTGATGCGCCAATGTACGTCATGCTGCACGAGCTACCTGCCGACAGCTGGGGGTACGATGGCGAAACGCAAGCCGCCCGTAAAGCCAATATCCTGATTGGAGATGTCCTATGAATTCCCGCACCCTGCGCCAGATTGTCGGCGCGCCACTCAGCCTGCACAGCGGGGCCACCCTGATCGCCGCCAAAACTGCCGTGGTGCTGATCGATTATCAGAACGAATATCGCCAGGGCCCGCTGGCCTTGCCTGATGAGGCCGCAGCCAGTGCCACAGCCCGCCAGTTGCGTGCCTGGGCCGATCAAGCCGGCGTTGCCGTCATCCACGTGTTGCACCGCGCCCCGGCCGGTGCGCCGATCTTCGCCCCGGATTCAGTCGGCGCCGCCCCCATCGATGGGCTGGTCCCGGCCGCTGGTGAACTTGTCATCCACAAACATTTGCCGTCGGCCTTCTCGGGCACCGGCCTGGCCGACGAACTGCAGGCGCGGGGTATTGAAACCCTCCTGATTGCCGGCTACATGACCCATAACTGTGTCGACTCGACGACCCGTGACGCCTTTCATCGTGGCAGTCGGGTTGCCGTCGTGGCCGATGCCAGCGCCACCCGAGATCTGCCGGGGCCGGATGGCAAAGCGATACCGGCGGCGCAGGTGAACGCGGCCGTACTGGCGGGTCTTGGTGACCGCATTGCTGAAATTGTCGATACCACCTTGCTGGCAACGCTGAATGTCGCCTGACGGCAGCTTGGCAGGTGTGGCGAGTCAAGCTTTAATAATTCTTTACCAAGCCGGTCATTGATTCTCCTTAGTATCGCCTGGTGCTCCGGATTGGCCGGAGCACCAGGCGACAACAAGGAGTTGATATGGGAATTTTCAGCAATATTCTGTCCAAACTCGGTTTTGGCGATGCGCCGCAGGCCGTAATGGCTGAGTCGGCTCCGGTCAGCGCCGCTGCCGCTACCGTGGTCGCCCCGATGGCTATGGGTGTGGTCGATGTCGTGGCGAAACTTGAAGGAATGGCCGCGCAGCATGCCGAAAAGCTCAACTGGAAGACATCGATCGTCGATCTGATGAAGCTGCTCGGGCTGGACAGTAGTCTGGCCGCCCGCAAGGAACTGGCGACTGAACTGGCTTGCCCGGCCGACAGGATGGCCGATTCGGCGCAGATGAACATGTGGCTGCACAAGACCGTGTTACAGAAGCTGGCTGACAACGAGGGCAACATCCCGAAGGAACTGCTCTGAACGTCGGTTGAAATCGTCGCCAAGGCCTTTCTCGCACGGGCCTTTTTGTTTTTGCCGCCTAGTCGGCCTGCTCTTCGTCAAGCAGGCGTTCGCATTCGACCATCAGCGATTCGGCGATTTCCGAGTGGTGGTTGGGGTCGAGCGACTCCATCATTTCGTGGGCGGTGTACATCCCGGCCTCGCGTGACAGGCTGCTTTCGATGTGGCGGGCCAAGTGGTCGCTGAGGGCAGAAAGTTGCCGGCGTTCGTTGAGCGGCAGCTTGTTTTTCGAGCGACTGAGCCAGTCGGCTGCCAGGCTGGCGCCCTGGGCTTCGGTCAGCCATTGGCCATATTCATAAAAAGCGGTCAGTCGCTCGGCGGCGAGGGCAAAGATCAGGGCGACGCGCATGCCGCGCTCGGAGATCGCCGCCGGGGTTGGCTTTTCCCAGTTCATCTCAGACCGTATGCGGCGCCGACAGCGCCCGCGAAATCTTGTGGCGGGCCACCGTCGGGCGCGGCACTTTTTCGCTGAACCAGCTGCGCACGTCGCTATCCAGGCCGATGCCGTGCATGTAGTTGTAGAGCGCCTTGTTCAGCCCCTTGCCGAGGCTGTGGTGGTCGACCCCGGTAGGGTCGATGAACTGGACATCGTTTCTGGCGAACTTGCCGGGGGGCAGCGGCTGCAGCTTGATGCCATATTCCGCCGGATTGATGCCGACCGGCGAATGCACCGTGCACGCGAAGCGGTGGAAGTAACCGGACTGGATGCAGCCTTCGGCAAACAACTGGCGGACATATTCGAGGGCATCGACGGTGTCCTGCACGGTCTGCGTCGGGAATCCATACATCAGGTAGGCGTGAACGAGCACGCCGGCGTCGGTGAAGGCGCGGGTGACACGCGCCACCTGATCGACCGAGACGCCCTTCTTCATCAGTTGCAGCAGGCGGTCGGAGGCGACTTCCAGACCACCGGAAATGGCGATGCAGCCGCTGTCAGCGAGTTGCAGGCAGAGTTCCGGGGTGAAGGATTTTTCGAAACGGATATTGCCCCACCACGAAATGGCCAGATTGCGTCGTTGCAATTCTTCGGCCAGCGCGCGCAATGCTTTGGGCGGGGCGGCTTCGTCCACGAGGTGAAAGCCGGTATGGCCGGTTTCGGCGATGATTTGCTCGATGCGGTCGACCAAAACCTTGGCGCTGGCGGCATCGTAGCGGCCAATGTAGTCGAGGCTGACATCGCAGAAACTGCATTTCTTCCAGTAACAGCCGTGGGCGACGGTGAGTTTGTTCCAGTGCCCATCCGACCACAACCGGTGCATCGGGTTGAGCATGTCGAGCAGGGACAGATAGCGGTCGAGCGGCAGACCATCCCAGGTTGGCGTGCCGACTTCCTCGAAAGGAATATCCGGCTCGCTGGCATTGAAATAACGCACGTTGCCGTCGACGCGGGTGAAGGTGCGAACCAGATTGAGGCGCGGCCGCTCGCCGGCAAGGTGCTCGAACAATGCGAGAAGCGGCTTTTCGCCATCGTCGAGCATGACGTAATCGAAATAGTCGAAAACGCGTGGCTCGGCGAGTTCACGCAACTCGGTATTGACGTAGCCACCGCCGAGGACGGTAATGATCTTCGGATTTGCCGCCTTGATGGTCTGGGCGATGCGGAAAGCGGCATAGACCGAGCCAGGGAAGGGCACGGAAATCAGCACGATGCTCGGGTGGCTCTGGTCAATGGCGGTTCGGGTCAACTGCTGCAGGGTGGTATCGACCAATGTTGGCGGCGCGGCCAGTGCTGTGGCCAGTGGGTTGAAACTGGCCTGGCTCTGGGCCAGCGATTCGGCGTAACGGACGAATTCGAAACGGGTATCGACGGCTTCCCGCAGAACATCGGCGAGATCGTTGAGGTAGAGCGTCGCCAGATGTCGCGCCCGGTCCTGTACGCCGAGCGAACCGAAGGCCCAGGCCAGCGGGTCGCCGCCGTCGTCGTCGAGATAGTTGTCGAGCGAGGCAAAGCGCGGTCCTTCGGGGAGAAAGGCGCGGCTGCAGATGCGGTGGGCAATCGAGCCATCGCGGCCCTGCAGCAAGGCAACTGCCGGGCCGATGCTGGCCTGGTAACGGTCGAATTCGTTGAGAAAAATTTTCAGCGTATTCGAACGCTTCTTGCCAGGAATGGCTTCGGCAGCAGCCTTGATCTTGGGCAGGCCCTCTGGCGAAAGCAATTCGAGCACCAGCGCCAGCGCCAGATCGGTCTGCTCGGCGTGAAAGCCGCGCGAGCGCAGAAAGCCGGTTAGGTAGGCGGTCGCCGGGTAGGGGGTGTTGAGCTGCGTCATCGGCGGGATGACGGCGAGGATGCGGGGGCAGGCGTCGGACATGGTGGGGCGAATGATAGGTCAAGCGGCGCGCTTGTAAAGGGACTGCAATGTTGGCGTGGTCCAATGCACGCCCTTTTATCACCCATACCGCTCCCCGATGCTGCAATTTCACCTTGTTCGCCAGACCATTTCTGTTCTCTTCCTGATGGTCGCCAGTTTGGCCACATTCCTGCCACAAGGCGCATGGGCGGCGGGAAAAGATGGCGGGGCCGGGCAGGTTGCCAGCGATATCGTCAGTGCCGGGCGTCTGCGCATGCAGGCTCAGCGCCTGTCGAAACTCTACCAGCAGGCCGGCATGGGATTGAACGCAGCGGTGGCCCAACAGCAGATTGACGTATCAGTGGCTGACATCAATGCCGAATTGAGCCGTCTCGGCAGCTTCGCCAGAAAAGCCAGCGTTCAGCGCGAACTGGCCCGATGCGACGAGCTTTGGCAGGAAATTCGCACCGCCCTGAAACAGTCACCGGGGCCTGCCAGCAGCGAACGGGTCAACCAACTGGCTGATGAGTTGATGATTCATGCCGGCAAGCTGAGCCTCTTGATTGAAGCCGAGAGCGAAACCTCGGTGGGCCGCCTGATCGATCTTTCGTCGCGCCTGAACATGCTTTCCCAGCGCCTGGCCCGACTCTATCTGGTGGCTCTGGATGGCAGTCGCGCCCAGGGCGTGCTGGTCGACATCGAGCAGGCTCGCAAGGAGTTTTCGACGGGTCTGAATGAACTCGACAGTGCCCGCGAAAATTCCTCAGCCAGTCGCGATGCGGTCGGCCTGGCCAAAAATCAGTGGATATTCTTCGATAGTGCCATTGGCCGGCTGGCGGCCGATGGAAAAGGCAATGGCAAGGCCGTGCAGAATGTCGTGACGAGCAGCGAGCGGATTGCCCAGGTACTCGACCTGGCCAGTGCGCAATACGCGCGCGACTACCTCGAAACTATGCGTCAGGCGCGCTGAAACTGATCAGGTCAACCTCGGCTGCCGCCATGCGAAGCGGGATCAGGGCCTGATAGGCCGCCGAGTTGAACCAGCCATTGGCTGACGCGGCATTGGGAAAACGGATGACGACGGTGTCGCTGTGGCGATGTTCGCCGCCCAGCACCGCCAGCTTTTCACCGCGAAAGACCAGTTCGGCCTGCCACGGGGCCAGCGTTGCCGGCACCTGGCTGCGGTAGCTGGCCCATTGGTCGGCATCCTTGATGGTGATGTGACCGATGACATAGGTGGTGATGCTATCGCTCATCGAATGGGCTTTCTGTGCGATGGATAAAGAAAAACCTGCCGAGGCGGTAGCGCCGTTGGCAGGTTGATGGGGGTAGGTCTTGGATCAGACCAGACCGAGGCTTTCTTCTACGCCCAGATGGACGTTCATGGCCTGAACAGCAGCGCCCGAGGCGCCCTTGCCGAGATTGTCGAGGCGGGCCACCACCAGCATGCGCTCGACATTGCCGAAGACGGCGATATCAACGCGGTTGGTGTCGTTGTTGGCCTCGACATCATAAAAACCGCCAGCCGTGGTGGCGTCGAGATCGACCGGCAGGACGCGGATGAAGGCTTCCTTGGCGTAGTAGTCGGCAATGATCTTCTGGACGTCGACCGGGGTCACGGCACGGGTGAACTGCTGCGGATGCAGATAGGCGGTAACGGCCAGACCCTTGTAGAACGGCCCGACGATGGGCTGGAAGATGGGTGCGACAGTGAGGCCGGTATAAGCCTGCATTTCCGGCAGGTGCTTGTGGGCCAGGCTGAGGGCGTACGGACGCGGCGCATTGATGCGTTCCGGGCTTTCGTAGTGGGCGATCATCGACTTGCCGCCGCCCGAGTAGCCCGTGATCGAATTGGCAGCGATCTGCGTGGCCGACGGCAGCAGGCCGGCGACGACGAGGGGGCGCAAGGCCAGGATGAAGGCGCTGGCATGGCATCCGGGGTTGGCGATGCGCTTGCTGGCGCGGATCCGGGCACGCTGGCCGGGGGCCAGTTCGGGCAGGCCGAAGGTCCAGTCTGGATTGACGCGATGTGCCGTCGAGGCATCGATGATGCAGGTGTTCGGGTTGTCGACGAGGGTTACCGACTCCTTGGCAGCCTCGTCCGGCAGGCACAGGAAGGTGACGTCGGATTCGTTGATCAGCCGTTTGCGTTCGCCCAGATCCTTGCGCTTGTCGGCGTCGATCTTGAGCAGCCTGACATCGCTGCGTTTGGCGAGATATTCGTTGATCTGCAGGCCGGTGGTGCCTTCCTGGCCGTCGACAAAGACTTTGTAGGTCATGGTGAATCCGCTGGAGTGTTTCAAAAATTGAATTTTGGCAGAAATTTGTGATGCTTTGGCGATACCGTCGACTCAACGCCCGAGTTTCTGTTTGATCGCAGGCAGGGCGGCCTGGGCGGCGCGCTCGCCTTCGAGCATGGCGTCGTTGCGGGCGGCGAAATCCCAGGATTTGACGTAGGGCAGCGTCGGCCGGATCACGATGTCGGCGCTGCGCAGTTCGCTGGCTCCGATCACGCTGCCCATGATCGTTGTCGTTTGCCAGATGATGGCTGTCAGGCTGTCCACCGGCTGGCCTTCGGCCCGGGCCGAGATGTCCACGGCGATAACCATGTCGGCGCCCATTTCACGCGCAGCCTGAACCGGGATCGGGCTGGTCAGCCCGCCATCGACATAGCTCTTGCCGCGAAACTGGGTGGGCTGAAATACGCCCGGCACGGCGGCTGAGGCACGGACAGCCATGCCCGAGTCGCCGGTCCGGAAGACGACGCGTTCCCCCGTATTGAGATCGGTGGCAACAGTGGCAAACGGTTTGTTGAGCTTTTCCAGCGGGCGGTTTTTCAGATGCTGATTGATGAATTCCTGCAGGGCCTCACCCTTGAGCAGGCCACGCCCGCCGAGCGTCCAGTCGGCAAATATTTTCTCGTCAAGCTGCTGGGCAATTTTCTGCATGACGAAGGCGTCGTAGCCGGCGGCGTAAAGCGAACCGACGACTGCGCCGGCGCTGGTGCCAACCACGTAGTCGGGGACAATGCCGTGTGACTCGAGCATCTTGATCACGCCAATATGGGCGAAGCCGCGTGCTGCGCCGCCGCCGAGCGCCAGGCCGATCTTGGGCCGGGCCGGTACGGTCGGCTTGCCAGGCATCAGGCTGGCACAGCCACCCAGTAGCAGCAGGCTGGCCCCGAGCAGGCGGCGCCGGCTGACCATGTGGAGAGGTGGCATCTGATCGGGCATGTTGGTGGCGGGGCGGCTTGAATCAATCATGTACGAAGACCAGGCCAAAGAGGCCGGTTGACGTGATTTTGTCGTCGACGGTGGTGTAAGAGGCGACACCCAGAGAGTGGTATTTCGATACAAATGAGGTCAGGTGGCCAATGCCGAGTACGCGCTCGATCTGGCTGCGTTCGCCAATCACCTGTTTGATTTTTTCCCGGTGCTTTTCGGGCGATGGGTTGAGCGTGAAGGCCAGAGCTAGCAAGGCGGCGGTGACGATGACGGGTAAGGCGATTGATTTGCTCATGTCGTGATCCTGCTGAAATTTTGATTCCGGCGTGACGGGAAATCCTCCGACAGGATTTTCCCGGGTTTACGGCTACCCGGGAGTGATCTTTTGTAACAGATTGGCCTGTGGTTTTGTCGTCAGACGTCGGCCTCGACCAGGCCGCCATCCTTTTCCATCCACGCCCGGCGACCGGCAGCTTCGCCCTTGCCCATGAGCAGGGTGAAGGTGGTGGTCATTTCCTTGATTGTTTCGCGGCTGGCCTGGAACGGCACGAGGCGACGAGTATCGGGGCAAAGCGTGGTTTCCCAGAGCTGGTCGGGGTTCATTTCGCCGAGGCCCTTGAAGCGGGAGACGGTGATCTTGTTTTCCGAAACGCCTTCGTCGCGCAGCTTGGTGAGGGTTTGTTCCTTCTCGGCTTCATCAAGGCAATACACCTTGCGCGTATGGCCGCGCGCCTCGACATCGACGCGAAAGAGCGGCGGCTGGGCGACGTGGATGTGGCCGCGCTCGACCAGTGCCGGGAAGTGCTTGAGGAAGAGCGTGAACAGCAACACCTGGATATGGCTGCCGTCGACGTCGGCATCGGACATGACGATGATGCGGCCATAGCGCAGTCCGGAGACATCGACACTGTCAATCTGGTCGATGCCGTGCGGGTCCACGCCGATGGCGACGGAAATGTCATGGACTTCGTTATTTTTGAACAACTGGTCGCGGTCGACTTCCCAGGTGTTGAGCACCTTGCCCCGTAGAGGAAGCACGGCCTGGGTTTCCTTGTCACGGCCCTGCTTGGCCGAGCCGCCGGCCGAGTCGCCTTCGACCAGGAAGACCTCGTTGCGGGAAATATCGTCGGATTCGCAATCGGTCAGCTTGCCGGGCAGGGTGGCGATCCCCGAGGACTTCTTCTTCTCGACCTTCTGCGTCGATTTCATGCGGTTCTGCGCCGCCTTGACCGCCAGTTCGGCGATCTTCTTGCCGAAATCGGCATGGCTGTTGAGCCACAATTCGAAGGGGTCGCGCACCATCTGCGACACTAGCTTGTACGCGTCGCGGCTGGTCAGCTTTTCCTTGGTCTGGCCCTGGAACTGCGGGTCGAGCACCTTGGCCGAGAGCAGGTAGGTCATCCGGCCGCAGACGTCTTCCTGGGCCAGCTTGACCTTGGCCGGGAGAATGGCGTGATGCTCGGCGAAGGTCTTGATCGCCTCGAAGACACCGGCCTTGAGCCCGGCTTCGTGGGTGCCGCCGTCCAGCGTCGGGATCAGGTTGACGTAACTTTCCGGCTTGCCGCCGCCTTCCTCGAACCAGGCGAGGGCCCAGGTGGCACCTTCGCCGATGGAGAAGCCGTTGGCCGTGTCGACATACTTTTCGCCAACAAAAATCGGCGCGACCGGCGTACCGACCATCATTTCGTTGAGGTAATCGGCCATGCCGTTCTGGTAGCACCAGACCTTCTTGTCCTGGCCTTCGATGTCGAGTTCGACCGTGACATTGGGCATCAGCACGGCCTTCGAGCGCAGCAGGTGCTCGAGTTGCGGCAGATTGATCTTCGGAGAGTCGAAGTATTTGGGGTCGGGCTGGATGCGTACTGTCGTCCCGGTATTGCGCTGGCCGCAATCGCCAATGCGCGACAGCGGTTCGGTCACGAAGCCGGCGCCGAAGGCGATGTGATGCACGCCCCCGCCACGCTTGATCTCGACTTCAAGGCGGATCGACAGGGCATTGGTTACCGAGACGCCGACACCGTGCAGGCCGCCGGAGAAGCGATAAGCGTTGCCTGATTCGGTCTTGTTGAACTTGCCGCCGGCGTGCAGCTTGCAAAAAACCAGTTCGACCGCCGGCCGGCCTTCGTCCGGGTGGATTTCAACGGGGATGCCGCGCCCATTGTCGGACACCTCGATGATGCCGTCGGCCCGAACGCTAACGGCAATCTTTTTGGCGTAGCCGGCCAGCGCCTCGTCGGCCGCGTTGTCGATGACTTCCTGAATGATATGGGTCGGGCAGGTTGTCCGGGTGTACATGCCGGGACGTTCCTTGACGGGTTCGAGATCTTTCAGGACGCGGATGGATGAGGCGGAGTATTCAGACATGGCTTTTCAAAAACGGATGAGTTTCACAGGCTGTCACGACCGACAGTCAAAACCGGTGGATTCTACCTTGCCGCGACCGCTCCTTCATGATCGGTTCACAAGGTGTTTTTTTCGACGGTAGAATTACAATCCGACATTCAAATGTCATATCCTGAGAAGCATGCGCCGCAACCATGGCTTTACCCTCATCGAATTGGTCATCGTCATTGTCATTCTTGGCATACTGGCTGCGGTCGCCATTCCCCGATATGCGAATATTCACCGGGATGCCCGTATCGGATCGGTCAGGGCCCTGGAAGCCGCCGTTCGTTCGGCCGATGCGCTGATTGCTGCCGGTGTCGTCGTCAAAGGACTGAGTTCCCAATCTGGGACTGCTACCGTCTATCCCAATGGCACAGCGATTGCCGGTGACACGACAGCGATCCGCGTCTATGGTGGGCATCCCGATTCGCAGCTGGATGGCATCGGAAATGCCTTGAGCGGTGCCAATATCGGGTTTGGCTATGGTCGCAATAATGCAAGTGTGACAGTCAGATATGGAGATTTCACCGTGCGCTGGTCGGCCAACAATCTACGATGGGAATATACGGCAGCGCCAACACCCGCCACCTGCAGGGTCAACTATTTAAACGGCGGTGCCGGCGCAATCGTCAGCACGGATATCTCAGGTTGCTGAATGTAGGCTGCTTGCCTGCCTATTTGCTGATTTCCGGCAAGGGGTCTTGATGGTGTTGAATCGGCCCCGAAGTTTTTCCCGATTTCGCGCCATTGCGCTGGCGTGGCATAATGCAGCTACCCTCCAGGTTAGTCGAGGAGCAGTTTATGGATAACAAAATGTCAGACGGAAAAAAGCAGCAACGTCAGGCCGAGCGTCGGGTCAGGACCCATATCGAGCCGCCGCCCTACGAGACCTGCGACGGGGAAATGCAGACTGACCGCCGGTCAACGTTTGATCGCCGGGCGACATGGATACGCGAGTTCTCACTGGAGACTTCTTCCGGTCAGGAATCCTGAGGTGGCAGGCGCCAGCCTGCTCGTCCTGATCGACGATATTGCCGCGATCCTCGATGATGTCGCGGTATTGACCAAGGTTGCAGCCCAGAAGACGGCCGGGGTACTCGGCGACGACCTGGCGCTGAACGCACAGCAGGTGGCCGGCGTTGCCGCCGAACGCGAATTGCCCGTGGTCTGGGCGGTCTGTGTTGGTTCCCTGAAAAACAAGCTGATTCTGGTTCCCGCCGCCCTGGTGATCAGCGCGGTCATTCCCTGGGCGGTGACGCCCCTGTTGATGCTTGGTGGCATTTATCTGTGCCTCGAAGGCGTCGAGAAACTGGCCCATCCCTGGTTGCACAGCGCCAGCGAAGATACTGCCGAGCATGCCGTTGAACTGGCTGCGGTGGCCGATGAGGCGGTTGATCTGGAAGTATTCGAGGCAGAAAAGATCAAGGGCGCGATTCGCACTGATTTCGTCCTGTCGGCCGAAATCATTGTCATTGCCCTCGGCACTGTCGCCAGCCAGCCCTTTACCACGCAATTGACGGTTCTGGCCGGCATTGCGTTGCTCATGACTTTCGGCGTTTATGGGCTGGTCGGCGGCATCGTCAAGATGGATGACGTCGGGGCCTGGTTGCTGCTCAAGGGACGTGGCGTCATGAAAACTGTCGGCAAAGGGCTGCTGCTGGCCGCGCCGAAACTGATGAAGACTCTGACCATCGTCGGTACGGCGGCAATGTTCCTGGTCGGCGGGGGGATTTTGTCGCACGGCATGCCGCCCGTTCATCATGGTATCGAGCAGGTTGCCGGGATGGCTGGTGTGATGGGTGCGCCGATATCGCTGCTGCTTGACGCGGCAGTTGGTGTGCTGGCGGGCGTCCTGGCCTTGTGCGGCATGCTGGCGACGACCGCGGTACGCAAGCGGTTGGCGGGCAGGGCAGCGTAAGGGCATACCGATTGACATGCTTAGGCCCGCTTGGCGGCCTGTTCTGACCAGAAGCGCAAGTATGCCCTGGCGGTGATGCGACCTGATTTCAAACCAGAGGCCAGCGCTTTCTCAGCATCACTCTTCCGGCCAAAGAGCATGAAAACTTCCGCTTCGACCAGGGGGCAAATGTCGTCTTCAGCGACGAAGTGTGCTGAATAATCAGGCAGTGAAAACACTGACGAACCGAGTTGTGGCGACAGTGAATCCTGGATGTTTCCTTTTCTGAAAAATGGAAGCAACTTGGCCAGGCTGATATGGCGTATCAGACTGGTGGCCGGGAAGAGGCTTGCCGCTTTGTCTGTCATGTGTCTGTGCTCCGGTGTTTACTCGGGTTTTGCTGTCGTGATGGCGATCAAAGGCTGAAAATGTGCTCAGCCCGTACCGCCGAAGCCACCGGCTGACCGAAGCGGCGGTTTTACAGTTGTAAGGCTATTCGCTGCGGTGTCTGATTGGCTGGGCATGGGATCGGTCTCATCGACGATGTTGTCCCCATAGCTATTGCAAGTAGCGGGCCAGTTATTAAGTTATTGATATTTAACGGATTTATATTTTTACGCGGCTGATCGCTGTCGCTCTATAGCGACAAGCATTTGCCGCTATCCGGAAAATTCACGGTATTTCCGCTGTTTTACACTGTCACTAAATAGCGACAGAATTCGCCTGGGCAATTCCCTAGCGAAATTTTCTCTAATCAGGCCGTCAGGGTAACGATGATTTCGCGCTGATGTCCCTGCGCCCGATGTTCGAACAGATATATCCCTTGCCAGGTGCCGAGCAGCAGGCGGCCATTGGAAAACGGGATGGTCAGGCAGACCCCGGTGAGCAGGGCGCGAGCGTGGGCGGCCATGTCGTCGTCGCCTTCGAGGTCGTGGCGATAGGCCGGGTCACCATCAGGGGCCCAGCGTTGCATCAGTGTTTCGAGGTCGCGACGAACGGTGGTATCGGCATTTTCCGTGATGGCCAGGCCGCAACTGGTATGGCGCACGAAAACATGGGCGACACCGGTATTGGCCACCGCATGCCTGACCAATGCAGCAATGTCATCGGTGATGTCGACCGAGCCGCGGCCACGGGTGGTGACGACAAGATGGTGCTGTTCGGCCATGGGACAGCTCAATCCTTCTTGAGCAAGGATTGCAGCGCGGCAAAGGGATTGTGCGTGGCACTTCCGCCGCGCTTGCTGCTGTCGGTGTAGCCACGGTCGGCTTCGATCTGCTTCTGGTGCTCGTTGTCATGGCAATAGAGACAGAGCAATTCCCAGTTGCTGCCGTCGTTGGGGTTGTTGTCGTGATTATGGTCGCGGTGGTGCACGGTCAGTTCGCGCAGGTTGGCGGTGGTAAATTCGCGGGCGCAACGGCCGCAAATCCACGGATAAATCTTCAGGGCGCGTTCGCGGTAGCCTTCGGCGCGGGTGTCAGCGGCCTTGCGGGCATCGAGAACGACCTGGTCGAGGCGGTTGTGATTGATGGTTTTCATGAAAGACTCCCGTGTTTTCCCGATTTTACGTCGCAACCCCTAAAATGTGTCTTTGCCAACGAATCCATACGCACCATGCCGCGCATCAAAATCGACCTGCCCGAATCCTTTTCGTTTTCCACCGAAATTCCGATCTATATCGGCCATATCAACTACGGGAATCATCTCGATAATGCCCAACTGATCTCGCTGGTTTCCGAGGCGCGGGTTCGCTACTTCAAATCGCTCGGCTATACCGAACTCAATGTCGAAGGTGTGGGTATCGTGGTTGCCGATGTCGCGGCGCAGTATCGCTCCGAAGCTTTCCATGGTGAGACGCTGGTCATCGAAATGGCGGCCAATGATTTCAACAAATATGGCTGCGACCTCGTCTGGCGCCTCAGCGACAAGGCGAGTGGCCGTGAAGTGGCGCGCGGCAAGCACGGCATCATGTTCTTCGACTACAGCGTCCGCAAGGCGACCTCGGTGCCGGGAGCCTTTGTCGCCAGGGCGGCCGCCTGATGATTCCGATCCGCTACGTCGAGCCGGTTTTTCGCCCGCCGAGCGAAGCGGAGTCGCTTATATTGCCGGTTACCGACGGCTGTTCGTGGAACAAATGCACATTTTGTGAAATGTACACAGCGCCGCAGAAGAAATTTTTGGCGCGCGGCGAGGATGAGATTCTCGAAAGCATTCGCCTGACCGGTCAGCGATATGGCGGTGACATCCGCCGCGTCTTTCTGGCTGACGGTGACGCGCTGGTCCTGCCGACCCGTCGCCTGATCAGCATCCTTGAAGCCATCCACACCTACATGCCGGCTGTTCGGCGGATTTCGAGTTACTGCCTGCCGCGAAATTTGCGTAAAAAGTCACAAGCGGAAATCAATGAACTGGCTGCCGCCGGCCTGAAAATGGTCTATGTCGGTGCCGAGTCGGGGGACGATCAGGTGCTGACTTCCGTCGACAAGGGCGAAACATTTGACACCACCTGCGAGGCGCTGGGCAAACTCGGCGCGGCGGGTATAACCCGCTCGGTCATGATATTGAACGGTCTGGGCGGCAAGATTCTGTCGTCGCAGCATGCACAAAACTCCGCACGGCTGGCCAATGCAACGCAGCCTGAGTACCTGGCCACCCTGGTGGTCAGCTTTCCCCAGGGCGAAGCACGCTTTCGCGCCGGATTTCCTGGTTGGGAGCCGTTGAATCAGCATGAATTGTTCGTCGAGATGGAGCAATTTCTCTCGGCGCTGGAATTAAAACGGACGGTCTTTCGTAGTGATCACGCGTCGAACTGGCTGGTCCTCAAGGGCACGCTCGGGGCTGATAAGGCGCGACTGCTGCAGCAGGTTCGCTCGGCCATTGCATCGCCCGAGGCTGCACATTTACGTCCGGCATGGGCGAGGGGGCTTTAAGCCGGGCGACAGGGACTATTACGTTTGCCATATTTACAAAAAATGTGGCATTGGCATATGCTGATTACCTTGGAATCCCGACAAGGTATCCGTCTAATGCTGGAACTTCTTATTGCGTTCATACCTGCCGGATTGGCGATTTTCGCCGCATTCATCGTGCTGCTCAGGGATATTCTGGGTAAATAAATCGTCGCGGACCGTCAAGCAGACATCGGGCATCAACTGCCAGTCGTCTCATCCAAATCGCGACTTATATTGTGTCCGGACATGCTCAGGTTGCGGACATCCAGAGAGCTAAAGAGCCATCTCAGTCTTTGGAATAATTCGCACCAGTACAATCCGTGGGCCAGTCATTTTCTTTACCACTGCGTCGAACTGCGGAAACGATATGCGTTGCCCCTCTTCGGGTAGATCGCCTAGCTGCTGCAAGATCAGTCCTCCCACCGAGTCCACTCCGGCCTCATCAATATCAATGCCTAATGCACGTTCCAAAGTGAAGATAGGCAGACTACCCTTTCCAATTAGCGAGCCATCATCCAGCTTTGACCACTCATTATGTGACTGGCGAAACTCGTCACGAATCTCACCAACCAAAGCCCCAAGCAAGTTATCTAGCGTGATGAAGCCAATCGGCTGACCATCGTTGTACGCAACCACGGCGAAATGTGGTGCGCCCAGACGAAATCGGCGGAAAAGCTCTGTGGCAGAAAGACTCGGTGTGACAACGACAACCGGCCGAACCAAATTCTCAAGCGTATCGAGTTCAGGGTTCTTTCGCAGCGCGATGAAAATGTCTTTCAGATGGACAACACCTTTGGCGTGACCGTCTTCTGCCAGGTATGGATAGCGGCTGAAGCGATGCTGAACAATCCTCTCCAGACTTGTCTCAATGTCATCCATTTCCGATAGCGGAACGGCTTCATTGAATGGCCGCATTAAATCGGCTACCTCCAGGTCTCGGAAATCGAGCGCCTGTGCCAAGACTCTCCACTCATCCCCAGTGAAGTCAGCGTCTGCCCTTGATGAGCGGAGAATGACCTTTAACTCCTCGGCCGAGTAGTGGCTGTCGTGGCCGGTATGAACATCCAGATTGACCTTGCGCAGAACCCAGTTGGCGCTGTGGTTCAGCACCCAGATTGCTGGATACATAGCCCAGTAAAAGGCATAGAGTCCGGGCGCCGTCCAAAGTCCAACTTTCTCGGTAATGCGGATGGCCATGGATTTCGGTGCAAGTTCACCGACGACGATGTGCAGGTAGGAAATAATGAAGAAGGCAATGGCAAAGGCAATGCCGTGAACCAATTCCTCTCCTGCGACACCTATCGCAGTGAGGAAGGGGCGCAGCAAATCTGCGAACGCCGGTTCGCCTACCCAGCCCAAACCAAGTGATGCAAGCGTAATTCCAAGCTGACAGGCAGAGAGGTAGGCTTCAAGGTCCTGATGAACCTTGGCCAGAATGCGGCCGCGCCAGCCGTATGTCTTTGCAATGGCCTTCACTCGACTTTGTCGGAGTTTTACAAGACCGAATTCTGCGGCAACAAAAAAGCCGTTCAGGACAACTAGTACAAGAGCGACTATGACCAACATTAAACTACTGCCCATATAGCGGACACACGGTGCCCTGCACCTTTCTTTAAACTTGATGGGGGTATGGTAAACCGAAAGGCCGCTTTGGCTTGGATTAGCGCCATGGCGTTGGCTTTGTCACTGCTGACTGTGAATGGCACCCAGCCGCCATTCAACCCTTGTTGCTCAAGCTGTCATGGTTCCCGGCCTAGTGTCGCGATAACAGGTCGCGCACTTTGCATAGCGCCAGGGTGATGTCGAAGTGGGGGGCGGGCAGGGCTTCGCCGGCCAGGATTTTGGTGATGGCGAGGATGGGGTCGCTTTCGCCGGTGAGCAGAACCTCGGTGCCGCGCTTTTTCATGTGCCGGATGAAGCCGTCGCCGGCGCTGGCAGCGACGACGAGGTCGACGCCATCGAGCGGGTGCGGGGCATCGTCCGCGAAAACGTGCAGTACCTGGTTATTGTCGAGGTCAATCCGTGTCGGCGCTGGCAGTAATTGGTTGGCACGGTGCTCGGACAGATTGTAGAGGAGCCACTGGCGCGTCTGTCCGGCGTGGCTGCTGACGGTAGTGAACCCTTGGGTGGCGATGGCGATCTTCACAGGTCGTAACCGTATGATCTGATAATCACCCTGGCTTTTTCGCTCTTCAGATAGGTGAGCAGGGCACTAGCTGCTGGCTTGTCACGGCCTTGATTGAGCCGGATGGCGTCCTGCCGGATCGGTTCATGCAGGCTGGCCGGTACGATCCAGGCCGAGCCGCCGGTCAGTTTGCCATCTTTCCAGATTTGCGAGAGTGCGACGAAGCCGATTTCAGCATTGCCGCTGGCGACAAACTGGTACGCCTGGGAGATATTTTCACCCAGGACGAATTTTGGCTGGAGTGCCAACAGCAGGCCTTTTTTCTGCATGACTTCGATGGCAGCGGCGCCGTAGGGGGCTGTTTTCGGATTGGCCAGCGCGAGGTGGGCAATATCCGCCCTCTTGAGCACTTCGCCCTTGTCATCAACCTTATCCGTTTGTGCCGACCACAGCGCGAGGCGACCGATGGCGTAAGTGAAGCGGCTGCCAGCCACGGCCTGTCCTTCTTTTTCCAGTCTGGCCGGGGTTTCGTCGTCAGCTGACAGAAAAATGTCGAAGGGTGCGCCGTTGGCAATCTGGGCGTAGAACTTTCCGGTGGCACCGAAGGCCAGCGTTGCCTTGTGACCAGTGTCTTTTTCAAACTGGGCGGCGATCTGCTGCATCGGGGCCGTGAAATTGGCCGCAACGGCGACCTGAACTTCGTCAGCCCAGGCCGGCAGGGCGAGGAGCGAGAGCAGTAGGGGGAAGAGTCGGGGCTGGCGCATGGGCTGAGGTATACCATTCAGGCATCAAAGTGCAAAGCCAGGCTGGCCAGCACCTGCGGTAGGGGGAGGTTTTCTTCGCTTTCCAGGATACCTGGCACCGGGTGAGGGAATTCGTAAAAGATGCCGTAGGTGCCGGTGCGCTGACCATGGAGGTATACATGAGCGCGCAGGGTGGCGATTTCGGCGTGGCGCAGGGTGACGATGTGCGGGTCCTGGCCGGCATCGGGCTCGATATCGCAGGCCTTGGCGATACGTTCGTCGAGCGACACGAGGACGCGGCGGATTTCGCGGGATTTAGGGGCTGCCCAGGGGTTGGCGTTCATGGCATTAGCTCCGCTTCGATTTGTGCCAGCCAGCCGTCGATGCGCGCTTCGGTGAGGACCGGCTGGTTGATCTGGTCGATGGGCAGGCCGAGAAATTCGTCGCCATCGACCGCCTGCGAGCCGGCGAATTCATAACCGGCTATTGGCCAGCGGCCGACCACACGGGCGCCGCGACTGACCAGCGCATCGTGGATGAGGCCGATGGCATCGACGAATTCATCCGGATATTTCTTCTGGTCGCCAAGACCAAAAATGGCGATGACCTTGCCGGACAGATCGGACTCTGCCAATTGCGGCAGGAACTCCTCCCAGCTGGGCTGACTGAGGCCGACCGACTGTCCGGGCAATTCGCCATCACCGAGCGTCGGGCTGCCGAGGATCAGCGCATCGTAGGCAAGAAAGCCGGAGAGCGTCGTCCGCCCGATATTGACCGGTGGATCGGCAGCGTCGCCGAGTTTTTTGGCGATCTGCTTGGCGATCAGCCGGGTGCGTCCGGTATCTGTGCCGAAGAAGATTCCGATTTTAGCCATGACTGTTCCTCAGGCGATGACGGATTCTTCCTGCGTCAGCTCTTCCGGCAGGCAGCCAACCGGGGCTCCCAGGCTGCCGTCCGGACCGTTTTCGAACTGAACCAGGTAAATTTCCCGTGTTTCGTCGAGCTCAGCCACACCAAAATGGATCACCACGCCGCGCATGCCGGTTGGGACGATCAGGCCGTCCTCGTCGTCGATGCCGGGCATGCCGCCATCGTTGAAGATATCTTCGGTGGCGAAGACCATGTCGCCGATCTGGTATTGAATTTTTTCCATGATGTCAGGCCCAGACATCGGCAGGTGCCAGCAGGCGGGCCACCGGTTGATCGAACAGCAGGTGCTCATCGATGATGGCGCCGACGTCTTCCGGCTTGACGCCGGTGTACATGATGCCTTCCGGGTACACCAGCACACTCGGGCCAAGGTGGCAGGGGCCGAGGCAGCCGGTATTGGTCAGCTGGAAGCCCGAGGCCCACAGGTTGCGGGCGGTGAACTCATCCGAAAAGGCCTGCCAGGTCTGGCCGCAGGCTTTTTCCTGGCAGGAGCCGCGGGGGTGTCCGGCGGGGCGGCCCTGTACACAGACGAGGACGTGTTTTTTCGGTTTAGGCATCGGGCTCTCCTTGTAGATAGCTTTGCTATTGCAAGGGGAGTGCCAGCGTTCAAGCCAGTTAAATCAATGACTTGGGATGTCTTGTATTGTCGTGTTTGCGACAAGTTCGGGGGTGCGGAGGGTTCAACCACCGAGCCGCCAGCTGCCTTCGGCCTGAGACCCCGGCTCGTCGCGAAGCGCCAGATGCGTTAGACGGCTCACCCCGACAGCCATTCTAGCGATGGCGCGTGTCCCGCAACCGATGGTCAATACCACCTGAGTCCACATTTCCAGGCGTGTTTCCCAGTCAATCCGATCCATCCAGCCATCTGTTGCCCGGTGCCCAAGGTAAGGCCGTCAACTCGCTCCGGGGCGGCCAATATCCCGGCCTAGCGGCTTATCACGACCTTTTGATAGAGACTGCCAAAGCAGGTTTCCTTGGTCAAGGATGAAAGGGGTCGGCTGGCTGGCAGGTAGCTGCCGATCTCGTTGTGCCAGAGATCCATGGCGAATGGCTCCAGATGTTTGAGAATCGGCGCCATCACGTAGCGCAGCGGGTTGCGGCGGCGAGGTTGGTGATAGTCGACAATGATCACGCGACCGCCCGGTCTGGTGACCCGCAGGGCTTCCGCCAGTGTGGCGCGGCGCACCGCCTCGGGCTGCTCGTGGAGAAGGAAAAAGAGCACCACGGCCTCGAACGATTCATCGGGAAAATGCAGGCAACTGGCATCCTGGCGGTGCAGGCGAACCGGCGCGTCGGGCTGCAACTTGGCGCGCAGGTTGTCGATCTGGATGGGGGCCACGTCGACGACATCAAGTGTGCCGCCGGGAGCGAGGGCGGTGAGCAGGCGCGGCGTGAAATCGCCGTAGACGCAGGCAATCTGGAGAACATTCTGGTCAATCGGGGTGTCCAGTTCAGCCAGGGCGAGGTCGCGCAGCCGCTTGAAGTTGCCCCAGAGAATCAGATTAACCATCCACGGGCGATCAAAGAAGCGCACGGCGGCCGGATGCAGGTAGGCCCACCAGTAGTTCTTTTCGAGGTAGTCGGGTAGTTCCGGATGGCCGGCAAAGTGCGCCGAGCTGCCAAGAGGAAAGGGCGGCGCGATACGTTCAGCGGATTGTTTCATGGATCATCTTTCGCACGCCATGGGGCCTGTGGTCGAGGTTGCCGTTCAGCGTACTGCGGTCGGGTCGGTTCAATCCATCAAACTTACACCTCTGCGACAAGGAATGCGACCCTGAAGCGCATTTTGGTAGCGGATGCCAGTGTGCCGCACCACACTAGAATTGCTTGACCTCGATATTCAGTGTCTGGATACGGTAGGCAATCTGGCGAGGTGTCATGCCGAGAATGCGGGCAGCCTTGGCCTGCACCCAGCCGGCATGCTCCAGGGCGGCAATGACGCGCTCCTTTTCCGACAGGTTGGGATCGTCGATATCGATCTCGGATCCCCCGCCGGCGCTTGGGCTGGCCATCGGTGACACGGTGCGCAAGGGGCGCGGGCTGCTGCGTTCGCGGGCACTCGGGAAGCGGATCAGATCGACGTCGATATTGCCGTCTTCGGAAAGTACCGCCGCACGTTCCAGGCAGTTTTCCAGTTCGCGTACATTGCCCGGCCATTCGTGGCTGGCCAGCCGGCGATTGGCCATGTCGGTCAGCTTGAGCCGGCGCTTCTGATCGTTGCCAATCTTGGTCAGCAGGTGGCGGGCTATTTCCGGGATGTCCTCGATACGTTCGCGCAGCGGCGGCAGGAAGAGCGGCATGACGTTGAGCCGGTAGAAAAGGTCTTCGCGGAAATCGCCCATTTCGACAGCGGTTTCGAGGTCGCGATGGGTCGCTGCGATGATGCGGACATCGACCTTGATGGTCTTGCTGCCGCCGACCCGCTCGAATTCCCCTTCCTGCAGGATGCGCAGCATCTTGGCCTGGAAGGCGGGCGACACTTCGCCGATTTCATCGAGGAAGAGCGTGCCCCCGTGCGCCTGCTCGAAGCGGCCCTTGCGCGATTCGACAGCGCCGGTGAAGGCGCCGCGCTCATGGCCGAATAGTTCGGATTCGAGGAGGTTTTCCGGCAACGCGGCGCAATTGAGTTTGACCAGCGCGTTGCGGGCGCGTGGCGAGTTGTAATGGATGGCATTGGCGATCAGTTCCTTGCCGGTCCCGGTTTCGCCGCGGATCAGCACGGTGGTGTTCCATTTGGCGACCATGCGTGCCTGATCGAAAACCCGACGCATCACCGCCGAACGGCCGACCATGCTGTCAAAGCCGAACTGGTGGCGGACGGTGCGGCGCAAGAGGTCGCGCTCTTCGAGCAGGGATGATTTTTCCTGAGCGATTGACATGGCCAGGTTGAGGCTCTGGCCGATCAGGTTGGCGACCATTTCGACAAACTGGGCACGCTCATCGAGCAGGCCATCCTCAGGGGCTTCCGGCTGGACGGCGAGAACGCCCTTGAGGTCGCCGCCGACCTTGATCGGCACGGCAATGAAGGGCAGGTCAGCCTGATAGACCCCGTTGCGGTTGAGGAAATGAGGTTCGTCGCTGCCATGTGCCAGCTTGATGGTGCGTGGTCTTTCCAGCACCAGCCCGATGATGCCTTCGCCCGGACCGTACTGGTTGTCGTCGAGAATCGGGCCTTCCGGGGTGTAGATGGTGTGGATGTTGAGTTTGCCGCTGTCCGGGTCGAGCACACTGATCAGGCCACGGGACAGACCAGCCTCGTCGTGCAGGACGCGCAGGACATCGCGCAGGGTTTCATTGAAGTCGAGCGAACGGCTGAGCACCCGGCTGACGGCATAGAGTGCCGCCAGTAGCTGGATGTTCAACTCGTGCGTTCGGCAGAATCCGCCTGCCGGCAGGCACTCGTCGTTAAGGGGGTGAATGGTGTGTTCGTGCATGCTGTTCGTTATTCTCAGATCGGGTCGCCGTCGACGCGGAATTCGACAATGGCGGCACAACCACCGCCCGGGCTTTCGTCGAGATCGATGATGCCGCCATGGTCGGCCACCACCTGCTGGACGCGCGAGAGGCCGGTACCAATATGTTTGCCACAGCCGCCCTTGACCGTGAAGAACGGCTCGAAGGCCTTGTGTCGCCATTCGTGCGGGATGCCGGGGCCACTATCGAGTACGGCGATGACGATGCAGTCGTCTTTCAGGGCACTGGTCAGCGACAGTTCGCGGCGCTTCCAGCCCTTGATGTTCATCGCCTCGATAGCGTTGTCCACCAGGGCCTTGAACAGCATGCGCAGTTGCAGCGGACGGCCGAGCAGGGGCGGCAGGGTCGATGCCGGTTGCCAGTCGACGACGATGCCGGCGGAGAGCAGGCGAGGAGTGCTGACTTCGAGCACATCGCGCAGGATTTCATTGATGTTGACGCTGACGATGATCTCCTGCGGACTTTGCGGGATCACCTGGCGCAATGTTTCGAGATGCTCGCGGCTGCCGCTCAGTGCTTCCTGGAGCATCGCCGCACTGGCCGGGTCGCGGCGCTGGAGGACGGAAATGGCTGACAGCATGACGTTCATCGGCTCTTCGAGGCGGAAGATCGCCGCCGACAGACCTTCGCGAATCGCTGCCGTACGCTCCTCCTCGGCCAGCACCGCCTGTAATGCCGAGGCGCGGGCCCGTTCCTGCTCGTCGCGCAGATTGGTGATGTCGGTCATGACGACGAGCAGGCCGGGCTGTCCGGCGGCGCAGAAATAGCTGTCGGCGCAATCGCTGTGCATGTCGATGATCGAGGAAGTGACCGACAGCCAGCGCGGCCGGCCAGCCGCCCGGTCAATACGGGCCTCGCGCTGGTTGAGCAGGCAATCCTGAGGGTGCTCGGCGAGGATTTCACGCCAGGTCGGCAACAGGTTGTCGAGGACGGTGTGGGCAGGCTCCTTGAGCCGCAGGTCGGTGACCAGTTTCTTGTATTCCTGGTTGTCGAGAACCACCCGGCCGGTCGGATCGAGCAGGGCGAACGCCATCGGCGCGGCATCGACCACCGATTCGATCAGATGTTTCTGGTTGCGGACCAGGCGTTCGAGGCGATGCATCTCGGTAATGTCACGATGCATGCCGACAAAATGGGTGGTCTTGCCGCTGCGGTCGATGACCGGTGAAATATCCAGTTCGGCCAGATAAAGACTGCCATCCTTGCGCTTGTTGAGCAGTTTCCCGGTCCATGGTTTCTGGGCTGAAAGTTCAGTCCACATGGTCTTGTATAGCTCGGGTGGTGTGGTGTGATTGGACAGTTCGGCCTCGTTCTTGCCGACAATCTCGTCCTTGCCATAGCCGGTAACTCGGGTAAAAGCCTCGTTGGCAAACAGGATGTTGGCCTTGGTGTCGGTGATCGAAATCGCCAGGTCGGCCTGGTCGACTGCCTGTCGATAAGCCTCCGGGGGCAGTGCGGTCTCCTGCGCTTTCTTGGCGCGTGCTTTGGCAAGCGGTGTAGCCGACATGAACGAGCTCCTCTGACAATCGTTTTAGTGGTGATAGCACGATTCATGCCGCGGTGCAGCAATTGGCCTGCGCGTCGCTTGTAGCAAGGATTCGGAGCAAATGCGACGAATTTAATGTTGCGTTTGCGACATTCGGCGGGGTGAAAAAGGCACCGGATTTGTGCGCCAGGGGTCTGTCGCGAGGAACGCGGGCTATTTTTCGAGGCATAAGGGCAAAAGGGCCGGGAATATCGGTCTTTTATGGTGCATCAGGGTGCTGGCTGCGATTGGCATGGAAGCTGCTAAACCGGTATCAAACCAATCCGCCAGCAGACCATGACCACTTCTCAAACCGCGCCCGATTCAACTGTTGCTGCTGCCAGCCAAGCCAGAATGTTCAGGCACGGCCTGATCCTCGGCCTGTTCTGTCTGGGTTTCGGCTTGTTGCTGGCGGTCACTGATGCGATCACCTTTGACGACATCGGGGCGCGGGCCATCGAGGACAAACAGAACTCGCTGAGCCAGGTGCTGCCGGATGAGTTGCACGACAACAACCCGGTGACCGATACCTTGAACATGGTCAATGCCGAAGGCAAGGAGCTGATTGTCTTTCGCGCCCGCAAGAACGGGCAGGTGACCGGGGTGGCCTACGAAATTTTTGGCAGCGGCTATGCCGGTGAAATGAAATTGATGATGGGCATCGCTGCTGACGGCAAATTGCTCGGCGTGCGCGTCCTGGCCCACAAGGAAACACCGGGTCTGGGCGACAAGATCGAAGCCAAGAAAGGGCCGTGGATCGAGCGCTTCACCGGCCTGTCGCTGGGCAACCCGCCGCTGGAGCGCTGGAAGGTGAAGAAGGATGGCGGTGATTTCGATCAGTTCGCGGGTGCCACCATCACGCCCCGTGCCGTGCTCAAGGCAATTCGCAGCGGGCTGGAATTTTTCGCAGAGAACCAGGCAGTTTTGACGAAGGGCGACTGACATGGCAAACGGCAACTACAAGACAATCATGAAGGATGGCCTGTGGGACAACAATGGCGTCTTCAGCATGCTCCTCGGCATGTGTCCGTCGATGGCGATGACGACCAGCGCCACCAACGGCTTCGGCATGGGACTCGCCACCGCCGTGGTGATGGCGGCCTCGAGTTATCTGGTTGCCGTCTTCCGCAACCGGATCACGACGGAGGTGCGGATTCCCGTCTATATCCTCATCGTGGCGGCGATGGTAACGGTGGTCGACCTCGGCATGAATGCCTGGATGCACGAGTTGTACAAGGTGCTCGGCCTGTTCATTCCGCTGATTGTGTCGAACTGCCTGCCGCTTGCCCGGCTTGAAGCCTTTGCCGCCAAGCAGCCGCCGTTCCCGGCGTTTCTCGATGGCCTGTTCATGGGCCTCGGCTTCACCATCGCCTTGACGGTGATTGGCGCGGTGCGCGAAATCATTGGCTCCGGCACTCTGTTTGCCGATGCCTCACTGCTCCTCGGGCCGAGCTTCAAGGCGATTGAATTGCGCCTGCTGCCGGCTGACATGGGCGTCCTGATGATGATTCTGCCCCCCGGTGGTTTCATCGTCACCGGCCTTCTCGTCGTCGGCAAGCGCCTGCTCGACCTGCGCGCCGGCAAGGAAATCCAGATGGCCGGCGCCCACGCCGTTTGATCATGCCCACCATTCACCTGAAACCCTCGCCAACTGATTCAACCGCCGCCGTGCGCTCGGTTGAAGGGATCGCCCGCGTCGTCCGCGTCGATGGCGATCTGGCCTGGCTGGAACCGGAGCAGACGACCAGTTGCGGCCACTGTGCGTCAAGTGCCAGTTGCGGCGTCAGTTCGCGCGAGGAGGTGGGTATCGGCACGGTGACCAGTCGCCTGCAGGCACGCCGCTTCTATCTTGATAACCCGGATGGGGCGTTGGGCTTTCGTGAGGGTGACAGGCTTGTCGTCGGTATCAGCGAAAGCGCCTTGCTCAACGCCGCCATGACCGCCTACGGCGTTCCCTTGCTCTTTGCCCTGACTGCCGCCTCGGTCGCCCAGTCACTGCTTGGTGATGATCTGACCACCCTGTTCAGCATGGCTGGCGGCCTGGCGCTCGGCCTGCTCGTGGGGCGCTTCAAGGCGCGTCGTCTGGCGGCGAAAGGCGATCTGGCCCCGCATTTCCTGCGGCGGGCGCGACCTGACGAAACCTGCGGCACTGTTTAGGAAAAAGCGATGAAAGAATTTGCCCTGATGATGATTGGCGCGGCTCTGGTGAACAACGTGATCCTCGCCCGCTTCCTTGGTCTGTGCTCCTTCATGGGGGTGACGACGAGGGTCGATACGGCGGCCGGCATGGGGTTGGCCACCACCTTCGTGATTACCGTCTCGTCAATGGCTGACTGGGCCGTCCAGACCTATCTGCTCGATGCCTACGGGCTTGGCTTCCTGCGTACCGTGACCTTCATTCTGGTCATCGCCAGCGCCGTCCAATTTACCGAAATGACCATCAAGAAGGTGTCGCCCAGCCTGTTCCAGATGCTCGGCATTTACCTGCCCCTGATCACCACCAACTGTGCCGTACTGGGTGTGGCGCTACTGCTGGTCGAAGGCAAGATGGGCTTTCTGAGTTCGACCATGTTCGCCTTTGCCTCGTCGGTTGGTTACAGCCTGGTCATGATCATTTTCGCCGGCCTGCGTGAGCGTCTCGTGCTGGCCCACGTGCCCCGACTGTTCGCCGGGCCCCCGATTGCCTTCATCGTGGCCGGCATGCTGGCCATGGCATTCATGGGTTTTTCGGGGATAGCGACGGGCTAATCATGCAAAAAAACACGCCGGAAGGAGAGTCAGCATGTTGATGTCAGTAGGAAGTCTTGCCGCGATGGGCCTGACCCTCGGCAGCGTGCTCGGGGTTGCATCACGCTATCTGGCCGTCGAGGAGAACCCGATCGAGGCCGAACTGCAGGCCATGCTGCCCGGTTCTCAGTGCGGGCAGTGCGGCTACGTCGGTTGCGCCCAGGCGGCGGTGGCGCTGGCCAAGGGGGAAGCCCCGGTGACCCTGTGTCCGCCGGGGGGCAAAGCGACGGCCGAAGCGCTCGCCGCCAAGCTGGGGATCAAGGTCGATCTGTCTCAAGTCTCCGACAGCGGCCCGCAGATCGCCGAGGTCACCGAGGAAATCTGCATCGGCTGCTGCCGCTGCATGAAGGTCTGCCCGACTGATGCCATCATCGGTGCTGCCAAGCAGATCCATAACGTCATCCGCGAAGCCTGCACCGGCTGCTCATCCTGCGTTGATGTCTGCCCGACCGAAGCGCTCGGCATGATGCCGATTCCCGTCACGCTGCAACACTGGACCTGGCCGAAGCCGGCGTCCGCCCATAGCTGAGGATACAACGATGGGATTTCTTGACCGCTTTCTGAAGTCGCCCAGTTGGGGCGTCCATCCGGAGGATCACAAGCGTCCGGCGGCGGATGTGCCGCTGCGCCTGTTTCCTTCGCCTGAACGGGTCTTCATGCCATTGCATCAGCACGTTGGCGGGGCTGCCCGGCCGGTCGTCCTGGTCGGCCAGAAAGTGCGCAAGGGTGAGCTGATCGCCGAGGCGCAGGGCAATATCTCGGCGCCCATCCACGCCCCGGTTTCCGGGACGATCAGCGCCGTCGGCGAAGTCACCGCGCCGCATCCGTCGGGCCTGCCGTTCAAGGCAATCACCATCGATTCGGACGGTCAGAATCGCTGGCTTGAGGCTGAGCCGCTGGCTGATCCGTTTGCTGCCGCGCCCGAGGAAATCGCCCGGCGCGCTGCTCTGGCCGGGGTGGTCGGCCTGGGTGGGGCGACCTTCCCGTCGGCCGTCAAATTCGCCCTGGGCAAGCGCCTGAAAGTGTCGACCTTGATCGTCAATGGCGGCGAGTGCGAGCCTTATCTGTCGAGTGACGACCGCATCATGCGCGACTTCCCCGAGATGGTGGTCGATGGGGCGCGCCTGATCATGCATTCGATTGGTGCCAGCGAGGCGCTGGTCGGAATTGAGGACAACAAGCCGGAAGCCATTGCCGCCATGCGTGTCGCGGCGGCTGCCTATCCGGAAGTGAAAATCCGCCCGGTTCCGGCTCGCTACCCGATGGGGTCAGACAAGCAGTTGATCCAGACACTGACCGGCAAGGAGGTTCCTTCCGATGCCCGTGCCGCCGAAGTCGGGGTGCTGGTCCATAACGTGTCGACCTGCGCCGCGGTGCACAAGGCCATTCGTCTGGCCCAGCCACTGGTCGAGCGCATCGTCACGCTCAATGGTGGGGCCATCGTCACGCCGGGTAATGTTTATGCGCCGCTCGGTACGATGATCGGCGAACTGCTGGCCTTTGTCGGCCTCAAGGAAGCGCCGTCGCGCCTGATTCTCGGCGGGCCGATGATGGGCACGCCGCTTCTCCATGACCGCATTCCCATCGTCAAGGGGGCTTCCGGCATCCTCGCCTTCGACGCCGCCGAAGCCTTCGTCCCGGATGCCGGACCGTGCATTCGCTGCGGCAATTGCACCAAGGCCTGTCCGATGGGCCTGCTGCCGCTCGAAATGGCCGCCCGTATCAAGGTCGGTGATCTTGAGGGGGCTGAAGCCTACGCGCTGGGTGACTGCATTTCCTGCGGCTGCTGCGCCTATGTCTGTCCGTCGCACATTCCGCTCGTTCAGTACTTTAGCCACGCCAAGGGTGAACTGACGGCGGCCGAACGGACCAAATTGCGTACCGATGCGACGAAGCGCCTAGCTGAAGCCAAGACGGCGCGGGTCGAACGCGAGAACCGTGAAAAGGCGGAAGCCGCAGCCAAACGCAAGGCCGAGCGCGAGGCGGCCAAGCTGGCGGCTGCCTCAGCCAGTCCAGTCGCTGAAAAAACCGAGGGAGCTTCCGCATGAGCCAAACGTTCGTTACTCCCGTTGCCGCACCGCACACGACGACGACCAACAGTCCGGCCCGCATCATGGAGCTGGTCATGCTGGCGCTGGCCCCAGCCACACTTTACGGTTTCTGGCTATATGGCTGGCCGTCGGTCTATGTGTGGCTATTTACCGTCGGTGCCGCCATGCTCGGCGAGGCATTTTCCCTGCGCCTGCAAAATCGCCCGGCCAGGCCTGTGCTGATGGACGGCTCTGCCGTGCTGACCGGCTGGCTACTGGCTGTTTCCCTGCCGCCCTGGGCACCCTGGTGGATCGCCGTGTTTGCCGGTCTGTTCGCCACCATGCTGGGCAAGCAGGCATTCGGTGGGTTGGGGCAGAACCTGTTCAATCCGGCCATGGTCGCCCGGGTGGCCGTGCTGATTTCCTTCCCGGTCCAGATGACGGCCTGGGTGACGCCGCTGCCGATGTTCACCCTGGGCGCGCCAGGGCCACTGGAAGGCCTGCTTATCGTGCTGCGCGGCGTGCCGCCGGCCTTCGACGCGGTGACCAGTGCGACCATGCTCGGTTATGCCAAGACCGAACTGTCGCGGGGCATCGACCTGCTCGAGTCTGGCCTGCATGCGCCCGCCGTCTCGGCGCTCGGCTACCGCCCCGGCAGCCTTGGTGAAACCGCAGCCTGGCTGATCGCTGCCGGTGGTGTGGCGATGATTGGCCTGCGCCTGATCACCTGGCATATCCCGCTCGCCATGCTGGCCGGCATCGCCATTCCGGCCGCCATCCTGCACGCCGTCGATCCGGCGCGTTATCTCGATATGGGCACGCATCTGCTATCTGGCGGTGCGTTGCTCGGTTCCTTCTTCATCGCCACCGACTATGTGACTTCGCCCAATGCGCCGCGCGGCCAGTTGATCTTCGGCTTCGGCTGCGGCGTCTTCACCTACATCATCCGGACCTGGGCCGGCTATCCCGAAGGCGTGGCCTTCGCGGTGCTGCTCATGAACTCGATGACGCCGATCATCGACACCTATTTCAAACCGCGTATTTATGGCCGTGACCGCAAGGGTAAACCTTTGCCGACGAGCAACTGAAGGAGATAAGACGCCATGCAGATCGGTGTTGCCTATTCCGAGCCGGGTCAGCAGATCTGGCTCAATATCGAAGTGCCCGACGAGTCATCGGTCCACCAGGCCATTGAGCGCTCCGGCATCCTCAAGCAGTTCCCGCACATCGACCTGAGCGCCCAGAAGGTCGGCGTTTACGGCCGCCTGGTCAAGCTCGATGCCGGTCTCAAGCCGGGCGACCGCATCGAGATTTATCGCGGCATCATCGCCGACCCGGAAACCGTGCCGCGTCGGGACATGAATGAAGACGATTGAAAGCGATGCGGGTGTCGGGATTGTCGCCTTTGTGACAAAGTAAAAAATAAAATAATGGCGTTAAAACAGTTGGTTAGGGGTGGCATCCATCTTGCTGGTTAGGGTTAAGACCTGTGGAGAACAGCATGAAAGCCAGCGAAATCCAGGCCCTGCTCGATGAGCCCGCCTGTAGCCATAATACGAAGGAAAAGTCCGGTTGCGCCAAACCCAAACCGGGGGCGACGGCTGGTGGATGTTCCTTTGACGGCGCGCAGATTGCCTTGCTGCCGATAGCCGATGTTGCCCACATTGTGCACGGGCCGATTGCCTGTGCCGGGTCGTCCTGGGACAACCGGGGGACGCGTTCTTCCGGCGTGACGCTGTACAAGATCGGCATGACGACCGACCTGTCGGAAACCGATGTGGTTATGGGGCGGGGCGAGAAGCGGCTGTTTCATGCCATCAAGCAGGCCATCGACAGCTATGCGCCCAAAGCCGTCTTTATCTACAACACCTGCGTCACCGCGCTGATTGGCGATGATGTTGGGGCCGTCTGCAAGGCGGCGACCGAACGCTGGGGCGTACCGACGGTGCCGGTCGATGCGGCCGGTTTTTACGGGACCAAGAATCTCGGTAACCGGCTGGCCGGCGAGGCGATGTTCAAATACGTCATCGGCACGGCCGAGCCGGAACCGGCCAAACAGCGCGCCGATGGACTGCCGACTTACGATGTGAACCTGATCGGCGAATACAACATCGCCGGTGAGTTCTGGCATGTCGCACCGCTCTTCGACGAGCTTGGTCTGCGCATACTCTGCACCCTGTCCGGCGACTCACGCTTCCATGAGGTGCAGACCATGCACCGGGCCAGGGTGAATATGGTGGTGTGTGCCAAGGCCTTGCTCAACGTGGCGCGCAAGATGCAGGATACCTACGGCCAGCCCTTCTTCGAGGGGAGTTTCTACGGTGTCCAGGATGTCTCCAACGCCCTGCGCGATTTCGCCCGGCTGATCGGCGACCCCGACCTGACGGCGCGGACCGAGGCAGTCATCGCCCGTGAAGAAGCCAAGGCCCATGCCGCGCTTGAACCCTGGCGTGCCCGCCTCAAGGACAAGCGTGTCCTGCTCTATACCGGCGGCGTCAAATCGTGGTCGATTGTTTCAGCCTTGCAGGATCTGGGCATGAAGGTGGTGGCCACCGGCACCAAAAAATCAACCGAGGAAGACAAGGCGCGCATCCGCGAACTGATGGGCGAGGACACCAAGATGATCGACGATGGCAGCCCGAAAGCGCTGCTGTCGACGTATCACGAGTACCGGGCCGATATCCTGATCGCCGGCGGCCGAAATCTCTACACGGCGCTCAAGGCGCGGATTCCCTTCCTCGATATCAATCAGGAGCGTGAATTCGGCTATGCCGGCTATGACGGCATGGTCGAACTGGCCCGCCAGTTGGCCCTCTCCATGGAAAGTCCGGTGTGGGCTGCTGTCCGCAAACCTGCGCCGTGGGCGAAGCAGAGCGGGCCGGGCACCGTGCTGGCGGCGTAAGGAAAAATCATGGCTGAAATATTCCTCTCCAAAAAAGCGCTGGCCGTCAATCCGCTCAAGGTCAGCCAGACCATTGGCGCCTCGCTGGCCTTTCTCGGGCTCAACCGCAGCTTGCCGCTGATGCATGGCTCGCAGGGCTGCACCGCCTTCGGCAAGGTTTTCTTTGTCCGTCACTTCCGCGAGCCGATTCCCCTACAAACGACGGCGATGGATCAGGTGTCGAGCATCATGGGGGCCGATGACAATGTGATCGAGGCACTGCGTACCCTCTCGGACAAAAGCAAGCCGGACATCATCGGGCTGGTGACCACCGGCCTCTCGGAAACGCAGGGTTGCGATATTCGCCGTTCGGTCCGCGATTTTCGCGCGGCCCATCCGGAATTCGCCCATGTCGCAGTCGTCCCGGTCAACACGCCGGATTACGTCGGTTGCCTGGAAAGCGGTTACGCGATGGCCATCGAAGCCCTGATCGAGACCCTCGTGCCGGAAGGGCAGAACGCCGGCAAGCGGCCGAAGCAGGTCAATGTGCTGGCCTCGGCCATGCTGACGCCGGGTGATATCGAGGCCATCAAGGAGTGGATCGAAGCCTTTGGCCTGCGCCCGGTGGTTGTGCCGGATATCGGTGATTCACTGGATGGTCATCTGGTCGAGGCGGAAACCTCATCCCTGACCATCGGTGGTACGCCGCGCTCGGAAATCGAGATCATGGGCGAGTCGGCCGCCACCTTGGTGGTGGGCCCGTCGCTGCACAAGGCAGCGATACTTCTGAAAGCGCGTACGGGCGTACCCGATCATCACTTTGCCGGGCTCATGGGCCTCGATGATTGCGATGCCTTTACGCAAGCGCTGGCTGACATTTCCGGCAAGCCAGTGCCGGAGAAGATCGAGCGTCATCGTGCCCAGTTGCAGGATGCGATGGTCGATAGCCACTTCATGATCGGCTTCGCCCGCGTCGCCCTGGCCGGCGATCCCGATCTGGTCGGCATGCAGGTGCGCTTCCTGACCAGCATGGGGGCCGACATTGTCAGCGCCGTGTGCACGCACAAGCATGAAAGCCTCGCCGCATTGCCCATCGCCAAGGTCATCGTCGGTGATCTGGAAGATATGGAGAAAGAAGCGAAAGTAGGTGAAGCCCAACTCGTCATCGCAAATTCGCATGCCGCCGAAACGGCTGCCCGTCTGGGCTTGCCGTTGCTGCGCGCCGGTTTTCCGCAATACGACCATGTGGGCGGCTACGCCCGCACCTGGGTGGGCTACCGCGGTACGCGGCAGGCCCTGTTTGATCTCGCCAACCTGATGCTGGGACAACACCATGAACTCGCACCCTATCGATCAATCTACTGGGCCGACGACCGCGATGGCGCCGGTAAACAACATGTCCTCTCGTCGGCTGCAGCTGGTCTGGTCCATTAGGCAGGAGCCCGAAGCCGTGATCAAGGTGGCCTTCGCTTCGACCGACCGGTCTCGCGTCAATCAGCACTTCGGGGCGGCCGAAGGTTTCGTGATCTATGAAGTCACTCCGGACAGGGCGACGCTGGTTGGCGTCGGCGAATTTGCCGAAGAGGCGATGGATGGCAACGAGGACAAGCTGACAGCGAAAGTCGATTTCCTTGAAGGCTGCGCCGCGGTGTACGTGATGGCGATTGGCGCGTCGGCGATCAAGAAGCTGATGGCGAAGGGAATTCAGCCGATCCGGGTGGACGAGATTGATGCGGTCGACGAGCTGTTGGGCCAGATTTCGAAGGCGATGAACGACGGTGGCGTCGTCTGGATTGACCGGGCCATCTCGGCTCAGGCCAAGGCCAGGGAAGAGGATCGCTTTGCCTCGATGGAGGAAGAGGGGTGGGAAGGATGAACACCGCCCTGCTGGTTTACCTCTCGCCGGCCATCGCCATGGTGCTTGGTGCCGCCCTCGGTTCGTTCGTTGCCGGGAGCGATGCCGCGGCGGCCCAGGGGGCCATCGCCGGCTTCATGAGCGCACTGGTCATCGCCCGTTTTGTCATTTCGATTGTTCCCCTTTCACATCAAATCAATGTTTCCCAACAGGAGTTTCACCATGAGCGCTGATCCCATCTTCGAAACCGACTTCGTCAAGGAAATGGCCCGCCAGATGCGCGCCCTCGACACCTATGGCACCTATACCGGGTGGACGGTCGAAAAGATTCTCGACCCGTATGTCCTGACCAAGGAACGCAAGGCGGACATCCCGCTGATCGGTGATCCGGACGATGAGACCATTTCGCGCGTCAAGGCTTTCTACAATGCCATCGCCGTGCTCATCGAGAAGGAGTGCAAGCTGCTCGCCGTGCCGCTGGTCCATCTGACCCATGAAGGCTTCGGCCGGGCGCTGATTACCGTCGGCAAGCTGGTTGCGGTGGATCGCACCCTGCGTGACGTGCATCGTTTCGGCTTTGCCAGCCTGTCCAAAATGAAGGATGAAGCGGACAAGATTCTCGGCGTCGCTATCGAGCGTATCGGCCAGAACTCGGCTGTTGCCGGTCTGTAAGGGGAGGGCGGCATGACTGACGAAGAACTCGCCGCCCTCGACAAGGAAGTGAAGAAGCTCAAACGCATCGCTTCCGAGTGGGCCTCGCAGATGCACGATCTTGTCGAAGACCGCCTGCCAGCGGCCTACCACGAGATCCCCTCCCTTTCCCAATCCACTTTCGAGGCCTGTCAGGCATGGGCGGCGGCCAGCGCCCGCCTGGCGGCCGCGCAGAAAGGACAACCCGCATGATTACCGGACTTACCAAGGGCGGCGCCGAATGGACGCCGCAATTCGCCACCCATCTTGACCAGTCCAAGTGCATCGGCTGTGGCCGCTGCTACAAGGTCTGTCCGCGCAATGTGCTCGATCTGGTCGAACGCGAACTGGACGACGACAACGATGACGAAGACGACAACATGATGGTCATGTCGCTGGCAAATCCGGCCGACTGTATCGGTTGCGGCTCCTGCGGACGTGTCTGTCCCAAGGACTGCTACACCTACGCGCCGGCCTGATCATGGTGGCCCATCCCGATGCCGCAGAGGGCGAGGCTGTCTGCGCCGCCCTGCGTGCTCAGGTGGAAAAGCTCGGCCTGTCGATTGGCAAGGAGCCAGTCTGGGCCGATGCCGTCTTTGAGGAAACAACCGATCCGTTTTCGCACGAGGTCAGTGTGCTGGCCTATTGGCGGGGGATGGAGCGGTTTGGCAAAGTCACGTTCTTTCCTGACGGGCGCATCTTCGCCGAATATCAGGTACTGTTGCCGCATCCGGACATTGACGACAGCTACGTCGATTCGGTTCAGGTATGGGGCCGTCCGGACAAACTTCGCGGCGAAGCAGTCATCGCCGAATACATGAAATAGACGATGACTGTCCTGCCCCGGTTGATTCTCCTCCACAAACAGGCGACCAGCGGCCGTGTCCGCTTTCTCTGTCCGGGGTCCGGTGTCGTCGCCTTCAAGCCGCTGCCGGCGCTGTCGGCATTGCGTGACGAAGACTATTCGCCAACCATTCAGTTTCACCCGACAGCGGTCGTCCGCGAGGCGGAAATCCAGCTCGGGCTGGCCGAGGGGGCCATCGAGCCGGTGGCCGATTTTCAGGCCTGGGTCGATACGCCGGAGGGTGATTTGCCGGTTCTTCTCGCCGCCTTTGTCGGCATCGATCCGCCTTTTGCCGCGGCTGAGCGCATCCATGCCCGCTTTATCGCCATCACCGAGTCGCGCCAGCTCAGCGAACTTGAGCGCAATCTGCTGCGCCGGGCCTACGAACACGTTCTTGGCTGATTTGTCGCAAAGGCGACAATGCGCTGCGCTGCAACAATTCAATGATTTCATTAGCTTAGCAAAGGGTTCTGGCATGGCACAGGGCTTGCAATGACTAGCCCATCTACTCTGGGAGAATCGCCATGATCAATTTGACCCCCGCTGCCGTTAAGGCTGTTCAACGCTTCATTCGCGGTTCCGAAACCCCCGTTATCGGGCTGCGTCTGACCATTTCCGGCGGTGGTTGCTCCGGCCTGCAATACGGCATGAAGCTGGAATCCGACAAGGCCGAGGATGACTGGGAAATGGAAGTCGATGGCGTCAAGCTGCTGGTCGATGCCATGACCTTCCCGATGATCGACAACGTCACCGTCGATTTCGTCGATACGCTGACCCACACCGGTTTCAAGTTCGACAACCCCAACGCTAGCGCCCAGTGTTCCTGCGGCTCTTCTTTCTCGGTTTAAGGAGCATTTGCCATGTGGGAATATTCAGACAAGGTTCGCGAACACTTCTTCAACCCGCGCAATTCAGGTCCGCTGGAAGAGGCGAATGGTATCGGCGACGTCGGTTCGATCCAGTGCGGCGATGCGCTGCGCCTGATGCTCAAGGTCGAGCCGGAAACCGAGATCATCCTCGACGCCCATTTTCAGACCTTCGGCTGCGGCTCGGCCATCGCCTCGTCGTCGGCACTGACCGAAATGGTCAAGGGCATGACGCTCGACCAGGCGCTCGAAGTCTCCAACCAGAACATTGCCGACTATCTCGACGGCCTGCCGCCGGAAAAGATGCACTGCTCAGTCATGGGGCGCGAAGCCCTGCAGGCTGCCATCGCCAACTACCGGGGCGAGGAATGGTCGGATGATCATGAAGAGGGCGCGCTGATCTGCAAGTGCTTCGCCATCGATGCCGTGATGATCGAGGATGTGGTCAAGGCCAACGATCTGCATACCGTCGAGGAAGTCACTTTCTACACCAAGGCTGGTGGCGGCTGCGCTGCCTGCCACGAAGGCATCGAGGAAATTCTCGCCAAGGTCAAGGCTGACCGTGCCGGTCCCGGCGAAGTCTCGCCGCCGCCGGCTTGCCCGGCGACACCGGAAGCACCGAAGCCGCCGTCGACCAAGCTGACCCTGGTGCAGAAGATCAAGAAGATCGAGGAGGTTCTCGAATCCGTTCGCCCGATGCTCCAGCGCGACCACGGTGATGTCGAACTGGCCGATGTGCAGGGCAAGAAAATCTATGTGCACCTCAAGGGCGCCTGTTCCGGTTGCATGATGGAAGCAGCGACTCTGGGCGGCATTCAGCAGAAGATGATCGAAACGCTGGGCGAACTGGTGCAGGTGCTGCCGTCGTCCCACATGCCGGTCGAAGCATAAATACCAAGTCCCCAATCCCAACAGAGAACCCAAAGGACTGTGCCATGGAACCGATCTATCTGGACAACAATGCCACCACGCGCTGCGATCCCGCCGTGGTCCAGGCCATGCTCCCGTTCTTCACTGAGCATTTCGGCAATGCCTCGTCGATCCACGCCTTCGGCAGTGAAGTCGGCAAGGCGCTGAAGAAGGCGCGCAGCCAGGTTCAGGCGCTGCTCGGGGCCGAGCATGACTCGGAAATCATCTTTACCTCCTGCGGCACCGAGTCCGACTCGACGGCCATACTCTCGGCGCTCAAGGCGCAGCCCGACCGCAATACGGTAATCACCACCAATGTCGAGCATCCGGCCATCCTGACGCTCTGCGAGTGGTTGGAGAAAGAGGGCTATGTCGTCCACAAGCTCAAGGTGGACAAGAAAGGCCGCATTGACATGGACGAATACAAGTCCCTGTTGAATGACCGTGTCGCCGTCGTTTCGGTGATGTGGGCGAATAATGAAACAGGCACCATCTTCCCGGTGGTCGACATGGCCGAACTGGCTGCCGCCAAGGGCATCATGTTCCACACCGATGCAGTGCAGGCAGTGGGCAAGATTCCCATCGACCTCAAGAACAGCAAGATCGACATGCTGTCGTTGTCCGGTCACAAGCTGCATGCACCCAAAGGCATCGGTGTCCTTTACCTGCGCCGGGGCTGCCGCTTCCGTCCGCTGCTGCGTGGCGGTCACCAGGAGCGCGGGCGCCGCGCCGGGACCGAGAATTCGGCCTCCATCGTTGGCCTCGGCATGGCGTGCGAGTTGGCCATGCAGAAAATGGAGGTGGAAAACACAGAGGTCCGCCGCCTACGCGACAAGTTGGAAAAAGGCATCCTCAGTCAGGTGACGCACTGCTTCCCGACCGGTGATGTGACGAACCGCCTGCCCAACACCAGCAATATTGCTTTCGAGTACATCGAAGGCGAAGCCATTCTCTTGCTGCTCAACAAGATGGGTATTGCCGGCAGTTCGGGTTCGGCCTGCACATCCGGTTCGCTTGAGCCCTCGCACGTTATGCGGGCGATGGGCATTCCCTACACCGCTGCACACGGGACGATCCGTTTCTCGCTGTCGGTCTATAACACCGAAGCGGAAATCGACCGCGTCATCGAAGCCGTGCCACCTATCGTCGCCCAGTTGCGCAAGCTTTCACCGTACTGGACCGACAAGGGGCCGGCGACCAATCCCGAAGCGGCATTCGCCCCGACCTACGCCTGACGGCCAAGCTTTCTCTCTGCAGTAACCTCGGTTAGCCCCGGAAGCGATTCCGGGGCTTTTTTTCGCCTTCGTGCCGTACCAGGTTGCCGGCCAGCATGGCGAATCCTTCGCTTTCATTTGTTCCGCAAGCTCCGGGGCAGGCTACCTGCGGGCTGAAATGGTAGAATTGGCTGTCACACCGGTCAGTGAATTTTTCACCAAGGCACGCAATCGTGCACCCGAAACGCCGGAAACACCCACCGACACTAGGACCCATACAAAATGAACGAGCAGGTTTCCAAGAATTCCGTCATCACCCTCGATTACCACGTCACCGATCCCGATGGCGAAGTGGTCGATGAAGGCCGTGAGCCGCTGGTATACCTGCATGGTGGTTACGACGACATTTTCCCGCTGATCGAGGAAGCCCTGCAGGGCAAGAAGGTCGGCGAATCGGTCAAGGTCAAGCTGCAGCCGGATGAGGCTTTCGGTGACTACGATGCCGAGATGGTACAGATCGAGCCACGCAAGGATTTCCCCAAGGAGCTCGAGGTCGGCATGCAGTTCGAAGGCGGCCCGGAAGAAGGCGATGACGACGATTTCGTGATTTATCGCGTCACCGACATCGCCGATGACAAGGTCGTTCTCGACGGCAATCACCCCCTGGCCGGCATGGCCCTGGTGTTTACCTGCACGGTGACGGCCATTCGTCCGGCCAGCGCCGAAGAAATCGAACACGGCCACGTCCATGGCGGTGATGATGACGAGGAAGGCTGCCACTAAGCGGTCGCCAGTATCTCATCGGGAATGCCCGCTTCGGCGGGCATTTTTTATGGTTGTCTCGGTGGCCAGGGGTGGTTTTCGAATCGGAACAGGGTTGGCAAGTCGCTATCGATCACGCCGTGCGTCCAGCCCATGAAGGGGTAGCCGAAGGTTTCGACGCGGACAAAGTTGCGCATCGTTCTACCGTGGGCATCGCGCATGGGCTGGTCAATGCGGTTGATGTGCGAATCACCGTGTACCGCGACGACCTGGCCGGAAAAGCTGGCCGTTTCATCGCGCAGGGTGGTGAGGAAGTCACGAAAGCCATCGTGGACCAAACCCTGATTGAAGTGGGGAAAGGCCGGATTGGCCTGGAAAAGCAGGACGACCCCGGCCAGTTTTTCCTGTCGGGCCAGTTTGAAACTGTCGCGCAGCCATTCGACGACGACCGGGTTTCTGGCCAGAAACTCCGGCCGAGGGTCGCGGCTTTTGCTCCGGTGATTGTCGTCGCCAGGCAGATTAAGGGTGACAAAAAGGACGGGGCCGAGCCGGAAGCGGCTGTGTTCGGCATATTCGCCAGGCTGCCGCTCAAGGGCAATTTTCTTGCGGCCGAGGGAGAGGCCATCAGCCCAGAAAAGGCTGCGCAGTTTTTGCAGGCGCTCAACGGGATCGTAGCCACCGCAGGATTGTCGGGCGCAATCGGTCCATTCGTTGTCGCCGGGCACATAGACGAAGGGAGCGCGGGAGGCATTGAAGAGCTGTTGCCGATCGGCGAAACGCTGATCATCACAGGGTGTCTGGCCATTCTTGAAGTCGCCGACATGGGCGACGAATTCGACATGATGGTCGGCGATGGCCTCGAGCATTTTCGGCAGCTCGGCCCGCTCGTAAGCGGTATAGGGCGTGTCGCCGATCAGTGCAAAGCGCCAGGTTTCGGCTGTGGCCGGGCTTAGGCTGCTAAACAGGGCGGCGGCGATAGCCAGTGTGAGCGCAGGGCGGCGGCAGCCCCTGCGTATCGCCCAGCCTGAATTCACCGCAGCAGCCCTTTCAGGGCGTACAGGGCATCGAGCGCTTCACGGGGCGTCAGGGCATCCGGGTCGATGCTGGCCAGTTGATCGAGGGCCGGGTGCGGCTCAGGTTCGGCCGGCTCGGGGCCGCCCTGAGCGAAAAGGTCGGGTTGCAGCGGGTCGACCGTGGCGCGTTGTTCGAATTCTCGCAACTGCTTGCGGGCAGCACGAACAACAGCGGTCGGAATGCCGGCGAGGGCGGCAACCTGAATACCGTAGCTCTGGTTGGCCGGGCCTTCTTCGACGGCGTGCATGAAGACGATGCGGTCATTGTGTTCGACGGCACCCAGATGGACGTTGGCCAGTTCGCCGTATTCGTGCGACAGCCGGGTCATTTCGAAGTAGTGCGTGGCGAATAGCGTCAGGCAGCGGTTCTTGTCGATGAGGTGACGGAGGATGGCGAAGGCCAGGGCCATGCCGTCGAAGGTCGAGGTGCCGCGCCCGATTTCGTCCATCAGGACGAGGCTGTTGGCGGTGGCATGGTGGAGGATGGCGGCGGCTTCGGTCATTTCGACCATGAAGGTCGAACGCCCCGAGGCGAGGTCGTCGGAAGCGCCGATGCGGGTGAAGATGCGGTCGAGCGGGCCGAGGACGCAACGGTCGGCCGGCACATAGCAGCCGATGTGGGCGAGCAGGGCGATCAGCGCGACCTGGCGCATGTAGGTCGATTTGCCACCCATATTGGGGCCGGTTATCAGCAGCAGGCGGCGGCTTTCGGCCAGTTGGCAGTCGTTGGCGATGAAGGTTTCGGCCTGGTTCGCCAGTTCGCCTTCAACCACCGGATGGCGGCCACCTTCGACGGCCAGACCAATCTCGGCAGAAAATTCCGGCTGGCACCAGTTGCGTTTCAAGGCTGTTTCGGCGAAACCGGCCAGCAGGTCGAGGTGGGCAACCGCTCGGGCGATGCTTTGCAGGGTCGGGACCACCGGCTGAAGTTCGTTGAGGATCGCCTCGTAGAGCATTTTCTCGCGGGCCAGGGCACGTTCCTGCGCCGACAGTGCCTTGTCCTCGAAGGCCTTCAGTTCAGGCGTGATGTAGCGCTCGGCATTTTTCAACGTTTGCCGACGGCGGTAGTCCTCGGGGATCTTGTCGGTGTTGGCATGGGTGACTTCAATGTAGAAGCCATGCACCTTGTTGTATTCGACCTTGAGGCTGGCAATGCCGCTGCGTTCACGTTCGCGGGCTTCCATGTCGACCAGGTAGGCGCCGCAGTTGTCGTTGAGCGAGCGGTATTCGTCCAGATCAGCGTCGTAACCCGGCGCAATGACCCCTCCGTCGCGGATCTGGGCGGCGGGCTCGGCAGCGATCGAACGCACGAGCAGATCGAGGGCCGCTAGCGGCGTCTCGAGATCGGCAAACAACTGGCCGACCAAGGGCGACACGGCACTGGCCAGTGGACCGCGCAGGGTGTCGAGGCGAGCCAGTGATTCGCGCAAGCTGGCCAGATCGCGCGGGCGGGCATTGCGCAAGGCGATGCGGCCGGCAATGCGCTCGATGTCGGCAATGCCGCGCAGGTTTTTGCGCGACTCGCCAGCCAGTCGTCCGTAGTCATCCAGCAGGTATTCGACGGCACCGTGGCGCGCTGCCGGGAGGTCGCGTTCACGCAGGGGGTGGTGCAGACTGTGGCGGAGTAGGCGTGAGCCCATGCTGGTGACGCAGTTGTCGAGCAGCGAAAAGAGGGTCGGCGACGCTTGTCCGCGCAGGGTTTCGGTCAGTTCCAGATTGCGCCGCGTGGCGAGGTCGAGGCCGAGATAGGCAGCTTCGATCTCGACAGTCAGACCACGTAAATGGCTCAGCTTGCCGGCTTGCGTCGCCTGCGCGTATTGCAAAAGGGCGCCAGCCGCGGCGATGGACGGCTTGAGGCCTTCTGCTCCGAAACCGGCGAGCGAGGCGACTTCGAATTGTTCGCAGAGCAGGCGGCGTGCCGAGTCGAATTCGAAATACCAGTCCGGTTGCCGGGTGCGGGCGACATCCATGCCGAAATTCGGCGTCCAGCTCTCCGGGTAAAGGATTTCGGCCGGGCGAATGCGCTCCAGCGTCGCTGGAATCTGGTCGGCCGCGACTTCGAGCAGGACGAACTCGCCACTCGCCAGATTGAGGCGGGCCAGGCCGGCAGTGTTGCGCAGGGTGGTGACGGCGAGCAGCCAGATGTCCTGCTTGTCGTCGATCAGTGCCGCATCAGTCAATGTGCCGGGCGTCACGATACGCGCCACAGCCCGTTCGACCGGCCCCTTGCTGGTGGCCGGATCGCCGATTTGCTCACAGATCACCGCCGATTCGCCGAGCTTGACCAGGCGGGCCAGGTAGGGTTCCAGCGAATGGAAAGGTATGCCGCACATCTTGATCGGCACCCCGGCCGACTGCCCGCGTGTGGTCAGCGTGATATCGAGCAGGCGTGCTGCCTTTTCCGCATCCTCATGAAAAAGCTCGTAGAAGTCGCCCATCCGGTAGAACAGCAGGGTGTTCGGATGATTCGCCTTGAGTGCCAGATACTGGCGCATCATCGGGGTGTGTTTGGACAGGTCGGGCGCGGTGTCTTTAACCATGTTGTTTTCTTATTCGTGCTTACTGGCGGATTTCGCGCGTGTTGTCGGGCGCGGCGTAGTCGCCGGTGCTGCGGAAGGGGTTGATGTCGAGGCCACCGCGGCGGGTGTAGCGGGCGTGGACCGCCAGTTTTTCCGGGGCACAGTGTTTTTGAATGTCGGTGAAAATGCGCTCGACGCACTGTTCGTGGAATTCATTGTGATCGCGGAAGGACACGATGTAGCGCAGGAGCCCGGCGCGGTCGATGGGTTGGCCACGATAGCGGATGACGACCATCGCCCAGTCTGGCTGGCCGGTGACCAGGCAATTGGATTTGAGCAGATGGGAATACAGCGTTTCATCAACGATATCACCGGCTTGCGTGGTCAGAAGGTCGGGGGCCGGCTGGTAGCGGTCGCACACGATATCGAGATCGTCGAGGCAAACTCCCTGGGGAATGCCGATTACCGCCCGGGGGGTTTGGCTAAGGGGCTCGAGCTGAACATCAACTGGCTTTCCGGCGGCTGCCGACAGGTCACGGGCCAGGGTGGCGGTCACTGTATCGGCATCGGCAAAGCACGTCTGGTTGAGGGAGTTCAAGTAGAGCTTGAAGGACTTCGATTCGATCAGGTTCGGGCTGTCGGCAGGAACGCGAAAAGTGCCGACGGCAACGACGGGTTTGCCTCTGGGATTGAGCCAGGATAATTCGTAGGCGTTCCACAGATCCTCGCCGACGAAAGGCAGGGCGTTGTCGGCAATGCCGAGTTCACTGCGCTTGAGCTGGCGTGGGATGGGGTAGAGCAACGTCGGGGCGTAGTGGCTCTGGTATTCCGTGGTCTTGCCCAAAGGCGAAGCGTGGCTCGGGTCGGTCGTATCGTTCGGCGAATTCATGGGGGCTGATTTTACCGCATGGCCTCAGGGCAGCCTCAGTTCGATCAGATGCGGACCGCCTGCGGTAAATGCTGCAGTTAATTGGTTGCAGAATGCATCAAGGGATTTGGCGCGGGCAAAGGCGAGGCCGAAAGTCAGCGCCGCATGTTCGAAACTGATCGCCTGCGGGGTGCGCCAGCCTTGCTCGAATTCCGGTAAATCACGCTGGGGCAGGTGTTCGAAGATGCCGCCGCCCCCATTATTGACGACGACGATCACGGCATTTTGGCCCTGGGCAAGGGCCAGTCCCCCAAGATCATGCTGGCAGGTGAGGTCACCGATAAGGGCGACCACGCTACCGTGGTCGGCTGCAATGCCCATCGCTGTCGAGACGTTGCCATCGATGCCACTGGCGCCCCGGTTGCCGTAAAAGCATATGGGCTGGGGGCCACTGCCGGAACAGGTATCGAGCTGACGAATCGCCATTGAGTTACCGATGAAGAGCGGCGTGCCGTCCGGGATTGCATTGATCAGTGCCTCGATGTGTCCGGCCTCGGCGCGTCCGGCGGCAAGCCGTTCCTGCCCGGCAAAGGCCGCCTGCCAGTCATCCGGTGCAGGTCTGAGGGCCTCGCTCAGCAGGGCGAAGCAGACATCGGCAGGCTCGGCGCGCAGCAGATGCGTCAGGCGATGCACAGGATCGGTCCAGCGTGGCAATGGGTCTATGAGGGCGTGCGTTTCTGCTATTGCCCCAACCAGGTTTTGCAGGTGGCGGGTGACCGGGAAAGCGCCGAAACGTAAAACCCATTCTGGCCTGTGCCCGTCGATGAAGGCGTGGTTGACCAGCCAGTCGTTGTAGCGGACGCAAAGTCGGGAGCGGTCATGCGGGCCATAGCGCAGGCCGGACAGCGGCTCGGCGAGGATCGGGCAAGCCAGGCGCTCGGCCAGGGCGGCAATGGCTTCTGCGTTGTGCCGTCGGGACGGTATTTCGCCGCAGACGATGATGCCCGGCCGGCCGCTGATGCGGCTGGCCAGGTCGCGAATATCGTCGGGGGAGGGCTGCCCGGCAGCGTGGGAGGCGCGAAGGGTGTCGGGAATGACGATATCGGTTGTCCCGGCCATGGGCACCAAAGGTTCGCGGAAGGGCTGGTTGATATGGACCGGGCCGGGGTGCGGCCAACAGGCCTGCTCGCAGGCACGGGCGGCGAGTTGGTAGAGGTAAGCCGGATCGAATTCGGCATGTGGGGCGCCAAGGGCGTGGCTGGCCCGAACATGGCTGCCGAATAGCCCGATTTGGTCGATCGTTTGATTGGCGCCGCAACCCTGGTGTTCGGGCGGGCGGTCGGCAGAAACAAAAAGCAGCGGAACGTCCGACTGGCTGGCCTCGACGACGGCCGGTAACCAGTTGGCCGGGGCCGTTCCCGAGGTGGCGAGTACGAGCACTGGTCGCTGGCTGGATTTGGCGATACCGAGCGCGAAAAAGGCTGCGCTGCGCTCATCCACAACAATATGGCAACGCAGCCGGGGTTGGCGCAACATGGCCAGCGCCAGGGGAGTTGAGCGCGAGCCGGGTGAAATCACGGCTTGCGAGACCCTAGCAGCGACAAAGCCGGCAATCATCGCCTGCGACCAGCTGAAGTTGAGCGATCCGGTATCGGTCATCGTTTCCATTGCCCGGCTGAAAACGTCAAATTGTAGTCGCAGCGGGCGACCGGGAACCATTGGCCTATGCTATTATTCGCCGCTCGTTGCAGCCGGACCTGGTCAGGCGTCACGATGCGGAGTGGTAGTTCAGTTGGTTAGAATACCGGCCTGTCACGCCGGGGGTCGCGGGTTCGAGTCCCGTCCACTCCGCCAGCATTAAAAAATCCTCATGAGCCGTTGGCTGATGAGGATTTTTTTTGCCTGCGATGTTGCCGGTGTTAGTGCAGCCGTTCCTTCATGGCGCGCTGGGCTTCGCGTTTGGAGTCCTTGTCCAGGGCATCGGCGCGCTTGTCGTGCTGTTTTTTGCCCTTGGCCAGGCCGATTTCGAGTTTGATACGACCGCGCACGAAGTGCAGGTCGATGGGTACCAGGGTATAGCCGGCGCGTTCGACCTTGCCGATCAGCTTGCTGATTTCGGTGGCATGCAGGAGCAGCTTGCGGGTGCGGATCGGGTCGTGGTGATTGTGGGTGGAGGCGCTGGGCAGCGGACTGATGTGCATCCCGATGATGTAGATCTCGCCGCTCTTGATGATGACGTAGGATTCCTTGATGTTCATCCGGCCGGCGCGGATAGCCTTGACCTCCCAACCTTCGAGGGCGATGCCAGCCTCGTACTTGTCTTCGACAAAGTACTCGTGAAAGGCTTTTTTATTGACCGTAATGCTCATGCTGCCGGGCGTTCCATTAAAATCGCGATTCTACAGGAAACCGGAATACTGCCGCTGCATGGCTCAAGTTGAAAAGACCGTCTTGATCGAGCAATCGGCCGAACGCATGTTCGAGCTGGTGGATCGCTGCGAGGATTACCCAGCCTTCTTGCCCTGGTGCAGTCATACCGAGGTGAAATTTCGCGATGCGGTGAAGACTGCCGCGACGCTGCATATCAACTACCACTCGGTGAAGTCATCATTCACGACGGAAAACGACAAGGAATTCCCGCGCCTGATGAAAATCCGTCTGGTTGACGGGCCATTTCGCCGGCTGGAAGGTTCATGGGGCTTCAAGCCGCTGGCCGAGAATGCCTGCAAGATCGAATTCCAGTTGCACTATGAGTTTTCCAGCAAATTGTTCGAAAAGGTGATTGGCCCGGTGTTCAGTCATATTGCCAACACCTTTGTCGATGCTTTCGTGCGCCGTGCTGCGCAGGTTTATGGAGTCAGCCATGGCTGAAATGTTGAATGTCGAGGTTTTCTACGCGCTGTCGGGCAAGCAGGAAGTGGTTCGCGTCAAGCTGCCGACCGGGGCGACGCTGCAACAGGCGCTGGATGCATCGGGCCTGCTCGTAAAGCACCCGGAAATTGATGTGAAGAAGAACAAGTTCGGCATCTGGAACAAGCTGTCCAAGCCGGAGGCCGCCTTGCGCGATCAGGACCGCGTCGAAATCTACCGGCCCCTGATTGCCGACCCGAAGGAAGTGCGCAAGCAACGGGCGGCTGAAGGCAAGGTCATGAAAAAAGGCGCCGGAGAATCCGACGCCGAGGGCTGATCCGGCCTGCTGCCTACTTGCAGGCGTCGGCCACAACCCGGCGGGCGCGCTCCATTTCCTGTTCGCGCTGGGCGCTATCCATTAGTTTGCGTTCGCCGTTATCGTCCAGGGTGCTGAGCGGGTGATTTGATTCCAGTGCCGCCACGCTGCGTCGGGCCCGTTCGCAGTTGTCCCGCTTGTCGGCTTCGGCGGCTTGCTTGTCGGCCTTTTCCTTGGCTTCCTGCTGACGTTTCTTGAAGTCGAAATCCTTTTCCGCCGTGGTTTTCGGTCCTTCGGCAGCCTTCGGGGCCGGGGTCTCGCCGGCTTTGTCTTTGTCCGGGAGTGCCTCGGAGACGACGGCGGGCTTCATCCCGCCGATGGAGCGTCGGCCCTTGGCGGTGGAGGGAGGCGGCACGTCGGAAACGACCGTCTGGCCGCTGCCGTCCTTCCACTGGTAGGTTTCCGCCTGGATGGACAGGCTGGCGGTGGACGACATCAATACAAGAGCAAAAACGAGTGGGGATTTCGAGGTCATCTGGGTTTCCTTGGCTTTTCTGTATAATACGATTTTGTGACCTTGGATTAAAGGCTAAAGGCCATGCGACTGCTGCAAAAAGCCCTGACTTTCGACGACGTACTGCTCGTTCCCGCTCATTCCCAGATTCTGCCCCGCGATGTTAGCCTGGCTACCCGGCTGACCCGCAATATTTCCCTGAACCTGCCGTTGCTGTCCGCCGCCATGGATACCGTGACGGAAGGACGCCTCGCCATCGCGATGGCGCAGGAAGGCGGGATCGGTATCATTCACAAGAACCTGTCTCCCAAGGCCCAGGCGGCCGAGGTGGCCAAGGTCAAGCGTTTTGAATCGGGCATCCTGAAAGACCCGATCACCGTGCCGCCCACCATGACGGTGCGCGATGTGCTTGAAATTACCCGCCAGTACAAGATTTCCGGCCTGCCGGTGATTGATCGTTCGGGCAAGGTTGTTGGTATTGTCACCAATCGCGACCTGCGCTTCGAGACCAATCTCGATCAGCCGGTCAAGGCCATCATGACCCCGCGCAAGCGCCTGGTCACGGTCCGCGAAGGGGCCAGCGTCGAGGACGCCAAGGAATTGATCCGCAAGCATCGCCTGGAGCGTGTGCTGGTCATTGACGATGATTGGCACATGCGCGGCCTGATCACCGTCAAGGACATTCTCAAGTCTACGGAACATCCGCTGGCCAACAAGGATTCCCTCGGTCGCCTGCGTGCCGGTGCGGCGGTTGGCGTTGGTGCCGGTACCGAAGAGCGCGTTGAACTGCTGGCCGAAGCCGGCATTGATGTGATCGTCGTCGATACGGCGCACGGCCATTCGCAGGGTGTGCTCGACCGCGTTCAGTGGGTCAAGAAGAATTTCCCGCAGATCGAAGTTATCGGCGGCAACATCGCCACGGCCGACGCAGCTCGGGCGCTGGTCGATATGGGCGCTGACGGCGTCAAGGTTGGTATCGGCCCCGGCTCCATCTGCACCACGCGTATCGTTGCCGGTGTCGGTGTGCCGCAGATCACCGCCATCCAGAACGTTTCTGATTCGCTCAAGGGCACCGGCGTGCCGATGATTGCCGACGGCGGTATCCGCTACTCGGGGGACATTGCCAAGGCCATCGCGGCGGGCGCCGATACGGTCATGCTCGGCGGCCTCTTCGCCGGTACTGAAGAAGCGCCGGGTGAGGTCGAGCTGTTCCAGGGCCGCTCCTACAAGTCGTATCGCGGCATGGGTTCGCTCGGTGCCATGCAGGCCGGTTCCTCGGATCGTTATTTCCAGGAAGCGACCTCGAATGTCGACAAGTTCGTGCCCGAAGGCATCGAAGGGCGTGTCCCCTACAAGGGTTCCGTGCTCGCCGTGATCCACCAGCTGATGGGCGGCCTGCGCTCGTCGATGGGTTATCTCGGCAGCCCGACCATCGCCCACATGCACGACAACGCCTGTTTCGTCGAAATCACCTCGGCCGGTATCCGCGAATCTCACGTCCACGACGTGCAGATCACCAAGGAAGCGCCGAACTACCACGTCGACTGATTTGCTTCGTATCCAGAAGGGCGGCTCCGGTAGCCGCCTTTTTCATTCAAGGCCCTGAATAATGTCCCACCAGAAAATCCTCATTCTCGATTTCGGTTCCCAGGTCACCCAGTTGATCGCCCGTCGCGTCCGCGAAGCCATGGTTTTTTGCGAAATTCACCCCTACGATGTGTCGGAGGAGTTCATCCGCAACTACGGTGCTCAGGGCATCATCCTGTCGGGTGGCCCGAGTTCGGTGACCGAAGGCGATACGCCGCGTGCCCCGGATGTGGTGTTTACGCTGGGGATTCCGGTGCTCGGCATCTGTTACGGCATGCAGACCATGGCCCAGCAACTGGGTGGTCAGGTGATGACTGCCGAAGCGGCCGGCAAGGCACGTGAATTCGGCTATTCCGAAGTCCGCGCTCATGGCCACACGGCCCTTCTCGACGGCATCGCCGATTTCACCACGGCCGAAGGCCACGGCATGCTCAAGGTCTGGATGAGCCACGGTGATTCGGTCATGGAGCTGCCCGCCGGCTTCAAGAAAATGGCCTCGACGCCGTCCTGCCCGATTGCCGCGATGGCCGACGAGGACCGCAAGTTCTACGCCGTCCAGTTCCACCCGGAAGTCACCCACACCCTGCAGGGGCGCGCCATTCTTGAGCGTTTCGTGCATGGCATCTGCGGCTGTGGCACTGACTGGGTGATGGGCGACTACATCGCCGAAGCCGTTGCCTCGATCCGTGCCCAGGTTGGCAGCGATGATGTCATTCTCGGCCTTTCCGGCGGCGTCGATTCCAGCGTCGCAGCAGCCCTCATCCACAAGGCCATCGGCGACCAGCTGACCTGTGTTTTCGTCGATCATGGCCTGCTGCGCCTGAACGAAGGCGACATGGTTATGGAGATGTTCGCCCGTAATCTCGGCGTCAAGGTCATCCGCGTCGATGCGGTCGATGCCTTCATGGGCAAGCTGGCCGGTGTCTCGGATCCGGAACAGAAGCGCAAGATCATCGGCAAGGAATTCGTCGAAGTCTTCCAGGCCGAATCGAAGAAACTGACTGCCGCCAAGTGGCTGGCCCAGGGCACCATCTATCCCGACGTGATCGAATCGGCCGGCAAGAACAAGAAGGGCGCCCATACCATCAAGAGCCACCACAATGTCGGCGGCCTGCCCGAAGACATGCACCTCAAGCTCCTTGAGCCGCTGCGCGAACTGTTCAAGGACGAAGTGCGCGAACTCGGCGTGGCGCTCGGCCTGCCGCGCGAGATGGTCTATCGCCATCCCTTCCCCGGCCCCGGTCTCGGCGTGCGCATCCTGGGCGAAGTGAAGCTGCAATCGGCCCACCTGCTGCAACGCGCCGACGCCATTTTCATCGACGAATTGCGCGCCACGGTCGCCACCGAACGCGACGTCGCGGCCGGTGCCTGTACCGCCGCCGACATCGGCAAGACGTGGTACGACCTGACCAGCCAGGCCTTCGCCGTCTTCCTGCCGGTCAAGAGCGTCGGCGTCATGGGCGATGGTCGCACCTACGAAAACGTCGTCGCCCTGCGCGCCGTCGTCACCAGCGACTTCATGACCGCCCATTGGGCGCACCTGCCTTACGACCTGCTCGGGCGCGTCTCCAACCGCATCATCAACGAAGTGCGCGGCCTCAATCGGGTGGTGTACGACGTGTCGGGCAAGCCGCCGGCGACGATCGAATGGGAGTGATGGGAGCAGCGCCTGCCCATTGACGATGGTCTTGATTGAACAAGAAAAAGCCCGAATTCGGGCTTTTTCTATTTCTGCACGCGGGGCATTGGCCTGGCTTTAACGGTAGAGTTGGCGCCATCGCCGCTGTCGGCTCCTTCAAATGATGGAGCGCCCGAGGCCGGTCAATCCTGGACCCGCCGGCTATCCGTTGTTCGTCACCAGGGGGATGGTGTGATGACGTCTTCCAGCGACGTGTTGCAAGATGACATCGACCAGGGCATCGGGGTCTATCGGTTTGGCGATATGGCCTACCATGCCGGCCGCCAGACACTTCTCACGTTCCTCGGCAAAGGCATGGGCAGTCTGTCCGATAATTGGCAGACCGGGGGCCACTTCCAGAATGCGACGCGTTGCGATGAGTCCGTCGATTTCTGGCATCTGCATGTCCATGAGCACGATGTCATAGGCGGTCGTGCCGTCCTGAATGATGCGACTCAAGGCATCCCGGCCGCTGTTGACCACCACCACGCGTGCACCTTCTTCAACGAGGATATATTCGATAACCTGCTGGGTGATCGGGTCGTCCTCGACAACGATGATGCAAATACCATCCAGCCGGTGTCCCCGGCAGGCGGGTTGTTCGGCGGTAGCTGGTTGCGATGCCATGGTTGGCTCGGCTGCAGCAACGAAGGGCAGGTGAAACTCGAATGTGCTGCCGATGCCAAGCTGACTTTCAACGCGGATATTACCTTCCATTAGTTCCGCCAGGTGCTTGGCGATGCAGAGTCCCAGGCCCGTTCCGCCAAAACGGCGGGTCATCGAACTATCGCCCTGCTGAAACGGAATAAACAAGTCGCGTATCTGTCCCTCGCTCATGCCGACGCCGGTATCCGTCACCCGGAAGTTCAGGATGTTGTCACGAATCGATGCCACCACCTTGACGCTACCCACGGCGGTAAACTTCACCGCATTGGATAGCAGGTTGAGCAGCACCTGTGAAATGCGAAGAGGATCTCCGGTGCAGGTTTCGGGAAGATCAGGGGCAATATCGATCCTGAGGTCAAGATGTTTGGCCTGTGCCAGCGGCCGCACGATGCTGGCTATCTGTTCGATTTCCTTGCGGAGAGAAACGGTGGTTCGTTCAATGGTGAGCTTGCCCGCCTCCATTTTCGAGAAATCAAGGACGTCGTTGATCACCCCGAGTAGGCGTTTTCCGGAAATCAGAATCTTCTCGAAGGCGTTCCGGACCTTGTCACTGTTTTGGTAATTCTGAAAACCAATTTCTGCGAAGCCGAGAACCCCGTTGATGGGGGTGCGAATCTCGTGACTCATGTTGGACAGGAATTCGCTCCGTACCCGGGCCAGGTTTTCAGCAGCGGCAATCGCCTTTTCGCGCGCCAATGCCGTCGCACGTTGTTCGCTTATGTCCACGAAGCTGATCACCGATCCGTTGTTGTTGCCGTCGACGATGAGCGGATGAACGGCCAACATGACAGGTACCGGATGGCCGTCGGCATGCCAGTAAACTTCGTTATCAACCCGGGTCTCGACGCCATCCTGGATCGCCCTATGGGCCTTGCACTCCTCGATGGGATAAGGCGTGCCATCGGCTTTGCTGTGATGGAAGAGGTCGTGTGCGGATTTGCCGACGGCATCCTCGGGGCTTCTGCCGAGCAGTTCGCAGGCGGCTCGGTTGATAAAGGTAACGTTTCCTTCGGGATCGACACCGTAGAGTCCATCGGCACTTGATTGCAAGAGGTGAGTGGCCCTGACCTCGGTGGCAATCATTTCGGCTGTGCGCTTTTCGACCAGTTCCTCGAGGTGGTTGCGGTGTTGCTCCAACTCGTCGTTAAGGCGTTGCAAGCGCAAGTTGGACAGGAACAGGGCGCGTTGGGCCTTGGCATAATCCTGATTGAGATCGAGAACCGTTTGATTGACCCGCTCGAGTTCCTCGATGTCAAAATCAGCGACGAGTCGAATTTCTTCGCCGCAGCGCCAGATCCTGGCGCGCAAGGTCCGCGTTTTGCTCCGCTCGTCACCAACCGTCAGCAGGCCATTATAGATTTCTCCCTCTTCGCCGGTCGGTACGGCCAGTAGAGTTGCCAAGGTCGGCTGGATAAAGAAATGCGACAGGCTGGTCTTGGTTGGCAGTGTGCCGGAGATTTCGAGAATGCGCAGGAAGCCCGCATTGGCTTCCAGAAGCAGCCCACTGGGGTCGAGGCGGGCGGCAACGATACCGACCAGCGCCCGGATTTCCGGTGCGGGCCAGGTCATGGTGACACGCCACCCATCGAGGCCGCGCAGGCCACCGCACCCAGCGCATCGGAACAACTTGAATCTGCGCCGAGAATGTTGGCGAGGCTGTTGAAGCGATTAATGGCCAGGCCGCCGACCATTACCGATGGCCGCGAAGGACCGATTTGTTCAGTCAATTGGGCAATGACGTCCTTGACGATAAGCAATTGCTGCGGGAATGAAACAGATAGCCCGACAATATCCGGCTTTGTTTCCTTGACATGTTGAACCAGGGATCGCGTCGGTACATTTGCGCCCAGATATTGCACTTCCCAGCCAGCCAGATGAAACGCATCACAGACCATCGAAAGGCCAAGCACGTGCTGATTGCCTTCGACACAAGCCAGCAGAATCGACTTTCGCGTCTGGGCGGCTGTCGGAGAGCTCAATACGCCCATCGTCATTACCATCTGGGCAATGGCCGTCGCCAAGTGTTCTTGCGCCACGGAGACCTGGTTGGCTTGCCATTTCTCGCCGATCTCGTACATCGCGGGCTGAATGACGTGGCATTCGATATCGACAAGGCTTAGCCCGTCGTCGAGCAGGCCTTGGACAATGGCGAGCGCCTCGCGCTTATCGCCTCTGAGCAGCGTTGTTTCAAAATCTGCAGCGGCAGGCCATGCCTCCGGTGACTGAAGCAGTGTCGGCGCAGCTTCAGCGTTCTGGAATGTGGACCGGACGGCGACCTGGGTATGGCCGACGATGTTCCCGTGTGGGGCGGCCATGTGCTCGACGAAATACTCGCCCAGCCAGTCGAGGGAGAGGGCCAGATGTTCTGTCGGGATGCCGCGCGCGACCAGTACGCTGTTCAGCCAGTGCAGATAGTCGATCATCGGCTGCAGCAAACCAAACTCGAGCACCGGTCGCAGGAATTCCAGATGAAATGCGAGGTCTTCCCGGCAGGCTTCGCGTCCGCGCGGGCCGAAACGCTGGTAAGCCGAATCGTGAGCAGAAAAGAACCGGTCACTCACCGCGCGCACGGCATCGGTTTGCAGTTCCTTGAAGTGGCGTAGCCCATCTGCGCCGAGAACCTGAAAACCCGCATGGTTGATCATGATGGGTAGCCTCTACGCCGCGAATACGTCGAAGAGTTGAATGCTCGTGCTGCCCGATACCAGCTTCAGACCCTTCGGGATTCCTTTGTGCGCTTCCTGGTATTGATGGCCGCGATGCCAATCACGGTAGCTTGGCTCGTCCGTCCAGCGGGTTAGAAGCCATATTTCAGCAGGGCTTTCCGAAGGACTCATGACTTCCATGCCGAGAAAGCCCGGCGCCTGATCGACAATATGTGGGCGCTGACGAAACGCCTCCTTTACGTCACTCTCCATGGCATTGGCAACGGTGAATCGACTCAGCACCACGATCACATTTATTCCAGTTTTCGAGAGGTTGTTATTTCTATCGAACTGTATCTTACAGACATATTCAGCACAGAGGAAACCCCGCCTGCAGACAACGGTGTTGGCAGCTTAGGCAACGACAGGGCTGCGCCGTGGTGGGCTGAAATGGTCCTAAAATGTTCGGCATGATCAATCGACGAACTATCCTGTTTTGCATCGCCCTACTGTTGTCGGCCTGTGCGCCCGAACCGGCGGCATTTCGCAATACTGACCTGAGTGGTGCCGGCTTTGGGCGTCAGTTAAGGCTGGCCGATCATCATGGCCAACTGCGTTCACTGACGGATTTCAAGGGCAAGGTCATTGTCGTCTTGTTCGGGTATACATCCTGCCCGGATATCTGTCCGACCATGCTGATCCGGCTGGCCAGCGTGACGAAGTCGCTGGGTGCCGATGCGCAGCGCGTCCAGGTGCTGTTTGTGACGGTTGATCCCGAGCGCGACAGCGCCGAGCGGCTGAAGGGCTTTGTGCCGTGGTTCGATCCGACGTTTCTCGGTTTGCGTGGCGAGGCCAGGGAAACCCGAGAGGTGACCGAGGAGTTCCGGGTTTTTGCCGTCCGTAAGCCGGTCGATGGGGAACTGGGCTACGTCATCGACCACTCGGCTGGCGCCTATGTTTTCGACCCTGCCGGGCGTTTGCGCCTCTACGTCAACGAGTCGGCCAGCGTCGAGGATATTGTTGCCGACATCCGGGTGCTGCTGAACAGTCGCTAGGGCGACGGTGAGCGGTAGCGATATACTTGCCGCCTTTCAGAACCACTTGTCTGGTGAATTTCTTATGATGGGTCAGCGTTTTCGCCGGGATGTGCCTACCTTGCTTGCCGGTGGGCTGGTATGAGCGACGAAGCATCAGCCGGTCTCAACGACGAGTTTTTCATGCGCGAGGCGATGTCGTTGGCGCGGGCGGCCGAGTGTCTGGGCGAAGTGCCGGTTGGCGCCGTCGTCGTCCTCGACGGCGCGATTGTTGGTCGCGGCTTTAATTCGCCGATTGGCGAGAGCGATCCGACGGCCCATGCCGAAATCGCCGCCTTGCGTGATGCGGCTCGGGTTCTGGGCAATTATCGGCTGCCCGGCTGTGAGTTGTACGTCACCCTCGAACCCTGCGCCATGTGCGCCGGGGCCATCATGCATGCGCGCATCAGTCGCGTCGTCTATGGCGCGCGCGATGCGAAGACCGGGGTGCATGGCAGTGTGGTCGATCTGTTCGGTGTCGAACGGTTGAATCACCATGCCACCGTTGAAGGCGGCGTGCTGGCAGAGGAATGTAGCGCCATGTTGTCTGGCTTTTTTGCCAGCCGGCGCAAGAAATCGTCATGAAACTGCATATTTCAGTGGCTCGCCAGATGATGACCGTGCTCGACGAGTACGATGAAATCCTGCGCGAGTATCCGGTATCAACGGCCAAGGCAGGGGTTGGAGAGGTTTCCGGCAGCTATCAGACGCCACGTGGGCGTCATCTCGTTCGCGCCAAGATCGGTGCCGGCCAGCCGGAAAACACGGTTTTCGTGCGCCGTCGGCCAACCGGCGAAATCTGGACGCCGGCACTCGGCGAAGCATTTCCCGGTCGCGACTGGATACTCACCCGCATCCTCTGGCTATCCGGCCGCGAGCCCGGCTGCAACCGGCTCGGTTGCGTCGATACCATGCGCCGTTACATCTACATTCATGGCAGTCCGGATACGGCTCAAATGGGCTTGCCCGGTTCGCATGGCTGTGTGCGCATGCGCAATGCCGATATCGTCGAGCTGTTCGATCTTGTCCCGTGCTATGCGGAAGTAGAGATCAGCGAAGACTGAAGCGGCTGCCCGTGCGGGCCGAAACTGTTTTCGTGAACGGTGATCTCGCCATCGGCAGCCTGCATGAGCACGGTGGACGCCCGGGTGCCATAGTTTTCCGATTTGACGAAGATGGCGGAAAGCAGGCGTTCCCATTCAATCGGCACCCCCGTACGGGGCAGATTTTCATCGGCAACGATGGTCTGGTCCGCCAGCAGGTCAAAAAATGCCGATTGATCCGGCAGGCGGGGCAGGGCCTCGGCAAATCGTTGGCGGGCGGCAAGAAGTTTGGGCCAGGGACTGTCCAGCAGGTGATTTGACAGTCCATAGATGCCAGGGGCCAGGGGCCGCGGCGGACCATCGCGATTCGAGCAATAGACCAGCGTCTCGCCATCGCCAAGCAGGAGATTGAAGCCCGAATACTGAGTGCCGTCGATCTGGCTGGCGTAATCCCCGGCCGCCAATGTACCCGTGAGAAAACTGCGGGTCAGTGCGCCGCGCGATTTTGGCCCTTGGGCCATGCCCGGTTCACGCACGTTGGTGACGGCGGCAAAACGGCCGGACTCGCTGATGCCCAGCCATGTCCCCCCGGCCTGAAGGTCGAGCCCGCCGATGACTTGCGGAGCATCGGGCCAACGCGCCAAAGCTGCGGTGGGGCGGGCATAAAATTCGTCACGGTTGGCCGCGACGACCAGCGGGTAATCCGGATCAACCCGCCAGCCGACGACGATCAGGCACATGTCTGGTTGCTGCCGGGCTTACGGATTGACGGCAACAGCCTGAACGGCGGGGCCTTCCAGCGAACCGAGGCGAACATTGCCGGCAAAGTTGCTCTGGACGACGGCCAGTGCTTCGTAGCCGCCAGCTGGCGACGGGGCTGCCGTCATGACCATGCCGCAGGACTGGTCCGGGTTGTCCGGAGAATGCAGGACATCGCCCGCCTTGAGCGCCTGGGTGCTGCTCAGGCGGAAGAGGTGGCGCTTGACCTTGCCGAGGTACTGGGTGCGGGCGACGATTTCCTGACCGGGATAGCAGCCCTTGTGGAAGCTGACGCCGCCGATTTTTTCGAAATCGGCCATCTGCGGTACGAATTCTTCCTTGGTGGCCAGTGTGACGAGCGGGAAAGCGGCCTGGATGTCGAGCCAGCGCCAGGCAGGAAGGCCGGCCGGCCGGGCCTTGATGCTGAGTTTCTGCCACAGCGCGGCCATCGCCGATTCAGGGGCGACGATCATGAAGCGTCCGGCATCGAGGTGAATGACGGTTGTCGTGTCGATACTGGCGGCGGTCATTGCCTCGTCCGGGCACGGCAACCCGGCGTCGGCCAGCGCTTCCCGGCCCTGCGGGCCGGACAGGCCGAGCATGACGGTGGTGTCAGTCTGCGCAACAAGCTTGACCTTGGCGCGGAGGACAAACATCTGCAGCCGTTTCTGCGCAGCCTCCTGCAGATCGGCGGCAAGCGCCAGGAGATAGCGTTCGCCCTGGTGCCAGACGACAAAACTGGCCTGCATCCGTCCTTTGGCCGTACACCATCCGGCATGTTGCGCCTGTCCGTCGCCCAGATGATTGATGTCACTGGTGAACTGGCTGTGCAGGAAAGCCTTGGCTTCGTCGCCGGTGGCTTCGATCAGGCCGAGATGGGTGAGCGGGACGACGACGGTCTGCTGTTTGGCTGCAAGTAATTCGCCGGCCGCGTCGCCAAAGTTGAGAAGCTCGGTCGAACCGGTATCGAAGACACCTTCGGTCGATTCGAGAAAGCTGCGCCAGTGGGGATTCATGAGGGCTCCTGAGGGGGTTTCGGATATTATATCGCTCGTTATAACGTGCTCGTTCCACACGGGCAAGACCTGCTTGCTTCCGTCGAGTTCCCGTGCGCCTACTACTCAAGATACTCATTCCGGTCTTATTGCTGTTGGTCGTCGCGGCCGGCGGCCTCCTATGGTGGGCCAACCAGCCTCTGCAACTGCGCAATTCGCCGCTTGATTTTCGGGTGACCGCAGGCAGTAGCCTGCGTTCGGCCATTACGCAAATGCGCGAGGCGGGCATCGACGTCGAGCCGACGCTGCTTTCCACGGTGGCCCGCGTCATCCGCGCCGATACGTCGATCAAGGCTGGCAGCTATGCCGTCAAAAATGGCGTTACGCCGATGCGGCTGCTCAACAAGCTGCTCAAGGGCAAGGTGACGCAGGGCGAACTGACGCTGGTCGAAGGCTGGACTTTCCGCCAGTGGCGTGTCCGGATGGATAACCACCCGGATCTGATTCACGAAACGCGTGGTCTGAGCGAGGCTCAGATCGTCGCGCAACTGGGGCTTGATGTCCGCAGTCTGGAAGGCCGGCTGTTTCCCGATACTTATCTTTTCGACAAGCAGTCGAGCGATCTGGAACTGCTGGCGCGGGCCAATCGCGCCATGCTGCGCAAACTCGACGCCGAATGGGTGCAACGGGGCCCTGATTTGCCCTACAAATCGGTTGATGAGGCTCTGGTCATGGCTTCGATCATCGAAAAGGAAACCGGTCGCGAAGCCGATCGCCCGCTGGTCGCGGCGGTGTTCGTCAACCGCCTGCGCAAGGGCATGTTGTTGCAAACCGACCCAACCGTCATCTATGGCATTGGTGCCGGCTTTGACGGCAATCTGCGCAAGCGGGACCTGCTGACCGACACCCCGTACAATACCTATACCCGGCCGGGCCTGCCGCCAACGCCGATTGCCATGCCCGGTCAGGCTTCGCTGCGGGCCGCGCTCAATCCGGCGCGCAGCGAAGCGATTTATTTCGTCGCCCGTGGCGATGGCAGCAGCCAGTTTTCGCAGACGCTGGATGAACACAACAATGCAGTTAACCGATACCAGAGGGGTGGAAAGTGAACGGTAAATTCATCACTTTCGAAGGCATAGATGGCGCTGGCAAGAGCAGTCACGTTGAATGGCTGGCCGAGTTGCTCCGCGCCCGAGGCGTTGTGGTCCAGGTGACCCGCGAACCGGGGGGCACGGCGCTGGGTGAAAAACTGCGGGAACTGCTGCTCAATGACACGATGCATCTGGAAACGGAAACCCTGCTCATGTTCGCCGCCCGCCGCGAGCATCTGGCCAAATTGATCGAGCCAGCCCTGGCCCGTGGCGAATGGGTGATTTGTGATCGCTTCAGCGATGCCACCTATGCCTATCAGGGGGGAGGGCGGGGGCTGGACCGGTCCAAGTTCCTGACACTGGAGCATTGGGTGCATGGCCATTTGCAGCCGGACCTGACGTTATTGTTCGACCTGCCGCTGGAGGTGGCCCGTGAACGTATCGTGCTGGCCAACCGGGTGCTCGACAAATTCGAACAGGAGCGTGTCGATTTTCATGAGCGGGTGCGCCAGGCGTATCTGGAAAGAGCCCATGCCAGCCCGTCCAGAATGCGTGTCGTGAATGCTGATAACAGCATTGAAAATATTCGCAAACAACTTGAACAAATCATTGCATCGATTTGTTTATGAACGTTATTGATCTTCATTCGAAAGTCTGGTCTGGGTTGCAGGCAAGGCGCAAGCAATTGCCGCATTCGCTCTTGCTGGTCGGTCAGAAAGGCTTGGGAAAGTATGAACTGGCGAGGCGTTTTGCCGCCAGCCTGCTCTGCGAGTCGCCGTCAATTGACGGGCTGGCTTGCGGCAAATGCCTGGCATGCAACTGGTTCGAGCAGGGCAATCATCCCGATTTTCGTCTGCTTCAACCGGATGCGCTTGGTGAAGAAGTCGAGGTCGAGGATGGCAAGAAAAAGCCCAGTCAGCAGATCACCATTGATCAGGTGCGCGGCCTTGACGAGTTTTTCAACGTTGGTACGCATCGTGGCGGCTTGCGCATCATTCTCGTCAATCCGACCGAGGCAATGAATCGCAGCACCGCAAATTCTCTTCTTAAAACACTTGAAGAACCCGCCCCAGATACATTGTTTTTAATGGTTTCCAGTGAGCCAATGCGCTTGCTGCCGACCATTCGCAGCCGTTGTCAGGTGGTCCCTGTGCCGGTGCCTTCGATCAAGCTGGCCGAAAAGGTGCTGGCTGATGAGGGTATTACCCAGGCCGAGCGCTGGTTGGCGTTGGCCGGTGGGTCGCCAGGACTGGCGATGGAGATGGCGGGGTCCGGGCAGGGAGCGTGGCTGGAGTTGCTGGCCAAACGATTGGGCAGCGGCCGCCAGGGTGATCCGCTGGCGCTGGCGGTCGAACTTGAAAAGGCGATCAAGGACAGCAAGGGCAAGGTAAGCCTGAAACACGTCACCGAAGCCTTGCAGAAATGGCTGGTTGATCTGACGCTGGCGAAAAATGGCCTGACGGTCCGATATTTTCTGCCGCAACAAGCGATTATCGCCAGCTTGGCTGATATGATTCCGGCTGCACGCCTGATTCAATCATATCGTGCCCTGATTACACGCCGGCAGGAGGCCGAGCAGCCGCTCAATGTGCGCCTCTTCCTGGAAAGTCTTCTTCTGGATTATCGAGCCCTGTTTGCCAATTGATCAAAGATGAGTGAAGCAAAACCCGCTCCGCAACGCCCTAGCGTTCTTTCGCTCAATATCAATTCGAAATCCGCGCTCTACGCGGCCTTCATGCCCCACTTGCGCTGTGGTGGCATCTTTATCCCGACGACCCGCGGCTACACGATAGGCGACGAAGTTTTCATGCTCCTGTCGCTGATGGATGATCCGGCCAAGTTGCCGATTGCCGGCACCGTCGTCTGGATTACCCCGGCCGGCGCCCAGAATGGCCGGGCGCAGGGCATTGGGGTGCATTTCAACAATGACGAAAGCGGCCAGGAAGCCCGGCGCAAGATCGAAGGCCTGCTCGGCGGCGTCATGCAGTCGGCGCGTCCCACGCACACCCTCTGATCGACCCGGATGCTGGTCGACTCCCACTGTCATCTCGATTTTCCCGATCTCGTCCAGCGTCTGCCGGATGTTCTCCAGCGCATGCAGGAAAACCAGGTCGATGTGGCCGTCTGCATCGGCGTCAATCTTGAGGACTTTCCGCAGGTTGTCGCCCTGGCCGAGCAGCATCCCCAGCTGTATGCCACGGTGGGCGTCCATCCCGAATATACGGATGTCGAAGAACCCGATGAAGACAGACTTCTGGCTCTTGCTGCCCATCCGAAAGTGATTGCCATCGGTGAAACCGGTCTCGATTACTACTGGCAGAAAGACCAGCCGGAATGGCAGCGTGACCGTTTCCGCACCCACATTCGTGCCGCCCGGCGTTGCGGCAAGCCGCTCGTCGTGCATACCCGCGACTCGGCCGTCGATACCCTGCGTGTTCTCAGGGAAGAGGGCGCAGATACGGTGGGCGGTGTCATGCACTGTTTTACCGAGAACTGGGAGATTGCCCGGTCGGCCCTCGATCTCGGTTTTCATCTTTCGTTTTCGGGCATCGTTACCTTCAAGAATGCCACCATCGTCAAGGAGGTGGCACAGAAGTGTCCGCTTGATCGCCTGCTGGTCGAAACTGATTCGCCCTATCTCGCGCCCGCCCCGTATCGTGGCAAGCCGAACGAGCCGGCCTATGTGCGCTATGTCGCCGAGGAAATTGCCCGGCTCCGCGGGATCACCCTCGATGCCGTGCATCACGCGACGACCGATAATTTCTTTTCCCTCTTCAAAGGCGCAATACGGCCATGAAAATCGCCCAGAAACTCCGTTTGTTTGCCGCCGTGGCCCTTGTTGTACCGGCTATCGCCGGCGCTGCCACCTATGATGACCTGATCGCTTCAGCCAAGATGGGCGACGTCGACGAAATCTCGAAGCTTGCCGCCCGGGGGGCCTCGCTCGATACCACCGATATCGAGGGCAATACGCTGTTGATGCTGGCAGCCCGCGACGGGCAAGCCGCCATGGTCGATTTCCTCATCCGCAACCGCGTCAAACTCAATGCCCGCAACGCGGCAGGTGATACCGCGCTTCGTCTGGCTGCTTTCCGCGGTCATCAGAAAATTGTCGAGTTGTTGCTGGCCGGTGGTGCGGCGGTCAACATGCAGGGCTGGACCCCCTTGGCCTACGCCGCATTCAGCGGCCATCTCGAGATCGCTCGCCTGCTTATCAAGTCCGGGGCAGACGTCAATTTGCCTTCCGAGAACGGGACAACCCCGCTGATTGCCGCTTCACGGGGTGGTCATATCTCGGTCGCGCAACTGCTGATAGCCAGTCAGGCTGACCTTGGCCGTACCGTCGATACCGGTGAAACGGCGCTGGATATTGCCCTGCGCTTCAACAATACGGATATCGCCGACCTGATCCGCAAGGCGGGCGGCAAGTCGGGCAGAACAGTCAGTATCGAAGTTCGCTAGATCTCGATCCAGTCGGTAAAAATGCTGGCCCGTTGGCACTTTTTTGGTCGCTTGCCAGCGTTATGAAGGTGTATTCGTTGGCTGTTCCGCGGTTTTGACTACGGAAAAATAGCTGACAAATTCAGTCGAGTATTTTAAAATCCCCCTCCATTCAAAAGGGAGATCAGGTTTCATGTTCCGGTATCTGCGTGAGGACATCCGTGCGGTTTTTGACCGCGATCCGGCCGCCCGCTCATTCTGGGAGGTGCTTACCTGTTACCCGGGCATTCACGCCCTGATCATGCACCGCCTGGCGCACTGGCTATGGGGTCATCGCCTGCGCTGGCTTGGCCGCTTTACCGCGCATCTGTCGCGCATGCTGACGGGCATCGAAATTCACCCGGGCGCCACCATTGGCCGCCGTTTTTTCATCGACCATGGCATGGGTGTGGTGATTGGTGAAACTGCCGTGATCTGCAATGACGTCACGCTCTATCATGGTGTGACCCTTGGTGGCACGTCGTGGAACAAGGGCAAGCGTCATCCGACGCTGGAAGACGGCGTGGTCATTGGTGCCGGTGCCAAGGTGCTTGGCCCGATTACCATCGGGGCCGGTGCCAAGGTCGGTTCCAATGCCGTGGTGACCAAGCCGCTGCCGGCCGGGGCCACTGCGGTCGGCAACCCGGCACGGATTCTCGACAACACCGAACAGACGCGCCAACGCGAGGCGCAGGCGGAAAAACTGGGCTTTTCTGCCTATGCCGTCGGGCGCGATCAGGACGATCCGCTGGCCAAGGCGATTCATGCCCTGCTTGATCATGCCGCCGAAACCGACCGTCGTCTTGCCTCTCTGGTCAAGGAACTCGACGCGCAAGGCGTCAAGTGCGACCAGGAGGTTGATCAGTCCGATGTCTTCGATCCGAAATACCTGAGCAAAATAGTTGACTAATTTTGTACGGTTTAGCTATAGTTGACCATAACACTAGGTTATAAATAGGGGTTCGGAATGCGTTTGACAACCAAAGGTCGTTTTGCCGTCACTGCCATGATGGATCTTGCCATGCGTGGCGAGGACGGGCCGGTGGCTCTGGCCAGCATCAGCGAGCGGCAGAAGATTTCGCTGTCCTATCTCGAACAGTTGTTCGGAAAATTGCGTCGCCACAAGCTAGTGGACAGTGTCCGCGGTCCTGGTGGTGGTTACTGCATTGCCCGGCCTTTCGAGCAGGTTGCGGTGGCTGACATCATTCGGGCGGTCGACGAACAACTCGATGCCACCCAGTGCGGTGGGCGCGAGAATTGCCACGACGAACACCGCTGCATGACGCACGACCTGTGGTCAACGCTGAATGCCAAGATGTTCGACTACCTGGCTTCCGTCACGCTGGCCGATCTTGTCGAGCGCGAACGGGCCAAGCGCGGGGCAGGTGCCGTTATCCTTGAAGACAAGCGCTCCGGCGCGCAAGCGCGGGTGCGTGGCAGCCGTGACAAGGTGCCGGCGGTCGCCTGAGGAAATGATGTCCCTGCCTGTCTATCTCGACCACAATGCTACGACGCCGCTTGATCCGGCGGTGCTGGCAGCGATGTTGCCCTGGCTGGAATGCCAGTACGGCAATGCGTCGAGCCGCCATGAATACGGTCGGCAGGCTCGGCAGGCCATCGACGAAGCACGGCAAAAAGTAGCCAGTGCCGTCAATGCACATCCGACCGAGGTGGTCTTCACCAGCGGCGGCAGCGAAGCCAATAACTTGTTCATCAAAGGCGCAGCAGCCTGTCTCAAGCCTGGTCTGCTTGCCGTCAGCGCCATCGAACATCCCTGCGTCCTCAAACCAGCCGGGCAATTGGCACGGCAAGGCTGGCAGGTCAGGGAACTGGCGGTTGACGGCGGTGGGCGGGTGAATGTCGAGGACTATACCGAGGTGCTGCTCGACAAACCGAAACTGCTGTCGATCATGCTCGCCAACAATGAAACCGGGGTTGTCCAGGATGTGGCTGCCCTGGCCGCTGCCGCCAGTCGTACTGGGGCATGGTTTCACAGTGATGCGGTCCAGGCTCTGGGCAAGCTCGCTATCGATTTTCGCGCCTTCAACGCAGCTGGCGTCCATGCCATGACGCTGTCGGCGCACAAGGCAGCTGGCCCCAAGGGTGCGGCGGCGCTGGTGCTCGACAAGCGCGTTGAATTGCAGCCCCTGATTGCCGGTGGCGGCCATGAGCGCGGCTTGCGTTCCGGCACCGAGAACGTCGCGGCGATTGTCGGTTTTGGCGTCGCGGCGGAACTTGCAGCCGCCCGTGTTGCCGAAGCTTCGGTTCGCTTGCAGGCCATGCAGGCAAAGCTGGAGGCCGGGCTGGCTGGACTGGGTGCGCGGATCTTCGCGACAGATGTGCCGCGTCTGCCGAATACCAGCTTTTTTGCATTTCCCAATATCGATGGTGAAACCCTGGTTGGCAAGCTGGACCGTGACGGATTTGCCGTGGCCAGCGGCGCCGCCTGTTCCAGTACCAGTCCTGAACCGTCGCATGTCCTGCGAGCCATGGGCGTAGTCCCTGAAATCGCTCGCGGAGCCCTGCGGGTAAGCCTTGGTGTCGGTAATACCGACGCCGAGATTGAACAATTCATCAATGCCTTGCGGGTGACAGTCGGACGCCTGCAGGGACTGACAGCCATCCATTGAGTGGCGAGCTGTCTGAACAACCCGACCTAGCGAGAATGACGATGAAACTCCCCATTTACCTGGATTATTCGGCCACCACCCCGGTGGACCCGCGTGTCGCCGAAAAGATGATTCCCTACTTGTGCGAACATTTTGGCAACCCTGCCTCGCGTTCGCACAGCTTCGGCTGGGTGGCCGATGCGGCTGTCGAAGAAGCGCGTGAGCAGGTCGCCGCACTGGTCGGGGCGGACCCCAAGGAAATCGTCTGGACGTCCGGCGCCACTGAGTCCAATAATCTTGCCATCAAGGGAGCAGCCAATTTCTACGCTGGAACCAAGGGCAAACACATCATTACCGTCAAGACCGAGCACAAGGCCGTGCTCGATACCGTCCGCGAAATGGAGCGTCAGGGCTTCGAGGCGACTTATCTCGATGTCAAGGAAGACGGCTTGCTCGACCTGGATGTTTTCAAGGCGGCTATTCGTCCGGACACCGTGCTGGCCTCGGTGATGTTCGTCAATAACGAAGTTGGCGTCATTCAGCCGATCGCCGAATTGGGCGAAATTTGCCGCGAGAGGGGTGTGATCCTCCACGTCGATGCGGCCCAGGCCACCGGCAAGGTCGATATCGACCTGAGCAAGCTCAAGGTCGACCTGATGAGTTTTTCGGCCCACAAAACCTATGGTCCCAAGGGTATCGGTGCGCTCTATGTCCGTCGCAAGCCGCGTATTCGTCTCGAAGCGCAGATGCACGGTGGCGGCCACGAGCGCGGTTTCCGGTCCGGTACGCTGGCGACCCACCAGATTGTCGGCATGGGTGAGGCTTTCCGTCTGGCCCGTGAGGAAATGGCCGAAGAGAACAAGCGCGTCGGTGCCTTGCGCGACAAATTGCTCAAGGGTTTGCAGGACATTGAGGAAACCTTCGTCAATGGCGATCTGACACAACGCGTGGCACACAATCTGAACATCAGCTTCGCCTACGTTGAAGGCGAGTCGATGATCATGGCGATCAAGGATCTGGCGGTGTCTTCCGGCTCGGCCTGTACCTCGGCCAGTCTCGAGCCATCCTATGTGCTGCGCGCCCTCGGGCGGGACGACGAACTGGCCCACAGTTCCATCCGTTTCAGCATTGGTCGCTTTACGACGGATGATGAAATTGACTATGCAATCAAATTGTTGCATACGAAAGTTGGCAAACTACGTGAGCTTTCTCCCCTGTGGGAAATGTTTAAGGACGGTATCGATCTGAGCACTGTCCAGTGGGCCGCGCACTAAAGAATTTCAAGGAGAAGCAGCATGAGCTACAGCATCAAGGTTATTGATCACTACGAAAACCCGCGCAATGTCGGTTCCTTTGGCAAGGAAGACGACGGCGTCGGGACCGGTATGGTCGGCGCGCCGGCCTGCGGCGATGTCATGAAATTGCAGATCAAGGTCAACAAGGCCGGCGTTATCGAAGATGCCAAGTTCAAGACCTACGGTTGCGGTTCGGCCATTGCCTCGTCCTCGCTGGTGACCGAATGGGTCAAGGGCAAGACGGTTGATCAGGCGCTTTCGATCAAAAACACCGAAATCGCTGAAGAATTGGCCCTGCCGCCGGTTAAAATTCACTGTTCGATCCTGGCCGAGGATGCCATCAAGGCAGCCGTGGCGGATTACAAGAAAAAGCACGGAGAATAAGCATGGGCGTCACCTTGAGCGACAAGGCGGCAACACACGTCGCCAACTTTCTGGCCAAACGCGGCAAAGGCATTGGCCTGCGCCTTGGCGTGCGGACCAGCGGCTGTTCCGGCATGGCGTACAAGCTGGAGTTCGTCGACGAGGTGAATGCCGATGATCTGGTCTTCGAACACAATGGCGTCAAGGTCATTGTCGATGCCAAGAGCCTGCCTTACCTCGACGGTATGGAGCTGGATTTCGCCCGCGAGGGTTTGAACGAGGGCTTCAAGTTCAATAATCCGAACGTCAAGGATCAGTGCGGCTGCGGCGAATCGTTTAACGTCTGATGGATATCCGGGGCGATCATTTCTCCCTGTTCGGGTTGAGTCCGGGTTTCCGGCTCGATCTGTCGGAACTTGATTCGCGCTATCGCGACATTCAGGCACAGGTGCATCCGGATCGCTTCGTCAATGCGGGCGATGCTGAACGCCGCCTGTCGATGCAGTGGGCCACCCACGCCAACGAGGCCTATCAGACCCTGAAAAAGCCGTTGGAGCGGGCCAAATACCTGCTGCATCTGGCCGGGCACGACATTCAGGCGGAGAGCAATACCGCCATGCCGACCGACTTCCTGATGGAGCAGATGGAATGGCGCGAGGCGGTCATGGAAGCGCGCGCCGGTGGTGATCATCACGAACTGGAGCATCTGCACAACAGACTGCGTGGCGACATCAACGACCGTTACGAAGAACTCGCTGAATTGTTCGATCAAGGTCAGCCTGCGCTGGCGACGGATCGGGTTCGGCGACTGATGTTCCTGGAAAAACTTCTATACGAAATCGACGACGCGCTGGCGTCGCTGGAAGACTAATAATGGCACTGTTTCAAATCGCCGAACCCGGCGAATCGGCGGCACCGCACGAGCATAAGCTCGCCATCGGCATCGATCTGGGCACCACCAACTCGCTGGTCGCCACCGTGCGCAGCGGCATTTCGATCTGTCTGAGTGACGAGCAGGGGCGGCCCTTGCTGCCTTCGGTCGTGCGTTACCACGCCGATAACTCGACCGAAGTCGGTTATGACGCCCAGACCAAGCAGGCCATCGATCCGCGCAACACCATCGTTTCGGTCAAGCGCTTCATGGGCCGAGGGCTGAAGGACATCTCGCACGTCGAGTCGATGCCCTACGACTTCGTTGAAGCGCCGGGCATGGTCAAGGTTAATACCATTGCCGGCATCAAGAGTCCGGTCGAAGTCTCGGCCGAAATCCTTAAAAGCCTCAAGCTAAGGGCCGAAACGGCGTTGGCCGGCGATCTGGTCGGGGCGGTGATCACCGTACCGGCCTATTTTGACGACGCCCAGCGCCAGGCCACCAAGGATGCCGCCCGTCTGGCCGGCCTCAATGTCCTGCGCCTGCTCAACGAGCCGACCGCAGCGGCCATCGCCTACGGGCTGGACAACGGCGCCGAGGGTGTCTATGCGGTTTATGACCTCGGCGGTGGCACTTTCGATATTTCCATTCTCAAGCTGACCAAGGGCGTTTTCGAGGTCATGGCGACCGGCGGCGATTCGGCGCTGGGTGGTGATGATTTTGATCATCGGATTTTCTGCTGGGTGATCGAGCAGGCCAAGCTGCAGCCGCTCTCGCCGGAAGATGGCCGCCTGCTCATGATGCGCTGTCGCGAAGCCAAGGAGTTTCTCACCAACAACCCGGAAGCACCGCTCACGGCGCGCCTGTCCACCGGGGAAATGGTCGACGTCAAACTTGATGTGGCAACCTTTGCCGGCATTACCCAGACACTGATTTCAAAAACCCTGCAGCCGGTCAAGAAGGCCCTGCGCGATGCCGGCCTGCGCGCTGAAGACATCAAGGGCGTCGTCATGGTCGGTGGCGCCACGCGCATGCCGCAGGTGCAGAAGGCAGTCGGTGATTTCTTCCGGCAGGAGCCGCTGACCAATCTTGATCCGGACAAGGTTGTCGCGCTCGGTGCTGCGACCCAGGCCAATCTGCTGGTCGGTAACAAGACCGGCAAGGACGACTGGCTACTGCTCGACGTCATTCCGCTGTCGCTCGGTCTGGAGACCATGGGTGGTCTGACCGAGAAGGTCATTCCGCGCAATTCCACCATCCCGACGGCGCGCGCCCAGGAATTCACCACCTTCAAGGATGGTCAGACCGCGATGGCGATCCATGTTGTACAGGGCGAGCGTGAGCTGGTTTCTGACTGCCGTTCGCTGGCCCGCTTTGAATTGCGCGGCATTCCACCGATGGTCGCTGGCGCCGCCCGTATTCGCGTGACTTTCCAGGTCGATGCCGATGGTTTACTGTCGGTGGCCGCCCGGGAACAGACGACCGGGGTCGAATCCAGCGTTACCGTAAAGCCATCCTATGGTCTCTCCGACGACGAAATCGCCGGCATGCTCAAGGATTCGATGGAGCATGCCAAGGACGACGCGATGAACCGCGCCCTCAAGGAGGCTCAGGTCGAGGCGCAGCGCATGATCGAAGCGACCGAAGCGGCGCTGAAGGAAGATCCGCACCTGCTCAATGAAGCCGAAACGGCCAAGATCGTCGCCACCATCGCCAAGTTGCAGGAAACCATGGCCGGCGACAATCGCCGCCTGATCAATATCGCCATGGACGATCTCGGTTTCGAGACCCAGGCATTTGCCCATCGCCGCATGGACCAAAGCATCAAGAAGGTGCTCTCCGGCCGCAATGTGGACGACATCAAAATGGGAGAGGACGCATGACGCAACTGATCGTTCTGCCGCACGTCGAGCTTTGTCCGGACGGCGCGCTGATCGAGGCGGAAGAGGGTGTTTCGATCTGCGAAAACCTGCTGAAAAACGCCATCGAACTCGACCACGCCTGTGAAATGTCCTGCGCCTGTACGACCTGTCACGTCATCGTGCGTGAAGGCTTCAACTCGCTCGAAGCCGCCGAAGACATCGAGGAAGACCTGCTCGACAAGGCATGGGGGCTGGAACCCAATTCCCGCCTGGGCTGCCAGGCCATCGTCGGTAAAACCCCACTCACCGTGGAAATTCCGAAGTACAGCATCAACATGGCGAAGGAGGGCCACCGCAAATGAAATGGACCGACATCAACGACATCGCCATCGAACTCAGCGATGCTCACCCCGATAAAGACCCGCTCAAACTGAACTTCGTCGACCTGCGCGACTGGGTCATGGCCTTGCCAGGCTTCAACGACGACCCCAAGCACTGCGGCGAAAAGATCCTCGAAGCCATTCAGCAAGCCTGGATCGACGAGGTCGCCTGATTCCCGCCGCCATCTCCTGCGACCAGTGCGCAGCCTGCTGCTGCCAGCTGGAGGTGATGTTGATGGCGGGGGACGACGTGCCGCGCCGCCTGACAACCCAGGACGAATGGGGAGGCTGGGTGATGCGCCGGCTCGATGATGGCTGGTGCGCGGCGCTGGATCGTGACACCATGCGTTGCACGATTTACGCCCAAAGACCGGATAACTGCCGCGTTTTTGAAATGGGCGACGACGATTGCCGGCGCGAAAGACAGATTTTCTACACCCCCGCCGCTACGGCCCGATAATTTGTAGTCTTGCCCCATGTCCGAAAAACAAGCCAACAATCCGCTGCACGGCCTGACCCTGGAAACCATCCTGACGCGTCTGGTTGCACGCTACGGCTGGGCTGAACTCGGGCAGATCATCGACATCCGGTGCTTCAACCTTGACCCCAGTATCGCCTCCAGCCTGAAATTCCTTCGCCGCACTCCGTGGGCCAGGGCCAAGCTGGAAGAACTCTATATTTCCACTGAATTTGACTTGCCATGACCTACGAAGAACACCTCGACGAAGTAACCACCCTGATCACCGAAAAATACGATATTGACGACAATGCCGCGATCAAGATGGTGATGCGCGCCCAGGCCGACGATTTTTTCACCGGCCATGACGACGATGAGTCGATCTGTACCCTCGATCGCGCCCATCTCGACGCCAAGGCTGTTTTCAAGAAGTACAAATAAGCGGATGCGCTCAACCCGTGCCACGGCAGCGGTAGCGCGCCTCAACCAGCGCAGCGAGGGATTGCGCCATTACCTGATGGTGATGACCAATAACAGCCTGTTCCTGCTACGTGAACGGGTGGATAGTGTCGACAGGGATGTCTCTGAGGCGCTGGCACTCGACGATTTTGTCCGTTTTGTCGATGCCACCGGGCCGCAAAAAGTGAAGCGCGTTACCAAGAACGATGCCGCCTTCGCCAAGCAGCTGGTCAGGAAGAAATAGCCGGCGTATTGGTGGCGCGGTTCCCATCAGCCAGTGTTCTACCCTCTCCAATGGCGCATCGAGGCTGCCGTACAGGGACGTCCAAGGCAGTCAGATTTCAGGTGATTTTGGGTAACCGCTAAAAGACCGGTACATCAGGGCTTGGTCTGCCCACCGAATAAAGTTACTGCCGTTGGTGCGGGAGGAAAACACCGTGCCGGGTGCTGTGTCCTAAACCGCCTTGCCGACGCGTAGTGCCGAGAAAATGGCCAGCGTCTGCAGGATGGCGATGCCGACCAGCACTTCGCTGATGCGACGGCCATCCATCAGGCTGCCAAAAATGACGGGGGCCAGGGCGAGGCCGAGGTCAAGGCCAGAATAGACAAAACCGTAGACGCGGCCGTAGGCCGATTTGCCAAAGCGGGCCGTGGCTGCCTTGCGCACCAGCAGGTCGCGTGACGGCCCGGCAATGCCGGTGCAAAAGCCAATGCCACCCATTAGTGGAAGGATGGCCCAGGCCGGCAACATGCTGCTGGCGAGGAGAATGGCGAGCAGGGCGGCGACACCGAGCGCCCCGGCGATCAGGTGTTCGTGCACATTCTTCTGGGCGAGGAAGCCGCCGAGCACGATGCCGGCGGCAGCGCCGACCATGTATGTCGACAGGGCCAGAGCCGCTGTGGTCAGCGACAACGCGTATACCGCCTGCAAAATGGGACTGGCGAAGTTCTGGATGGCGCCGAAGGCGGCGGTGATGAACAGAAAGAAAAGGAAACACAGCCAGACGGCACGTGAGCCGAGGAAGGCGAAGGTTGGCGATGGTGCATCATTGCTGGCGGCGGCTCGATGGTCGTGCGCTTCGTTGATGGTTTCGCGGCGCCAGAAGAGCAGGATCATGGCGGCGATGGCAACGAGGCTGGCGGCGAGTGCGGCAGTCTGCCATCCGGCGGTGGTGGCAATGCCGGTCATGAAGATGGGGGCAGCTGCCCAGCCAAGGTTCCCGGAGAGGCCGTGAACCGCAAAGGCGTGACCGAGCCTGGGTTGCGATACGCGGTGGTTGAGAATGGTGAAATCAGCCGGATGGAAAATGCTGTTGCCCAGTCCGGCGATGATGGCGACGGCGATCAGCATCGGATAACCGCTGGCGAAATGGAGAACGAGTCCGGCCAGCGCAAAACAGGCGATGCCGCCCCCGAGTACCCGCACGGCTCCGAAACGGTCGACGAGAAACCCCGACACGGCCTGACCAAGCCCGGAAATGACAAAGAAGACGGTTGTCGTCATGCCGATGGCGGTGAAGCTCAGATTGAAATCCTGCATCAACCAGGGAAAGAGGGTTGGCAGCAGGAGCTGGAAAAAATGTGAAACGCCGTGCACAAATCCAATCAGCGATATCACTTCGATATCGCTGCGTGGGGCATCGGGTAAGGCAGTGGCAGTCATCGGGTGCAACTAGGCCTTATTTGTCTTGTGCGAGCTTGAGCGAGGCCGAGTTGATGCAGTAGCGCAGCCCGGTTGGTGCCGGGCCATCGTCGAAAACGTGACCGAGGTGCGCGCCGCAGTCGTGGCAGGTGACTTCGGTGCGGATCATGCCGACGCTGCGGTCGATGTGCTCATCGATCAGCGTAGCATCGTTGGGCGTATGGAAGCTCGGCCAGCCGCAGCCAGAGTCGAACTTGGCTTCCGAGCGAAAGAGCGGCGCGTCGCAGCAGATGCAGCGGTAGGTGCCATCTTCGTGGCTGTCCCAGTAGCAACCGGTGAAGGCGCGTTCTGTGCCTTTCTGGCGGGTGACGCGATACTGGGTTTCATCGAGCTGGGTACGCCATTCGGCGTCGGTTTTTTCGATTTTTGGCATGATTTGCTCCGGGAGGGGGCCCGGTCTGACTGGCAATTTGGGCTAGAATTCAATCATTCCGGAGGATAACGCAAATGAACCCCAATCCATTGACCGACGCCGATCTTGACCGGCTTGAAGAACTCCTTGAAGCTGAGGTTTTCGCAGGCGAGGCGATGCGCCTCGACGAAATCCAGGCCATGCTCTGTGCCGTCGTCAGCGCGCCCGAACCTGTCGCGCCCGCCATCTGGCTGGTCGAAGCATTGGGCAAGGGGCTCGAAGCTGGCGGCAATGCTGATGTCGAAGCGGCGCTCGAACTGCTCATGCGTCTCAACAACGATCTCGCGGCCTCGCTTCTGGCTGACGAAACCATCGCCCCGGTGCTCTATCCGCTTGATGAAAGCTGCGAAGAGTACGACTACGCCGCCTGGGCCGATTCCTATGTTTTCGGTGCCGGTCTGGCCGGTGACTGGTATGAACTGGCAGGTAAGCACGCCGATGACCTGTCTGAGCTGCTCGAACCGATGTTCCTGCTTAACGGCATGCTCAAGGAAGATGCCGAAAAAAGCGGCGAACGCTGGTTTCCACCCGCCGAAGAGGCCCGTCTGGTCGCCGAGATTCAGGAAAACCTGCCGGTCATCGTGCAGACGCTGTATAACTTCTGGCGCAACAAGCGGACCGGCGGCACAGTGCAGCGCGACGGTGACAAGGCTGGACGCAATGACCCATGCCCCTGCGGTAGCGGCAAGAAATTCAAGCAATGTTGTGGCAGCCCGGAAAAGCTGAACTGAGCCTTTGAAGCTCTATCTGGCTGGTCCCGACGTATTTCGCCCGGATGCCGCGCAGTGGGCCGACGAAGCACGTCGGCTATGCGCTGCCGCCGGACATCAGGCCCTGATTCCACTGGATGGGGTTGAAACGACGGCGCTCGGCATCTACGACGCCAATATCGCCTTGATCCGCTCGGCTGATGCCGTGCTGGCGAACCTCAATCCGTTTCGCGGTTGCGAGCCGGATTCCGGTACCTGTGTCGAGATCGGCTATGCGCTGGCTCTGAACAAACCGGTGATTGCTTACCTCGAACGGGACGAATCGATATCGCAACGCGTGGCCAGGGTTTCTGGCGTCGCCCTTGATCATCGGGAAGGCCGGCCAGTGGACCGTGACGGCTTGTATGTCGAGGATTTTGGCCTGCCGCTCAACCTGATGCTCGCCGTACCCACAACCGTTGTCGTCGGTGGCTTGCCGGAAGCCCTACAGGTATTGGCCGGGCCCGGTCAGTAAGGCACCAACTAAAGCAATTCGGTATCTTCGTGAGAATAGGCCGGGGCACAGCAGCAGAGAATGTGCAGCGCTTCGGCCCCGGTGTTTTCAACGCAGTGCGCGCTGCCCGGCGGGATCGGGATGCTGTCGCCGGGGGCAATGACAAAGGTTTCCGCAGCCAGGGTCATGCGCCCGGCACCACGAGTGACGTGGTAAATCTCTTCGGTTACGCCATGTCGATGTAGCAAGGTTTTTGTGCCGGGCGGGATGACCGCTTCTGCAAGACTCTGATGGCGCACCGCGTGCTGGGCCGGATGCAGCAGTTCACGGATTTCCGAGCCGTCCTTGGTGATATACGGGATAGTCTCGTTACGCACTGTTTTCAGCGTCATTTGCCATCCCAGGGCTGGATCGGCACGGTCGAGATCGAGTTGGCCGGTGCGCCTTCGATAATCTTGCGGCTGATCGCCATGTAAATCAGGACGTTCCGCTTCTGGTCGTAAAAGCGATGGACATTCGTTTCCTTGAAGAAAATCGAGGTGTCTTCACTGAACACCACTTCATCAGTGGGCAGTTTGCCCGGCAGCGCGATCGGCCCGATCTGGCGGCAGGCGATGGAGAACTGCGACGGATCTTCTGCCAACCCGAGGCTGCCCTTGACGCCGCCGGTGCGGGCCTGGCTGACATGGCAGGCAACGCCGGAGACTTTCGGGTCGTCGTAGGCATAAACGCAGACCCGGTGATTGGCGCCGATCAGCTTCCAGGTGGTGGTGGCGCAGCCGATTTCTTCGGCTGTGGCGGGCAGGGCAAGAGCCGCCGCGAACACCATGAAAAGTTGCGAAAATGAGTGCCTGTGAGGAGATTTCATGATTTTTTCCGGGCCAGTTGGGTGAGAAATTCGCTACCCTTGCGGCGGCTTTCGGCCAGCAATTTATTAATAAACTCGGGGTGGCGGTCGAGCGTCATCGGATAGTCAAGCGCCAATTCGGCGGGAAGGTGGCAGAGTTTCATCGTGGACGTGTTGATTTAGGAAACGGCCAGTGTGCCACGCTTCGCCTTAGCGGGTGACACCGGCCCGATGCGGCAATGGCGTCAGCTTGCCAACGTATTTGCTGAGGATTTTGTAGCTGTCGCGGTCGAAGGGCGGGCGGGGGCTGTCGAGCAGGGCATCGAGTTCCTCATCCGAGTGGGCCGTGCCGAGATAGCGCCAGCCGTCGACGAGGTGTGCTTCTTCGCCTTCTCGTATCAACGCCGGGCCGTTGAATGGCCAGGCAACCAGTTTCAGGCCAACCAGGGCAGCGATCAGACGAGCCGTGTGCCTGGCATGGGGCTCGTTGCCGATGCAGGCCCCCTTGCAGCGGCGCAGCTGGTGGCCGAAGCAGGGTTTGCCGGGTTTGGCTTTTTCCAGACCGAGCAGGATATCGCAGAGGTTGTGCGATTCAGCCAGGGCGCGCAGCGCATTGGTCGCCTCCTTGGTACTCTTGAACAGGCCGTAGCAGGCACTGCTCAGTCCGCTGTCGAGATCAGCCAGGGCTGTGAGTTGTGGCCGCATCCAGCCTTCGCCTTCGTCTACGAGAAGCCAGGTGCAGGCCTCGTCGTTCTTGCGCAACTGGCGGTTGTGAATCGGCTGCAAGGTTTTTACCAGGTCGGCCTCCCTGAGCAGGGCACCGATTTCGCCAGCCGTTTCTACCCAGTCGATGCGCCTGACCTGTTGCGCCAGTTCCATCTCTTTTGCGGCACTGTGATCACCGGCGAAATGCGCCAGCACGCGCTGGCGGATGTCTTTCGCCTTGCCAATGTAGAGCGGCAAGCTGTTTTCACCGTAGAACAGGTAGACGCCGGTTGTTTCCGGCAGTTCGTCTACGACGCTGCCGTCGAGATGGGGCGGCAGGCTGGGATTGGCATTCTGGGCCATGAGCGCGGCCGCGATGTCGGCACTGCTGCGGGCGGCATGAACTTTCTGCCAGAATTGATGAATCAGTTGGGCGTCAGCCAGTGCACGGTGCCGGGCTTCCGCCTGGAGGGCGTGGCGTTCGATCAGGCTGTCGAGGTTGTGGCGCTTGTGCTCCGGGTAAAGCGCGCGCGACAGCTTGACGGTACACAGCACCGAGGCGCGAAAAGTGATGCCCAAGCGTTTGAATTCGCTTTTTAAGAAGCCGTAGTCAAAGCGCGCATTGTGGGCGATGAACAAGCGCCCTTCGAGCCGCTTCATGGCTTCACAAGCAACCGCCGCGAACGGCGGAGCGTCAGCCACCATGTCATTGCTGATGCCGGTCAACTGCTCGATGAAAGGGGGTATCGGCATACCCGGATTGACCAGTTGCTGCCATTCGCGCACGCTGCCATCGGCATCGACCTCGACAATGCCGATTTCGGTGATGCGGTCATGAGTGGCAGTGGCGCCGGTTGTTTCAAGGTCGACGAAGGCAAGTGGGCGCATGGCGGCAAGGGATATTTGGGCTGCGCGATGATAGCCGGTTTCGGCGGCTGGTTCGAGACGTATCAAGTTGCACTGCTATGCCACGTCCCGGCAATTTTTCCGACCTGTTTTTCCGAAATTATGTATGGATAAAGCTATCCATCATTGCGTAATTATGAGTATAGTTACATCCCCGTAATTCATAATCACAGCAGAGGAGAGGGATCAATGAGCAAAAAAGTTGCATACGTAACCGGTGGCATGGGTGGCATCGGAACCTCTATTTGCCAGCGTCTTGCCCAGGATGGCTACACCGTGGTGGCCGGTTGCGGCCCCAATTCGCCGCGCAAGGATCGCTGGCTGGCCGAGCAGAAAGCCCTCGGCTTCGACTTCATCGCCTCGGAAGGCAACGTCTCCGACTGGGACAGCACCAAGGCTGCCTTTGACAAGGTCAAGGCCGAAGTCGGCGAAATCGACGTGCTGGTCAATAACGCCGGTATCACCAAAGATGGCCAGTTCCGGAGAATGAGCCTCGATGACTGGAAAGCCGTCATCGACACCAATTTGAATTCGCTGTTCTTCGTCACCAAGCAGGTGGTCGATGGCATGCTCGATCGCGGCTGGGGCCGGATCATCAACATTTCATCGATGAACGGTCAGCGCGGCCAGTTCGGTCAGACCAACTACTCCACGGCCAAGGCCGGCATGCACGGCTTCACCATGGCGCTGGCCCAGGAAGTTGCTGCCAAGGGCGTCACCGTCAATACCGTGTCGCCGGGTTATGTCGGTACCGAGATGGTGCGGGCGATTCGCGAAGATGTGCTGGAAAAGATCGTGGCTACCATTCCCGTCAAGCGCCTTGGCGAGCCGGAAGAAATTGCTTCCATCGTTTCCTGGCTGGCTTCGCAGCAATCCGGTTTCACCACCGGCGCCAATTTTGCCTGTAATGGCGGCAACCACATGGGCTGAGGCTCATCGCTGGTTCAAGCTGGAAAGAAAAAGCCCTGTAACATGCACAGGGCTTTTTTTCGTCCGTCTAATCCTGCTTCCCCATGAGATTCAATGATCGCCGATCCGCAACGCTTCAACGCCACCATCGCCCTGTTTGACGCCGCCAACGGGCAAGACCCCAATCTCGATGAAGGGCTGCCGAAGGAGTTGCTGTACGCCCGGCGCATGACCGACATGCTCAGCCGCTTCGCCCCGCAGGCCAGCGAAGTTGCCCAACTGGCCGTGCGCGCCCAGCACATTCAACGATGGACGGTGCCGCGCAGCAACTATCCGCTCGGCAAACCCGGCTACTTTGCCTGGCGCACCGGGTTATATCGTTTTCACGCCGAAACGGCCGGTGCGTTGATGCGACAGGCTGGTTACGACGAAATGATGATTGAGTCGGTCAAGGCGGCAGTCGGCAAGCAGGGCATCAAGACCCACCCCGATACGCAGCTGGTGGAGGATGTCAGCAGCCTGGTTTTCATCGAGCATTACATGCTCGGCTTTGCCAGCCAGCACGCCGATTACAGTGAAGAAAAATGGCTTGGGATCATCCGCAAGACATGGAAGAAAATGTCCGGCGAGGCACATGCCTTTGCGACGAGTGGCGGGATCAAGTTGCCGGAGGCCTTAGTGCCCTTGATATTGAAGGCGGTAGCCGAGGGGTGATGGCTGAGTCGTTTTGCCGGCTGGCTAGAGGGCGACGGCATACCAGCTAGTCGTGCCGTTAGCGCAGGTAGCACCGAGCGCCCGCCCGGACGCGAGATTGCCGTCATCGATGCTGGCATCCACTTCGCCGGCCAGCTCACACGGCAAGGCCGAGAAAACAATGGCGTTACGCGCTGCCGGGTTAGCTGCGGAAAAGCCTGAAACCAGCCCATTGGCCGTTGATTTCGATACGACATGAACTGGCCCGAAGGACGTGGCGATCAGGCTTAATGGATCACTGCGGTTGATTTTCGACAGGAAACTACCGCTATACAGTTGCCACGGCAGCAAGGCCACCTCAGAATCGGCTTCGGCCTTGCCGGCTGCGCTGATCGCCCCTTCGATGATGCCGTTGCCAGCGGTGCCGACACTGGCCCCGGCCGTCACGCCCTGAATTTCACCGGCCGAAAATGGCCAGTCGCCGGGCAGATATTTGTAGCGGTCCTTGAACCCGCCGATCGCCGTGCGCAGATCACCAACGATGGCGATGACGTCCTTGGCCTTGGCCCCGCCGATCAGCGATTGGCCTTTGAGTACGCCAACGATCAGCAGGCCGAGGATGGTGATCACAATGGCCAGTTCGGCCAGGGTGAATCCCCTTTGTCTGGCTGATTTTCGGTTCATTGTGGCGTAGCGCATGGGGAGACAGAGGGCATGTGCTGATTTTTCTTCATGGTGGTTCACAGGCAGCTGGTTGGTGTGGCGCCCACCGGGAGTGGACCAACGGGGACGCAGCCGGCAAGTGCTGGGGATGCCATACATGTTCCACAAGTTCCGCTGCATGGTGACGCACCACTTGGGATGCCGGCGACGCCAACTGCGGCACATGAGCACGTTCCGGTTCCACCCGCACAGACAGATGAATTGGAAGAGGTGCAATAGGCTAGGCAAGCCCGCAGGCTGCCCTCATTGATAAGCGGTTGCAGGAGGTCTTGCGGTGACAGGTAAGCCACCAGGTCGTCATAGGCGCCGCCAAAGGCACTCGCGCTGTCATTGCTCGGACGCAATACAAACAGTGCGGTGCCACCGCTGGCGTTGGTGGTCTCGTCGGCGCCGGCATCGCTGACTGGCATCCGGTCACCGACTTTGGTCGTCTTGGCCCCGAAGCCATTCTTGCCATGCGACAGAATGACGACCACGGCGCTGGTGGTCGTCGGTGCGGCGGCGTAGGCATCACCAGCGGCATTGAGTTCCTGAATGCTCAATGCGGCAGTCGGCATCTTCAGTTCATTGACCGTGAGGTCGGTAGTCGCAGACACCTTAGCGGTCCAGTTTTTTGAGGTTCCTGTGCCATTGGCTACGCGGTAGCTAAAAAAGCTGCCCCATCCATCGAGTACGGCGTCACGCGGAATACCGAGTGTTTGCCATGGGACGATGCCGTAGGCCTCGCCAGCAGAGGCAAAACACGTTGCCGCCTCGCTTCCGGTGGCGACACCCGCCGCATTGTCCGGGCAGGGCAGTCGCCCATAGGTGCGGAGATATCCGATCAGCGCCGTCTTGATCAATTCCTGCTTGGACTTGGTCACGCTGTAAGCCGTGTTGTCCATGGTCGACATCGCAACCTTGAGACCCAGCGTCATGAATATGCCGATGATGACCATGACGACGGCCAGTTCGACCAGGCTAAAGCCTTGCTGAGTGTGCGGACTCGGTTTCATGGGGGCTGGTCGGACGAATTGTGATCGTATGCTGAATAATAGTTATCACATCATAGCCGAACCTGGGCCAAGTTCGCTTCTCTCCCGGCCTTCCGGCTGCCTGGCGAGGCGTCCGGTTCGTCGGTAAATATCAGGTATTTCGGGGGGCTCGCGGAAAGCGGAATGGTCAGGGCGGCGGTGTCTCAATGTTGGCGAGAGTGTAAACAAATGTTGCTACACGTCAGCCAAGAGCGCCGTGAAAAAACTTACTCGATGGCCACACGCCTGAAATGTCGGGAACTCAGCCGTGCTGCCACGGCCATTGCTGCCAGCCGCTCCGGTGGTGGTGCCAGTTCTTCAACGACTATCTGGGCAATCCGATCTATGGCTGTTTCGGCAGCGGCGGCATCGAGGAATAACGCACGCGTCCGGCGGGCCAGGATGTCGTCTATCGTGCGCGCCGCTTCGTGGCGGATGGCGAAGCGGACCATCGCCTCGGTATAGGGCAGGTCCGGATGCAGTTTCCGGTCGTGGCCGGGCAGGGCGGCGAGCCAGGGGGCGTCGGTACCGTAGATGTCGCTGGCCGGTATTTCCGGGCAGCCGTGCAGTTTCAGGGACCGGGTCGGGCAATGGGCGGCGGGCAGACTGGCGACTGCCCCGGCCCGGTCGATGACCTGTTCGGCCATCAGACGGTAGGTCGTCCATTTGCCGCCGGCGACGGTGATGAGGCCGCTGGGACTGACCAGGATGGCATGTTCGCGGGAGAGGGCGGCGGTGTTTTTCTCGTCATTGTGGTCAGGGTGGATGAGCGGGCGCAGGCCGGCGAAGGCGCTGCGGATATCGGCACGGGTGGGTGGACGGGTAAGTACGCCAGCGGCAGTACGGAGCAGAAAATCGATCTCGGCGGCCAGCGGTTGCGGGTCGTTGAGTTGCTGCAAGTTGGGGCGCGGCGTATCAGTGCTGCCGAGCAAGACCTTGCCCAGCCAGGGAATGGCAAACATGACCCGGCCGTCTTCTGTTTTCGGGATCATCAGGGCTTGCTGGCCGGGCAGGAAATCGGCATCGAAGACCAGATGTATTCCCTGGCTGGGGGTGAGTAGCGGCGCTGCGGCCGGTTCGTCCAGTTGGCGCAGGCGGTCGGCATGAACCCCGGTGGCGTTGATGACGGCACGGGCGGTGACTTCAAATTCCTCACCGTTTTCCGCATCGCGCACCAGCGCGCCGGTCATCCGCCCGCCAGCCTTGGTCAAGCGGGTGACCGGCAGGTAATTCAGACAGGTGGCGCCGAGATCGGTGGCCGTGCGCATCAGCGTAATGGCCAGCCGGGCATCGTCAAACTGGCCGTCCCAGTAGCGAACGCCACCGCATAGGCCGGGGCGGCGCAGACCTGGCAGGGCGGCGATGACTTCCGGGCGGTTCAGGTGGCACGAGGCATCCAGATTTTGGCTGCCGGCCAGCAGGTCGTAGAGTTTGAGGCCGACGGTGTACATCAGTTGGTCGATGCGGTTCCACGCCGGGATGATGAACGGTAACGGGTGCACGAGGTGGGGAGCGTTCCTGAGTAGGAAGGCGCGTTCAGCGAGGGCGTTGCGCACCATGCCGATATCGCCCTGGCGCAGGTAGCGGACGCCGCCGTGGATCAGTTTGGTGCTGCACATCGAGGTGCCGGAGGCAAAATCGCGGGCTTCGACAAGCAGGGTGCGGTAGCCGCGGGCAGCCGAATCGACTGCAGCGCCCAGGCCACTGGCGCCGCCGCCGATAATCAGCACATCCCAGGGGCGACCATCACGCAGGATGGCGAGGCCGTCTTCACGGGCAGCCATTATTCGCCCTTGGCCCAGCCGAGCGTTCGCTGAACGGCGCGGCGCCATTGACCGAAGAGTGCGGCGCGTTGATCGTTCGCCATGCACGGCTCAAAGCGGCGTTCGGCTTGCCAGAGCGCGCTCAGTTCCGCCTCGTCCTGCCAGAAACCAACTGCCAGTCCGGCCAGGTAGGCGGCGCCAAGGGCGGTGGTTTCGGTAATTTTCGGCCGCACTACGGGCACGCCGAGGAGATCGGCCTGAAACTGCATGAGCAGATCGTTACGGGCTGCGCCACCGTCGACACGGAGTTCCGTCATCGGCTGGCCGGCGTCACGCTCCATCGCCTGCAGCACTTCGGCACTCTGGAAGGCGATGGCTTCGAGGGCGGCACGGGCGATATGGGCGCGGGTGCTGCCCCGGCTCAGGCCGAACAGGGTGCCACGGGCAAACGGGTCCCAATAGGGCGCGCCAAGACCGGTGTGCGCAGGAACCAGATAAACGCCGCCATTGTCCGGCACGCTGGTGGCCAGTGCTTCGATCTCATTGGCGCTGGTAATTAGCCCGAGCCCGTCGCGCAGCCATTGCACGGTGGCGCCGCCCATGAAAACACTGCCTTCGAGCAGATAAGTAGTTTGCCCCCGGCGTTGCCAGCCTACCGTTGTGAGCAGGCGATGTTGCGACGCCATTGGCCGATCGCCCGTATTCATCAGCAGGAAGCAGCCGGTACCGTAGGTGTTCTTCGCCATCCCGTGTTCAAGGCAGGCCTGCCCAAACGTCGCCGCCTGCTGGTCGCCGGCCATGCCACTGAGGGGAATGGTGGTACCCAGCCATTCTGCGTCCACCATCGCAATCTGGCCGCTACTGTCGACGATGCGAGGCAACAACGCGGCGGGAATATCGAGCAGCGCCAGCAAATCCTCATCCCAGCACCGCCGGTGGATGTCGAAAAGCAGGGTACGCGAGGCATTCGATGGATCAGTGACATGGGTGCGGCCGCCGGACAGCTGCCAGGCCAGCCAGCTATCGATGGTGCCGAAGGCCAGTTCGCCGCGCTCAGCCCGGCTGCGGGCACCGGGAATGTGGTCGAGCAGCCATTTCAGCTTGGTACCGGAAAAATAGGCATCAAGGACAAGCCCCGTGCGCTGGCGGAACAGGTCGGCATGGCCGGTTGCCGTCAGTGCGTCGCAGATTCCGGCGGTTCGCCTGTCCTGCCAGACAATGGCACGATGCAGTGGCTGACCGCTGGCCCGGTCCCAGAGCACGGTTGTTTCGCGCTGGTTGGTGATGCCGACAGCGGCAATCTGCGTGCCGGCCACACCGTTCTCGCGCAGAACAGCGCGCGCCACGGCCAGTTGTGCCTGCCAGATTTCATCGGGGTCATGTTCGACCCAGCCGGTTTGCGGGTAATACTGGGTGATTTCCTGCTGGGCAATGCCGTGGATTTGGCCTTGTCGGCCAAACAGGATGGCGCGGGCGCTGGTCGTGCCCTGGTCGAGGGCCAGGATGAACTGGTCGGGACGTGCTTCCATGGCCAACTCCGGCAAGCGCTGTTGAGTCAGTATAGCCGGCTATCCCAAGCGCCAGCCACCCCACCTCGGGTATAATTCCGGCCTCTCCGCCTAACCTCAAATCACACCCCATGGCCGACATTCTTTGCCTCAAGGGCGACGCCGCCTTTTCCGCCTTCCGTCTGCAACGCCTGCAAGCCCGCCTCAATGCGGCCGTGTCGGATATCGAATCGGTGGTGGCCGATTACTGGCATGTCGTGGCGCAGAAGCGCGCCCTGAGCGCCGACGAACGCGCCAAGCTGGCGACGCTACTGGAAGAGAAGGCAGCTGGTGCTGAGGCTGGCGAACTATTCCTCGTCGCGCCGCGTATCGGCACCATTTCGCCGTGGTCATCAAAAGCCACCGACATTGCCTGGAATTGCGATCTCGACGCCATCGAGCGCATCGAGCGCGTTATCGCCTTCCATGTCGTGGTCAAGGGTGGTCGCGTCCTGAGTGCCGACGAAAAGAAAACGGTCGCTGGTCTGCTGCACGACCGCATGACGGATTCTGTCCTGCCCGGCTTTGACGCCGCTGGCGAACTGTTCCGCCATTTTGAGCCGAAGCCGCTCAGTACCGTCGATGTGCTGGCTGGTGGCAAACCGGCCCTGGTCGCCGCCAACGGTTCGCTGGGTCTGGCTCTGTCCGACGACGAAATCGATTACCTGCTTGATGTCTTTACCAAGGCCGGCCGCAACCCGACCGATGTCGAACTGATGATGTTCGCCCAGGCCAATTCGGAACATTGCCGCCACAAGATTTTCAACGCCTCGTGGGTGATCGACGGCGAGAAGAAGGACAAGACGCTGTTCGGCATGATCCGCGAAACCCACGCCGCCGCGCCGCAAGGCACGGTGATGGCCTATGCTGACAATGCCTCGATCATCGAAGGTGCGACCATCCAGCGTTTCTACCCGGATGCCGATCGTGGCTATTCCTACAAGGAAGAGCTGACCCACATCCTGACCAAGGTCGAGACCCACAACCACCCGACGGCCATTTCGCCATTCCCCGGTGCCTCCACGGGTTCGGGTGGCGAAATCCGCGACGAAGGCGCTACCGGCAAAGGTTCCAAGCCGAAGGCCGGCCTCTGCGGCTTCTCGGTCTCCAATCTCAATCTGCCGGATCTGCCGCAGCCGTGGGAAAAGGCCTACGGCCGCCCGTCACGCATTGCCTCGGCGCTCGACATCATGCTCGAAGGCCCGATTGGTGCGGCCGCCTTCAATAACGAATTCGGCCGTCCGAACCTGACCGGCTATTTCCGCACCTATGAACAGGATGTCGCCGGTCTGGTCCGTGGCTATCACAAGCCGATCATGATCGCCGGCGGTTTGGGCAGCATTCAGGCCGAGCAGTCGTTCAAGGACGAAACCTTCCCGGTCGGCACCAAGTTCGTGCAACTGGGCGGCCCCGGCATGCTGATCGGTCTGGGCGGCGGTGCCGCCTCGTCGATGACGGCCGGCAGCAATGCCGAAGACCTCGATTTCGCCTCAGTCCAGCGCGGCAACCCGGAAATCCAGCGGCGGGCGCAGGAAGTCATCGATCGCTGCTGGCAGATGGGCAAGAACAATCCGATTCTGTCGGTCCATGACGTTGGCGCCGGTGGCGTTTCCAACGCCCTGCCGGAACTCGCCCATTCGGGCGGCGTCGGTGCTGTTTTCGATCTGCGTAAGGTGCCGACCGAGGAGCCGGGCATGTCACCGGCCGAAATCTGGTCGAACGAATCGCAGGAACGCTACGTGCTGGCCATTCCGCCGAACCGTATCGCCGAATTCCAGGCCATGTGCGAGCGCGAGCGTTGCCCCTTTGCTGTGGTCGGCGAAGCGACCGGCGACGGCCACCTGACCGTGACCGACGCCCATTTCGGCGTCAATCCGGTCGATATGGAAATGGAAGCCCTGCTCGGCAAGCCGCCGCGCATGACGCGTGACGTGACGCACGAACCTGAAACCTTTGTCGCCTTTGATGCCGTATCGATTGAACTCAAGGATGCCGCCTATCGCCTGATGCGTCTGCCGACCATCGCCGACAAGACCTTCCTGATCTCGATTGGCGACCGCTCGGTGGGTGGTATGACCGCCCGCGACCAGATGGTCGGCCCGTGGCAGGTGCCGGTCGCTGACGTCGCCGTCACGACGATGGGTTATCAGGGCTATCTCGGCGAAGCCTTCGCCATGGGCGAGCGTACCCCGCTCGCCGTGCTTGATGCCCCGGCCTCTGGCCGTATGGCCATCGGCGAAGCACTGACCAATCTGGCAGCGGCCGATGTCGGGGCGCTGGCCAAGGTCAAGCTGTCGGCCAACTGGATGGCGCCGTGCGGCGTTGCCGGTGAGGATGCCCGCCTGTTCGATACGGTCGAGGCCGTTTCCGACCTGTGCAAGGCCATCGGCGTGTCGATTCCGGTCGGCAAGGATTCGCTGTCGATGCGCACCGCCTGGGAAGATCAGGGCGAGAAGAAACAGGTCGTTTCGCCGCTGTCGCTGGTGGTGACCTCCTTCGCCGCCGTCGACGATGTGCGTCTGACGAAAACCCCGCAACTGGCTGTCGACCAGGGCGAAACCGAACTCCTGCTGCTCGATCTCGGCAAGCGCCGCCTTGGTGGCTCCTGCCTGGCCCAGGTGTACAACGCCACCGGCAGCGATGCGCCGGATGTCGATGAACCGGCCCAACTCAAGGGCCTCTTCGATGCTGTCCAAAAGCTCAATCGCGACGGCCTGCTGCTCGCCTACCACGACCGCTCTGACGGTGGCCTGTTCGTCGCTGCCTGCGAAATGGCCTTCGCCACCCGCCGTGGTGTCTCGCTTGACCTCGACGGCATCTGTTACGACGCCGGCGCCGGTGATGTCGATGGTTCGGAGAAGCTGACCAACCTGCTGGCCGGTCGCGATTTCGAGAATATCGTCCGGGCCCTGTTCAACGAAGAACTCGGCGCCCTGATCCAGATTCGCCGGGCCGACCGCGAAAAGGTCACGCCCATCTTGCGCGCCTGCGGTGTGCCTTACCATTTCGTCGGTACGATGAACGAGTGGGACGAAATCCGCGTCACCCGCAACGCCAAGCGTGTCCTGCGCGAAAAGCGCGTTGATCTGCAACGGGCCTGGTCGGAAACCAGCTACCAGATGCAGACCCTGCGCGACAACCCGAGCTGCGCCCAGCAGGAATTCGATCGCATCCTCGACCTGACCGACCCTGGCCTGACGCCGAAGCTGAGCTTCGACCCGCAAGAAGATTTCACCCAGGTTTATCGCGAACTCGGTGCCCGTCCGCGCATCGCCATCCTGCGCGAGCAGGGCGTGAACAGCCATTACGAAATGGCCGCCGCCTTCGACAAGGCCGGTTTTGCCGCGGTCGACGTGCATATGAGCGATATTCTCGCCGGCCGCGTCAGCCTCAAGGATTTCAAGGGTCTGGTCGCCTGTGGCGGCTTCTCCTACGGCGACGTACTCGGGGCCGGCCTCGGCTGGGCGCGGACCATTCTCATGCACGACGGCTGCCGTGACGAGTTCGCCGCTTTCTTCACCCGTCCTGATACCTTCGCGCTGGGCGTCTGTAACGGTTGCCAGATGATGAGCGCGCTGAAGTCCATCATTCCCGGTGCCGAACACTGGCCGGCTTTCCGCCGCAATCAGGTTGAGCAGTTCGAAGCCCGCTTCGTGATGACCGAAGTGCTGGCGTCGCCGTCCATCTTCTTTGCTGGCATGGAAGGTTCGCAAGTGCCGATCGTTGTCTCGCACGGCGAGGGCAGGGCGGTGTTCGATAACGCCGATGATCAGGCCAAGGTGCTGTCGGCGGTCCGCTATGTCGACAACAAGGGCGAGCCGACCGAGGTTTATCCGTACAACCCGAACGGTTCGCCGAACGGCCTCACCGCGGTAACGACGGCCGATGGTCGTTTTACCATCATGATGCCGCACCCGGAGCGCGTCTTCCGCACCGTCCAGATGTCCTGGCACCCGGAAAACTGGGGCGAGGACAGCCCGTGGATGCGGATGTTCCGCAATGCACGGCGCTGGGTCGGGTAATAACTGAGCGGCGCATCCTTAGCCGGAAGCGCTATCAATAAAAAAGGGCGGGACCAATTGGCCTCGCCCTTTTTGTATGTACTTGGCTGAAATACTCAGCAGTTGCCCTTTTTAGCCTGACCCGGCGGGCAGTGCCCTTTGCCTTCATGGCGTCCTTCGTCATGGCCGCGCCCGGTGTAATAACGCTCGCCACGATACCCCTCGTGCTTCCGCCAGTAATCGGGATGACGGTAATCCTGGCCGTCCCAATAGTAGCCACGATTGTCCTGACTGCCGAACGTAACGGTAACACCTGGCGCCTGGATGCGCATGCCACCCAGGTTGACGTTGATGTCTGTGGCGCTGGCAAGCAGCGGGGCACTCGCAATGACTGCGGCTAGCAGGAGTTTTTTCATGTTGTCTTGTCCTTGGAGATGCGTCGGTGAACTAGGACGCAGTTGAATAGCGGCTGTTCGATAAAAAGATAACACGGGAGGGGCTGGCGTGCCGTGACCTGTCGGCGGACGAAATTCCTGAGCAGTTCTGAAAACCAGGAGGGGAGCCGGAAACTTCACGCTACAAAATAATTAAATTACAATATACGCAATCGCTTATCCGGCGATCTGTCACTTTAATTATATTTGGAGGGGAAATTACGTGATCAAAAAACTAATGCTCGTGGTCGGGGTTCTGATGGCTGGCACTGTCGTCGCGCAAGAAAAGGAATTGCTGCGTATCATCGGTGAAGACAAGCAATTTGTCGTTCAGACCAAGAATGGTCCTTTCGTCATTACCCGCACGATGACCCCTTGCGCCAAGAACAAGGGCTGGCTGCAGCCGTTGATTCCGGTGCCGGGTGTGCATCCGGTCACTGAAATCGAATTGCTGAATGCGATGAACGACAAGGATTCACTGATTGTCGACATGCGCGAGCCGGATGACCGGATCAAGGGCACCATCCCCAACTCGTATCACATCCCCTACACCCTGGTGGCCGGCCGCATGGACGAACTGGGTTGCAGCAAGAGCGCCGGCAAGTGGGACTGCAGCAAGGCCAAGAAGGTATATGCCTTCTGTAATGGCCCGGTTTGCCCGCAGAGCCCGTCGGCCATTAACGCCATGGTGCGTGATGGCTTCCCGGCCGACAAGATTTACTACTACCGTGGCGGCATGCTTGATTGGGCTGCACTCGGCTTCCCCATCGTCACTGACGATTTCTGAGTGATCATGCCCCGGGAAGTCCCGGGGTTTGGGCTGAAGAGAAGGACGGAACTCCACGGAGTTCCGTTTTTATTTCCTGGTCAGAATTATTTGGCAACGATGCGCCGATTGCGCCGCCAGCAGGCCGGTGTCTGCAGCATCTCTACGTCAGGGCCGCTGGCGTTGAAAATGCTCCGTGCCCGCTCCAGGCGAGCATGTTCTTCGTGGGATATTCCGGCAATCAGATCGAACCAGTGTTGAAGACGTTTCATGATGGCAACTCCTTCGGCTATCGGTAACTGTATAAACAACCAGTATTTTGTTGTTCGAGTGCAGAATATCCGAAAGCTGTATGGATGTACAGTATTCGAGAAATCTTTTTTCAGGGGTAGGCTTGGCCTATTCGTAGCGGATGAAAGGCCCACAAATGTCGCGCCCAAAGCCAGCCTGGATGCCCCCAGCCGGAACGCTGGCGACTTATCGGGGCCGCACCCGCCAGTCGATGCGCAACGTTCGCGTCGTCGCCGAAGCCTCAGCCGGACGCATGGTCGTCGAAGCGATTGGCAAGCAGGGCGTGCCGGTTCGCCTGACCGTCAAGCGCGAAAACCTGGTGCCGATGCAGCCAGACTTGTTCGACTGATCTTGTTTTCATGTAAGGCCAGACCGCTCTCGGTCTGAAGATGTCCACCAGAAAGTAGCGGGCAAATTGTGACGGGTGGCAGACATGAACCGGGCACAAATCGACAAGGGTGCTTGTCGGCTTAAAACGATCTATTCCCGGCCCTAAATCATCTGAAGAAGCAAGGAATTACGGTATCATTCGACCCTTTGGGCAAGCTGCATTTGCCTTTTTGAACGTATTCGAAGGATTTTTCTCCTCATGTTCGACGCAGTCCGCAACAACAAAAGAATCGTCCAGGTATTTCTGGCGCTGATCACGCTGCCCTTTGCCTTTTTCGGCGTTGATTCCTACATGCGCAATAATGGTGCTGGCAGCGATGTTGCCACCATTGGTGACATCAAGATTACCCAGCAACAGTTCCAGCAAAGCCTGCGCGAGCAGCAGGAGCGCCTGCGCACCCAACTGGGTGGTCAGTTCGATCCGAAGATGCTGGACACGCCGGATGCCCGCAAGGCAATTCTCGACGATCTGATCAATCAGCGCCTGCTCGTCGTCGAAGCTGGCAAGAAGCACCTGTTTGCCAGCGATAACGCGGTACGCCAGGCGATCGGTGCGATTGATGCGTTCAAGGTCGATGGCAAGTTCTCGAGTGAGCGCTACGAAGCAGCATTGCGCGCCCAGAGCATGTCGCCGGCCGGTTTCGAGGCCCAACTGCGTCAGGATCTGACCTTGCAGCAACTGGCTGGCGCCATCGGCCAATCCGGTGTGGTTCCCCATTCGGTTGCCGACCGTGTGCTGGCCCTGCAAACCGAAAAGCGTGATGTGATGGAATATCGCCTGAACCTCGATGCCTATCTTGGCAAGGTCAAGCTGGCCGATGACGCGGCACAAAAATTCTATGACGAGAATGCCGCCCAGTTCGCCGTACCGGAGCAGGCCAAGGCCGAATACGTCGTCCTCTCGATGGAGTCGATTGCCGGCCAGCTGGCGGTGACCGATGCCGAGGTCAAGGCCTGGTATGACGGTCACAAGGATCGCTTCCTGCAGGCCGAAGAACGTCGCGCCAGCCATATCCTGATTGGCGCCGAAAAGCTCGGCAAGGCCAAGGCCAAAGCCAAGGCCGAGGAGCTGCTGGCAGAAGTTCGCAAGACACCAGCTTCCTTCGCCGACCTCGCCAAGAAAAACTCCGACGATCCTGGTTCGGCTGCCAAGGGCGGCGACCTTGGCTTCTTTGGGCGCGGCATGATGGTCAAGTCGTTCGACGACGCCACCTTTAGCCTCAAGGAAGGCGAGATTTCCGGTGTTGTCGAGTCCGATTTCGGCTTCCACATCATCAAGCTCAACGGCATTCACGCAGCGAAGGAAAAGCCGCTGGCTGAAGTTCGTGGCGAAATCGAAGCCGAACTGAAGAAGGCTGCCGTTTCCCGCAAGTTTGCCGAAGCCGCCGAAACCTTCAGCAACATGGTTTATGAGCAGGCCGACAGCCTCAAACCGGTTGCCGACAAGTTCAAACTGACCGTCAAGACCTCCGACTGGCTTGGCCGTCAGGCCAACCCGGCCAATGGCGCACTGGGTAACGAAAAACTCATGGCCGCACTGTTCTCGGAAGACTCAGTCAAAAATCGCCGCAATACCGAAGCCGTCGAAATCGCTGCCAATACCCTGGTTGCTGCGCGGCTGGTTGATTACAAGGCAAAGGCATTGCAGCCGTTCGATGGCGTCAAGGCCAATATCGAAACGCTGTTGAAGAACAAGGAAGCACAGATTCTTGCCAGCAAGGATGGCGAAGCACGGCTGGAGGCCCTGAAGAAGGGCGAGGACAAGCTGACCTGGGGTGCCGCCAAGAGCGTTTCCCGCATGGATGCCCGCCAGTTGCCGCCGCAGGCCGCCCAGTCAGTCTTCCGCATGGATACCGGCAAGCTGCCTTCGTATACCGGCGTCGAACTGCCGGGCGCTGGCTATGCACTGTTCAAGCTGAGCAAGATTCAGGCTGGCGAAAAGCTCGATCCGGCGCGGTCGCAGGGGATGCTCAAGCAACTGGGCAATCTGGCGGCACAGGAAGAAATTCAGCTCTACCTGGCCGCCTTGCGCAGCCGCTACAAGGTCGAAGTCAATCTGGCCGCACTGGAGTCGAAAGACAAGTAAGAGGCCGACTGAAGAACAGAAAGCGGGCTGCGGCCCGCTTTTTTATTGGGCCTGTCCGATTGCCCAAACAAAAACGCCGACGGGAATCAACCAGTCGGCGTTTTTTTGCCCCTGAGGGCTGGCTGGTCTTAGCCCGGCAGCGGGTCGGCGTTACCGAGGGCAACCGTGTTCATGCCGCCATCGACGTACATGATTTCGCCGGTGATGCCGCTGGCCAGATCGGAGAGCATGAAGGCAGCGGCATTGCCGACTTCGTCAATGGTCACGTTACGGCGCAGCGGGGCATTGTGCGAGTTGTAGGCGAGCAGCTTGCCGAAATTGCCGATACCGGAAGCGGCCAGGGTCTTGATCGGGCCGGCCGAAATGGCGTTGGCACGGATGCCTTCAGGGCCGAGGCAGAAAGCCAGGTAGCGGGTGGCCGCTTCAAGGCTGGCTTTGGCCAGGCCCATGGTGTTGTAGTTCGGCATGGTGCGCTCCGCGCCGAGGTAGGAGAGGGCAAGAGCAGAACTCTTGCGACCCTGCATCATCGGGCGTGCAGCCTTGACCAGCGCCGGATAGCTATACGACGAAATCTCGTGGGCGATGCGGAAGGCGTCACGCGTGATGCCGTTCAGGAAATCACCTTCGATGGCTTCGGTCGGGGCGTAGGCGATGGAATGAACCAGGCCGTCCAGACCGTCCCAGCGCTTGGCCAGTTCGACAAACAGGTTGTCAATTTGCTCGTCGCTGGCAACGTCGACCGGGATCGTGATGTCGCTGTCGAATTCAGCAGCAAACTTCTTGATACGATCTTCGAAACGCTCGGTCTGGTAGGTAAAGGCGAGTTGAGCGCCTTCACGATGGCAAGCCTTGGCAATGCCATAGGCGATGGAATGCTTGGAGAGCAGTCCGGTAATCAGAATTTTCTTGTCGGCGAGAAAGCCCATGTGTTGTTCTCCCTAAGGGGTTTAGCCGCAAGATTATAAACCGGGAAATGGGGATTCGCGGCATGCGAGGACCATTTCCGGTCAGTTCTTACATGTTCGGGTAGGTCGGACCTTCGCCACCCTGCGGCACTACCCAGTTGATGTTCTGCGTCGGATCCTTGATATCGCAGGTCTTGCAATGCACGCAATTCTGCGCATTGATCTGCAGGCGCGGGTTGGCGCCACTTTCGTCGCGCAGGATTTCATAGACGCCAGCCGGGCAAAAGCGCTGCTCCGGGGCATCGTATTCGGCCAGATTGACGCTGATCGGTACGCTGGCATCCTTGAGTTGCAGGTGGCAGGGCTGATCTTCCTCGTGATTGGTGCTGGAGAGAAAGACCGAGGACAGGCGGTCGAAGGTGATGACACCATCCGGTTTGGGATAGATGATCGGTTCACACTCGGCCGCCGGCTTGAGCTTGGCGTGGTCGGGCTTGGTGTTGTGCAGGGTCCACGGCGCCTTGCCGCGCAGCAGAACCTGGTCGATTCCAAACATGATGGAGCCGAGTTTGAGCCCCTTGTTCATCCACGGTTTAAAGTTACGTGACTTATGAAGTTCATCGTACAACCAACTGTTTTTAAACAACTCTGGATAGGCTGTCAGTTCGTCGCGCTGGCGCTCGCCAGCCAGAGCCTCGAAGCAGGCCTCAGCGGCCAGCGAACCGGTCTTGATAGCGCAGTGTGAACCTTTGATGCGGGCCGCATTGAGGAAACCGGCATCGTCGCCGATCAGCACGCCACCGGGGAAAGTCAATTTCGGCAGCGATTGAAGGCCACCGGCAGTCAGGGCGCGGGCACCATAGGCGATGCGCTTGCCGCCTTCGAGGAACTTGCGGATTTCCGGATGTGTCTTGAAGCGCTGGAATTCTTCGTAGGGCGACAAATGCGGATTGCTGTAGCCGAGGCCGACGACGAAACCGACGGCGATCTGGTTGTTTTCCAGGTGATAGAGGAAACCGCCGCCGTAGGTGTCCGGCTGCATCGGCCAGCCACCGCTGTGGATGACCAGACCGAGCTGGTGCTTGTCGGGATCGATTTCCCAGAGTTCCTTGAGGCCGATGCCGTAGGTTTGCGGATCGACGCCGTCGCGCAGATTGAATTTTCTTCGAGCTGCTTGCCGAGGTGGCCGCGACAGCCTTCGGCGAAGAAGGTGTATTTGCCGTGCAGTTCCATGCCCATCTGGAAATTGGGTCCTTCGGAACCATCGTGCAGACGGCCCATGTCGCCGGTGGCAACGCCTTTCACTGCGCCATTTTCGTCAAAAAGCACTTCCGAGCCGGCAAAACCGGGGTAGATCTCGACGCCCAGCGCCTCGGCCTGCTCACCAAGCCAGCGGCAGACATTGCCGAGCGAAACAACGTGATTGCCTTCGTTGTGGAAGCAGTCGGGCAAGAGGCTGTTCGGCACCTTGGTGGCGCCGGTTTCCGAGAAGATGAAGAAGCGGTCTTCGGAAACCGGTGCATTGAGCGGGGCGCCGTCGGCCTGCCAGTTGGGCAGCAATTCGTTGAGGGCGCGCGGGTCCATGACGGCTCCCGATAGTATGTGGGCACCGATTTCGGCGCCTTTTTCGATCAGGCAGACGCCCAGATCAGTTCCTTTTTCTGCCGCCAGCTGTTTCAGGCGGATCGCCGCTGCCTGACCGGCCGGGCCGCCACCGACGATGACGACGTCAAATTCCATGGATTCACGTTCCATGATGTCTCCTGGTTTTATTGTTAGCTTGATTTCAATACGGTACAGTATGGAAATACTTTGATCAACACCACTTTAGTAGTCAGGTTTATGGAACACAAGAAAAAGCTGATTCACGTCACCAAGATGCCCATTCGCTGGGGCGATATGGATGCCTACGGGCATGTCAATAATACGGTCTATTTTCGCTACATGGAGCAGGCGCGGGTCGAGTGGATCGAGGACATGCAGGTTCCGGTCCGTCCGGGTGGCGCCGGGCCGGTCATCATCAATGCCAGCTGCACCTTCCTGATCCCGATGAATTATCCGGGCATGGTCGAGGTGCGTACCTTTGTCGGCGCAGTCGGCCGCTCCAGCTGCGAGACCTACGTCGAGATGCGCATTGAGGGTGATGAGCGTATTTTTGCCGAAGGGGCAGCCAAGGTCGTGTGGATGGATACGCAAACCGGAAAATCAGTGCCGCTGCCTGATCATGTGCGGGCATCGCTCGAAGCAGAGTAAACTCCCAGCCCATCGCATCGTCAAATCCGAAGAGCATGGGCAAACGAAAAATCTGGGAAAAACTGCTGTCGAGCGAACGTCTGGGGGCCGGCAAGGCGCCCGGCACGGCCGAGCGTACGGCCTTCCAGCAGGATTACGACCGCATTGTCTTCACCTCCGCCTTCCGGCGCATGAAAGACAAGACGCAGGTTTTTCCACTGTCCAAGAGTGATTACGTCCGCACCCGACTGACGCACAGCCTTGAGGTCAGTTGCGTCGGCCGCTCGCTGGGGGCCGTCGTCGGGCGCGAGATCATCGCCCGACATGGCCTGCAGCACGTCGAATCGGGCGACTTTGGGGCCATTGTCGCGGCTGCCTGTCTGGCCCATGACATCGGCAATCCGCCCTTCGGCCATGCCGGCGAAGATGCGATCCGCGAGTGGTTTCGTCATTCCGGCCTGCTCGAACGCCATGACCTGACGCCGGCCCAGAAGGCCGACTTCGAACGTTACGAAGGCAATGCCCAGGGGTTTCGTATCGTCAGCCGGCTGCAAAGCCCGGCCAATCCTGGTGGCTTGCAACTGAGCAGCGCGGTGCTGGCGACCTTCACCAAGTACCCGCGTCCGTCGCACCTCGAGAGCGAACTGGATGGCAAGAGCGGCAAGAAATTCGGCTTCTTCCAGCAGGATGCAGAGGCTTTCCGCCAGGTGGCGAAATCGACCGGCCTGGTCGAGCGCCTGCCCGGCACCGCCTGGCGTCGTCATCCGCTGGCTTTTCTGGTCGAAGTGGCCGACGACACCTGCTACCTCATCGTCGACCTTGAAGATGCCGCCCGCCTCGGTTTCGTGCCCTACAAGGACGCCGAATGCCTGCTTGCCGATCTCGCCGGCAATACGGTCAATGGTGGCCGACTGGATCGTCTGCACGACCCCAAGGAGCGTCTCGAATACCTGCGCGCCAAGGCTATCGGCTGCCTGCTCGAAAGTGCCGCAGCAGTCTTTCTGGAAAACGAGGATGCCATCCTGAGCGGCCGGTTTGATGACGAACTGCTCGAAAGCTCGCCCATCGCCCATCCCCTGCAGGCTATTCTCAAGCTGGCCAAGGAAACCATCTACACCGCCCGTCCGGCACTGGAGATCGAAACCGCCGGCTTTGAGGTCCTTGGGGCCTTGCTCGGCCTGTTCACCAATGCCGTTGAGGCGAGGGCGGGGCACGCCCGCTTCACGACGCGCGAGCGCATGTTGCTCAATCTGCTGCCAACACAGTTCCTTGGCCATGATGGTGAGCCCGATGCTGATCCTTATATTCGCCTCCTTCAGGTCGCCGATTTCGTCGCCGGGATGACGGATTCCTACGCTGTCGACATGTACCGCAAGCTGAAGGGTTTTGATCTGCCGACCTGATTTTTTGCTTGCCAAAAATCAGTTACTGTACAAAAATACAGTCATTGGTTTTTAGCAGAGGCCGGCCATGAAACTCACGCCACGTCAGCAGGAAATTCTCGACTTCATCAAAAGCACGCTGGAAGTCCTCGGCGCGCCGCCGACGCGCATGGAAATCTCCAGCGCCTTCGGCTTTGCCTCACCCAATGCAGCCGAAGACCACCTCAAGGCGCTCGCCAAGAAGGGCGCCATCGTCCTCGAACCCGGTTCGGCGCGCGGCATACGGCTCGTCGAGCAACTCGGCCTGCCGCTGATCGGCAGCGTCGCCGCTGGCTCGCCCATCCTCGCCGTCGAAAACGTCCAGGGCCGTTATGCCTTCGATGCCAGCATGTTTTCACCGAAGGCCGATTTCCTGCTCAAGGTGCGCGGACTGTCGATGATCGATATCGGCATGTTCGATGGCGACCTGCTGGCTGTACACAAGACCAATCAGGCGCGCGATGGCCAGATTGTCGTTGCCCGCATCGATGAAGAAGTGACGGTCAAGCGTCTGGAGCGGGCCAATGGCCAGATCAGACTGATTGCCGAAAACCCCGATTTTCAGCCGATCATCGTCAACCCGGAAGAGGTCGAATTTGCCATCGAAGGCATCGCCGTCGGCCTGATCCGCGGAGCCGTTTCCAAGCTGTCATGACCACCCAGCCGATGCCGGTTGCCTTGGCAGATGTGCTGGCCCGGGGCGATGTCTGGCGCGGCGACGCGGTGGCATCCCTGCCGGAAAGCACGATCCCGAGCGGTTACCCTGAACTCGATGCCGAATTGCCGGGTGGTGGCTGGCCACGGGGCAGCCTGACCGAAATTCTTGTCGACCGGGGCGGCGTAGGCGAAATCAGCCTGCTCTTGCCAGCCCTTGCTCGATTGTCTGCCGAGGGAGGCTGGCTGGCGTTGGTGGCGCCGCCCTGGTTGCCGCATGCCCCGGCCTGGGCGGCAGCTGGCCTGGCCCTCGAGCGACTGGTCATCATCAAGGCCGGTCAGCGGGTTGGCTGGTGTATCGAACAATTGCTCGCCTGTGGCGGTTTTGCCGGCGTTCTGGCCTGGCCGGAAGCCAATATCGATGCCCGGACACTGCGTCGTCTGCAGGTTGCCGCCGAGGGGCTATCGGCTTTTGCCTGTTTGTGGCGGCCGACGGCCGCTGCCGGCGCGCCATCATCCGCCCCGTTGCGCCTTGCGCTGGCGGCTGGCGGCAGCAGCCTGTCGGTGCGCATCATCAAACGGCGCGGCCGGCCGGTTTCCCGGCCGCTCGCCTTGTCCATTCCTCGTCCCCTTCCTCTTGCCGGGAGAAATTCGCGTGCTGTGGCTGGCCCTGAACTTTCCCTTGTTGCCGCTCGAGGCCTTGCCGCTACATCAGTCGCCTAGCGCAGTCGTCGTTCGCGGGCGGGTGTGGGTTGCCGATGGCGATGCCGTGGCAGCCGGGGTTGGTCCGGGTCAAAAGCTGTCGACGGCGCTCGGCCTGCATCCCGGTCTGAACGTCTTTGACCGCTGTGAAGCTCACGAAAAAACAGCACTGGAGAATCTCGCCTGCTGGGCCGGGTGTTTCACCCCAACGATCAGTCTGGTCGCTCCGGATACATTGCTGCTCGAAATCGGTGGTTGTCTGCGTCTGTTTGGCGGAGTCGAAGCAATCGTCGCGGCGGCCCTGGCCGGCTGTGCCACGCAGTCCTACGCAAGTCGCTGGGCCGTTGCGCCGACACCGCTCGGGGCATGTTGGCTGGCATGGAATGGTGGCAACCAGAGTTATCCAGAACAGTCTGTCATGCACTCAGCCCTGGCGCATTTATCTTGTACTGTCCCTGGTTGGCCGGATGAAGTGACGAATCGGCTGACATCGTTCGGTCTCAAGTGCCTGGGTGATCTGCGCCGGTTACCCGGCGCCGGGTTACGACAGCGCATTGGCAGCGGGCCGGTCGACGATTTGTTGCGGGCCTGGGGCGAACAGCCTGACCCACAAACGCCTTTTGTTTTTCCCGACAGTTTTGCCATCGACATCGAGCTACCGGCTCGCATCAAGCATGCCGAAGCGCTGATCTTTGCCGGGCAGCGCCTATTCGCTTCCCTGGCCGGATGGCTGAACGGCCGGCAGTTGCTGGTTCGCCGTTGTTCGCTTCTGTTGATGCACGATGATGGCCCACCGACTGTGCTGCCCCTGAGTTTTGCCGAACCGGCCGCCGATGAAGGGCGTTTCGTTCGTCTCTTGCGTGAGCATCTTTCCCGTTTGCATCTGAAATCGCCAGTCGAAGTCCTGCGCCTGCAAGCCGATGAACTGGTCGAAAAACCTGGCGTCAGCAACCCTCTTTTCGACCAGGCTGTTGCTGGAGAAGGTGCGCTGGCCTGCCTGGAACGGCTGCATGCCCGGCTGGGGGAAGGGGCTGTACAGGCGATTGGTGTGCTGAACGATCATCGACCGGAATGCGCCACGGGACGGTCTGATCTTGATGCCGGCCCGGGCCATGCACGCCGGTCAGCCATCGCTGCACGCAAAAATTGTCCCCAGGAGGCGCCTGAAAAGTCACCGCAACCCGTTTTCAGCCAATCGCGCCCGCTGTGGCTGTTGCCGACACCACAGGCCCTGGCCGAACGGGCTGGCAGCCCGCACTGGCATGGCCCGCTAAAACTGGTGTCACGCGGTGAGCGCCTTGAAAGCGGCTGGTGGGACGAGGGCGAGGGCGGGGCGGCCGGTGATGTCCGACGCGACTATTTCATCGCCCGCAACCCGCTCGGTCAGTGGGCGTGGGTTTTCCGGGATGCTCAAGGCTGGTTCCTGCACGGCCTTTTTGCCTGATCGGGTGGTGAAACCATGTCTCTGCCAGATTATGCCGAGTTGCACTGCCTCTCCAATTTCACTTTTCTGCGAGGCGCCTCGCATCCGCATGAACTCGTCGAACAGGCCGCGATACAAGGGTATACGGCGCTGGCACTGACCGATGAGTGCTCGCTGGCTGGCATTGTCCGGGCGCATCAGGCGGCGAAACATGCCGGGTTAAAACTGATTGTCGGCAGTGAGATGCGCACCCACGACGGCCTCAAGCTGATTTTTCTGGCCAAAAACCGCGAAGGCTACGGCAACCTGTCGGCGCTCATCACGCTGGCCCGGCGACGGGCGGAGAAGGGGGCTTATACCCTGCACCGCCATGACCTGAATATCGTCTCGCCGAATGGTGCAGTCCCCGATTGTCTGGTGCTGTGGGCGCCCGATACAGGGGCCTTGGTGACTGACGGGCAGTGGCTGGCCGAGCGTTTTCCTGGCCGCCTGTGGCTTGCCGTCGAACTGCATGCCGGAGCCGACGACGCAAGCCGACTGGCCAACCTGCAGGCACTGGGTGCGGCCTGCGGCCTGCCACTGGTGGCGGCGGGCGATGTGCATATGCACATCAAGGCGCGTCGTCCGGTACAGGATGTGCTGACCGCACTGCGCCTGAAAACCACCGTCTTTGCGGCGGGTTATGCCCTTTTTCCCAATGCCGAGCGGCATCTGCGCACACGCCTGCGCCTGTCTCGCCTCTATCCGCCAGAACTACTGGCGGAAACCCGGAAAATTGCCGGCCTGTGTACGTTCTCGCTCGACGAACTCCGCTATGAGTACCCGGAAGAAATCGTGCCGTCCGGCCACACGCCGACCTCCTGGCTCCGTCACGAAACCGAAGATGGCCTGCGCCGCCGCTATCCACAGGGAATTCCCGACGATGTACGGCAACGTATCGAGCACGAGTTGCGACTGATCGCCGAGCTGAAATATGAGCCTTATTTCCTGACGGTGTACGACATCGTCTGTTTTTCCCGCAGCGTCGATATCCTGTGTCAGGGGCGTGGTTCGGCGGCCAATTCGATCGTCTGTTTCGCGCTCGGCATTACCGAAGTCAGTCCGGATCGTTCGGGCATGCTGTTTGAGCGTTTCATTTCGAAGGAGCGGGGGGAGCCGCCGGATATTGATGTCGACTTCGAGCACGAGCGCCGCCCCGAGGTCATCGCCTATATCTATGGCAAATACGGGCGGGAACGCACGGCGCTGGCGGCGGCCCTGATCACCTACCGGACCAAGGGCGCGCTGCGTGATGCGGGCCGGGTGCTCGGCTTCGAAACAGCGCGCATTGACGCCCTGACTGCCTCGCTGGCATGGTGGGACAAGCGCGAACAATTGCCGGCGCGCTTCGCTGAGCAGGGCCTGGACCCCAACTCGCCGAGAGTCGAGAAATGGCTGTGGATCGCCGGGCAATTGCGCGGCTTTCCCCGTCACCTGACCCAGCACGTCGGCGGCTTCGTCATGTCGCGCGGGCCGCTGGCCCGACTGGTGCCGGTCGAAAATACAGCCATGGCCGAACGCACGGTGATCCAGTGGGACAAGGATGATCTCGATGCCGTCGGCCTGATGAAGGTCGATGTGCTGGCTCTCGGTATGCTGTCAGCCATCCGCCGGATGCTTGCCCTGTTGAGTGCAAGTTCGGGCCGAACATGGCGGATGGCCGACATCCCGCGAGAAGATCCGGCCACCTACGACATGCTTTGCCACGCTGACAGCATGGGCGTTTTTCAAGTCGAGTCGCGCGCCCAGATGGCCATGCTGCCACGCCTGAAGCCGCGTCGTTACTACGATCTCGTTGTCGAGGTCGCACTCGTCCGGCCCGGGCCGATCCAGGGGGACATGGTGCATCCCTACCTCAAGCGGCGACAGGGCAGGGAGCCCATCGAGAAAATATCGCCGGCCGTCGACAAGGTACTTGAGCGCACCTGCGGCGTACCGATCTTTCAGGAGCAGGTCATGCAACTGGCCGTCGTTGCTGCCAATTTCACCCCCGGCGAGGCCGACCAGCTGCGGCGGGCAATGGCTGCCTGGAAGCGCAAGGGCGGCCTTGAGCCTTTCGAACAAAAATTGCTCGTCGGCATGGCGGCCAATGGCCTGCCGGATACTTTCGCCCGGCGCATCATTGCCCAAATACAGGGCTTCGGAGAATACGGATTTCCCGAATCGCACGCCGCCAGCTTCGCGCTGCTCGTCTATGTCTCGGCCTGGCTCAAACGGCATCATCCGGCCGTTTTTCTGTGTGGCCTGCTCAACAGCCAGCCGATGGGCTTTTACTCACCCTCGATGCTGATTCAGGACGCCCGACGCCATGGCGTGAACGTGCTGCCGCCCGACGTCACGGAAAGCGATTGGGACAGTCGGATCGATGCCAGCGGAGCCGTCCGCCTCGGCCTGCGCGACATCAGCGGCTTGTCAAAAGCTGCGGCCGGACGCATTACCGCACTTGACCGGCGAGAAACCCCGCTGGTAAACATTGCTGACCTGGCCGCTCGAGCCAGCCTGACGCGTCGCGACCTTGATCTGCTGGCCGCGGCCGATGCCCTGCAAAATCTGGCCGGTCATCGTCGTCAGGCTGCCTGGGCGGCGACTGTAGCGGTCGTTCAGGGGGATCTGTTCGACGGTTTGACGATACCAGAGCCTGAAACCACGTTGTTGCCGCCGAGCGAGGCCGAAAATCTCGTCGCCGATTACCGCAGCCTCGGTCTGAGTCTGCGCCGTCACCCATTGGCGCTGCTTCGTCCGCACCTGGCTGCGCGGCGGTTCGTCATGGCCGCCAGCCTGAAAGCTGCCGGCCATTGCGCCCTGATCCGCGCCGCCGGGATCGTGGTCGGCCGTCAGCGACCGGGAACCGCCACCGGCATCGTTTTCGTGACACTGGAAGACGAAAGCGGGCTGGTCAATGTTGTCGTTCATCCACAGCTTGTCGAAAGCCAGCGGCGTGACCTTCTTGGCGCACGGCTGCTCGGTGTTTATGGACAATTACAGATTGAAGGAGAAGTCGTGCATCTGGTCGCCAAACGTCTGGTTGACCTTTCAGCATGGCTTGGCCGACTCGAAACGGCGAGCCGGGATTTTCACTGATCGACATCCTCGACTTCATCACCGAAATGGACTTTTACGTAGGCCCGCATCAACCAGGGCAGCGGCGCATCAGATATGCGCTTGATAAAAGCCCAATGCGGCCCGAACCATTCAATCATGCCATCCTCGATACCGTGCCAGTCCTTGGCGACGATGGCGCCCCCCTGAGACCAGTTGCTCGACGGGTGATACGTATCCGGATGCCAGTAGCCGCTTTCCTGATGGGTCGTTTGTCCCGCTGCGGGCGCCTCCGGCAAGCGCTTGAGATTCTCCGATTTGGCCACCCAGAAATCGAGCAGTGCACCTTCAAGACCTATGACCCGCATTATCTTCCTTTCGTTGGTTGTCTTTGGGCGACTCATCGAGGAAGAGTGCCAATGCCTGGTTAACGGGCGAGTTGGGTAAATTATTCCATTCATCGCAAAAACACCACAACCCGAATCGCGCATAATTTGTACTATTTGGACCGGTAAACGTCACCTTTCCAGATAGACAAAATCAAGCAGCGGCGCGGCTCCGCAGGGTATCTAGTACCTGTTTTTCCTTGTCGCATCGTGCGCGCTCTCGATAAAGGCGCAATAACCAATCTACTGCATCAAGCCCTGACAATTCGCAGGCCAAAAGTACCTTTTCAGGTGACATTGGACCCCGTTCATTGCGCCAACCGCTCATAGTCGGTTGTTTGACCAACAAAAGCTTTGCAGCGCGATAGTCGGAAATGCCGCCCAGTGCGGCTTTGAACGCGTCCAGCAGTTCTATAGAAACTGACATTTTTCATTCCCCAATGAAGTGTGCAATCTGAGCATAGTCAACCAGCTGGCTATGTACAAGGTTCGGTGACGACCTATTGCAATGGCGAATGCCTATCTATAGATTCCGCCTTGCCGGGGCCAGCGACGACCTGAACCCCATTCCCCAATGATCCAGCGAGCAGCCCCGGCACCGTCTGTGAGATTGCTTTGCCGTGGCTGATGACGATGCAGGGCGTCAAAGGAAGCGCGGGACTGCGAAGGCAATCTCACAGACGGTCCTGGGGCGGGTAACACAAATTTGGGGATAACCATGAAACCTAACCAGGCGGCCATTCACGCCGCGAAGAAAGTCCAAGCCTGGGGCATCTATGCCGCCATGCGCTACGCCATGAAACACGGTGCCACCTTCGCCCAGTTCCACATTGCCGAACGCTTCGAGGACCGCCGCGCCATCCGCCGCCGCCTGTCTCAGCACTTCAACGGGTGGCTGGCATGATGACCCGCGAAGAAGCCCGCCAGTTTCGGATAGAAACGGCCTGTGAAATCGACGATGCCGAAGGATTTATCCGCAAGTGTGACGAGGAGGGAATCTCTATTCCCTCCGTGGTCCTCAGGAATTTACTTTTGCTGATTGCTGCGTGGAAAGAAGACCTCGAGCTGTGGACTGATATTGCCGAGGGAAGACGATGAAACCCATCGCCGAATTCCTCCCCACGCCTGACCAGGTACTAGCGGCCGGTGATGTTTGGGACCGGACCACCAAGGAAGCCCGATACATCCTGCTGACCCTGGGCGGCCAGCTGGGGGCCATTGGACCATCGATTCCCTGGGCGGATATTCCCGCCACGTTCCGGCTTGAGCTGGTCCATAGGGTGTACCTGTTCAGAGACCTGCTCAATAGGGTGCTGCCTTGAATCCGGCGCTATGCAACCTGGCGTTTCTCATCGCTGCCTATCGTGAGTCCGCCCGTGTGTTCATCGATGATTTCTACCAGGGTGAATATTCCGGGTTTGAATGCTATTGCGCAGGGGGGCAACTGTGATGACCCCGGAAGCCGTCGACACGATCTACTGCCACGCCCTCGCTATTGGTTCGCTCCTTGGCTTTCTCCTGGGCTGCATGTGCTCGGCCGCTGTTGGGTGCAAAAAATGACCCTCTCAGCAGCGCCGCATACAACTCTCGGTACTTACACGAAATCGATACACGCGGTCCGCAAGGCAGCGCGGAATAACGATCCTGAGTGGGCCGATAGAAAATCGAAACAGCAGGCCGGCCGCTATGCGCTGATGCGCACCGCCCAGGGCCTGCTGTGGAAGAAGGGCAACGAGTGGAAAGAGCAGAACCGGACCTGCTGGTGCTGCCGTTCCATGAAACGCGATACCGGCACCGTGTCCGTGTACCGCAACGACGACGGCAGCGGGGCCAGCCTGACCGGCCTGAATCGCTGCGGAAACATCTGGACCTGTCCGGTGTGCGCCGCCAAGGTGGCCGAAACCCGCCGCGCTGAACTATCCGCCGCCTTGGTTTCGCACCTGGGCAACCAGGGCGCAGCCTACCTCCTGACGCTGACCTTTCCGCATGAAGCCGATCACCCGATGGCCGAACTGCTCGAAAAGTTCACCAACGCTCGGCAGCGCCTGCAAAATTCACGCACCTGGAAGAACATCATGCGCGACGCCGGCCGCCTGGGCAGTGTCGCCTCCCTCGAAGTGACGATATCGCAGGAAAACGGCTGGCATCCCCACCTGCACCTGCTGATCTTCGCCAACGCCAACGGATTCGCCGAGGGCGACCCGATGAACGAGCAAGGCGATTTGATATCGACGGCCATCATCGAGCTTAAGCATGCCTGGGTGAATATCCTTCTGAAAACCGGCCTGGGCGACCAGCGCAAACTGGCCGACATGCTGCAACACGCGCTCAACGTCAGGGGCGGCAACCAGGCGGCGGAATACATCGCCAAGTATGGCCGCGACGAACGGTGGGGCCAGTCGTCCGAAATGACCAGGCACTACGCCAAACAGGGCAGTGCAGGGGAGCGCGACGGCCTGCTGCACTTCACGCCGTTTCAGCTGCTGACCTGGGCCGGCAACGGTGATGAATGGGCAACCCGGAAATTCATTGAATACTCGGAAGCTATCGAAGGAAAACGCGCTGTCACCTGGTCCCCAGGCTTGAAAAAAGCACTCCTGGGCAATGACGACCAGCGAACCGACGAAGAAATCGCCGCTGATGATTCCGTGATGCCTGAGCAGCTGCATGTGGGCGATCTTGAACAGGATCAATACCAGGTGCTGTTCCGCCACAACCGCCTGCCCGACTTTATCCGCTATGTAGCGAACTCAGCCACCTGCCAGGAAGACCTGGACGACTACATCAACGCGATCAAATCAACCCCCGCGACGCATTCCGGCGCTGTCGTGATTAAGGGCGCTTTCGCCGGCCACTACATGGTGCAGTGATGATCGACTTCATGATTCTGGCCTTGCCACGCACCGGGACCACCTGGGCCGCGAACTGGCTGACCACCGACACGACGCTTTGCCTGCATGACCCGCTCAACAACTGGCACTACGACGAACTCGACGCCCTGGAATCATCAAAGGCGCTCGGCATTTCCTGCACCGGCCTGTTTCGCTTTCCTGACTGGGTGAATGACCATCCGGCCCGAAAAGTGATCCTCCATCGCCCGATTGAAGAAATCAACGCCGACCTGCGCCGCCTGGGCCTGCCCGATGTGACCAAGGAATGTGCCTTGCAGCTGGGCCGCATCAAGGGAACCCATGTTTTCTGGCGCGACCTGTTCGACAACCCCCAGCCGATTTATGAGTTTCTGCTGAATCGCCCCTTTGACCAGGAGCGCCATGCGGAACTAAAACAGATCGAAATGCAGCCGGCGTTTGCCGGCCTTTCGTACAACCCCGAGGCCGTCAAACGCCTCATTTCTGAATTTCAACAGGAGAAGCAACCATGAATATTTTCCAAGCCTGGGATCAAGTGATCAGCACCGCTGGCGACACCGAAGGTAAAGCCGGCGTCGTCCAGTCTTTCAACAAGGAAACCGGCGATACCACCGTCAAGTTTGACGAACTGGCCGATCCGGTTATCGTCCAGTCCGACGACCTGAAGCGCCTGGGCTAATGGTCGACGGCCTCGATATCGGAAAACGTGTCGTCGTCAAAACCGACGATACGTTTTACGAATTTATCAATGGTTGGGAATGCACCATTGACCGTTTCGAGAGTGGGTTTGCCGTGATTAGCCGGCCATCCGATGAATTCCAAGATACCACCCTCGTTTTCTATGTGCCCCCTGAGTCCCTGGAACTGGTGACTGCATGAGCAACGAAGAACTTTCCGCCGCCCTTGATGACCTCCGCGCTGAATTGATGGGCGTCAATGGCAATCCGCTGATTCCAAATGCCGTCAAATTGGCGGTGGGGACCACATTCCTTATTCTGTCTGATCTGGTTGAAAGGGCGAAAAATGGCCGCACCGCGTGAAACCATGGGTTCTGTGCCGTGCCTCTGCTGTAATCGCCCAGTTCCTGCCAAAAGATCAGCTGGCGGTGCTGTCTCCGTATCTTGCCCCTGGTGTGATTTAAGCGCCTACGCCAAGGAAGGAACCGAAAGTTACCGCTCCATCCTGGCGAAGCTACCAAGGCCAGCAGCGCCGAATCTTCAGAATAAACCCCAGCCGGAAGGTGCTCAGGGGCCGGTGAATGAACCGGCCCCTGCTGCTAAGCCGGCTCCGAAAAAGAACCTTTTTGGACTCTGATCATGGAACCCACCACCGTTACCGAAAACCCCAAGTTCATGGAAGTCGACACAATTGCCGCTCGAGCAGCTGAAATCGACCAACTTGCCGGCGTGACTGATCCTGCTGCGCCAGCTGCCGAAGCACCGGCCGATATTCAGCCGCCACCGGACTACTACCGAGAAGCCTCCCAGGCTGTCGAAATGATTGCTGCCATCATCGTCGGCTACTGCCCCGACTGTGCGCCGATCTGGGATAGCGAAACCAAAAACCGTGTCTCTGCCGCCTTGGCCCCGGTACTGGAAAAATACGGCGTCAATTTCGGGAACATGCCGCCGGAACTCATGCTGGTGATTGTCGCTGGTCCGCTGTTGTTCCAGACGGCCAAAACGGTGGCTGCTTTCAACATTGCCCAGAAGGCCATCAAGGATGCCCAGGAGCAATCAAAGACCAAAGACGATGGAAAGCCGATGGTGATCCGCCCGACTGGGGACAAGGACAAGCCGGAAACACCAAACCAGATGGTGCACTCACAGATGGCCCTCTACAATTGAATCAGTCGGCCAAAAACAAGGCCCTCATTGTGGCGGTGATGGGGGCATCGGGGTCTGGGAAGTCGGCCTATGTGAAACAGGAAATCCGCCGATCGATGCCGCGCCGACTGATGATCTTTGACCCGCTCAAGGAATACGGCGAATTCGGTGAAGTGGTCACTTCACTGGCTGCAACCTACGCAAAAGCCAAGGCCAGCACCTTCGCCCTGGTGTTTCAGCCGATCCTGGCGGACCAGATCATCAAAGCGCAGTTCGACGGATTTTGTGATATCGCCTACGAGGCCGGAAACTGCACTGTGATCTGCGAGGAACTCTCCCTGGTTACAACCCCCAGCAAAGCACCACCTGCCTGGTCAAAAATCACCCTGACCGGACGACACAAGAAAATGCGGGTTTTCGGGCTGTCTCAACGTCCCGCCAGTATCGATAAGAATTTCTTTTCCAACGCGACGAAGGTCCGTTGCGGCCGTCTGAACTACGCCTCCGACATTAAGGTGCTCTCCAATGTCCTAGGCGTTGAGCCAGCCAAGGTGCAAAGCCTTCTACCCCTGGACTTCATTGAACGCGATATGGCCACCGGCAAGATTTCGGCAGGAAAACTGATTTTTCGTTAAAAATAATTTGTACCAGGAACAAAGAAAACGGGGGCCTCAATGGCCCCCTTTCTATTGGGGTGGTTTCGTGACAGTCCGCGCCGATGGCCGCGAAATGGGGGCCGTAACTTCTTCCCCTATTTCTCGGAGTCAAAAATGGAATCTCACCTCAAAGCCTACGGCGTGTTTGTCGCCTTCATGCTCGTGACGGCTATCGTCGTCCGCCCGATTGCTCAGCAAATGGGCATTCCGCTTCTCAAAGACCTGTAAGAGAGGCCCGCGCCATGCTGTTCGTTAAAAATCTGCCGTTTACCAACGTCGTCAACAACGGCGTGGCATCCGTTTCGCTGCCGGTTGGTATGTCGTACAACCGCATCATCCTGGCTCTCGGTGGCACCTTCACCAAGGCCATGATCACCAACGTCAAGGTTCGCTGTAATGGCAAAGTCGTTTTCGAAAACACCGGCTCCCGCCTGGACCTGATCAATCAATACCGTGGCCTGACCGCTGCCGCCACGTATCTGTCTATCGACTTCACCGAACCCCGCGCCAAGGACATGGCCGAGGAATATCTGGGCAACATCAACACCGCCCAGGGCGTCAGCTCGCTGACCATCGAAGTCACCATTGCCGGTGCTACGGCCCCGACCCTGGACAGCTACGCCGAACTTGGCCCCCCGGCTCAGCTGGGCATCATCGCCAAGCAAATCCCCTTCACCTCCTCGTTTGGCGGTGCCGGCAAGTTCCCGTTCAAGCTGATCGACGTAGCCAACAAGGGCGCGATCATCAAGCGGGTGCACTTCGCCCACGGCGGCAACATGACGCTGCTGGAAGTGAAGAAAAACGGCATCGTGATCTTCGACAACATCCCGACGGCGGTGAACACGTTCTACCAGGGTGAGTATCAAAAGACCGCCCAGGCCAACCTCTACACCTTTGACCCGTGTTTGGATAACAACTATTCGAACTCGATTAAGACGGCGGACATGGTGAGCATGGAATTCAATCCGACCTTCTCGGCGGCGGATACCGTGACGGCAATTATTGAAGTCCTCGACATTCTGGGCAACATGTAATGGCCTCTCTCACCGGCTTCTACACTAATCCGTATGGGCCGACCAATGGCGGCGATCTGGGCTTGGGTAACACCCTGACCGTCGCCGACATTGGGCCGCAGGACAACGGCACCTACGGTATCCCCTTGGCGGCTCAGCCGGCCAATGATCCGCAAAACACGGCGGGTTACTCCTCGTCTATCTCTCCCCAGGTGGCCGGCCTGTTGTCCCAGGGCATTGGTGCCATGACCCGTTTGGGCATGGGTGCCATGCAGCTGGATTACGCCAGGGCAGAAGCCACGAATGGCGGCCTGTATTACCAGGGCCGCTATGCCGGTATTCCGCGCAATGGATATGGCCAGGTGAATCAGCCGATGAATCTGTCGGTCATCCTACTGATTGGCGCACTTGCCTATTTGCTTCTGAAGGATTAACCCATGCCGGCAATCTGGGCCGCTGCAATCGGTGCTGTCGGCTCGGTTGCTAGCGCAAACATGAAATCAGGCGGTGGCGGCGGGGCCAGCGGGGGCCAGCCGACCAGCTGGGCCGACGCCAAGTCGACGCAGGCCATGTTCGACAACTCGGGCTGGAATGTGTCGTTCGGCAACAATTCCCCGATCACCTCGACGGCACAAAAGACCGCTAGCCAGGACAACACCCCGCTGCAAACCAACGCCGGATATGGACCAGCTGCAGCCAGCCTAGGCAATGGCAATTGGACGACGTATTTGATTGTCGCCCTGGTGGTCCTGGTCATCATCAAGCATAAGAAAAAGAAGGGGTAATCATGGGCTTCCTATCCAGTATTTTGGGCGGTGGGGGTGGCATGAATCCCCTGGGCGGCCTGCTTGGCGGCGGTGGCGGTAGCAGCGGCGGCGGTGTGTCGTCCGGTGGTATCGGATCCAAAACCGGCAACGTCGACAATGCCGGAAACACGACGACCACCGACACGACCAACGTCGATAAACGCCAGGTCATCAACTCGGGTGGGGTGGGCGTAGCTACGGATTCGAGTCCGATCACGATCAGCAACAATTCCAGCGATCCCCAGAACTATGCCGCGCTGTTGGCGGTAACGGATCACCTGGCAATGGGTGCCCTCGCCATGACAGCCGCCAACATGGATTACGTCACGCAGGCCAGCCAGGCCCCGCTGGCCTCGACGTCGACCACGAAGAAAGCCGCTTCATCGCTGATTGACTACTACAACGCCCACAAAATCCCGGTATTGGCCGGGGTGGCCTTGGTGGCATACCTCGTTTTACGGAAAGGCTGATCATGGTTGGTTTGCAGATTTACGATTTCACGCTGGCGCCTAACCAGACCCGCGAACTGGCCGCAGAAGGACAATATTTTCGGTATTACGCGGGAAGCGCCGGCGGTGCCGATGAAACCATCCTGATCAAGTCCGACACGGGCGGTGTGCAAACCTTGCTCCGCCCTGGTCAATCCATCAAGACGCCGACGAATTGCCGTTCCTGGTATCTGAGCAACTACAAGAACGCCGGCACGATCATGGGTTTTGTGGTGGTGGGTAATGGCGAAATTCAAGATAGCCAGGTAGCCGGAACGGTATCCATCATTAACGGCGAATTGGTGCGGGTGAAAAGTAATGCCTGTTTTATCGGTGCCGCATCGAACGCGGGTGCCGCTGGCAATTATTCAATGACGCAGCTGTGGAACCCGGCCGGAAGCGGTAAAAACCTGATTCTCAACAAGGTATCCCTTTACACCGTCACGGCCGCGCCAACAGGGGTTGGCCTTGCTCGACACAATGCCGCCCTAGCTACCTTGCAAGGCAACGGCACCACCAAATTTATCGGAGCCGGCACGGCTTCAGTGGGCGAACTCAGAAACACCAATGCGGCCGCCATCATTGGCACAACCATTGGCGCGTTTTCGATTTCCCTGGCGAATGAGTCAAAAGACTTTCCGTTCTCGGAGCCTGTAGCCATCCAGCCAGGCAACGGCATCATCATGTGGTCAGCGTCGCTTAACAACAATTTGCAAACCACGTTCCAGTGGAATGAGGAGGCCGTCTAATGGCACTCAAAATCGACAATCCCTATTTCAAAACGCCCGTTGAAATTGACGCTGCACGGCTGGCCCCAATCATTGCCACGGCGCTGCAAACTAACGCGCAGGCTGTTGGCGCTGTCGCTGGCCTGGTTGAAATACGCGCCCTACTGAGTGCCGCCGATGCCGCCGCGCTAACCCGCACTGTTTTTAACCAGGTGTGCCATATCAATGGCTGGAACATCATAAATCCGACCGATGCCGCCGCGTAATGAACCCCGAGTCGCTCCTGATTGCCTCCGCTGCTGCCCTCGCCCTGTATCTGCTGACCGATCAGCAAGGGCAGGGCGGGGTGGCTGAGGTGATCGATAGCGCCGTTTCCACCCTGGATTCTGCCTTTATGAGCATTGACCAAAGCACCCTGGAAAACCCGAACGTTCAAGCCTTTCTGGCCTTGATCAAATACGGGGAATCTGGCGGGGATTATCAAGTTATGTGGGGCGGCTCTCATTTCGCCGACTTTTCCGGGCACCCGCACGTATTTTTCACCACGCCAGACGGCCGCCGCACCTCTGCGGCCGGGGCGTATCAGATCACCTGGACGACCTGGACGGCATTGGCGAGGCAATACACCCTGGCTGATTTTTCGCCGGCATCGCAGGACTTCGCCGCTGTTGCCTTGATCAAAGTGCGCGGTGCGCTGGCTGATGTGATGGCCGGCCGCTTTGACCGGGCGATTGCCAAGTGCCGTCCGGAATGGACCAGCCTGCCGGGGGCCATGGAGCAGGGCTATTCCCTGGATAAAGCACACCAAATTATTGTGGCCGCTGGCGGCCAATTCGAAGGGAGCACCATCGCATGAAATCCGAAGATATCGTCACGCTCATTGCCGGGGGCATCCTCGCCTATGTGGCGTGGAAAACTTTCACCCGCACCCCAGCCGCTCCCCAGGTGGTCAACAAGCCGATCAATGCTGTCGGCGGCATGTACGCCAAGAACGTCACGAACTCCGCGCTGCCGAGTGAGCCGGGTTATGCCTGGCAGTATTTCGACAACGGCACGGCCATTGATCCCCAGGGCAACTACTACCTGAACGGCAACCTCGTCTGGAGCGCCCCATGATCAAGAATATCGCCCTGGTGATTGTCGGCCTCTGGCTGTTCAAGAAATTGGGCCATGCCCATGCCTCCGCCACCATTTCCGCCGAAATCGCGCCGGTTGATCCGTATGGTTCGATCACGAACCAGTGGGAGCAGATGCAGGGCTACGGCCTCGGTGATTACGGCCCCTATGGACCGAACGCCCATGCCCCTGGATTTCACCAGGTCATTGGGCAAGAACCCATGACGGCGAATCCATGCGTGTGCCGATAAACCCGGCTTACTTGCTCCTGGGCGTGGCCCTGGTTGGCGTGGTGATCTACCTTCGCCGCCCAGCTGGTAGCAATCTGGCTGCCGATATGGGGGCCGCCGCCGGTGGGGCGGTAGTTGATGCCGCCACCGGCGTCGTCCTGGGCATTGGTGATGGAATTGGCATACCGCGTACCAATGTCAGCCAAGGACAGGCCGAACTAGCCGCCGGGGATTACTGGAACGCCTCTTTTCATCTGCCGGCCGGGGAGTTTGTCTCCGGTGCCTGGAATCGTTTGACCAACTAAGGGAGTAATTATTATGGACCGTATCAAAGAGCCTTCTACCTGGGCCGGTATCGCTACCATTGCCGGCACCGTGTCTCACTTTCTGCCGGGAACGCTGGGCCTTGTGGCGGGCGGTATTGCCGCCATGTGTGGTTCCCTGGCTGTCTTTTTGAGGGAAGGCCATGCCTGATTGGATTCTGCATATCGGGGGTTACTTGGCCCTGGGGGGTATGGCCTATGGTGCGATCCGCGCTGACCTTAAGAATCTTCATGAAATGACCGTCCGGGCGCATGAGCGGATCGACGCGCATATTGATACGCACCACTGACCATGAGCGATTACATTCCAACCGCCCCGGCCATCGTCCGCGAGGCAATTTGTGTAGCAGCTGGGGCGCTCCTGGTTGTCGCCCTGGTGCGATTGATGCCGCCCAACATCCAGAAGTTTTTCCTACTGCAAAAGGTGAATCAGCAATGAGCAAGCGATTACCGCCGCGAGGCAAAAATGGGCGTTTCAAGCGCCGGAAGTAACAAAGGCCCCGAGGGGCCTTTTTTCATTTCCGCGTATTGCGCTCAATCTGTACCTGGCACAAAGCTTGATGTGCCTGAAGTCGAATCATCGCCGCTTTTGCCTCTGCACGGTTTGCGAGAAAAAATCCGAGTCCAATTGTTCCCAGGGCGACAAAGAAAATAAATGAATTTCTTTGAGCATCCTGAGCACCCAACGGAACAGATATCAAAGCAAGTAAGGCAATAGCACCAATAATAATTGCGGTCATCCAGGCTCGTGAAACAAGTGCCTTTGCCTTTTGTTCCAATGCCATCGCATAGGCAACAATCCACCCCTCGTCGTATTGCATATTTTCCCCAGTCGAAAACAAAGCCGTATCCTCTGTGCATTGTTGTTCCTGGTCAAGATCAAACCGCGATCAAGGCATCATTGGCTGCTTCAAAATAGCCAACCTTCAACAAGTGGGCTTTCTCTTTTTCCAACGCCACCACGCGCCGAGCAAGGGCGCGAGAATGTTCCAGCTGGTAGGGCCAGCCAGCAATTTCCCGCGCCGTGTAGTGGATCCGTGTGCCGATCTGGCAGAGCGTGTCACCGTCAAAGCGGAAGTCTCGCCAGTCCTCGGACATGCCCGGCAGCCGACCCTCTGCCATGAGTACCAGGAGCAACCAGGACGGCCGGGGAATCACGGCTTTGCCGGCCAACCATCGCGCAATGGTGCTGCGATGAACGCCCAGCGTCGCCAGGGCCTTTTTGACGCCGATCTGCTCGAGCATGTGGGCAATGTTCTCAGGACTCGCTGGCGGCTCGGGAAACCCGGTTAGGCGAGAGCCTTTCCGCTTCTTCTGATGGCGTCGTTCCTGTTCGTACTCAGAAAACCAGGCGGAAAAAGCCCGCTCATACGAACTTTTTACAAATTTATTTTCAGCCATTTTCCGTGCTCTCCCAATGCATTTTGAGTAAAGGGACAACGTTGTAAAACTGGGGTGTTTTCGCTGGGGAACGAAAAGAACACGGAAAGCCAAATTTCTATGACAACGAACAGCGCATAATTTGTATTATGTAAAGTATTTGTGACGGCGCATCACGACTACCGTACCGCCCGCCGGTCGAGTATTCATTTCATCGCCGACGAACTGGCCAGGCGCGGCAGCGTACAGTTTTTTTCGCTCCGCTATAGTGCCCTGTCGCGGCACAAGGGTGATATTCGCCTGGGCATTGATACGCAGGCCAACCGCATTGAACAGCACAAGGGCGTCGAGTGCTATCTCTGGAAGACGCCGATTCACCCGTTCAATATGCGCTCGCCCCTGCTCAGACCACTCGAAAATGCGACTTTCTGGCTCTACCAGCATCTGCCAAGCCGGGTGCTGAGCGACTGGGCCAGACAGGCCGACGTCATCATCTATGAAAGCGGCATCGCCCCCATCTATTTTGAACTGGCGAAGCGTCTGAACCCGGCGGCCCGCCATATCTATCGTGGCTCCGACGATCTGGCGACAATCAATGCGGCCCGCTATGCCCGGCTAAACCTTGATCGCCTAGCCGGCGAATTTGACGCCCTTTGCCTTCTCTCGGCACGCATGGCCGACAATATTCCGAACAAGGGCAATGTCCATTGCGTCCCCAACGGACTGGATGGCGACCTCGCTGAACTGGGAGACCCCTCCCCTTACAGCACAGGGCGGCACGCTGTCTCGATCGGATCAATGCTCTTTGATCCGGCTTTCATTGTGATCGCCAGCCAGGCCTTTCCCGAGGCCAACTTTCATGTGATCGGCTCCGGGCTGGGGCGCTTGCCCGGCTATGGGGACAATGTCGTGGTTTATGGCGACATGGCGTACGCTGAAACAATCCGCTACATCAAGCATGCCAATGTCGGCCTTGCACCTTATATTTCGGACAATGTCCCGGTCTATCTGGCCGACAGCTCGCTGAAAATGCTGCAATATGATTTCTTCGCCCTGCCAACGGTCTGCCCGCACTCGGTAACCGGCGATTACCCGGGACGTTTTGGCTATATTCCGGGCCATGCTGAATCCATCATCAAGGCCATGGGCGCGGCATTGCGGGCGCCGCACGAACGATCACGTCCCATCCTGAACTGGGTCGAGGTAACCGACCGACTGCTCAACCCCGAGCACTTTCCGGAAACAAAAATTCAACGTCCTGCTGAAACGATTTGACATGAAAATCGTGGCTTTTTGAGCCGAAGTTCGACTACCCCACCCCACCACTTTCAAGATCACCCCCTGTCGGTCAGGCATGCCGCCTCAGTGGCGATGGGGTCCTGACAACAAGAGGGTATCTGTATGCCCGCATTGCATTGCATTGCATGGCGTGGCGAAGCGGACATACCTCCGGATTAATTTGGGCTGTTAGCGAACAACCTGCTCAAGCCCATGCTGCCCAACCGGTGCCTCGGCTAGCCAAGGAATCAATACACTCCGATTTCCCGACGCGTCGGCGACATGCCTGATGAACGGGATTTCATAAGCCCCACGCTGGCAAAGCAACGGGTCATGGGTGCCGCTCGCCAGCAATGATTGATTGATGACCCAGGCGAATGGCGTGATGCCGGCCCGCGCCAAATCACCCTGAAGGCGCTCTGCTTCGTGAACCGGCGTGGCCTCCGGCAGCGTGACAATCAGCACATGGGTGAAATCCTTGTCCCGCAAGCGGGGCAGCAACTGACGAACCGTTTCGGGCATGTCGCCCTGCGTGCGCATGACTTCACGGTGATAGGCCTCGGCGGCATCCAGAAGCAAAATGGTGTGGCCCGTTGGTGCCGTATCAAGCACAACGAACCCATCCTTGCCTTCATCGACGGTTCGGGCGAAGGCTCGGAATACGGCAATCTCTTCCGTGCAGGGTGAGCGCAGGTCTTCTTCCAGCATCGCCCGACCGCCTGAATCGAGGCTCTTGCCCGCTTTTTCAAGCACGTCCTGAGTGTATTGAGCGACTTCCTTTTCAGGGTCAATCCGGGTAACCGTCAGGCCGGGTACGACACCATCAATGGCAGCAGCGACATGGGCCGCCGGGTCGGTGGTCGACAGCACAACCTTGCCGCCGCGCTGGGCCAACGCCAGTGCAATCGCTGCGGCAACCGTCGTCTTGCCGACACCGCCCTTGCCCATGGTCATTACGACGCCATGACCGGTTTTCGCAATATCGTCGATCAGGCTGGCCAGGCCCGGAGGCAGCTCAGTCGTTTCAATTTGCCGGTTCGTGAAGCCAGCCGATACGCCCTCCGGATGCGCCATGAGACGTAAGGCATCGAGTCCAACCGTCCCTCTGGGTAAGAACGGAATGGTAGTGCCCGGCAGGTCGGCAAGCGCTTTGGGCATGGCCGCCAATGCCTTGCCTGCCCTCAGGGCCATGGCATTGGCAATCGCATCGGCCGAATCTGTCGCGGCAAAAAGCCCGTTGATGGCCAAGTGAAGATTGACGACGCCCAGTTCGGACAATTCTCCGCGCGTCCGTTCAGCTTCTCGCAGCGAAGCGGTCTCCGGTCGGCTGACCAGGATGACCGTTGTTTCGCCGGGATTGGCTAGGCGGGCAACGGTCGCGGCGTAGAGCGCCTTCTGTTTCTCGAGACCAGCCAGCGGGCCAAGGCAGGACGCGCCACCGGTAGATGACCCGATGAATTCGTTCCAGGCCGTCGGCAAGGTGAGCAAGCGGAGCGTATGACCGGTCGGCGCCGTATCAAAAATCACATGATCGAACTCTGCCGTCGCCGTTGGGTCGCCAAGTAGTTTGGAGAACTCGTCAAAGGCGGCAATTTCAACGGTGCAAGCCCCCGAGAATTGCTCTTCCATGCTCTGGATCGCTGCGGCCGGAAGGATGCCGCGATAGGGTGAAACCATCCGCTCCCGATAAGCGTGCGCGGCTGCTTCCGGGTCGATATTCAAGGCAAACAGGCCAGCCGCATTGGGGATGGCCGTAGGGGTCTGCCCCAGACCAACACCCAGTACCTCGTCGAGGTTGGAGGCTGGGTCGGTACTGACAATGAGTACTTTCTTTCCTGCTTCAGCCAGGGTAAGGCCCGTGGCGCAGGAGAGCGAGGTCTTACCTACACCGCCTTTACCAGTGAAGAACAGGTACCGTGTTTGGGTGTCGGGTAAGGCCATGATCAGAGTCTCCGAATTAACAACAGCCCGATTTGGGCGAACAACAGGTGCTACCCGCCTTGATGTGGGGTTTTTCCGCGGTCGTCAGGGCAATACCCAGTTTCTGGGATAGTTGCTGGCGTGAGGGGTACATGCCGGTTGTGATGATATGGCCGTCAACCGCCAGAACGGGCAGCCGGTCCATGCCAGCTTCCATTTCCTTCACAACCGCCGGATTGGCGGCAAAGGCTTGCGGCTCTTGACCGAGGTTGTAACGCTGGACAGCAATGCCATGCTCCTCGACCCATTTGAGGTCAGCAGCGAACTGGGCGAGCACCGGGTCAACCTCGACACCGCAAACACCCGTGGAACAACACATGGCAGGGTCAAACACTTCAAGTTTTTTCATGACACTCTCCTGTGACATTAGCCGGCTTCGTACCAGCCCTTGGACGAATTCACCACCTTGACTACCAGCAACATGACCGGCACTTCAATGAGCACGCCGACCACGGTGGCCAATGCCGCCCCCGATTCAAAGCCAAACAAGCTGATCGCCGCGGCGACAGCCAGCTCGAAGAAATTCGATGCGCCAATCAAGGCCGACGGACAGGCGATGTTGTGCTTTTCACCGACGGCTCGATTCAACCAATACGCCAGGGCAGAATTGAAGAACACCTGGATGAGAATAGGCACAGCCAACAATGCAATCACCAGCGGTTGCTTGAGAATGGCCTCACCTTGAAAAGCGAAGAGCAATACCAGTGTGACCAGCAGGGCCGAGATCGACCACGGGCCAATTCTTTCCATCGTCGCATCGAAGACGCCTTGTCCTTTGGTCAACAGCGATTTGCGCCAGAGCTGAGCCAGCACCACTGGGATAACGATATACAGCACAACGGACGTCAGTAATGTGGCCCAGGGCACAGTGATGGCAGAAATGCCGAGCAGGAAGGCAACCAGGGGGGCGAAAGCCAGAACCATGATGGAATCGTTGAGCGCCACCTGCGACAGGGTAAACAACGGGTCACCGTTGGTCAGGCGGCTCCACACGAAGACCATGGCGGTACACGGGGCGGCGGCGAGAAGAATCAATCCGGCGATATAACTGTCCAGTTGATCGGCGGGCAGCATGGGCGCAAACAGGTTGCGGATGAAAAGCCACGCCAGGAAAGCCATCGAAAAAGGCTTGACCAGCCAATTGACGAAAAGGGTGACGCCGATACCCCGGACGTGCTGCTTTACTTCGTGCAGCGCTCCAAAATCGACCTTGACCAGCATCGGAATAATCATCACCCAGATGAGCAGGCCAACCGGGAGATTGACCCGAGCCACTTCCAGACTGCCAATCGCCTGAAAGAGCCCCGGCGCCAGTTGGCCAAAGGCAATCCCGGCGATGATGCAGAGAAAGACCCAGACCGTCAGGTATCGCTCGAACCGACTCATCGGCGCACCCGCTGCCAGCTTGGCTGTCGTTTCACATTGAGCAGACATGGCCTTCCCTTACAGTCCAAGGGCGGCACGAACGGCCGGAATCAGGCGAGCGCGGATGTCGTCACGAACCTCAACGAAGCACTCCAGGGGTTCGCCGTGCGGGTCGTGGAACGGTGCATGAATGCGCGGAACGGGTTTCGGGAAGGTTGGACAGGTTTCCTTGGCGTTGTCGCATACGGTTACCACCAGATCGATCGACTCCTTCATCACCGCGTCGACGTCTTTGGGATAGAGTCCATCGGTCGGCAGTCCTGCCAGCTGAAGCGCCTTGATCGCGCCGTCGGCCACCTTGGGTTGCGGAACGGTACCGGCCGACAAGGCACGAACCTGACCAGCCAGATCGTGGTTGAGGATGACCTCGGCCATCTGGGAGCGGCAGGAGTTGCCGGTACACAGGACCAGCACTGTCTTTTGAGGTTGTTGGCTCATGAAAATTCTCTAGGTTGGGGTTTTCTTCAGACTGGCTCGACGTTTGGCGGTCGTATCGCAGGCACTTGTTTTCGGCAGGCAAGGCTGGCCCTGACAGCAATTGTTTGTCAGGAAGGCGATCAACTCATCCATCGCGCTGTAGTTTGTCGAGTAGCGAATGAAGCGGCTTTCTCGTTGGCCGCTGATTAAGCCGACACGAGTCAGGTGCGCCAGATGGAAAGACAACGTTGCCGGTGCCATTCCCAACGAATCCCCAATCGCACTGGCGACCAGACCGTCCGGTCCGACTTCGACCAGCATGCGGAAGATGGATAGTCGGGACTCATGCCCCAAGGCGGCAAGAAGTTCGGCGGCGGTTAATGTTTCCATATTTCAATGATAGTCAAAATATACATGCGCGCAATGACTAAATTGCTCGTCGTCTCGACCGTGGCTTTAGTTGAGGCTTTCGCAATTCAAATAGCGATTGCGCCCCGAATGATGACAGCCATTTCGCATGGGCTGACCGAAAAGGCACCCTGCCCTCCAACCAATCTGCACTCGGCACGCGGCTGCAGGCAATGTGTACTGGCGTACAGAGCAGCGCTTGCATTGGGCAGAAGATGCTCTCAAGAGGACTTCAATTTTCCTCTCTTCCGAATGAGCAATTCCGATTGGAGAGAATCATGAATAAATATTCAAAAAGCCTCGTCGTATCGTTTTGGGTCAGCATTGCCACGCTCGCCTCGTCAGCGCAGGCATGGAGTGCCGACACCCCATTGGAAACCGAACAAATCAAGCAACAAACGATGGCCATCCCGGGCATCCAGCGAGACGTGGCCAAGGCTACTGGAAATGACGCCAAGATGATCGACATCACCACCACGCCGCACAAACTGACGATCACCGTCATCAACAGCAAATTGAATGATGCGCAAAAGGCGGATCGGGAATCCGAGGCATCGACTATGGCGTCAGCTGTTGCTCGTGCTGTTTCAGGAAAAGCGCCATTCGCTCAAGTTATCGTGATTCATGTGGACTATGTCAAACGTGTCGGAAATAAGGATGAGGCTATCCAGCGGCTTGACTTCAATAAGTCACCAGCGGGAATCTTTGTCGCCCATCAATCATGAGATGTTTGGCAGGACTTCCGGAGCCGACGTATCGCGCACTTCCACGGCGTGCGACGGGTGCATTGTTTAGCAAAGAGGGGGAACCCGCAGCGCACAGACCCCGGCTGAACCAGCGGAGCCTGCCCAACGCTGCCTGATGCAGCCGCCCTATTCGTGGCGCAGCGCCTCGATGGAACTCGAAATAAAAGGTATTTCAGAATTCGTCGTCAGAGTCTGACGATCGATAGTCTTCCAAAATCTCGGCTAGTTCATCACTGGAAAGCTGAACGACATTCAGGCATGCCTCGCCCAATTTCTCCCACTCGCAGGTGAGATTCAGTCCCGTTTTTTGCTGCACCAGATATTCGGCAATCTGCGCAATCGCGATAAGTTGCCGAGACGTCGTCGATAACTCCGCTGTATCGATATCGCAAAGCGCCTTCACGTCATGGTGATGGCGAATGCCGGAACAAATATCAGCGGGGAGCAGCCAGTTCTCCGCCAGTTCGGCACCGATCGCGGCATGGTTGATTGAAATCAACTGGTCCTCGACGGCTGTAAAACGCTGCTCCTTGTCGGAATTGGCTTGTTGTAGCACCGTCAGGTATTCAGGAAACGGGATCATCAGTACAGGGATGCCGCAATCCCTGAACAACGCGAAGGTGTAAGCATCACAGGATCTGGCCTCGGACTTGTGCTTCAGTCGTTGCGTCAGCCATCCGGCAGCTTTGGCCGTATTCGCAGAGGCATCCCAGAAACGCTCCAGACTTGGGACATAAGGAAACAGTTTCTGAAGGACCAGTCCAGCAATGGTTCGAGACACCAGCTTCAAACCAATGACTAGCATGGCCTCCTGAACCGTGCGAACTTTTTTCCCGAACCCGAAGAAAGTAGAATTGGCGGTCTTGATTAAGCCGGCGGCAAGGGCGACATCAGAGCCGATCAATTTGGCCATGAGGCGGAAGTCAGGCTCCTCCTTGGCCATTTCATGGTCGATATCAATGAGAATTGCCGGACGGGGCGGAATCCCGATGTCCTTTATCTCAATCCGCATCCGGAAATCGACATTTTCCTGCGCTGAAATATTTCCCCCAGCCGCTGCAACTGTTTCCGTCAAATCAGAAGCCCCTCTTCTTTTCAAGTCGGTTGGTTACATATGTTCAAAGCTTAAACTGCCTCACCGACTCTTTCAATCACTCTGTCATCTGCTCAAGATGTTTCACTGATGCCGACGTGTCTCGGCTATTGGCACGCATTCACCCAATACAATCGCCAACGACGGTCGCTGTCAGCGCAAATACGGCCAAGGTTCTGATTGTGCGCCTCATCCCGGCAATTCGCGCCCATCGGTGGGATGTTTGTTGGCGCAATGGCAAGCGAAGATCGCTGACTGAATTGCAAAGTTGTAGTAGCCTTGCGACCCCCTTCGACGTCGAACCAGGCCATGGTCATGACGCGTGAATTAAGACGCGCCACCTTCAACCGCTCTGCCCTAGTCCGCGTCCTGTCCGACACCCTCTCCGAAGTCCCTGAACCGAAATATGATTTCGGCGAAAAACTCGGGCAGTGGCTGGACTTTTCGGATGCGCTGACGCTGTATTCGGTCCTCAATGCAGAGGCCGGCAGCGTCACGTCTGTACGTCCCGCCGATGCCGGCCTGTCCGCCCAGTTGGCCCGCCTTCGTCACAATTTGACCGAATCCATCGCCAACGATGGCGTTTTCAACACCGCTTCGGCCGTAATGCCGCCGCGCATCCCGTTCCCGATCCCATTGCCGAATGCGACGGTAGAAAGCGCCAGCGATTTTTCGCCTTATCACCGCTACTATCTGGCCCACCAGCGCGATATGAACAGTGCCATCACGGCCCTCCGAGCCAACGCCCGCCGGGCGCTGGCCAGTCAGTCGGCGGCCGGCAAACAACTTGCTGACCTTGACGCTGCCTTCGAGAAATTCTTGAGCATCCGCGAGCGCAACCTGCTCGGCAATATTCCGATCATGCTCGGCCAACGCTTCGATCAGCGTTACACCGAACACCGAGCGACACTTGCCGATGGCTGCGCCGACAAACCCACCACCTGGGCCCAACCGGGCGGTTGGCTTGAAGCCTTCTGCGACGATGCCCAGACCATGCTCCATGCCGAACTGGAACTTCGCCTCAAACCTGTTGCCGGCCTGATTGCCACCCTGAGCGGCGCATGCGCAACCCACGAAACGAAACCCCAATGAACCGCAATCTCAGTCTTCTCTCCTTCATCCTCGGCCTGCTCGCCGTCTTTTGGGTCGCCATCGGCTACATTGGCGGCAGCGCGTTGGCTTTCACCGTGTCCTGCCTGATCGCCCTTGTCTATGTCGCCGGCGGCCTCGAAATGCGTCGCTTTCACGACAACACTGCTGCACTGGCCAAGGCGCTGGGCAACATTCCGGGCGACATCGGCCATCTCGGCGAATGGCTGCAACAGGTACCAAGCGCGCTGCAGAATACCGTTCGCCTGCGCATTGAAGGTGAACGTGTCGCCTTGCCCGGGCCGGGCATCACGCCCTACCTCGTCGGATTGCTAGTACTTCTCGGCATGCTCGGCACCTTTCTCGGCATGGTCGTCACGCTTAACGGTGCAGTCCTGGCGCTGGAAAGCACCACCGATCTGCACACCATCCGTGCCGCCCTGGCTGCGCCGGTAAAGGGTCTGGGCGTCGCTTTCGGCACCTCGGTAGCCGGTGTCGCCACGTCGGCCATGCTCGGCCTCATTTCGGCGCTGTGCCGACGCGATCGCCTGCAGGTCGGACAGCTACTTGACAGCAAGATTGCCAGTGCCCTGCGTGACTTCTCACTCACTTACCAGCGCCAGGAAACCTTCAAGGCACTGCAGGTACAGGCCCAGGTCCTGCCCGATCTGGTCGGCAAACTGGACACCATGATTAACCAGATGGCCGAGCAACACCGCCAGCTCGGGGGCCAGCTATTGAGCGGCCAGCAACGCTTCCACGACGAAGCCAGGGGCCTCTATGCCGATCTCGCTCAGTCTGTTGATCAGTCGCTCAAAACCAGCCTCAAGGACAGCGCGACCGTGGCGGCACAGGCCATTCAGCCGGTCGTCACGGCCACCATGGCAAGCATTGCCGAGCAAACGCACAGCTTGCACGACAAACTGTTTGGCTCCATCGAAAGCCAGTTGGCTGGCATCACCGGCCAGTTCGCCCAGACGGTCACCACCGTCAGCGATACCTGGACACAAGCCTTGAGCCATCACGAACAGGCCACCGAAGCACAGAACCAGCAGTTGCAATCAGCGTTCACCGCCTACGCCGACACCTTCGATCAACGTTCGGCCGCATTGCTCGCCTCGCTCGACAACACGCAGGCCAAATTGCAGGACGATGCCGCCCAACAGTACGCCGCACTCGTCCAGGCAACCAGCGCCAGCCAGATGCAACTGGCCAGCACGGTCGCCAGCCAGTTTGATGGTGTCACATCCCGACTCGACCAGGCAGTCAGCCGGGTCGGCGACACCTTCAGCCAACGCTCGCAAACGCTGCTAGCCTCGATAGACGCCAGCCATCTTGCGTTTGCCCGGACCACGCAGGATCAGCAAGCCGCAATGACGCAAACTCTGGCGCATACACAAGCCAGCCTCACCGACACCTTCGCCCAACGCACTGCTGCACTGCTCGCCGAGATGCGCGCCACCCAGTCGGCCTGGCAAAGCGAATGGGCGGCTGGCGAACAGACGCGTCAGGCTGGTTTCGCCGACACCCTCACCACAATGGCCAGCAAGCTCGAAACACAATGGCAAACAGCCGGCCAGGCCACCCTGGCACAGCAGGAGCAGATCACCCGAACCCTGGGCGATACGGCTCGCGAACTCGTCGCTGCCAACCAGCGCCAGGCCGAGACCACCATCAGCGAAGTCACCCGCTTGATGCAGACGGCCGCCGAAGCGCCCAAGGCTGCCGCCGAGGTCATCGGCCAGCTGCGCCACGAACTGTCAGCCAGCATGGCGCGTGACAACAGCCTGCTTGAAGAACGCAGCCGCATCATGGAAACGCTGGGGGCGCTGCTCGATGCCATCAACCATGCCTCGACCGAGCAACGCAGTGCCATCGATGCACTGGTTGCCTCCTCGGCCGAGTTGCTGGAACGGGTCGGCAGCCAGTTTGCCGGCAAGGTCGAGTACGAAACTGGCAAGCTGGTTGATATCGGTGCCAGCATTACCGGCGGCGCGCTTGAAGTCGCCAGCGTCGGCGAGGCGTTCAGCCATGCCGTGCAACTGTTCAGCGAATCGAACGACAAAATGATGGCGGCGCTGCAACGTATCGAAGCCGGCCTTGCCAAGTCGCTGACGCGCAGCGACGAACAACTCGCCTACTACGTTGCCCAGGCGCGGGAAATCATCGACCTCAGCATCATGTCGCAGAAAAAAATGGTCGACGACCTGCAGCGCGTCGCCATTAGCGAGGCCTGAACATGGACGACATCGACGCCAATGTCGAACACAGCACGCCGATCTGGGCCGTCTTCGGCGACCTGATGTCCGGCCTGCTCGGCGCCTTCGTGCTGATCCTGGTCGGTGTCCTCGGCCTGCAGCTTGAACTGGTCACCAGCCTCGAAGCCGAAATACAGAAGCGCCAGCAGGAAGAACAACGCCGCGAAGCGCTCGAAAAGGCGCTCGCAGGCCCGCTCGCCTCCGGTCGTGTCACTCTCAATAACGGCAAAATCGGCATCAGCGGCAACGTGCTCTTCGCGCTTAACTCCGACCAGTTGCAGCCAGAAGGCAAGCAGTTGCTCAAGAGCCTGTCCGAGCCTATTTCAGCCTATCTCGGTGCCAGCGAACAGATGCTGATGGTCAGTGGCTTTACCGACGACGTGCCGGTCCGCGGCAGCAACCGGCAATTTGCCGACAACTGGGAACTCTCGGCCCAACGCGCTCTGACTGTCACCCGCACGCTGATCGAGGATGGCGTGCCGTCATCGTCCATTTTCGCAGCCGCCTTTGGCTCGCAGCAGCCGGTTGCCACCAACACCGATGCCGACGGCCGCGCCCGCAACCGGCGCGTCGAAATGGCCCCGGTGCCGAAATCCCGAACCAACGGCACGGACGGCAATGGCTGACGTGCCAGGCGGCACCGACGCCCTGCAGGCCCGCCTCGACGCCTTGCGCGCCAGCGGTACCGATGGCTGCGACCCGGTACGTTTCGTCACTCTGCAAGCCCTGGCCCGCCGTGCTGCTTCACAACCGGAAGCGATTCGCCAGATATTGCTCGTCAAAATGAACGCGCTCGCCGATGAACTGGCTGCCCGCCCAGCCCCGACCCCGACTGAAATCCCCCCGGTAGCGCCGGCCAGCCCGTTGGCCGACCTCCTCGCCTACATCAGCCAACACGCCCACGAGCCACCGCATCCCAGCCAGCCGACACCGGAAAACACGCGGCTAACCCCGAGTTTGCGCCAAAAGGCGAAAAACTCACCCGCCAGAGCCAGCCGGGAAGGCCCGGAGCTCAAGTCGGTCGCCTACTTCCATAAAACCTGGTCGAAGCTGAGTACCGAGCAACAACTCACCCAGACGCTCGCCCAGGCCCCCGAAAACGCCGGCCCGATGAACTCGCAACATCTCGTGTTGCGCAGCCTGCAAGCCATGCGGGACATCTCGCCAGACTACCTGCAGGGCTTCATGTCCTATATCGATACACTGATCTGGCTGGATCATGCCGACCCGACAAAGCCGGTATCTGGACGCGCTTCAGGAGGTGAGACAGCGAAGAAAACGCGCACCGCAAAACGCGGCTCGACGAATCGCTAATCCAATCTCAGTGGCGGATGGAATAGCCGTTCCGGCACACCAAAAATCCCGATTGGCATATTTCAAGTATCATCCGAGAGGGAGGTATGTGAAATGCGTAGTTTTATTCTCGGTGGCCTGCTGGCCAGCGTTCTCTGGGTTTTCGTCTCACTCGGTGGCAACCAGAAAATCGTCCAGGTCTGGCAAAAATATCAGTCAGCACAAATGATGGCGCAGGCTGAGCGACTGGCGACCGAGCGGGCTCAGGCTTTCAGCGAAAACTACCGGCCCGTTCAGGAATGCAGCCGTCCGAGCGGCGAGTTGAAGCGGCTGGAATGTCGCAATCGTGAGGAAATGGCCCGGGAGAGCTTCTACGCCCAATGGAATCGCACCCATGCCGGTCGCTTTCCGCAATAACGGGCTGACCCGGCGACAGATCAGTTCAGATCTTCATCCCTGGGCAGCGGCAAGCTGAGAATCTGAATACCCTCGTCGCGCAAGGCATCGCATTCATCTTCGCTGGCCTGGCCGCGAATCGGCCGCTGCGGCGCTTCGTTGTAATGAATCTTGCGCGCCTCGTCAGCAAACGACGGACCAACATCCTCGCTATGACTGACGATGGTCTGCACCAGCTGACGATACAAGGCCATGGCCTGGGCGCCGACCGGCATCAGGGCGGTGCTCACCGCAGTCTTCGACGAAACGGCAGGCGTCTCGATAACCGGTTCTGCATGATGACCAGAAATCGCGACGGCCGACGGTACGCGACGGACATTGTGGCTATCGCATTGCGGACAGCACACGAGCCGGTCGCCAAGCTGGGCTTCAAAGGCGTCGGCATTCTGGAACCACCCTTCAAAGCGGTGATTGTTTTCACAGTTAAGGTCGTAAATGATCATGTGTGCAATCGTGGTGCCCGGGACGGGAATCGAACCCGTACACTCAAAGAGCGAGAGATTTTAAGTATCCTGCTAGATCGCCTATTCACGGTATTTAGCGGGGTTTTCATGTATTATTCTGTGCACTGGCGTGCACGGAATGGAAAACTGAGTCATGGCAAGCATATTCAAAGATAAAGCTACAGGATTGTACCGTGTCATCATTAGAAGAGCCGGGCACGATACCGTTTCGCGCTCGGGGTTCGATACGAAACAAGAGGCCAAAGAATGGGCGCTTGCCGTTGAGTCTAAGATGCTCTACGGGATCGAACTACCAGAAAAGGTCCCATTGACGAAAGCCATCAACCTATTTGATGCGCTCACTGAATACGAATCAGAAAAAACAATTTTGAAGAAGAGTGCAGATAGGGAAACTGCCAGAATAAGTTTGCTGAAGAGGCAGAATATTTCGAAAAAATGCCTTAAAGATATAACAAGCGAAGACATAAGCGCATATATAAAGGAACGGGAAAACACTCCAACAAATAGAGGGTCAAAAACATCCGGGGCTACGATTCGGCTTGAGTTGATGCTTATATCTGCCGTTTTCAAACACAGAATAAAATCAAAAAACGAAAAGTTAATAAATCCGATAAAGAATGTTGAATTGCCAAAAAAGGCAAAAGCCCGAGAAAGGGTTTTGCGTGATAACGAATTGGCTTATCTGGTTGATGGCTTAAAGAAAGCCATGCCTGAAACAAAGTGCATAGAAGACCTAATAGATATTGCGATTCAAACTGGCATGAGGCAGAACGAGATTCTCAAACTCCAGCTTCACGACCTTGATTTGAAAAACAGATATGTGCATCTCCCAGACACAAAATCTGGAGATCCTCGTGATGTTCCTCTCTCTCCTAAAGCAATAGAAATATTCAAACGGATAGACAGCAGAACAAAAGACAAAAGCGAAAGAATATTCAACGTATCACAAGACGCAATTATTCGAAAGTTTAAGAAGGGTTGTTTGTTAGGACGGAAATTATTTCATGAAAAAACAGGCACCCTACCCTCACCTCGCTTTTTGGTCGATCTGAAATTCCACGACCTTCGTCATCAAGCCGCGACGATTTGGTCAAAGTATTTGCATGCCCAAGAACTGGCAAAAATGTTTGGTTGGAAGACGCTTGAACTGGTAATGCTATATTACAAATCCGATGTGCCAACAATCGCCGATAAGCTAGCAAGTGCCTAAAACATGCCATACAAATTCCATTGCTAGTGAGCTATGATGTCCGTTTTCGGCCCAGAACCGGACATGGGCCATGCATGATAGATACAAGAATCAGGGAGCTTCGATGAAACGCATCGCCACTTTCACAGCTATCTGTCTGATGGCTGTCGCCTCGGTTAGCTACGCACAACAGCCACGAATCGAAACGCCAATTAGTACAGGTGCTGGTGGTTTCACGTTGTATGTTTCTACTCCACAATCAGATGGCCCTTATGACTTTGCAAAGAACAAAGGACCGAAGGTTAATACCATAAATGGTGATACATACGGCGAATTGATGTTTGGTGCAAAATTGTCTGGAACAGATACAGCAAGAGTGCTTTTCAAGGTAGCTGTTTTTAGGGATGACAAAGCAATTGAAAGAAAGAAGCCTTACACGGCGGAAGTTATAGCCCAGAATATAATAAAGCAGAATGGATTTGTGGGCCGTGCATTTAAATTCGATTGTCCTGAACCATCATTTCAAGTAACAACAATGGCTTGCTACAAAATGGTCGGAACGCCAATATTTAACAAAGAAGAAATGGCTATTCGTTCAGCAGTTACGGTGGTCGCAATTGGGTTGAATAACAATACTCAGGGGTTTGCCTATGTTGGAGAAGTCATAGACGATAACGCCAAGTTATTTGACAGTGATTCCACTTACGCCACCAAAGGAGCAACCGGTGCAGCGGCAGGAATGTTTAAAAATTCGCATTTGCAGATGCACTAATAACAGTTAGTCCTCTTTCGGCCAAGAACCGGACATTGACTACGCAGGTAGCATACCAAGAAAACAGGGAGACTCGATGAAGCACAAGACGAACATTGCCGCACTGGTGTTGATGACCTTGGCAGTCGCTTCGCAAGCTCAACAGGCACGCATTGAGACACCGATGAGTACCGGCCCCGGTGGATTTACGCTGACAGTATCAACACCACCGGGAGATGGGCCGTATGATTTTGCAAAAAACAAAGGTCCAAAAATAAATACAATTGCCGGTAATACATACGGCGAAGTATTGTTCGGTGGAAATGTTCCCAATAGCCCCACTGGGGTCTTGAACTACATGGTAAGCGTGTATAGAGATGACAAGGCAAATGAACGAGGCAAACCATACACCGCCGAGAACATTGCGTTAGATATTATTAAACATGAGGGATTTGTCGGGAAGGCTGTTCCATTTAATTGCCCCGCCAATAATATTGACGTGAAAAACGAGATGGTTTGTTATCGAATGGCAGGAACGAGCGTATTTGATAAAAAGCCCATGAATGAACTTAGGTCGGCTGTAACTGTTGTAGCGGTATCCATAAAAAATAACACTATGGGTTATGCCTTCATTGGACTGGCAATTGAAAAAAATACTCAATTGTTCGATAAAGACCCATCGCAAACAATAAAGAATGCTGATGGAGCATCTGCTGGAATGTTCAGAAACTCACGATTGACCCTTAACTAACCAATGTCTGAAATCGGCCCAGAAGGAGACATGGGCCATGAACGATACATACAAAAATCAGGGAGTCTCAATGAAGCTCATTACCAAGATTGCCGCCGCCGCGCTCATGGCGGTTTCCCTTCTCGCTTCAGCCGACGATGCGCCGCGCCATGAAGCCGTTCTGGACACCGGCAAAGGCGGTTTGCACATCGTGGTGTCCGTGCCGAACTTCGCCCAAGGGCCGTATGACTTCGCCAAGAACCCCGGCCCGAAGAACAACAAGTTTGATTCTGGGGCATACAGCGAGGTCATGTATAACGCGCCGGTTAGTGACTCTGCGGTTGTGGTGTATCAGGTCAATGCCTTGAGTCGCTTTGTTAACCGAAAGGATGCAGACCCTGTTACGCCGGAGGCGCTGGCGAAAGGACTGTTGAAAGACAGCGGCTTCACGATGGATCGCGCTGTGAAGATTGACAGCCCACAGGTGGGCATCGAAGGGGCCAGTGTCGTGACCTACAAGGTCAGCGGGTTTGGAGTGTTCAACGGTAAAGAAGACCGCTTCGCCAAAGACGCCATGATTGTGACTGCCGTAGCCTTACCGGGCCAGAATCAGGGCTACGCAATCAGCGCGCGGCTTACAGAAAAGGACATCGCCAAGTTCGATGCCGACCAGGCGAAATACGACAAGGGCGCAACGAGAGCGCACAACGACTTGTATAAGAACTCCATCGTGAAGAAGAACTAACCTTCTTCAACTACCACACAGGGGCATCTTAGGGCGCCTTTGTTTTTAATAAAAAAGGCTAGTGGTAAAAAATGGAATTGTACGAATCAAACATTGTTTCGACGTTTTCTTATCTTTGGGGAGTTATGGATGGAAAACGCTCACAGCGCAATAAAAGCAGTTATTTCGGATTTTTTCGTGAAGTTCAAGAGAGGCTGGCAAAAATTTGGTTTGGAAAACCCAATAAATTCCCAAAGAGAACAACTGCTTTACTGACTAACCCAATGCATATTGACTCTCTTATTGGCGATATGTTTGGTCAAATCGATGGCGCACGGTGTTTCATTGTTGAATTTAAACAAAAAAGAAGCGGGATTGTTGATGAAGTGACAGGTGGAAAGCCTGCAAGGGTTGCACTATTTAGCCATCTTGCTACTGATTATGAGTGCAGGCGGCTGTCTTGGTTTGGGCATTTCGCTTGCTACCAGGATGAAGACGACCTTTGTATTGAGCCATATGCCAGTGCTGCGCAACCTCACGGGCTACCTGTGTTTAAACCCGACTATCCCTACGATGTCGGAATGGATCAGCCTTATGATTTCGAGGACTTTTACAACGCATTTCAGTGGACTTGCTTCCAATCTCAGGCATTTCCAGGGCGACTTTCAAATGGACTTGGCCTAACTGAATATGGAATAAAGCGCTACTTGAAATGTGTTTTTTCACACATGGTGTCCGTTGATCAAGACAGAGAAATAGCGAAGCTGATTGAGGATTATTTCTATTTGGTATTTATCGGAAAGAGCGGCCCACCGATTCTTGTCCCTATATCCATAAGAGGACAACTAATGAAGCTTGCTGAGGTTCAGAAGAGCATTCATTCAAGGCGGACTGACTGACGGAGTAAAACTCATGTCCGCTTTGGGCAAATACCAGACATCAAATAATTGCATGTCATCACAACCAAACTCATCATATGAATAAAGACATTACCCTTCTCCTTGGTAATGCAGCCTTTGCTGGAGCATTGGCCGGATGGGCTTATATCAAGCTCGACTGGCCCGGAGCTATCGCGGCAATTGCCGTCTCATTTCTTATAGGCAGAATGCTACGAGGCAATCGCCATTAATTGATTTTGTTCCTCTTTTGAAAGGCTTTCTCGAATGCAATGAGTAAAGCCACGGGGACCCCTTTACAACGTAAAAAGGGGGGACGGTTGAAACAAACAAGCACAGCGCGTATGTGAAAACCTTTGGTCCCTAGACTTTGACTGTGGTTTTTGCGTCGATATTTGATCTAAATTTGCATCTATCGACGGGTATGCGGAAAAACAAATGTCATCTGTTTTGCTGGCTTTGATTTTCCTTATAACGCGCTCGCGCGTCGTCGTCGTCTCCTGTGGTGTGCGTAGCACACAAGGGTTAAGGTACGAGATCACGCTTTGCTTGATCTCGTACCGGGGGAGTCTGAGGGGGGCACGATTGGTGACATGTGGTTATATATATAGGCATTCATGTCAGATGTCAGATGTTGTCAAAAGCAGACAAAAAATCGGCCCCAAAAAAGGGGCCACAGGGGGAGGCGAGGGACAAGAAAGGAAGTGATTATTATTTATAACAATTCGATCTCGCCGCTCCCGGCAATCTCAAGCGTAATTTCTGCTTTTCGCATTCCTGATCATTTTCAGTGCGAGAGGCAGCAAGTGATACTCCGTCGCCCTTCCATTTTTCACTGTACGAAGGTATCCAAGTTCCACAGCCTTTTTTGCGTATCGGTGCGCTTGCCGTTCCTCGACGCCAAACACCGCCATCAAACGACTCATTAGCTCTGCGTTCGTTTCAATGACGGTCTGTTCTTGGAAAACCTCCCCAAGCTTTATTCCAAGTTCGGCTGCCTCCTGCTCTACAGGGTCTACAAAACGCAAAGTGTGCTCATCACGATCTAATAACATTAAATCTGGTGCGCGTCCGGCGCGTAGTTGAGCAGTCAAGGCAAAGCGTGCCCCTTGTCCGCTTCTCGCTGTAATGACGAAGACTCCATCGCATTCACCAAAAATACTGCTACTACCCCGAATGTCATGCGCTGTTTGTGGGGCGGTTGAATCTGAGGGAGGTTTTCTTGCATGATGAACGACAACATGTGCCCGTCCGGCGCTGACACGTCGAATTTCCTGCATTACATGAAGCATTTCAATCGTCATCTCATCTTTGCTGTGCATCCGAGCTAGTACGTCCCAGACAACCAAATCAACATCCAAATCTTCAATCAAATGTGTGAGCGTCGAAGACTGTTCAGAATCCATGATGTCGATTCGAGTTTGGATGTTCATACAGTACAGATTACTGTATTTCTGAATTTGCTCTTCGCCTCCGGCCATTTTCAAGATTCGTACGCCCATGACGCGCTCTTTTATTTCAAGGTTGATATAAAGAACGCGGCGACGTTCGGGCGCACGCCATTCAAGAAATTTACCGCCAGACGCCACGGATAAAGCAAGCTGGAGTGCCAGCAAACTTTTTCCGGCTTTCGGAGCGCCACCTATAATCAATTGGTCGCCTTCTTCTAAAAGGTCTTGAATAATCCAATTCGGCGTTTGTTTTGCAGATGCAAGCATTGCTCCGATTCCCTTAATGCCCTGCGGTGGCGCGATATACGGCGTGTATGGCGCGGGTAGCGACGGGGTGTAATGACGTTTGAAAAATTCACTCACTGCCAAAGATGCAGAATTTGGCTTGACAAACGGTAATATTTTTGATAATTTTTCCATGTGTTTTTCCTCTGTAATGGGGGTTAAAGGATCGGTTGCCTCCGATCCTTTTTTATTGCGTGGGTTTTAGATCGTCGGCCCTCCTATGCCGAACTGGCTATGTTGCAGGGACGGCTCAAGCGTTGGTGTCGGGGCTTTGCCCTTTTTAAGCGCATTCATTGCTGCCGTGACAGTTCGTCTGATGTAATCGGACTCATGGCCTCTCTTTCGATCATGTAGCTCAGGTGAGGTCGCATAAAGAGCGTTTTCAAGCCTTTCGGTATTCCAGCCCTTTTTGGCCAATTCACGGCATGCAAGAAAATCGACTTCGGACCAGTCCGGAACTTTGTGTCGTCCTTGAGTTTTTGACCATTTCCGTATTTCCCTGGCCATTTCCTGTAGGTCGTTTGGGGTGTCGTGAGCAAGGAAGGAGGCGGAGTGGCGATTGAGGCGATTAAAAGCTGCATGCGCTTGCACTTGCTCAGGTTCAATCATCGGCATGGTTTTTTGCATGTCTTCCGGATCAGTCTTAACGTATGAAACCGGAGAAATTTTCACGGCACTTCGGAAATCATCTAGCTCTGCCGTTGCCGCGTTGCAGATGTGCCCAACTTTGCAGCTACCCCATGCAATTTTTGTAAAAAAATCGTTCCTTATCGGCTTTTTGTTCGCAAACCCGGATAGCCGAAACACTTGGTCAATTCGACCGGCCTTTCGGTCGCCAAAACGTGTATTTAGAGACAGAGCAAGCGCATTGATCGCTCGATTTTCCAGATTTTCAGCATCAGAGCCGGGTGGATGCTGGTTACGTGGAATTTTCAGGATGCATTGATAATTTCCGGGGCTAGATTCTTGAATCAAGCACGGTGTATAGCCTGCTGTAGCGAGAATTTCCGGGGTCGTATCGTCAATAAATAGATAATGAAAATCAGATTCGTAGGGGCGCATGAAAATGTCGTATTTGAGGCTATTCAGTGCGGCAAACCGCCCAGTCTTGATTGCCTTGCGGACTTGATCGACCGTCCAGAAAACTTCTCCGCCGTTTTTTTCTCGCCACTTCTTACGTTGCCAGCCTGCGTATCCCCCAAAAGGCTCTGGGTGTGGCATTCCGCTAGCGCCATTTTCATTTGAGGCTGTATACCGATCTTCGTCGCGGTCAATTAACATCATCCGAATTTCAGCATCGTCAGAAAGGCCAAGTGCTCTGCACTGGCGATCCCAAGCCAAAATTTGACGATCTATCGCCGTTGTTGGCGTTGAACTTCCTTGACGATTGCGGCCCCCAGTTTCTCGGGATTTAGCTTTTCCGATTGCAAAGCCAGTGTTAAGCCGGTCGTGATCACTGCTGATAGTGTCCCCACGATCACCGCCAAAATTAGACGCTCCCTGATCGAAGGTGCTTTCACTGCCTGCGCCGTTTCTTTCAGCGTTGTTGCATGATCTTGGAGCCTGTCCGACGTTTGCAGGATGGCTTGCGCGGCTTGTTGTACTGCTGAAACAGACTTCTGCACGGCTTGCGCTGTTTCGCTCAATGCTTGGCGTGATGCTTCCGGAATTGCATCCGCTTGCTGGGCAAGGTGTTGAGAGATTATCGAAAGTGTCATGGCCACTTGCGAAAGTTCTTGATGCCTCTCTTCGGCGGCGGCGACTGATTGCTTCAAAATCGCGGTCTTGCTCATAGCTGATTCCTCCCTTTTGCAATCCAACAAAGCTGTATGCTTTGCCAAAGTCACTACCTTTAATTTGTACGCCGTCCGGGCATCTCAGCGAATAGCCGGAGCATTTTCCTGTCATGCCGTTTGGCACGATTTCATACCCGTCAACCGTTTCAACCGCATCGAAAAACTCAGTGATTGTCGTTGCCTGCCCCTTGAATTGGTTCAACACTGAAAGTGCTAAAGCCTTGGGGCTAGGTGTGCCGTCCTTCGCGGCAATTTCCAGTTCTGCGCGGCTAGGGGCGCAGATTTTTATTTCGCGTACGTGGTCCTGCTTTGCCATGACTTTGCGCTGCGTCACACGTTCAAGCCCGTATTTGATTTCGAGCCGTTCCATTGAACTTTCCCAGAATCGGAAATCAAATCGGGGATTCCACACGGTTCCGGTGTCATCCGTACTTGATGCCTCAAAGTGAACATGCAGGCAATTGGTGTCACCATGCACAGACCACAGAATTGCTCGATCTCCCGGCATAACTTCACAAACTGCTTCACGAGCTATTTCCAATGCTTGGGCTGGTGACAATTTTTTGCTGTCAGCTTCGGAGAAGCTGATTGACCCCGACTGAAATAGCGACTTTGGCATTGGTCTGCCGCTACGCTTATCTTTCGTCCATTCCTCGATTTTTATTCCTGCCAATTGCCCCCAGGCTCGGCATGCTTTTAGATTGCTAGCGGCTGGAGGGGGAGGTAAAAGCAAGTTTTCAGACTGCACGAGCAAAACGCGTTCATTGGGTTTCGCTTCCGGATGGTCTTTTGCACTGATGCAATAAACTGCGTACGCGACCGCATCAGAAAGATTTTGACCGCCTTTTTTGGTCTCGGTAATCATTTGCTTGCCCCTCCTTGAATCGTCTGTTCAATGCGGGCCAATGCGTTGTAGCACTTCGTCAAAATCTCAGAAATTTCAGCGATGGGGGAGCCGCCGGAATTGCATTTATAAGCAATTTGATTGAGGTTATTTCCCCAGGCTATCAGTTCTTTTAGGAGATCATTCGTGACCGGTGCAGGCCTGGCTTTGATTTCGATTCCAGCAGCAGTCTGCCGGATTAAATCAGAGGCGGTCATGCCCGTTTCGTGCACGGCTTGCATGAGTTGATCATGCTCGTATTCTGTGAAACGGACAGTGACAGGCTTGCATCGCCCTTCACTCGGCCTACCTCCTTTAACGCTCACAATTTTCTTGGTGAATGCTGAATTCAAAACTGAATTTCGACTTTTAGGCATGCTGACCTCCTAAATTCGAAAACATCCAGCCATAAATCAGCGCGATTTCGTCATTCAGCGTTTTCAGAGTTGGGCGTTTTTCCGACAAGGCTCTGATGTGCCGTTTTCTCCACTCGATGTGGTTTACTAAATTGGCATATTCAATAAAGCCAGGCGTGAAATTTGGTACTGAAGCGTTAGCCTGTGCAAACTCAGCCCACTTCAGTAGCCAGATACGGCCTTCTTCAACAGACAAGAGAATTTCAGGAGGTGCGCTTTTAGACTTATCGAGTTCATCAAGAATGTCCCCAGCCCAAAGTCGGAAGATTTTTGTCGCGAGGCGATGAAGCTCTAACCTAGAGTACGAAGTCATTATCGTCCTCCTTTACGAGGACGGCCTGGCCCACGTTTTACAGCGGCAGGAATAGAAAAGGAGTCAATCCACCGCTGAACTTCATTTGCGTTGAAGAAATAGCGACGATCACCCGGAATTCGAACGACCGGGGGAATAGATTGGGGATTTCTGTAATGACGAGTTTTAAGTGCGCTCGCGTTAGTGTGCAGAAGCACAGCGAGTTCGTTGATAGTAAGCAGGGTTTGCATGAGACAAGATTCCATTGCAAAGCCGGTGGGCAACGATTGCCTACCGAATTTGCAGAGTCTTGTTCCGCTGAAGTCACTCTCTGCCTACAAAACCATTCCAGCAACCTAGCCAGATGATTTGCTACGGCTTCACTATCCAAACCCCTACATAAGTTCTCCCGCCGTAGGAGTTCTCTGGGACATGCAATTTGAATCAGCCGAAAAATTACATCACAAATAAAAACCGTTGTCAAGCGGTTTCCGATTTATTTTTTAGGTGACCTGTGACAACGCTAGGCGCCAAACTACCGAACAGGCTTAAATTCGACTGTGCACTGGCGTGCACGGTTTTGAATTTTTTGGTGACCGACTGTTACCTTTAGCAGCGGTTTGAAACCGTAAACTGCTGATTTTATTGGTGCCCGGAGCGGGAATCGAACCCGCACGACCAGAAGTCGAGAGATTTTAAGTCTCTTGTGTCTACCAATTTCACCACCCGGGCTGGGGGACATTCATTATATCGGCGCCCGATATGAAAAAAGGGAAAGCGACCAGCGCTTTCCCTTTTTCATTTTGGAGCGGCAGAAGAGTCTCGAACTCTCGACCTATACCTTGGCAAGGTATCGCTCTACCAACTGAGCTACTGCCGCAAAACCTGGAGGCGCGAGCCGGAGTCGAACCGACCTACACGGATTTGCAATCCGGTGCATAACCGCTTTGCTATCGCGCCTAACCGAACATCTTTAACAACCTGAATAAAGCCAGGAGGCTTTACCCTGAATTCTGGAGCGGCAGAAGAGTCTCGAACTCTCGACCTATACCTTGGCAAGGTATCGCTCTACCAACTGAGCTACTGCCGCGTGAAACAGAGCGCGCATTATAGGCGACACAAGGGATTTGTCAACATTCTCCGTCTATTTTTCTGCAGCCCGTTTGGCTATTTCTGGCGAGGCCATGCGCAGGTAATAGCCCATCGACCACAGCGTGAGCAAGGCTGCTATCCAGATCAACCAGTTACCGAAGGTTCGCATGTCGAACCCAAACAGTGGCTGATAGTAAAGAAGGATGGGAATGGCGAGCATCTGAGCGGCTGTCTTGATCTTGCCGATCATCGAGACGGCAACACTTTTGGCTGCGCCAATCTTGGCCATCCATTCGCGTAAAGCCGAAATGGTGATTTCGCGACCGATGATGATGGTCGCGACGACCGCATCAGTGCGGCCCAGTTCGACGAGAACGATCAACGCCGCGGCGACCATCAGTTTGTCGGCCACCGGGTCGAGAAAGGCACCAAAGGCCGAAGTCTGGTTGAGCTTTCGGGCCAGATAGCCGTCAGCCCAGTCGGTGAGCGCAGCGGCCACGAAAATCGAGGTCGCGGCGAGGTCGCGTTCCTGGGCTGTCGCCCAGTCCGCAGGCAGGTAGTAAACGGTGATGAGCAGCGGTATCGCGACGATACGAAGCCAGGTGAGCAGGATGGGCAGATTGAAGGGCATGGTTCAGTGTAATGCGGAATATATCTTTTCGGCCATATCCCGACTGATGCCGGGCACTTCCGACAGTTGCTCGGGACTGGCGGCGAGGACACCCGGCAGGCCGCCAAATTGGGCAACCAGCGCCTTCCGGCGGGCCGCGCCTATGCCGGGCAGGCTTTCCAGGGTTGAGGTCTTGCGCGCCTTGCCGCGGCGGGCACGATGGCCGGTAATGGCGAAACGATGCGCTTCGTCGCGTATTTCCTGAATCAGGTGCAGGGCCGGATGTTCGGCCGGTAGCTGCAGAGGCTCCCGGCCATCCGGAAAGATCAGTGACTCGAGACCGGGCTTGCGCCCTTCCCCCTTGGCCACACCGATCATCGGCAAATGCGCGAGGCCCAGATCAGCCAGCGCGGCGAAGGCAGAAGCGACCTGCCCTTTGCCGCCATCGATGAGGATCAGGTCGGGTGCCGTGCCCTCGCCCGCCGCAACGCCGTCATAACGGCGACTGACCGCCTGACGCATGGCTGCATAGTCGTCGCCGGGGGTGATATCGCGGATATTGAAACGCCGGTAGTCAGCGTTTTTCATGCGGTTCTCGTGGTAAACGACGCACGAGGCAACAGTGGCTTCGCCCATGGTGTGACTGATATCGAAGCATTCGATACGGACGACGGGCTCAGCCAGTTGCAGTGCTTCCTGCAGCGCCGACAGGCGCTTTTCCTGCTGCGCTGTCGCCTGGCTGCGTGCGAGCAGGGCCAGACGGGCATTTTGCCTCGCCATGTCGACCCAGGCCCTGTGCGACAGGCTGCGCGCTGACAAGACGGGAACCGGACGTCCGGCCAACTCGGCCAACACCGCCTCGGTCTCCCCAGGCTCATCTTCGGCCGGCATCGGGTGAACCAGCAGGCGCGATGGCGCCGGATGAACGGCATAGTGCTGGCGAATGAAGGCGGCGCAGGCATCAGCTGGCTCGGACTCCCCGGCATGCACCGGAAAGAATGGTCGGTCACCCAAGTGCCTGCCACCCCGGACCATCGCCAGATTGACGCACAATTGACCGGCCTCCTTCTCGGCGACAAGGATGTCCATGTCTTCGCCCTTGCTACTGAATACGAACTGCTTTTCCTGGACCTGACGCAAGGACTGGATCAGATCACGATAGACCGCCGCCTGCTCATAGGCGAGACGCGCCGAGGCAGCTTCCATGGCCTGATTAAGACGTTTTGAGACCTCCTGCTGCTTGCCGAGAAGGAACATCGAGGCCAACTGAACATCGGTGGCGTAGTCTTCGGGCGGGATCAACCCGACGCAGGGTCCGCTGCAACGTTTGATCTGATAGAGCAGGCAAGGCCGTGAACGGTTTGAAAAAACCGACTCTTCGCAGGTCCGCAGGCGGAACATTTTCTGCATCAGGTGGATGCTGTCGCGCACCGCCCAGCTTGAGGGATAAGGCCCGAAATAATCAGCCTTGCGATCCGGATTGCCGCGAAAGAAACCGAGCCGGGGAAACTCCCCTCGGGTCAGGACGATATAGGGATAAGACTTGTCGTCACGAAAAAGAATGTTGTAGCGCGGTGCCAGCGACTTGATGAGGTTGTTTTCGAGCAACAGGGCTTCCGCCTCGGTCCGCGTCGCGGTGGTTTCGATGGCCGCGATCTGACTGACCATATGGGCGATGCGCGGGCTGGATACATTTTCCCGAAAATACGAGGCAACCCGTTTTTTAAGATTTTTCGCCTTGCCGACATAAAGAACCGCAGCGCTGGCATCGAGCATGCGATAAACGCCAGGCAGTTCAGTCAGCGTGGCCAGGAAGGCCTTGGCATCAAAACTCATCGAACAGGCTCAGGCCAGATCGGATTTGACCCCGGCGAAAACGGCCTCGAAGCTTTCGCGGGAAAGCCTGCCGGTGCGCCAGTTGTAGCCGCTGCAATGATAGCTGTCGACGAGAATTCGCCCATCCGGAAGGGCATGCCGGACGTTGTGCCCGAAGGTGAACGCCTTGGGTTTGATCCCGTAGGCCCAGAGCAATGCCTGGTGGGCGATGGCTCCCAGGGCGACGATGACCTTGAGTTTCGGCATGGCCGCCAGTTCGGCCTTCAAATGACCGTTACACTGACGAATTTCGGCCGTCGTCGGCTTGTTGGCCGGGGGCAGGCAGCGCACGGCATTGGTGATACGGCAATTACTCAATTGCATGGCCGGATTGGCCCACTGATCAGCGCCCAGCGGCTCCGCTGCGCTGGCAAAGCCAAAGCGGTGCAAGGCGGGATAGAGCAGTTCACCGGCCACGTCACCAGTGAACGGGCGACCGGTTCGGTTGGCCCCTTTTTCGCCGGGGCCAAGGCCGACCACGAGCAGTTCGGCATCAAGCGAACCAAAGGCAGGAACCGGCAGAGCGTGCCAATCAGGGTCACGCTGACGAATGTGGGCAAGGTGTTCGGCCAGGCGCGGACAGGCGACGCAGCCGGTGGGATCTTGGAATATCGACATGGCGGGGATGTTAGCATGGCGGCCATGCAGCTTCATTGGGACATCTTTTGCCGGGTCATCGACAATTTCGGTGATATCGGCGTTTGCTGGCGCCTGGCCAGGCAACTGGCGGCCGAGCACGGCCGCGTCGTGCGTTTGTGGGTTGATGAACCGGACAGCCTGCAGCCGCTGTGCCCAAGCATCGACCCGACGCAAGCCATACAGTCATATCAGGGCGTTGAAATCCATCACTGGGTCGACGACATCGAGATCCACCGCACAGCCGATGTGGTGATCGAGGCCTTTGCCTGCGAATTGCCGGATAGCTACCTGGCGGCGATGAGCCATGCCGAGAAAAAGCCGTGCTGGATCAATCTCGAATACCTGAGTGCAGAATCCTGGGCGGAAGATTGCCACACCATGGCCTCGCCCCACCCGACCCTCCCCTTGGTCAAATATTTCTTTTTCCCCGGTTTTTCGGCGAAAACCGGCGGATTGTTGCGTGAAAACGGCTTGTTTGCCGAGCGTGACCACCATATCGCGGCCACACCGGCCAGCGCGTTGGTCGAAGTCTGCCTGTTTTGCTACGACACAGCCCCGGTTGGCGCTTTGCTCGACGCATTCGGCAGCACCCCGCTACCAGTCATCTGCCATGTCGCGCCGGGTCAGCCGCTGGCTGCTGTAAAGGCGCACCTGGGGGGCGACGGCCCGTGGCAGCTTGGCAAGGTACTGGTCCAGCCCATGCCCTTCTTGCCGGTGGACGATTTTGATCGTTTGCTGTGGCGCTGCGACATCAATTTCGTCCGTGGCGAGGACTCCTTCGTACGCGCCCAGTGGGCCGGCAAACCTTTCGTCTGGCAGGTTTACCGGCAGGATGATGGGGCTCACCTGATCAAGCTGGAGGCTTTTCTCCAGAGCTACGGCGAAGGACTGGACGAGCTGACGAAAAGAACCCTGCGCCGGTTGTTTGTGGCGTGGAACATTGGCGGCGACATCGCCGCTGCCTGGCTGGAATTCCTTGCCAATCGACCGGCCATCGCCGACCATAACCGGCACTGGGCCGACAAACTGGCGAGTCGCCCCGACTTGGCCAAGGCACTCGTCAACTTCTGTGCCACCAAGGTATAATTGATGGTTATACCTTTTCTGACCTTAGAGAATCCCGAATGAAAACCGCAATGGAACTCCGCTCCGGCAACGTCATCATGGTCGGTGCCGACCCGCTCGTCGTTCAGAAGAGCGAATACAACAAGTCCGGCCGTAACGCCGCTGTTGTCAAAATGAAACTCAAGAACCTGCTGACTGGCGCTGCTTCCGAAGCCGTCTACAAGGCTGACGACAAGTTCGAACAAGTCATCCTCGACAAGAAGGAAGTGACCTACTCCTACTTCGCCGATCCGATGTATGTCTTCATGGACGCCGACTACGAGCAGTTCGAAGTCGAAGCCGAAAACATGGTCGATGCACTGAAGTACCTTGAAGATGGTCTGGCTTGTGAAGTCGTCTTCTACAACGGCAAGGCTATTTCGGTCGAACTGCCGAACAGCGTCGTGCGCGAAGTGATCTACACCGAACCGGCCGTCAAGGGCGACACCTCGGGCAAGGTCATGAAGCCGGCCAAGCTGGCTACCGGATTCGAGCTGCCGGTTCCGGCTTTCGTCAGCATTGGCGACAAGATCGAAATCGACACCCGTACCGACGAATACAAGAACCGCGTCAAGTAATCTGCGGCTTCTGTAGTGAATGATTCGGGCAGCTTCGGCTGCCCGAATGCATTTCAGACCGTCAATTCGGCAATGGTTTTTTGGGCAGCCTGATAGTCGGTATCGGCCTGAAGCGCCTCCCAGGTCATGGCCGGGTACTTGGGAATCAGGGCCTCGACCCGTTTGCCGCGCAGCGGATCAACATCCGGACGCCACTTTTCAAGCACCTCACCGACCACCTCCGGCGCATTGCAAACAAGGAGCATGTCGCAACCGGCAGCATAGGCGATGTCGACACGATTCAACATGCCGCCCACGACGCCAGCCCCAGCCATCGACAAATCATCGGTAAAAACCACCCCGTTGAACTTAATGTTATTTCTCAAATAATTTATCCATTTATTTGAAAATACGGCAGTATTACAATCCATGCAGTTGTAAATAACGTGGGCAGCCATGACCCCGTCCAGTGGCAATACGCGGTACGGCGCAATGTCTTCCTGCATCTCTGCAAAGGGACGATCATCGACCGGCAACTCAAGATGAGAGTCGGGAATGACGTAGCCATGTCCCGGAAAATGCTTGCCACAGCTTCCCATACCAGCCTTGCCCAGACCTTCACCGAGGGCGGCGGCAAGTGCCATGACGGCAGCCGGCAGGCGATGGAAGGCGCGGTCACCGATAACCCGCGACGGACCGTAGTCGAGATCGAGAACTGGCGTAAAGGAGTAATCGACGCCACGGGCACGCAATTCCGCGGCCAGCACAAAGCCAACCTGGCGGGCAGCGGCAAGCGCGGCTTCAGGCTGCTCATCCCACAACTTGCCGAGCTTCGCCATCGCTGGCAGGCGGGTAAATCCTTCACGGAAGCGTTGTACCCTGCCCCCTTCGTGGTCGACGGCAATCAATAGCGCCGGTGTGCGCAGGGCGTGAATTTCAGCGGTCAGCGCCGTCAACTGCACCGGATCGGTATAGTTGCGCGAAAACAGGATGATCCCGCCAACCAGCGGATGGCAGAGCCGTTCCCGATCAAGGGGGGTCAGTTCGGTACCAGCAATGTCGATCATCAGCGGGCCAAGCGGCAAATGCATCATGCGTGCTCCAGAATGACATAGGCGACGGCATATTCGGCTTCGTCGCTGAGCGAAAGATGGGCGGACAGTTTTTTGCTGTCGAGCAGTTCTGCCAACGGGCCGTGAAAGACCAGAAAGGGCTTGCCCATCAAGTCATGGCCAACTTCGAGCGCCGTCAGCGTGGCCGGCGGCCGGACGCCAGTCCCGAGCGCCTTGCTGAAGGCCTCCTTGGCGGCAAAACGCTTGGCCAGAAAACGCCCTTTGTCGGCAACCAGTGAAAACTCCGAGATTTCCTGCGGCGTCAGCAGTTTTTCCAGGGCTTTGTCGCCATGGCGCTCCCACATGCCACGCAGGCGGGCAACGGCGACAATATCAGTGCCAATGCCGTAGATCATTCTGGTGAATTCGCCGTTTCGCGCATCAGGGCCTTCATCTCGCGAACAGCCTCGCGCAGGCCAACGAAAATAGCCCGACTGATGATGGCGTGGCCGATGTGAAGCTCGCGAATACCGGCCAGACGGGCAATCGGCTGGACATTGTAGTAATTCAGCGCATGCCCGGCGTTGAAGCGCATGCCGAGTTGGCGAGCCGCCTGCCCGGCCTGACGGATCTTGGCGATTTCAGCCAGCACGGCGGGCGCTTCAGCATCACGCCCTTTATCGTAAAAAGCATGGGCATACGGCCCGGTGTGGATTTCACATACGCGGGCGCCAATCCGTGCAGCCGCCTCGATTTGCGCGACTTCGGCATCGATGAAGACGCTGGTCACGATGCCGGCATCGGCCAGACGCGCGATAACGGTCTTTAACCGCGCTTCCTGCGCCAGGATATCGAGACCGCCTTCGGTCGTCACTTCATGACGCCCCTCAGGTACCAGCATGGCCATTTCCGGCTTGAGGTCACAGGCGATACCCACCATTTCATCCGTCGCGCCCATTTCGAGATTGAGTTTGATTTGGGTCGATTCGCGCAAACGCCGGACATCGGCGTCCTGAATGTGGCGGCGGTCTTCGCGCAAATGCACGGTAATGCCATCGGCCCCACCGAGATGGGCTTCGACAGCCCCCCAGACGGGATCGGGTTCGTACGTCCGGCGGGCCTGGCGAATCGTCGCCACGTGGTCGATGTTGACGCCTAGTTCGATCATAGCTCTTGCAACTCCTTGAATATCTTGCGTGTTTCCAGTTCTTTTCCAGCCAGGTAATAGGCCATCAAGGTCCGCATCAGCGCCTTGCTTTCAAAGCGCGAACGTGGATCGGAAAAATCCTCTGCCTCGAGATCGAGCAAGGTCTTGCCAATGATCACCTGGGTCGCCGCCGCGTCGTGCTCAAGTCGCACCGGCCCCTGCTCCATGCGGTAAGTGTAAAACGCTTCAGCCAGGATCGGTTTGCCGGCACTGTCGTGATTGAGGGTCAGACCGTAGCCGAGTTCCTGCAGGAGGGCTTTCTCAAAGCAACGCAGATCGGCCTCGCGGACTTTGCCCGTCGGGTCGGCAGCCAGCCGGGACAGCATCTGGGCATAGTGGGCGAACAACCGCTCATGGGCATCTTCGCGCGGCAACAGGTGCATCAGGAGTTCGTTGAGGTAATAGCCGCAGAACAGGGCTTGGCCGGCGAGCAAAGGCTGCCCGCCCTGCCATTCGGCTTTCATCAAGGTCAGCACTTCGCCCTTGCCGGCCCAGCCGATTTCGATCGGCTGAAAGGCCATGAGCAACCCCCGGATGGCCGAGCGCGGCCGGCGGGCGCCGCGCGCCAGAAGCGCCATGCGGCCAAAATCACGGGAAAACACTTCGACGATGAGGCTGGTTTCCCGAAAGGGATAACTGTGCAGAACGTAAGCCGGCTGGCCGTCGACTTTGCTGCGCAGGTTCATTCGTAACCGAGGCTCTTCAGCAGGCGCTCGTCATCGTTCCAGCCCGACTTCACCTTGACCCAGATTTCAAGATAAACCTTACCATCGAACAGGCGCTCCATATCCTGGCGTGCTTCGCTGGCGATGCGCTTGAGCTGCTCACCCCCCTTGCCGATAACGATAGCCTTGTGGCCTTCACGATCGACGACGATGGCTGCAAAAATACGGCGCAGGTCGCCTTCGGTTTCAAACTTCTCGATTTCGACGGCCGTCGCATACGGTAGTTCGTCGCCGAGCAGGCGAAAGACCTTCTCGCGAATGTATTCGGAGGCGAGAAAACGCTCGCTCTTGTCGGTCAGGTCGTCTTCCGGGAACATCAGGCCTTCGTTCGGCAGATGCTTGCTGGCCTCCTTGAGCAGGTCGTCGGTCTGCCGGCCCTTGGCGGCACTGATCGGGATGATCGCGGCGTAGTCGTGATCGGCGGCAACCATTGCCAGGAAAGCCATCAACGCGCCCCGGTCCTTGTGCAGATCAGTCTTGTTGACGACCAGAATGACCGGCCGGTCCTTCGGCAGCAGCCGAACGACAGCCTGGTCCTTGGCATCGTAGCGCCCGGCCTCGACGACGAAAATGACAACGTCTACATCGCTCAGGGTTTGCGTTACGCCGCGATTCATCGCGCGGTTCAGGGCATTCGAGTACTTGGTCTGAAAACCAGGGGTATCGACAAAAACAAACTGGGCATCATCCTTGGTCAGGATGCCGGTAATCCGGTGACGCGTCGTCTGGGCCTTGCGCGAAACGATGCTGATCTTTTCGCCAATCAGCTTGTTGAGCAGAGTCGATTTGCCGACGTTGGGACGACCGACGATGGCGATGTAACCGGAACGGTATTTTTTCATGCGGTGAGTTCTTTCAGTGCCTTGTCGGCAGCAACCTGTTCGGCAATACGCCGGCTTGAGCCCTGACCGATGGTACGCAGGGGCGGAGATTCGATCTGGCAAGCCACCTCGAAGCGCTGCTCATGTGCAGCGCCGGTGGCTTCCAGCAGTTCATAGCGGGGCAACGGCTTCCTGCGCCCCTGCAGCCACTCCTGCAGGCGCGTCTTGGCATCTTTCTGGAACTCGCCAGGCTTCAACTTGGCCAGCAGGGGGGCGTAGAGCTTATCGATAACCGTCTGCGCAGCGAGAAAACCAGCATCGAGATAAATGGCGCCGAATAGTGCTTCCAGCGCATCGGCCAGGATCGATGGACGCAGCGCCCCGCCGCTCTTCAGTTCGCCTTCGCCCAGACGCAGGGCGTCGCCGATATTCAGGCCAAGCGCCAGTTGGTGGAGTGCTTCCTGATTGACCAGATTGGCCCGCAGGCGCGACAGATCACCCTCGGGCAGATCGGGAAAGCGATGGAACAAGGCGGCGGCAATGGCGCAGTCCAAAATGCCATCGCCGAGAAACTCAAGGCGCTCATTGTTCGGGACACCGAAGCTGCGATGGGTCAGCGCGGTCCGAAGGAGAAGCGGGTCGGAAAACGTATGGCCAAGTTGTCGGGCGACAGACAATGCGGTCATTGCTTATCCCGCAGACGACCCCTTGTAGTCGATCAGTAGGCTGACGTTCCAGAACAGGGGTATACGCTTTTCATAGGAAAACTCGATGACAATCCGGCCGCCATCCTTGGAAATATCGAGTTGGCTGGACGGAAGATCAAGCATATCGATTTCGGCGAATTTTTCGTACGCCTTGCGCACATCGGCCACCGTCGATTCCGGGCCAACCTTGGCCGCAGTTGCCTTGATGTCCTTGACCGCCTTCTGGTAGTCGATGAAGGTGGGTGCCACCTTCAGGATCAGGACGGCAGCCAGAATGATGACAACGCTCCAAAACATCAGCCCGCCCAGGGCAACGCCACGTTGATATTTCATCTTTTCCCCTTACCTGAATGAACCGATCCGGCTGATATCGCTGAAATTCAACCAGATGAAGAATGCCTTCCCGACAATGTTCGCTTCGGGGACGAAACCCCAGGCGCGACTATCCCGGCTGTTGTCGCGATTGTCACCCATCATGAAGTAATGACCATCCGGCACCTTGCACGTCACGCCTGCTGCATTGTAAGTGCAATTCTCGCGGTGCGGAAAGCGGGCTGCATCGGGAATAAAGGCCGGGGCGTCGCCATCGTTAAGAATCCGATGTTCCGTATCACCGAACTGTTCGAGGAACTGCTCGGAATAATAGAGGCGCTCGGGATGCAGATAGTCGGCCATCTTGTGCGTGGGAACGGCTTGCCCGTTAACGCTCAGACGCTTGTTTTGATAGCTGACGGTATCGCCGGGCACACCGACGACACGCTTGATGTAGTCGAGCGAAGGATCTTCCGGGTAGCGGAAAACCATGACATCACCGCGCTGCGGGTCGTTGATGCTGATGATCTTTTTGTTGATCACCGGCAGACGAATACCATAGGTGAATTTGTTGACGAGGATGAAGTCGCCGACCAACAAAGTCGGAATCATCGAGCCGGAAGGAATCTTGAATGGCTCGAAAAGGAAGGAGCGGAGGACGAACACAATCAGGATGACGGGGAAGAAACTGGCACCCCACTCCACCCAAAGCGGCTCGCTGGCGTTCTTGGCGCGCAGCTTCCTGAATTTCAGGACGTCGAGGGCATAGAGGGCACCGGTGACGACCAGCAGCACAAATAGAATCAGGGCAAAGTTCATCGGTATTCTCAGTTATCGACCCGCAGCACAGCCAGGAAGGCTTCCTGCGGAATTTCAACGCTGCCGACCTGCTTCATGCGCTTCTTGCCGGCCTTCTGCTTTTCCAGCAGCTTTTTCTTGCGCGAGATATCACCGCCATAACACTTCGCCAGCACGTCCTTGCGCATCGCCTTGACGTTTTCGCGCGAAATGATGTGCGAGCCGATGGCCGCCTGAATCGCCACATCGTACATCTGGCGCGGAATCAGTTCGCGCATCTTGCTCGCCAGCTGGCGGCCACGATATTGCGCGTTAGTGCGGTGCACGATCAACGACAGGGCGTCGACCTTCTCGCTGTTGATCAGGATGTCGAGTTTGACCACATCGGCCGCACGATATTCCTTGAAGTCGTAGTCAAGCGAGGCGTAGCCCTTCGAACAGGACTTGAGTTTGTCGAAGAAATCCATGACCACTTCGGCCATTGGCATTTCATAGACCACCTTTACCTGGCGACCATGGTAGTGCATGTCGACTTGCGTGCCGCGCTTCTGGTTGCACAGGGTAATGACATTGCCAAGAAAATCCTGCGGCACAAAGATGGTGGCCGTGATGATCGGCTCGCGTACTTCTTCGGTCTTGGTGATATCGGGCAGCTTGGCCGGATTTTCGACCTCGACGATGGAACCGTCGCGCAAGACAACCTGATAGACGACGGTCGGCGCAGTGGTGATCAGATCCTGGTCGAACTCGCGCTCCAGACGTTCCTGGACGATTTCCATGTGCAGCAACCCGAGGAAGCCGCAGCGGAAGCCGAAACCAAGGGCCTGCGAGACTTCCGGCTCGTAATGAAGGGAGGCATCGTTGAGTTTGAGCTTTTCGAGCGATTCGCGCAGCGAGTCGTACTGGTTGGATTCAACAGGGTACAGCCCGGCAAAGACCTGCGGCTTGATTTCCTTGAAACCGGGCAGCGCTGCGGCAGCCTTGGAATCCACGCGGGTGATCGTGTCGCCGACCTTGGCTGCCTGCAGTTCCTTGATACCGGAAATGACGAAGCCCACCTCACCAGCCCGCAAAGCCTCGCGTGACGTCGATTTAGGAGCGAACACGCCAACCTGCTCGCACAGTTGCTGGGCGCCGGTCGCCATGAAGAGCAACTTGTCCTTGGGGCGAAGGATGCCATCGACGACGCGAACCAGCATGACGACGCCGACATAGTTGTCGAACCACGAGTCGATGATCAGCGCCTTGAGTGGCGCATCGGGATCGCCCTTGGGGGGCGGGATGCGGGCGACAACCGCTTCCAGGATATCCTCGACGCCAAGGCCGGTCTTGGCCGACGCCAGAACGGCTTCAGAGGCATCGATACCGATCACGTCCTCGATTTCCTGGCGGGCATTATCGGGGTCGGCCGAGGGCAGGTCGATCTTGTTGAGTACCGGCACGACCTCGACATCAAGCTCAAGTGCGGTGTAGCAGTTGGCCACCGTCTGGGCCTCGACGCCCTGAGAGGCATCGACCACCAGCAAGGCGCCTTCGCAGGCCGACAGGGAGCGGGAAACTTCGTAGGAAAAGTCGACGTGTCCCGGTGTATCGATCAGGTTCAGGTTGTAAACCTTGCCATCGCGCGCCTTGTAGTTGAGCGCTGCAGTCTGTGCCTTGATGGTGATACCGCGCTCACGTTCGATATCCATCGAATCGAGCACCTGCGCTTCCATTTCGCGATCCGACAGGCCGCCGCAGAGGTGAATGATGCGATCGGCCAGCGTTGATTTGCCGTGATCGATGTGCGCGATAATCGAGAAGTTTCTTATATGATCCATTGATGCCAGTAAAAAAGGGCGCTGTCCGGCGCCCCTTCCCTTTTCAGAAGACCCTGAATTTTAGCGGATTCCAGCCAAATATTCACGGGTTTTGGCTTCATCCAGAAAGTAGTGGCACAGTTCCGTCTCGCCATGCAGCAGGACGGGAACCAACTCATCGTACTTGGCTTCAAGAACAGGGTCGGCATCAACGTCCACAACCGTTACCGAGAAACCAAATTCGTCAGCCAGCGGCTTGAGCGCCACCTCCATATCGTGACAGAGGTGGCAGTAGCCGCGGCTCATCAGGGTCAGGTCAATTGCCATTGAGACCCTTGATGGTGATGAAGGTCTGCATTTCGCCGCGCCGGATCAGCAATGTCACATTGCTGCCCTTCTCGAACTGGGCGAGCAACTTGTTGAATTGATCGACGGATTTGACTTCGGTAGTCGCTCCCTTGCTGATGACGGCAATGATGATGTCGCCCGGCCGCAGTTCGGTGCGCGCACCAGCACCGCGAACATCCTCGATGAGCAAGCCGCCATTCATTTTGAGTTCGCGTTTCTGATCGGCCGTCAATTCGCTGACCACCAGACCGAGACGATTGGCCGCCTGTTCAGGCCCTTTCCCGTTGCGTTGCGGCTTGGCAACGGCCTGCTTTTCATCGGGAACCTCGCCAATGACCACAGCGATTTCGCGGTTTGCTCCCTTGCGCCACAGCTGAATCGTGGAGCGCGTTCCAGGCCGCGTGATGCCCACCATGCGGGGAAGGTCGGCGGAGTTATTGATGGTCTTTCCGTCAAACTTGAGGATGACGTCGCCCGCCTCAATACCCGCCTTTTCGGCCGGGCCACCCTTTTCCACGGAATTCACCACCGCGCCCATCGGCTTGCCCAGACCGAGCGATTCGGCAAGTTCCTTGCTGACTTCCTGGATGACAACACCAAGGCGTCCCCGGCTGACCTTGCCCGACGCCCGCAACTGGTTTTGGATTTCCATCGCCACATCAATCGGGATGGCGAATGAAAGCCCCATGTAACCGCCACTCCGGCTATAAATCTGCGAATTGATACCGACCACCTCTCCCCGCATGTTGAACAGCGGACCACCCGAGTTGCCGGGATTGATCGCCACGTCTGTCTGGATGAATGGAACGTAGTTTTCCTGGGGCAAGGAACGGCCTTTCGCCGAAACGATGCCGGCGGTGACCGAATTGTCGAAGCCAAAAGGCGAACCAATGGCCACCACCCATTCACCCACCTTGAGTTGCGCCGGATCGCCTAGTTTGACGACCGGCAGGCCACTCGCCTCGATCTTGATCAGCGCGACATCGGTGCGCTTGTCGGCACCGATAGTCTTGGCTTTGAATTCCCGCTTGTCGGTCAGGCGAACGGTAACTTCGTCGGCCCCGTCGACGACGTGGGCGTTGGTCAAAATGTAGCCATCGCCACTGATGATAAAACCCGACCCCAGCGACTTGTTCTCGAAGTCACGGGGCATGGTGCCACCCGGATTGCGCGGCACGAAACGCTTGAAGAATTCAAAGGCGGGATCGTTCTCATCGAACGGAAAGGGCATCATCTGGGACTGGCCGCGCACGACATGGGTGGTGCTGATATTGACGACGGCAGGCCCCTGTTTTTCAGCCAGTTCGGAAAAATCTGGCAAACCGCGCGTCTGGGCAAGAACCAGAGAACTAATGAAGAAAATGGTGATAAAGGCGATCAGGCGCTTCATGGACAACATTACCTCCGTATTCGATCAGGAACGGGAAACAATATGTGGGCGTTCAGCGAGATTTCCAGTGTGGTCGCGTGAGCGGCGCGCGGCATAGATAAAGGCGACGGTCAGCCCGATTCCGGCCCCGAGAATGGCGCTCAAGTCGCCTCCGAACGAAGCACCCAATGCCGCCCCGCCAATTGCCGCGACCAACGGCAGAACATAGGCCAGATTTGCGCTGCGCCTGAGGTTGCCAGCGGCGATGGCGACCGTCACGCGGTCGCCGACATTGGCCCCGATGGTATTTTCAACATCGTAGGTTTTTGCCCCGCCACAAAACATCTGGGTCAGATGCTGGCCACCGCAGCCCCCCTCCTCATGGCAGCGTCCGCAGCCACCCGATTCGACCTCGACATGGGCGTGCTGGCCGTCAAGAGTACGTACGATTGCTTGAATGGTGGTTTGTTCTGTACTCATGGTTACCAACGTTTGTCTGATGTCGTGTCGAGCAAGGGGCGCAGCTTTGCCGCTACTGCCTCGCGAGCCCGAAAGATTCGGGAGCGCACGGTGCCAATGGGGCAATCCATGATGCCGGCAATTTCTTCATAGGACATGCCATCAATCTCGCGCAACACAATGGCGGTGCGCAACTCCTCCGGCAAGGCATCCATCGCCGCGTTGATCGTCTGGCCAATCTGTTTCGTCAAAAGCAGACTTTCAGGCGTGTTGATGTCACGAAGTTGTGAAGCATCGTCAAAGCTCTCGGCCTCGTCGTTGTCAAACTCCGTCGTGGTCGGCGCCCGCCGTCCCTGCGAAACCAGATAATTCTTGGCCGTATTGATACCAATGCGGTACAGCCAGGTATAAAAGGCGCTATCACCCCGGAACGATGGCAAAGCACGATAAGCCTTGATAAAGGCCTCCTGGCAGACATCCTCGACCTCTGCCGAATCGCGAATGAAACGCGACAGCAATCTCCCCAGCTTGCGCTGGTATTTGCTTACCAATTGGTCGAAGGCGTGCTTATCTCCGCCTTGCGCCCGCTCGACCAGTACTTGATCGATCTCGCGCTCACTCATGGCTCTGGTTTTCCCTGGGGGGTTGATTGTTGCTTTCTTTATGGCACAAGTATAGCGCAGCCTATTTTTGCCAGCAGATAGGTATTTATCCCTAATTGTGACTATCTGTAACCGGATGAATCGTTTTCTGCATGCTATATTTGCCCCAAAACAACTCCTACAGAGAACAGCGTGCAGAAATTCGATGTCCTAATCATCGGCAGTGGCCTGGCCGGCCAGTCGGCCGCTTTGCGCCTGGCGTCGTCCGCTTGCCAGGTCGTGCTGGTCAGCAAGCGCAGCCTTGAAGACTCCGCATCAGGCTGGGCACAGGGTGGCATTGCCGCAGTCCTCGACAGCAAAGACTCGATTGAGGCGCACATTCAGGACACGCTGATTGCCGGAGCCTGGCTGAATGATGAAGCGGCAACCCGCTTTGTTGTCGAAAACGGGCGGCATGCCATCGAATGGCTGATCGATCAAGGCGTACCGTTTACCAAGGACGACCTCGGCTACCACCTGACCCGCGAGGGCGGTCATAGCGCCCGTCGAGTGATCCATGTGGCCGATGCAACAGGCAGCGCGGTGCAGGATACGCTGACGAAAAAAGTCCGGGCTAACCCCAACATTACGGTCCTTGAAGACCATATCGCCATCGACCTGATTACCGGCGACCGACTGGGTACCGGGGAAAAGCGCTGTTTTGGTGCCTATGTCCTGAATAATCGCGACGGTGAAGTGGAAACCATCGGAGCGGCCAATACACTGCTGGCGACCGGCGGCGCCGGCAAGGTCTATCTCTACACGACAAATCCCGACACCTCGACCGGCGACGGCATTGCCATGGCCTATCGGGCCGGTTGCCGGGTATCCAACATGGAATTCATTCAATTTCATCCGACCTGCCTCTACCACCCGCAGGCCAAGTCGTTTCTGATCTCGGAAGCGGTACGCGGCGAAGGTGGCCTGCTCCGTCTCCCGGATGGCACACGCTTCATGCCTGAACACGATGATCGGGCCGAACTGGCACCGCGTGACATCGTCGCCCGCGCCATTGACTTCGAGATGAAGAAGCGTGGCCTGGACTGTGTTTTCCTCGATATTTCCCACAAGGGCGAGGACTTCATCCGTAATCATTTTCCCAATATTCATGCCCGCTGCCTCGAACTCGGCATCGACATCGCACAGGAACCCATCCCAGTGGTCCCGGCTGCCCACTACACCTGTGGCGGCATTGTCAGCGACTTGCATGGACGGACCGATGTGGCCGGGCTCTACGTGGCTGGAGAGGCCTCTTGTACCGGGCTGCACGGTGCCAATCGCCTGGCTTCAAACTCCCTGCTTGAATGTCTGGTGTTTGCCGAAGCGGTCGTCAAGGACATTCTGGCGAAGGAAGACACCCCAATCCCCGCCTTGCCGCTGTGGGACGAAAGCCGGGTCACCGATGCCGATGAAGAAGTGGTGATTTCCCACAACTGGGACGAACTGCGCCGATTCATGTGGGACTACGTCGGCATTGTCCGCACCACCAAGCGCCTGAAGCGGGCAAAGCATCGCATTGGCCTGTTGATGCGCGAAATCGAAGAGTTTTATGCCAACTTCAGGGTCAGCCATGACCTCATTGAGTTGCGCAACCTCGTTGTCACGGCCGATTTGATCGTGCGCTGTGCCATGCAGCGCAAGGAAAGCCGTGGCCTGCACTTTTCCCGGGATTTTCCGGAAACGGTCAGCAAGGCAAAAAATACCGTGCTCAGGCGGCGGCGTCCGGGCCGCTGAAATTCGCCTGCCAGCGCATGAACATGCGCAGATGCCGGAAATCAGCCTGGCTGACGCTGTCAATGCTCGCCAACAAGGTGTCGGTACGCCCCTCAGCTGTGCGCAGGCGAATAACGGTCAGGCATGGATGAATGGTCGCGCCCGGCTCCGGGCAAACCAGAGCAAAATCGTGCTGACCGGCACGCGCCATCAATATATCGCCATTGCGCTCGAGACGGATGGCCTTGATGGTGGGAGCCAGGGCTCGCCAGGCCAGGGTCGCCAAAATCAGGATTGCCGCAATAAGCCCTGCGCAGATCAGAGCTGATGTCTGATAAGCCAGGCTGGAGACGACTGCCAGCATGACGATCAGACACAGGATGACATCCAGAATGCGCGAACGGTTCAGTCCGATGGTGATCGGAAACTGCACCGTTCGTTTTCCTGCTGAACCGACTTAGACGCGCTTGAAAACCAGCGAGCCGTTGGTACCGCCGAAGCCGAAGTTGTTCTTCAGACCGTATTCAATATTCATCGGCCGTGCCACATTGGCACAGTAATCGAGATCACATTCCGGATCCTGATTGAAAATATTGATGGTCGGCGGCGAGATCTGGTGATGAATCGCCAGCACCGTGAACAAAGATTCGATACCACCGGCGCCACCGAGCAGATGGCCAGTCATCGACTTGGTCGAATTGACCACCAGCTTGTAGGCGTGATCACCGAAGGCTGCCTTCACGGCATCCGACTCATTCTTGTCGCCGAGCGGCGTCGAGGTGCCGTGGGCATTCAGGTACTGCACGTCGGAAGGCTGGATACCGGCATTCTTCAGGGCATTGACCATCGAGCGGCGCGGACCGTCCATGTTTGGCGCGGTGATGTGATAGGCATCGGCACTCATGCCGTAGCCAACCAACTCGGCATAGATCTTCGCACCGCGAGCCTTGGCGTGTTCGTACTCTTCGAGCACCAGAACGCCACCACCCTCGCCCAGCACGAAACCATCACGGTCCTTGTCCCAGGGCCGGCTGGCTGTTGTCGGATCGTCGTTGCGCGTAGACAGCGCACGGGCCGCACTGAAGCCGCCCATGCCGAGTGGCGATACGGTCGACTCAGCGCCACCGGCAATCATCACGTCGGCATCACCGTACTCGATGATTCTGGCGGCTTCGCCAATCGAGTGGGTACCCGTGGTGCACGCCGTGACAATGGCCAGGTTCGGGCCCTTGAAACCGTATTCAATCGACAGGTTGCCGGAGATCATGTTGATGATCGAACCGGGGACGAAGAAAGGCGAAACCTTGCGCACACCGCCGGCAATGTATTCGTCCTTGGTTTCCTCGATCAGCGGCAAGCCGCCAATACCGGAACCAATGGCGACACCGACACGCTCGGGATCGGCAGCACCCTCCTTATCCAGACCGGCATCACGCACGGCCTGCATGCCAGCTGCCAGGCCGTAATGGATAAACTTATCCATGCGGCGGGCATCCTTGGCGGAAATGTACTGGGTGATATCAAAATCCTTCACCTCGCCGGCAAACTTGACGGGGAAAGTGGAGGTGTCGAATCGGGTAACTGCAGCGATACCAGAACGGCCGGCAATGATGTTCTGCCAGGCTTCTTCGACGGAATTTCCGACCGGGCTCACGATGCCCAGACCGGTTACAACGACTCTGCGACGCGCCAAGGTGCACTCCGAAAGCAAATGTAGCAAGGCCGGCCATGGGGGCCGGCCTTGCCTGGGTCAACCAGAAAGAAGGTGATTACTTCTTGTTGGCGAGGATGAAATCGACAGCCTGTTGGACCGTGGTGATCTTTTCAGCCTGGTCGTCAGGGATTTCGCACTCGAACTCTTCTTCCAGTGCCATGACCAGTTCAACGGTGTCCAGGGAATCCGCGCCCAGATCGTCCACAAAAGAGGACTCGTTCTTGATGTCCGCTTCGTTCACGCCCAGTTGTTCGGCGACGATCTTCTTGACGCGCTCTACGATGTTATCCATTAGAAAAACTCCTTCCCCTCAGGGGTACGAAAAAAAACGTTACTAGTTTACCAAAAGCCCGGGGCTTCTGGAAATCAATCCATGAACATGCCGCCATTCACATGCACAGTTGTGCCCGTGATATAGGCCGCAGCCGGGGATACGAGAAAGCCGACCGTGCCGGCGATATCTTCTGGCGTGCCGACACGACCCAACGGAATGGTCGCCAGCATGGCCTGCTTCTGTTCTTCGGTCAACGCATGCGTCATGTCGGTGGCGATAAAACCCGGTGCGACGCAATTGACGGTGATGTTGCGACTGCCCAGTTCGCGTGCCAGGGAACGACTCATCCCGGCCACGCCGGCCTTGGCCGCACAGTAATTGGCCTGACCCGGATTGCCCGAGTAGCCAACGACCGAGGTGATATTGACGATACGGCCGAAGCGCGCCTTCATCATGCCACGCATGACACCGCGTGACAGGCGGAACACCGCTTTCAGATTGGTGTCGATGACGGCGTCCCACTCGTCGTCGCCCATGCGCATGCTCAGATTATCGCGGGTGATGCCGGCGTTATTGACGAGAACGGTAATGGCCCCGAATTCCTTGGCAATCTCGGCGAGAGCAGCGTCGGTCTGGGCAACGTCGCAAACATTCAGTGCAATACCCTTGCCCTTGACACCAGCTTCGGCCAGATAAGCCGAAATTTTGGCAGCGCCATCATCGCTGGTCGCCGTACCAATTACCGTGGCACCCTGCTTGCCCAGTTCAAGGGCAATGGCGCGACCAATGCCGCGCGTTGCGCCCGTTACCAGAGCGATCTTGTCATTCAGCATCATTTACTCCAGACCCAGGTTGGCGTCAATGGCAGCAGCATCGGCCAGGGCGACACCGGCCACCCCATCGGCACAACGCTTGGTCAGGCCAGCCAGCACCTTGCCCGGGCCACACTCGGCGACGGTCGTGATGCCCATGGCGGCCATCTTCTGAATGGTCTCGACCCAGCGGACCGGGTTGTAGGCCTGGCGGATCAAGGCATCCTTGATGCCCGCCGGATCATTTTCGATGGCCACATCGACATTATTGATAACCGGGATTTGCGGTGCATTCAACGTCAATTCAGCAAGGCGTGCGGCCAGTTTGTCAGCGGCCGGACGAATCAGCGAGGAATGGAACGGCGCAGAGACCGGCAAGGCCTTGGCCATCTTGGCGCCACGCGCCTTGCAGGCATCCATGGCACGCTCTACAGCGGCCTTGTGACCGGCAATAACGGTCTGCCCGTTGGCATTGAAATTAACTGGCTCGACCACATCACCCTGAGCTGCTTCAGCACAGGCGGCGACGATTCCCGGGGTATCCAGGCCAAGAATGGCGGCCATCGCCCCAGTACCAACCGGCACGGCTTCCTGCATGGCGGCGGCGCGCAAACGAACGAGCGGCACGGCATCCTTGAAAGCAATGACGCCAGCGGCGACTAATGCGGAATATTCACCGAGGCTGTGACCGGCAACAACGGCCGGCTTCTTGCCACCCTTTTCGCACCACAGGCGCCAGACAGCGATTCCGGCCGTCAGCATGACCGGTTGGGTATTCACCGTCTGCGTCAGCGCTTCGGCCGGACCGTCGGCAACCATTGCCCAGAGGTCGTCACCGAGGGAAGCCGAGGCTTCGTCGAAGGTTGCACGGACTACGGCGGCATCGCCGTAGGCGGCCATCATGCCAACGCTCTGCGAGCCCTGGCCGGGAAATACGAAGGCAAAAGACATCAATTCGTCTCCTGGATCAGAATTCAAAAAGGGCTGCGCCCCAGGTAAAGCCACCACCCACGCCTTCGACCAACACCTTCTGGCCGCGCTGGATACGCCCGTCACGCACGGCCTCATCAAGTGCCAGCGGCACCGAGGCGGCCGACGTATTGCCATGGCGATCAACGGTAACGATCACTTTGTTGCGATCAACACCCAATTTCTTGCCAGTGGCTTCAATAATGCGGATATTGGCCTGATGCGGGATCAGCCAATCTATATCGCTGGTTTGCATGCCGGCAATCTGACAAACTTCTTCGGCGATGTCGGCCAGTACGCGCACGGCGAACTTGAAGACAGCCTGACCATCCATGCGCAGGAAGGGGTCACCGGTCACCTGGCCGCCGCAAATCTGGCCGGGCACGTTGAGGATGCCATTCTGGCTGCCATCAGCATGCATCGCCGTGGCGAGAATACCGGGCTTTTCCGAAGCTTCCAGTACGACAGCGCCGGCACCATCGCCAAACAGGACGCAGGTGCCACGATCGTTCCAGTCGAGGATGCGCGAAAAGACTTCCGCACCGATCACCAGCGCCTTCTTGTGGCTCCCCGAGGCGATGAACTTCTCGGCAATGCCCAAGGCGTAGGTAAAACCGGCGCAAACAGCCTGAACATCAAAGGCAGCAGCGCCCTTGTTGCCCAGCTTGGCCTGAATCAGGCAAGCCGTGCTCGGAAAGATGAAATCAGGGGTCGACGTAGCGACAACAATCAGATCAAGCTCGGCGGCGGCAATACCAGCCATTTCCAGAGCCCGTTGCGCGGCGATCAGGCCGAGTTCACTCGACGTCGTACCCGGCGTCGCCAAATGACGGCTGCGAATGCCGGTACGCGTAACGATCCACTCGTCGTTGGTATCGATCCCGCGAGTTGCCAGGTCGTCGTTGCTGACCGGGTTGCCCGGCAGATAACTACCCGTACCGATCAGGCGTGCATACATTCAGACATTCTCCACGACGACAGCCGGATTCGGCGCCATTTGCGCCAGACGACTGGAAATACGCTCGACAACGCGGTTTTCAGCCGCGTCATAGGCACGTGAGATGGCATTGCCAAAGGACAGCACGTCGGCCGAGCCGTGGCTCTTGACCGAAACACCCTTGAGACCGAGCAGGATGGCACCGTTGTAGCGACGATGATCGAAACGCCGCTTGAAGTTATTGAGCACCGAAATGGCGATCAGGGCAGCAATCTTGGTCAGCCAGTTGCGCTTGAATTCCTCGCGCAGCGACGACGCCAGCATCTGGGCCAGGCCTTCCGAGGTCTTCAGGGCGACATTGCCGACAAAACCGTCGCATACGATGACGTCGGCTTCGCCCTTGTAGATCCCATCACCCTCGACATTGCCGATGAAATTCAGACCAGAGGCGCGTAGCAGCCCGGCCGCAGCCTTGACCACTTCATTGCCCTTGATGTCCTCTTCGCCAATATTGAGAATGCCCACCGTCGGCTGATCCTTGTGCTCCATGGCCGAAATCAGCATGGCGCCCATGATCCCGAACTGCAGCAGATGCTCCGGCCCGCAATCGACATTGGCACCCAGATCGAGCATGTGCGTGTGGCCATTGACGGTTGGCAAGGGTGCGCAAATCGCCGGCCGGTCGATACCCGGCAGCATTTTCAGGACAAAGCGGGAGATCGCCATCAGGGCGCCCGTATTGCCAGCCGAAACGCAGGCATCGGCCTCGCCGGACTTGACCTGATTGATGGCCACCCGCATTGACGAATCTTTTTTATTGCGCAAGGCAAGCGCCGGCGACTCATCCATGCCAACGATTTCGGAGGCGTGAACAAGACGGATGCGTGAATCGTTGACATGGTTGCCGAGCAGCGGGCGCAACACTTCTTCCTGACCGACCAGGACGAGATTGGCTGACGGATGCTCCGCAAGAAACTGAATGGCCGCCGGCACCGTCACTGACGGACCGTGGTCACCCCCCATGCAATCAATGGCAATGCGGGTTGTCATGGCAAAATAAAAGGCAGGCGGCTCGTTAGAACCGCCTGCCCTTCATTGAACGATTACTCGCCCTTGCCCTTGACGACTTTTTTGCCGCGGTAGAAACCGGCCGGCGAAATGTGGTGACGCAGGTGGGCTTCGCCGGTGGTCGGCTCGACAGCCAGCGGGGGAGCGGTCAGGAAATCATGAGCACGGTGCATGCCACGCTTGGACGGGGACTTTTTGTTCTGTTGAACGGCCATTTTGTGTTACTCCAAAAAAATCAGTTCGGCTTACCTTTTAGCCCGGACAATTTCGCGAACGGATTGATCCGCTCGCCAGCATCGGCCGCACCAGGTAAACCACATTTTTCGTGCCGCGGCGCCACTGGCAGGGCGAGGAGGATTTCATCCTCAACCAACTCGACCACATCCAGTTCGCGTTCCACCGGCAGGAAATCCCGGGTGTCGTCTTCCAGTTCGTCTTGCGACAAATCGGCACCAAGCGGAACGAGTTCCAGCAAAGCATCGACATCAAGATCGCAAGGCACGGCTTCCAGGCAACGCTGACAGGCCAGCGGGATGATTCCCGAAACCTCCAGATGCAGCATGGGCTCTCCACCATCACCCTTGAACCCGGTCAACTGGAAAGAAACCTCTCCACTGATCTCGGCCAGCAAATCATGCAGGCGTTCAAGGCCCTCAACAGCCAGCGTTCCCTCGAGAACACGACCATCACGGGCAAATGCGAAAGCGTCCGAAATCCTTTTCAATCTTGATCTGTTGCGACTTAAACATTGAATGATATTATTTTTGGCTTTCCAAGTCAAAACAAAGTGCTTCTTGAAGTGTTCAATGCAAGGCTTTGTTGTAACGGATGTTTATGTCGCTTAACCTGATTCTGGCCTCAACTTCCCCATTCCGCCGCGAACTCCTCGGTCGCCTCGGCCTTCCCTTCACCGTTGCCAATCCACAAACCGACGAAAGCGCCCTGCCCGGTGAAACACCCGAACAGATTGCCTTGCGGCTGTCGGAAGCCAAAGCCAGAGCGGTGGCCGCCAGCCACCCCGATGCACTGATCATCGGTAGCGACCAGGTGGCAACGGTCGACGGCAAGATCTACGGCAAGCCGGGCACACACGCCCGTGCCGTTGAGCAATTGCGCGCCCTGTCCGGAAAAACCGTCAATTTCTATACCGGCCTCTGTTTGCTCAACGCCCAAACCGGGGAGGCACAGGTTCGCGGCGTCCCCATGCTGGTCACCTTCAGAGACCTGAGCGACCAGGAAATTGAAAATTATCTGCAACGCGAACCGGCCTACAACTGCGCCGGTTCCGCCAAGTCAGAAGGACTCGGCATCGCCCTGCTCAGCAGCATGCGTGGCGACGATCCCAATGCGCTGGTCGGCCTGCCCCTGATTGCCCTCTGCGACATGTTGCGCCACCAGGGCGTGGCGGTTCTCTGATGGCCGGCACCCTTTTCCTGATTCCCGTACCGCTCGGCCCGACAGCACCGCAGGAATCCCTGCCAGCCAATGTTCTGGCTGCCGTCCGGCCCCTGACGTACTTTGTCGTCGAGCAGGCCAAGACGGCACGCGCCTTCCTGAAAGCCGCCGGCACCGACCTCCCTCTGCAGGAACTGCAACTGCAGGAACTCAACGAGCACACCAAGGCAAACCAACTGGATCGCTTGCTCGAACCGCTGCGCGCCGGTCACGACGTTGGCTTGCTGTCAGAAGCCGGCTGTCCGGCAGTCGCCGATCCCGGCGCCAATCTGGTCGCCCTGGCACAACAGGAAAACATTCGGGTTGTACCACTCATCGGCCCCTCCTCCCTCCTCCTTGCCCTGATGGCATCGGGATTGAACGGCCAACGCTTCGCCTTTCAGGGCTATTTGCCGGCCAAGGACGCAGATCGCACGAAAATGCTGCGCGATCTCGAGAGCGAATCGAAAAAGCGCCAGCAAACGCAATTATTCATCGAAACACCCTACCGCAACCGGGCGATGTTCGATGCCATTCTGCAGGCCTGCCAGCCATCAACCCGACTCACCGTGGCAACCGACCTGACCTTGCCGGGAGAATCGGTCCTGACCCGCTCCATCGCTGGCTGGAAAAAACAAACGCCGCCCGAAATCGAGCGGCGTCCGACGGTTTTCCTGTTGCTGGCCTAGGCTAACGCAGACTGACGCCAGCCGCGCTTTCCGAAAAACCCTTCCAGAATCCAGCCGAGGTACTGGCCCCGAGGCGCTTGGCAAACCGTTCGGCGATATTGTCCTTGACCGAATAATCAAGGACCTTATCAGCCTTGATCACATCGCGTGCTACTGAATCGACGCTACCAAAATCGTCGGCCAGACCCAACTGGATGCTCTGGGCCCCGGTCCACATCAGGCCGGAGAACATTTCCGGCGTTTCCTTGAGGCGTTTGCCGCGCCCGGTCTTCACGACATCAATGAATTGCTGGTGAATATCGTTAAGCAAGGTCTGGGCATGCGCCTTGTGCTGCGGCGCCTGGGGCGAGAACGGGTCAAGGAAGCCCTTGTTTTCGCCAGCCGTCAGCAGGCGGCGCTCGACACCGGCCTTATCCATCGTGCCGGTAAAGCCAAAGCCGTCCATCAGCACGCCGATCGAGCCGACAATGCTGGCCTTGTTTACGTAGATCATGTCCGCAGCAGCAGCCACGTAATAGCCGCCGGAAGCACACATGTCCTCAACCACGACATAGAGCAGTTTGTCCGGGTGCTTGCCGCGCAGACGGCGAATTTCGTCGTTGATGATCCCGGCCTGTACCGGGCTGCCGCCCGGACTATTGATGCGCAGGATGATACCGGCGACGTTCTTTTCCTCGAAGGCACTGTTCAGCGCGGCAACGACATTCTCGGCATTGCTCTCGCCCTTTGCCTCGATCACCCCATGCAGGCTGACCAGCGCCGTGTGGCGCTCCTGGTGCTCGGCACCGGTACCCCAATCGACGACAGCAATAAGCACCGCCAGCAGATACACAAAACCGAGGGTCTTGAAGGCGATGCCCCAGCGGCGACGGGAGCGCTGCTCGTCAAGAGCGGCAAACACCAGTTTTTCCAGGGTTTTCCGCTCCCAGGCGGAATCGTTGTTGGGCGGTTGGGGGCTATCCATGTTTATTTTCTTGGTGTAAAAAAAATCTGTCCGTCGATCTCGTGCATTTTCAGGGGCTTCAAACCTTTCCCCTGACAACGTCCACCGAGACATCTACCCGACTCCGGAGCATAAAGTGCGCCATGAACCGAGCAGATCAAGTATAGCTTGGAATGATCGAAGAATTCGCCGGGCAGCCAGTCGAGTTGGGCCGGAACGTGGCCGCATTCGTTGTAATAGCCATGAACTTGCCCACGAAAGCGAATGACGAAAGCCGGAACCTCCTGGTCGTAACGTTTGACCGTAAAGCGAAAGCCCGCGCCGGCCTCGACCACGTCCTGGCTGGCACAAATCAGGCGAAGTCCTGCAGCCACCTGTCGAGTTCCTGAACAGTATGCAGGCAGGCCACCGGCTTGTGTTCCAGCAGGTGGTTGTGGGGATGGGCACCGTAGGTCACCGCCAGGCTGTCGACACCGGCGTTGCTTGCCATCAGCAGATCATGCGAGGTGTCACCGATCATGATGGTCGACTCGGCAGCGATACCAAACTCCGCCATCAACTCTTCGAGCATTTGCGGATGCGGCTTGGAATGGCATTCATCGGCACAGCGCGAAGCCTGAAAAAGGGGACGCAACCCCGAGTGATCGAAGGCCCGCTCAAGCCCTAGGCGACTCTTGCCGGTAGCCACCGTCAGGATGTGTCCGGCCGCCTGCAGGCGCTGGAGCATTTCCGGAACACCTTTGAACAGGGTCAGACCATGGTCCCCGGAGAGATAGTGAAAACGATAACGCTCAACCATCGCTGCCGTCCCGTCGGCCGGCAGATCTGGCACGGCATGGCGCAAGGCATCGGCCAGTCCGAGCCCAATGACGTGCCGGGCCCGGGCGTCATCCGGGACGGCCAACCCGAGATCCCGGGCCGAGGCCTGAATGGCATGAACGATGGCACCGGCCGAGTCGAGCAGCGTGCCATCCCAGTCAAAGACTACCAGTTCGTATTTCATTGATCGCTCAGTATTTCTTCGAGATTGTCGGCCGTAAATTGACGGTCAGTTCTGACATCGACCGCCGCAATATAGCCGCCAAAACTGTCCGGTAACGGCGCGATACATTCCAGCGGTGCCCCCGTCAGCGGATGGCGAAAAACCATTCGCCAGGCATGCAGGGCCATGCGTTTAAGGCCGTCGCGCTTGAGATTCTTGTTGAGGACGAAATCACCATATTTTTCGTCGCCCAGAATGGGAAAGCCGAGATGCGCCAGATGCACGCGAATCTGATGGGTGCGCCCGGTTTTCAGTTGCGCTTCAAGCAGGCTCATGTCCGGCCAGCGGGCCAGCAGGCGGAAG